>JACKFB010000013.1 GCA_020632695.1 Deltaproteobacteria bacterium
CGTCGTCGTCGTCCTCGAGTTCCGATGCCGCCTCCACAAACTGTTGGAACTCCACCTTGTACGCAGCGATCCCGGCGAGCAGCACGCCAGTCCGGGTGGCGATGGACTCCAGCATGCGGCTCACCGCGTTCTCGTTCGCCCCGTCGACGGCCTGCACCTCCTTCAACGGTCCGGGCGCGTCGGCGAGTTGGAGGCCGGCGGCTACCACGGGGATGACATGGACTCCGGCCCCCCACGCCGCGCCGAGCTCGAACAGCACCCACCCCCGTTGGGCAGCATGCGGAGTCAGCAGACCGACGACGACTCGCGCGGCCCGAAGCTCGGCGCGGAGCTCGGTCGAGGTATGCGCTCCAGCTTCGAGCCCATGACCGTCGACCGAGGTGCACCGAATCGCACCCGCGAGTGCCGGAAGCGCGCAGCGAAGCAACCCTACGAAGCGCGTAGCGAGCGCCTCGTCGTCGTGTGCGTGGCTGATGACGACTTGGATTGGCATAAGTCATGACTCCTTCGATGGGCCGCACACCGCGCGACGGCGTTCGGCGGTCTAGGGCGCGTAGCTGCCGTCTTCGAGGTGGCGGAGGTGGCCGAGGGTGTGGAGGGTGGCCAGGATGTCGGCGACCTGGGGGGTCTTCGCGTTCTTGAAGGTGCGGGCCAGGGCCTCGGCGGTGGTCGGGGTGGGGTGGGTCTTCAGGGCGGCCTGGACGACCTCGAAGCGCTCGACGATGCCGGCGGGCCAGTCGGGGCGCTCGGCGGGGGTGGCGGGCGCGGCCTCGTCGTCCTCGTCGTCCGCTTCGGCGGCCATGCTGAGCTGGGTCGCCTCCTTCGGAGCCTGGTAGTCGGGGCGCAGATAGCGCACCAGCCCGCGGGCCTCCTCTTCGGCGCGCTCGGCGTTCAGGGCGACCAGGCGCTCCAGCAGCTCCTCGTCGCTCAGCGTCACCGGCCAGCCGTAGGCCGCGAAGACCGCCGCGTCCAGGTCGTCGTGGAGCTTCAGCAGCAGCGAGCAGAGTCCCTGCTCGTGCACCTT
Organism: Deltaproteobacteria bacterium; assembly: GCA_020632695.1. GTDB lineage: Bacteria > Myxococcota_A > UBA9042 > PHBI01 > JACKFB01 > JACKFB01. The sequence goes on from JACKFB010000013.1 coordinate 1,025, forward strand.
CTTGTCCTTGGCCGTCAGCGCCGTGCCCGCCCGCAGCTTCTCCAGCACGTTGTACATGGCCGTCATCGTGAGGTCGGGGTGGGCGGCCTGACGCGCCTTCCGGTGGGCGTCCAGGGCCTCGGCCTGCTCGCGGATGGCCTGCGCCTGGGTCTCGGTCGGGGCGGGGAAGGGGAAGGGGTCGAAGCAGGGGCCGCTCTGATATCTGGGTCGGTCTTCCAGGGTGCCTCCTGCGGACAACGCCCATATCAGATGCGGTCGGCTCGAAAGCACGCCCAGCGCGAGTGCGTCGTCGCTCCCGACCACGTACAGCGAGGCGTCTGGAACGGTGGGTGCGTTCACGAAGACGAATGGCCGGTGCTTTGCGACTTCGGGAGTCACGATGAAGCGGCGCAGTCCGGCCAGACTACTCCGCATGCGCTGGTTGGAGCGTCCGAAGAGCCACCAGCGGAGCCGCCGCTGTTTGTCGCGGTTCTGCAAGCGCAAGGGTCGGACCGTGTCGAACACCACCTGATAGGCAGCGGGGTCGTGCCGCCGTGCTGAATCCTCGTCGTATCCGTCGAAGTCGATGACATGGAGGGCGCGGGTTCGCTGAACCAGGTCCCTGTTGCTGATGAATGGCTTCACCACTGAGGTTCCGGCCCCAGTGAGACGGTCGACTTCATCGGGCCCAACCAAGAATCCGTCGCCCACCAGTTTCACCCCTTGCTGGCACATGCCTGCGTTTGCTCGCAGGGCAAGGGCGGCAGTGACGGCGGCGCCGATCGAGACGTCTGGGTGGATTTGTCCTCTGCGCTCCGAAAGCGCGACCTCGACCTCGCCGTCGGGACCCGGCCGTTCGGCAACGACTTGCGCCAGCGTCCCTTGGTCCGCATCTGCGCTGAACACTGTCATCGCGATTCGAACCGCAGCCCCATTCGCGCTGTCGACCCAAGGGTGGTCAGGGATGGCGAACAGAAGCGCCCCCTCATCGAGATGGCGCTCCAACACCGCCCGGTTGAACACCTGCGTGATGCTGTTGGTGGTAACGAATCCGAACCTACGCGCCCGTCCTCCGCGAACTTCTAGTGCGGCCCGCTCCCACCAATACATCACTAGATCGATCGTGCTGGGCAGTTCTGGATAGGCCGAGCGAAGCGCCTCGACGTAGTCATCGCCCAATGCCACCCTCATTCGCTTGTTGCCAATGTATGGCGGGTTTCCGACGATGAAGTCGGCCTCCGGCCACTCGGCCTTGCGCGGGTTGGTGTAGCGATAGACCGGCACTCGCGCCGAGTCGTCGGGGACGTCCTTCCCCGTCACCGGGTGCTTCTTCATCGTCTCGCCGTCCCAGCGGGTCACCGGCGCGCCGTGCTCGTCGAGCACCAGCTCCTCGGCGTCCCAGGCCAGCACGGCGTCGCGGTGCTCGATGTTGTGGAAGTCGCGCAACACGGGCTCGGCCGGGGCGACCTTGCCGTGCTGGCGGTAGTGCCACTGCAGGTAGCCTATCCACAGCACCAGCTCGGCGATGGGCACGGCTCTGGGGTTCTTCTCGATGCCCAGGAACTGGTGCGGGTCCACGGTGGCGCCCGCCAGGTCCAGGGCCTGCTTGGCAAACCCTATGTCGGCCAGGGTCTCGATGACCTCGCCCTCGAGCCGCTTCATGTGCTCCAGGGTGATGTAGAGGAAGTTGCCGGTGCCGCAGGCCGGATCCAGGACCCGGGTCTGGCAGAGCTTGCGGCGGAACCCGTTGAGCAGCCCGAGAGCCTCCTTGCGCCACGCGGCGAGCTGGTCCTTGCGCTTGCTTCTCTTGGCCAACAACGCGCTCGCCGCCGCCTTGACGTTCTGCCAGTCCTCGCGGAGCGGCTCGATGACCGTCGGGAAGACCAGGCGCTCGACGTAGGCGCGCGGCGTGAAGTGGGCGCCCAGGCTGTGGCGCTCCTTGGCGTCGAGCGCGCGCTCCAGCAGCGTTCCGAAGATCGCCGGCTCGACCTGGCTCCAGTCGGAGTTCGCCGCCGCGATGAGCAGGTCGATCTGCGGGGTGTCCAGCGGCAGCGCCGAGGCGTCGTGGAAGAAGCGCCCGTTGAAGCGCAGCACGGTCTGGCGGAGCGCCGCCGAGAAGCCGCCGCGGTCCATCTCGCGCCACAGGGCCTCCAGCATGCTGGCGAGGCCCTGGGGGTTGTCGCGCATGTCGGTGAGCAGGCGCGTGAAGCTGTGTTCGGGGAGCAGCCCCACATCCTCGGCGAACATGGTGAAGATGCAGCGCATGAGGAAGTCGGCGACCGGCTCGGCGCCGTGCTGTTGTTTCTCCAGCGAGGTTGCCAGGGCGGCGAGGCGCTCGGCGACGGCGGTGGTGACGCGGGCGGCGTGGCGGCTCGGGTCGAGCGCCATCGGGTCCAGCCAGATGGAGCGCAGGCGCTGGCGGACGGCCTCGCTCTCGAGGTCTTCGAGCAAGAACCGGTGGCTCTGCGGGTCGGGGAAGGGCAGGTAGGCCTTCCCGTCGCGGGCGAAGTTGGCGTAGAGCGCGAAGGCGTGACCGACGTCGACCACGACCAGGAAGACCGGCCACTCAGGCAGCGCGCGGGCGTACTGCGCGGCCTGGCCGTAGGCGCGCTCCATGGCGAGCGACCAGGCGGCGGTACCGCGGACGGCGGCGCCGCGCTTGTGGCGGATGGGGGCGGCCAGGGGCACCGAGGGGACGGGCAGGGCGCCGGGTGACTCGGCGCCCTGCTTGGCCTCCAGCACGAAGCAGCCGCGCTTGTAGAGGTCGATGCGGCCGCTGCTGGTGCTGCCGTCGCCGTGCTTGAAGGTGACGTCTTTTTCGAAGACGTAGGTGTTCTCGGCGGGGTCCTCGCTGGCGACCTTGGGGTCCGGCAGCGGGAGGTCGAGCAGGGTGCACAGCTCGCGAGCGAAGGACTGCGCGTTGCCCAGCTCCGAGCCGCCCGAGGCGCGCCAGCGGGTGATGAAGGCTTGGACGGCCGGGGGGTCGGGGGTGGGGGGCATCGGGACTCCGAGCGGTCGGGAGCGGCGGACGACTGACTCGAGGGGTCGGCGGCGAGCGTAGGCGAGGGCGGGGACGGGTCGCAAGGGGGCGCGGCGCGGCCCGGCGGTTGGCGGCCGGGGTGGGGTTGACGGGGTGCGGCGGGGCGTAGGACGCTGGCCCGGAGCCTCCCCATTCCGGGTCGGCTCCGAGCGATTGTCGACGACAAGGAGTGAGACGATGGCGGTGAGCAGGACGGACAGGGACCGGCGCATCCTCGGGGACCGGGTGGTCGCCCGGGCTGAGGAGTTCCGTGCCATCGATACGGCGGTCGGGCGGGTGCTCGACGGGTTCATCGCGCAGCACGTCGCGCTCGAGCAGCGGACGGCGGCGCGGTTGAAGGAAGAGGGCGACGATCAGAAGGCCAGGCGAGCGCGCGACGAGGCGGCGGGTGACGCGGTGCGGCTCTACACCTGGGCGTACTACCAGGCGCCGGCGATGCTCGGCGCGTCGTGGAGCGACGTGGTCGACGACCGCGACATCGACCTGGTGCGGCAGCGGCTCTTCCCGCTCGGCCCGCCGAACGCGATTACCGTCAGCCACCAGCGGACGCTGGACGGCCTCATCCACCTGGGCGAGGCGCTGGGCCAGGGGGGGCTGGCCTTCCCGGATGCCTTCAAGGGCGATGTCGCCGCGACGCGGGACCGACTCTCGGCCGCTATCGACCGGGTCACGACCGACGCCGCGGAGACGAACGCGGCCACCGGCGCGCAGCTCGAGACGCGCGAGCGCTGGGACGTCCACTGGCAGGCCCTGCGGGACGTGACGGCGGCCTTTCTCCGGCTGGCCGGCGAGCTGTCGAGGCACGCCGGGCTCTTTCGGCCGCTCGCCCGCGCGGGTGGGGGCTCTGCAGCCGGCGCGCCGGGAGACGACGAGGTCACGCCCGGCGCCGACGGGCCGCTGGTGGGTGACGACGGGAGCGCTGTCGGCGCTGCGGTCTGACGGGCCCCGGTCCTCGGACGTCCGACCGCGGGCCCTCGCACTGGGGGCACGGCCGGTCGGGCGTCCAACCCGGGGTCCTGCCACGGGGGTGATGGCCGGTCGAGCGTCCAACCCGGGGTCCTCCCACGGGGACAGCGGCCGGTCGGGGGGTTGGGCCTGGGGTGCTCCCACGGGAGTGACGGCCGGTCGGGCGCTGGTCCTGCACGCGAAAGCGAGATGGGAGCAACTCCAGGGCTCGGCCCGGATGGGGCGGGGCGCCCGCGAACGGAGCCTGAGGAGCGGCCGAACGGGGAGGCGCGACTCGGAGATGGAAGCAGCCGAATCGCGAGCGCGGGCGGATCTTTCCGCGGAAGGTTCCTCCGCTGTGCGCTGGCTGGATTGCTGGGGCGGAGCGGACCTCGACGGGACGCCGGCTCGGCGGCTTCGATGCTCCTTCGGCTGCAAAGGCGCGCGGGTTGGAGCTATGCTCGGGACCATGAGGCCGCTCGACACCAGCGAGGAAGCTGCCGCCGTCCAAGCCGCCATCTGGAGGCGGATGGGCGGACCCGCTCGGGTCGAGCTGGCGCTGCGGATGAGCGAGGATGCGCGCGCCATCACCCGCGCCGGCATCCGAGCCCGCCACCCGGAGTACGACGAGTCCGAGGTTCGCTTCGCGTTCTTCCGCCTGCTCCACGGAGACGAGATCTTCCGCGCCGCCTGGCCGACCGCGCCGCTACTGCCGCCGTGAGCGCCTCGTTCCTGGGCCGGCGCGCGAGGCCGACCGGCTCACTGAGCGCGCGCCGTGCGACGACGGCCTCCCTGCTCGCAGCCGGAACCCGTGCTCGCGTGGATGGTCGCCGGCTCCTTGGCCAGCACGTGCCACGGTCACTCCGGAGGCGTCTTCGCTGCCTGATGGTCATCCACGGGTGGCGCCGCCGACCGCGGGTGCAGGTAGGTCGCCGGGTCGTTCGCCCAGGCCTCGGTCTGGCGGTTGAGCTCTTCGATGTTGCGGTGCTTGTACACCCCCGCCGGGAAGCGGCGCGGGACGAGGCGGGCGGCCATGGCCTGGACGTACGCGAAGGTGCGGAGGCTCTCGAGGTCATTGGGTCTGCGGTTGTCGGCCGCCTTCATCTCCTCCACGCTGCGGAACTTGCGCACCGGCATGCTCAGCCCTCCAAACCGAACGCTTCGGCGAGTCGCGTGGCGTCGACACGGTCCTTGGGGCGGACGGTCGACCGCTTCATCTGGTGGAGCATGCGGGGGGTCGCCACGCACACGCGCACGCCCTCGAAGGTCTTGAACTCCGCTTCGATGGCCGGGTAGTCGAACGCGTCTCCGAGCTTCGCGAGCAGGTCGAGGTGAAAGGGGCGTCCTGGCGGGATGTACTGTATCGCGGGGTACTCGCCGCGCATCTCGCTCGCGACGATCTCGTCGACGTTCGGGTCGTCGAAGAGCGTCCGCAGGGCTTCGCGGAGGCGCGCGATGTTGGTGTCGGTCGGGTCCACTAACAGATCGAGGTCTTCAGTCGCGCGGGCGAGGCCATGCAGGGCGAGCGCCGCGCCACCGATGACCTTGTAGTCCACCCCATGCTCGCCGAGGGACCTCAGGACCTGCAACATGGCGTCCACTTCCACGCGGCGACGATAGTCGAAGCACCGGGCCCCTACCACCCCCCGGGCAGGGGACCCGTGCCGGCGGGGACGGGGTCAGTCTGCGGTGGCGGTCGGTTCCCACGGCCTTCCTCGAGTGGCCGGGCGGACGCTCACCGGGACGCCGTTGAGGATCGAGGTGCCGATGACCGGCTCCACCAGCAGCTCGTCGGTGATGGCGTTGACGCTCTCGCCGGGCAGGGCGCCGGCGACGCGGAGGCGGTCCCGCGCCGAGGCGTGGCCGTAGCCGTGGGGGAGCGAGACGACGCCGGGCGTGATGGCGTCGCGCACCTCGAGGCGCGCGCGCAGTGAGCCCGTGCGGCTCGTCACCTCGACCGTCACGCCGTCGCTCAGGCCCAAGCTCGCGGCGTCTCGCGGATGCATCCACAGCGTCGCGCGGTCCTTGCCGGAGGCCAGCGAGGGCAGGTTGTGCATCCATGAGTTGTTGTCGCGCAGATGTCGCCGTCCGATCAGCACCAGCGGCTCGCGCGGGGCGTCCAGCCAGGCCTCCAGCCGCGGGAGGTCCGCCAGCAGCGGCTCGGGCGCCAGGCGGAGGCGCCCGTCCGGCGTGTGGACGCGGCGCGGCAGCTCGCCCGCTTTCAGGGGCCCCAGGTCGACGCCGTTCGGCTCGCGGGCCAGCCGCTCCAGGCGCAGGCGGTAGCGCCCGCGGCGGAGCAGCCAGTCGATGAGGCGCTCGGGCAGGCGCCGCGAAAGCCGCAGGACCAGTCTGCGCAGGTGCCGCACGCCGGGCAGCAGGCGGATGGCCAGCTCCGAGCAGATCTCCCAGTCGTCGCGCGTGTCCCCGGCCCTGGCGACGATGGGCGGCGAGTAGCGGGCCACGTTGCGTACGGTGAGGCCCAGCAGCACCAGGTCGTAGTTGCCGGACTCGAAGACGTGGGCCGTCGGCAGCACGTAGTGGGCGTGCCGGCTGGTCTCGTTGAGGTAGAGGTCGACGGCCACGACCAGGTCCAGCTTTCCCAAGGCGCGCTCGAGCCGCGGCCCGTTCGGCACCGAGAGCACGGGGTTGCCGGCGAGGCAGACCAGCGCGCGGATCTGCCCCGACCCGGGCGTCTCCATCTCCTCGGCCATCACCGACGAGGGCAGCGAGCCCAGGAACTCCGGCAGGCCGCGCACCCGCGAACGCCAGCGGCCATAGCGGTTGCCGACCAGCCGGCGCGCCAGCGGGCCGATGTCGGCGGCCGGCGCCGGGAACATCGCGCAGCCTTCGCGGTCCAGGTGGCCGGTCACCGCGTTCAGCGCCTCGACCAGCCACATGACCAGCGGCCCGAAGGCACTCTGGCAGGCGCCGAGGCGGCCGTAGACCACGGCGCGCGGCGTGTCGGCCAGGGCGTTCGCCAGCTCGCGGATGGTGGCCGGGGCGACGCCGATGGCCGCCGACACGCGCTCGGGCGCGAAGCGCGACGCCGCCTCCCGCAGCGCCTCGAGCCCGCCGGCGATCCGCGCCGTGGCCGCCTCGTCGATGCGCCCCCGCTCGAAGAGCTCGTGCAGCATCGCCAGCAACAGCGCCGCGTCGCCGCCGGGTCGGATGACGTGGTGCTCCGTCGCGGCCAGCTCCACGGTCTCGGTGCGCCGCGGATCGAAGACCACCACCCGCCCGCCGCGCTCGCGCACGCCGCGCAGCCGGGCCCGCACGTCGCCCAGCCCCATCTGGCTGCCCCCGGTCACCGCCGGGTTGGCGCCCAGCACGATGAGCAGGTCGGTGCGGTCGATATCGGGCACCGGCATCGCCAGGCCGTCGCCATGGACCTGCATCGCGGCGAAGAGCCGCGGGTTCGAGTCCTGGGAGTTCGGGTCGAAGCGGTTGCGGGTGCCCAGCGCGAGCTGCAGCACCTGAGAGCCCAGCGACGCGCGGTGGCTGTGGACCACCGGGTTGCCCACGTAGTAGCCGACGGCGTCACGCCCGTGCGCGCGGCGGATGGCCCGCAGCCGGGCAGCGATCTCGCCCATCGCCAGGTCCCAGGACACGGCCTCGAAGCTGCCGTCGGGGCGCCGCCGCAGCGGCGTCCGCAGGCGGTCCGGGTCCTCGCGCAGCTCGCGCAGCGCCGGGCCCTTGGGGCAGATGTGGCCGCGCGAGAACACGTCGTCGGGGTTGCCGCGGATCGCGAGCACGCGGTCGTGGGCGACCGTGACGTGCAGCCCGCAGAGCGCCTCGCACAGGTTGCAGGCGAAGGCGCGCGGGGCGGGGCTCGTGGACTCTTCGGCGTTCACGGCCGCAGGATACGCCGCCGCCGGGCCCCAACGCATCCGCGGCGGGGCGCCTTGACCGCGCCGGGCGCCTTGGTAGGCTCGGCGCGTCCCCAAGGCGGTGCGTGATCGAACGGGAGGTGGCCCTTGCGCCGTGGCGTCCCAGGCTTCGTGCTCCTCTGCGCGCTCGTGCTCGCGCAGGGCTGCGCGTCGACCTCGAGCGACATCAAGCAGGCGTCGGCCGAGCTGACGGCCACGCTCGGCGCCGTGGACGCGGCGGCGCTGGAGTTCCAGGCGCTGTACCTGGCCGAGATCCAGCGCACCCGCGCCGATCTGCAGGACGCGTACGTGGCGCGCGCAGTGCGGCTGCGGACCCGCGCGCTCTCGGGCGAGCTGGACGGCCCCGCCTGGGAGGCGCGCCTCCGTGAGCACGGGCTGCTGGCCGTCGCCGAGGAGATCGAGGCCACCGAGGCCTCGGCGCGGGAGCTGGTGCGGCGGGTGGCCAAGGTGGAGCTCACCGGCGAGGAGCCGGCCGACGCGGCGCTGGGAGGGCTCTTCGGTGCGCAGGCGGCCGAGCTGCGGAAGGCGGCGGCGGGGCTGCGGGCGGCCGGGTTGGCGGGACAGGCGGACGCGCTCGAGGCCCGGGCGGCGCGGCTCGAGTCGGAGCGGCCGGAGCTGCTGGCCGACTCGCGGGCGCGCAGCTACCTGCTCGGGCTGGTCGAGCTGAACACGATGGCCGCCCGGACGCCGGCGCGGCTGGCCGATCTCCGAGCAGCGGTCGAGTACCTGCGGACGGTCCACGAGGTCGTGGACGGCTGGATACAGGCCGACGTGACACCGTCGGGCGCCGCGCTGGGCGAGGTGTTCGCGCGCCGCGCCTCCGACGCGGGCTTCACCGCGCCCCGCCTGGGGGGTGGGCGATGATGGGTCGGCTCATGGCGCTGTCCTTGCTGGGCTCCGTCGCCGTGGTCGGCTGCAGCGGTCACGTGCGCGAGCTGACCCGGGCGGAGACCGAGGCGCTGAGCTCCGTCGCCGAGCGGCTGGCCGCCAACCGCGCGGCCGTGGCGGCGTCCTTGGAGGGGCTGGCGAAGCTCTCGGCCGAGGCGCTGAGCGAGCGCGACATGCTCAGCTCGAACGTGGCGAAGGCGCAGCTCCTCGAGTCGATGCGCTCGCCGTGGACCGGCGGCCAGGGCGAGGACGCGGCCACGCGGCGCGAGGTGGCGCTCTATCATCTCTATGCGCTGGCCGACGCCGAGCGTGAGCTGAGGACGGCGAGGATCCGCGAGCGCGCCGCGTCGGTGGCGGCGGTCCAGGAGGCCTACGACCGGCTGGCCGCGCTGGTGGCGGACGCGGCCGACGCCGAGGCCTCGATCCTGCGCTACCTGGAGCGCCCGCGCGGCGCCAGGGTGAGCGAGGCCATCGACGGCCTGCTCTCGGAGGCGCGCGCCTTTCGCCAGCAGCTCGTGCAGAGCGACGACCCCGAGCTGCAGCGGCTGGCCGAGCAGGTGGCCCGTGGCGAAGACGCCGTCGCCAAGGCGAAGGCGCTCATCGAGCGCAGCATCGAGAAGGCCAAGGGCGGGGGAGAGCGGCGATGAGCGCGACGAACGAGGGGGATCCCGCCCGGGGGGAGGAGGCGGTCGCGCGCGCGACCAACCGGATCCGGGACGGGATCGTCGAGGCGCGGGCGCTGCTGGAGGAGCTGCACGCGCTGGCCAGGCTCGGCAAGGACGCTTCCGACGCGCAGCGGGCGGCGCTGGCGGACCTGGCGGGGCGGCTGGACGCCGACGCGCGGGAGGCGGCGCGGGCGCGGCGGCAGGCGGAGATCGAGCGGCTCGACGAGATCATCGCTTCCTACGACGCGGCGCTGGCCGTGGACGGGCTGCCGACGGAGGTGCGCGACGCGGTGTTCGGCGAGCGGACGGTCGCGCGGGCAAAGCGGACGCGGCTCTGGGGCGAGGCGGCGACGGACTTCGGCGGGGTGCTGACCCGGGCCGAGGTCGAGCGCCTCGAGACGCTGAGCGCCGAGGTGCGCGAGGCGACGCGGCGCAGGGCGAGGGCGGCGTCGCTGCTGCGGGTGGCGACGCGCATCGTCGACGTGGCGCTGGGCGTGGTCTTCAAGCTGGCGACGTGACGGACCGGCCGAGGGCGCGGCGTCAGCTCTCGTCGTGGGCCATGCGCCAGGCGCTGTCGAAGGCGTCGCGGTCGGCGTAGCAGCCCTGCAGCAGGCGGCGGCCGGTCTGCCCGTCGAAGGCCTCGCGCCCGTGGAGGATGCGCTCGTTGTCGAAGACGACGAGATCGCCCGGCTCCAGGCGGAAGACCAGCCGCAGCGCCGGGTCGCGGGTGAGCGCGTCGAGGCGGCGGAACGCGGCGTAGAAGGCGTCGAGGCGCTCGGGGGCGAGCCGCAGCGGCTCCATCGAGCGGTCGTTGAAGTGGATGGCCACCAGGGTCCCGGCGGCGTCGAGGCGCAGCATGGGGTGCTCGCGGCGCAGGTCGCAGGTGGCGTCCCGGTAGCGGAAGGGCACCGGCGTGGTCCGGAGCACCTCGAGGGCGTCGGGGGCCTCGGCGCGCAGGCGCTCGGCCAGGGTGACGCCGTCGACCATGACCGAGTCGCCGCCGCGGGCGCTGGACTCCAGGCAGTGGAGGAGCTGCACGCCCGGCACCGGGTCGCGGTAGGGGTTGTCGGTGTGCAGCGCCAGCGCGACGTCGGTGTAGGCGAGGTGGGTGGCGTCGGGGACGGAGGCGACGTCGAAGATGCGGCCGTAGTTGGTGGCGCGGACGTGGCCGAAGCGCTCGGCGGTGCGGGCGACCTCGCCGCGCTCGTGGGGGACGCCGCGCAGGCGCACCAGGCCGAGGGCGGCGAAGGCGTCGAGGAAGGCGAGGCGGCCGGCGGGCGTGTCGAGGGTGGCGTGGTCGAGGTCGGGCATGCGCCGGGCGAGGGTGGCGTCCCAGCCGGTGCGCGGCGGGGACACGGGCGCGGCCGAGGTGTGGGCGCGCAGCCAGGCGGCGGGGTAGACGCTCTCGTGGGGGCCGTGGGCGTCGGGGGACCAGGTGACGGCGAGGGCGCCGGCGGCGTCGACCGCGACGGAGAGGGGGCGGACGTCGGGGGGGATGTCGGCGATCTCCACGAGGCGCTGGCGGGTCTTCGGGTGGCGGCAGCGCGCGCAGGCGCAGGCGTCGCGCAGCCAGAAGGCGTGGAGCTGCAGCTCGGGGCCGTCGTCGAGGCGGACGCGGACGGCGCGGTCGCCTGCGGAGGCGGAGGTCACGCGCGGGTTCACGGGGACTCCTCCGGCGAGACCGCGCCGACCGCGAGCAGGTCCACCGAGAGGTCGGGGGCGCGCTCGGGCGCGAGGCGGCGGTAGAAGTAGCCGATGGCCAGCACGAAGCAGACCGTGCAGAGGATCGACGTGGCGTAGCTGAAGGTCACGAAGAACTCGAGCCAGGACAGCTCCGCCTGGCCGAAGGTCTTGAAGAGCAGGATCGCGACGCTGCCCAGGTAGCCGAAGGCGTCGGCGAAGTAGATGAGGAAGCCGGCGTTGGCGACCTCGCCCAGGGCCGCGATGAGGCGGTCGAAGAGCACGCAGCCGTAGGGCACGTAGCCCAGGTAGAGGCCGGTCCCGACCAGGGTCATCCAGGTGAGCGGCGAGATGAGGTGGGTCTGGAAGGCCCAGGTGCTGGCGCCGATGAGCACGGAGCCGCCGAGCATGATGACCTGGACGGCGAGCAGGGCCGCGCGGTTGCGGCGGATGGCCATGATGGTGGCCAGGGCGACCAGGACGGCGAAGGCGACGATGATCTCGGTCTGGGTGTAGACGGCGGCCTGCTCGCCGGCGCCCATGGCGTCCCAGAGCTCGCGGCTGAAGTTGTCGCGGAAGTCGCGATAGGCGGTCAGCGCCATGTAGAGGACGGTGAGGAAGATGAGGCCGGGCGCGTGGGCGCGGACGAAGCGGTTGCGGGCGACGCGGCCCATGGGCTCGCGGCGGGTGCGCAGGGCCTCGTCGGCGACGGTGGGCGGCGGCACCAGGCTGAGCATGCGGACGAAGAGCAGCATCGGCAGCACGAAGATGGCGCCGGTGACGAAGGGCATCCACATCTCGCTGACGCCCTGGGCCATCACCCAGATGCCGACGGACTTCGTCGCGCCCGAGGCGACGATGAAGCTGGCGGAGAGCCCGGCGCCGAGGACCTCGGAGACGCGGCGCCCCTCGAGGAAGCCGAAGACCAGCCCCCAGACCAGGCCGAGGGGGAGCCCGTTGACGAAGAGCCAGAACGCGTTCCAGGGAGCGGGGGTGGTCGCGAAGAGCGCCAGCGCGCCCTCGGCCACGCCGATGCAGGCCAGGATGGCCAGGCCGCGGCCGCGGCGGGTCATCTCCGAGATCACCTTGATGCCCACGAACTTCGACAGGCAGTAGCCGATGACCTGCGCGATGATGAACAGCACCTTGGTGTCCATCGGCGGCAGGCCGGGCAGCTCGGTGCGCCCCTCGTAGGTGGCGACGGCGAAGGGCTTCCGGAACGCGTACATGCAGAAGTACACGGAGAAGGCCGCGACGACCGTGTAGCTGGTGAACGCCGCCGCCGAGGCGCGGTCCAGCCAGCGGGTGACCGGGTGTGTGTGTTCCTCGCCCGCCACTGCCAGGTCCCTCCCGCGGCGCCCGTTCGCGAGGCACTATGGCACAGTCGGCGCGGCCGCGGGGTGACGGCCGCGTGCAGGCGTTGAAACATCGCGGCGACGGGGGCGTGCCGGGCGGGGTGCCGGTTGACCATCCCCAGGCGCCCGCGGCCGTGGTAGAGAGCGGCCCTGGACCGGAGGCGAGCTGTCATGACCGACGCGAAGAAGCTCAACCGCATCAGCGCCCGCATCACCGAACCGCGATCGCAGGGGGCCTCGCAGGCCATGCTCTACGGCACGGGCCTCACCCCGGCGGACATGCGCAAGGCCCAGGTCGGCATCGCGAGCATGTGGTACGAGGGCAACACCTGCAACATGCACCTCAACGACCTGGCCGCCCACGCGAAGGCCGGCGTCGAGGCGGCCGATCTGGTCGGGCTGCGCTTCAACACCATCGGCGTGTCCGACGGCATCTCGATGGGCACCGACGGGATGAGCTACTCGCTGCAGTCGCGCGACCTCATCGCCGACTCCATCGAGACCGTCATGGCGGCGCACTGGTACGACGCGTGCGTGGCCATCCCCGGCTGCGACAAGAACATGCCGGGCTGCATCATCGCCATGGGGCGCCTGGACCGGCCGGCGCTGATGATCTACGGCGGCACCATCCAGCCGGGGCACCTGGGCGGGCGGACCCTGGACGTGGTCAGCGCGTTCCAGAGCTACGGCGAGTTCATCGCCGGGCGCATCACCGCCGACGAGCAGCAGGCCATCGTGCAGCGGAGCTGCCCCGGTCCGGGCGCGTGCGGCGGCATGTACACCGCCAACACGATGGCCTGCGCCATCGAGGCGATGGGGATGAGCCTGCCGGGCAGCTCGTCGACGCCGGCCATCGATCCGGGCAAGGTCGCCGAGTGCCGGGCGGTGGGCGCGGCCGTGCGGAACCTGCTGGAGCTGGACCTGCGGCCGAGCCGGATCATGACGGCGGCGGCGTTCGAGAACGCGCTGGTGGTCACGATGGCGCTGGGCGGCTCGACCAACGCCGTGCTGCATCTCATCGCGATGGCGCACTCGGTGGGGCTGAGGCTGACGCTCGACGACGTGCAGCGGGTGAGCGACCGGGTGCCGCTGCTGGCCGACCTCAAGCCCAGTGGCCGCTACGTGATGGCCGACGTGCACGCGGTCGGGGGGACGCCCGCGGTGATGCGGATGCTGCTGGACGCCGGCATGCTGGACGGCTCGTGCATGACCGTGACCGGCCGCACGGTGGCCGAGAACCTGGCGGACGTGGCACCCATCGGCGCCGACCAGGACGTGCTGCGGCCCCTGTCGGCGCCGCTCAAGCGGCAGGGCCACATCCAGATCCTGCGCGGCAGCCTGGCGCCCGAGGGCGCAGTGGCGAAGATCACCGGCAAGGAGGGCGAGCGCTTCGAGGGGCCCGCGCGGGTGTTCGACCGCGAGGAGGCCATGCTGGCGGCGCTCGAGCAGGGGCGCATCCAGAAGGGCGACGTGGTCATCATCCGGTACGAGGGTCCGCGCGGCGGCCCGGGGATGCCGGAGATGCTGACGCCGACCAGCGCGCTGATGGGCGCCGGACTGGGCGCCGACGTGGCGCTGCTGACCGACGGGCGCTTCTCGGGCGGCTCGCACGGCTTCATCGTGGGCCACGTCACGCCGGAGGCGCAGGTGGGGGGTCCCCTCGCCCTGGTCGAGGACGGCGACCACGTGACCATCGACGCGACGGCGAACCGCATCGATCTGGACGTGGACGAGGCCACGATGGCGCGCCGCCGCGCGGCCTGGACGGCACCCGAGCCGCAGGCGACCCGAGGCACGCTGGCCAAGTACATCCGGCTGGTGCGCTCGGCCTCCGAGGGTTGCGTCACCGACGGTTGACGGCCGTGCCGCGTGCGGGACAAAACCATCGGGACTCTGGTACGTCTTGGCTACACCGCAACTCCTCGGCGGCCCGCCCCTTCACGCCGCGAGCGCCCATGATTCGTCGCTTCCTCCCCTTCCTGGTCGTCCTGCTCACGCTGACGCTGCTCGGCTTCGGGTGCGCCACGACGCGCACGACCGACACGGAGACGCCGGGGCCCGACGCCAGCAGCGGGACGGTCGAGACGCCGCCCCCTGACCTCGGCGCCGCGGAGGGTGCGCCCGACCCCGGTGACCTCGTGATCGGCTCGGGCAAGTCCGGCTCCGGAGGCGTCGGACGCGGCACCGGCACCGGCACCGGAGTCGGCGAGGTCGGCGGCCTGGGCGGCGCGCCTCGGAAGTCGAAGTACGCCGGTCGCAAGACGCGCGGGGGTGGCACGGCCGCCGGCGGCGCGGCCGAGGGGACCCGAGCGCCGGTCGCGACGACCCGCCCCAAGCCGGTCGACACGGCCGGCCACGTCGCGGCAGGCGCGCCGGGCGATGCGGCCGGGAGCGCACCGGGCCAGGTCCCCGGCGGCGTGGACTCCCCGCCCGTGGGGGCCGACCCCACCGAGGCCAGCGGTGCCGGCGCCGGAGAGCCCGCGGGCGCGGAGCCTGCGAACGCCCAGCAGCCTCCGCCTGCCGAGGTCCCGGGTCTCTTCGACGCGCCCGCCGAGAAGCCCGACCAGAAGAAGGTCTACCCGCGCAGCACCGAGCCCGTATCGGTCCCCGTCTACTACGGCACCGACCGCGCCCCCGTCGTCGCCGCCGACGCCCTGTCCGCCGCCCAGCGCGCGCTCGGCTGGACCGCCCTCATCAGCCTGGTGCTGGCCGGCGCCCTGGTCTGGCGCGCGCGGCGCCGCGGCACCCGCCGCGCGTGGCTCCTGGCCGGCTTCACCGGCGTGGTGGCCCTGGTGGTCATCGCCAACGCGGCCTTCCCCGTGCTCCGTGGCCAGGCGCGCACCGAGATCGTCTACGGCGCCGAGCGCGGCGAGCTGGTCACCGGCATCGTCGACGTGACCATCCCGCCCGGACACGTGGTGGGCCAGATCGAGGCGCCGTCCCTGCTGACCTTCGAGGTCACCGACGACGAGGACCGCCACATCGTCCTGCAGAGCATCGAGCAGCTCCCCGCCGACGACTTCTACGCCGCCCTGCGCGAGCGCGTCAGCCGCGGCCGCGACCGCTCGGCCTTCGTGTTCGTGCACGGCTACGCCACCACCTTCGAGGAGGCCGCCCAGCGCACCGCGCAAATAGCCTACGACCTGGACTTCGACGGCGCGCCGATGATGTTCAGCTGGCCGTCGCAGGGCACCAAGATCGGCTACAGCGTCGACGAGGCCAACGCCGAGTGGGCCGTGGGCCACATGAAGCAGTTCCTCGAGCGCGTCGCCAAGGAGGTGGGCCCTGGCACGGTGCACCTGCTGGCGCACAGCATGGGCAACCGCGTGCTGACCAAGGCGCTGCAGCTCATGCCGCCGATGCCCGAGGGCACGCCGCGCTTTCGCGAGGTGATGCTGGCAGCGCCCGACATCGACGCCAGCACCTTCAAAGACCAGATCGCCCCGGCCATCATGAACTCGGGGGCGCGCGTGACGCTCTACGCCTCGGCCAACGACGAGGCGCTGCTGCTGTCGAAGAAGGTGCACGGCTACCCGCGCGCAGGCGACGCCGGCGACGGGCTGGTGGTGGTGGCCGGCGTGGACACGGTCGACGCCTCCCGGGTGGAGACCAGCCTCACCGGCCACTCCTACTTCGGCGACAACCGCACCGTGCTGGACGACATCTTCCGGCTGGTGCGCCTCGGCATGCCGGTGGACCGCCGGCCGGCGCTGGAGGCGCGGGAGCAGAAGGGCCTGCGCTACTGGGAGTTCGTCCCGCCGCCGGCCGCCGCCCACGCGGACTGACCGGGCGGCCGGGCCTCAGCGCCCGCGGGTGCTCAGGGTGCGCTCGACCATGGCGTCGAAGAGCTGCTCCAGGCGGGCGCGCAGCTCGGGGCCCTCGAGCACGCCCAGGGCGCGGGCGACGGCCTCGAAGGTGGCCAGGCCGCCCGCCTTCGGCTCGGCGCGCAGGCGGTAGCGGGTGGGGGCGTCGTCGGGCAGGCGCACCCGCGGCAGCGCGGCCAGGGCCGGCTCGCGCTTGGGGATGCGGCTCGCCTGGCGCCAGTTGCCGTCGGGGACCACCAGGGTGACCGGGCGCGGGTCGGCGGCGACGAAGGCCGCGTCCAGGAGGACCGCGTCGTCCGCGGGGAAGAGCACCACCGCTCGCCGGGCGGGGTCGTCGAGGCCGGCCACCTCGACCGGCGCGTCCAGCTCGCCCCGGACGTGGAACTCGACCCGGTCGATGGCCAGCTCGAGCAGCCGCGCCGTGGCCGAGGTCTTGGTCACCTCGCGGTGGTGCATCACCACCACGACCCGCGTCGCGATGGCCTGCTGGCTTGCCAGCGCACAGACGCAGAGGTCGGTGTGCATGCGGCAGCGCTCGCAGCGCTGGGCGCGTTTGGCGCGTCGACCCATCTTCCACCCGTGTTCGCCGTGCTGCTGAAACGACGACGCCCGAGTCCGTGGGGACTCGGGCGTCGTGAGAGCGTCGGGCGAGGCGAGCCGGTGACGGCCGGCTCACTCACCCGTGGAGGTCAGCGACCTACCACACGCCCGGGCACATCATCTCGCCGGACTGCTTCATGGCGTTCACGGACTGCGTGCAGGCGTCGTTGGCGGCCTTCATCGCCGCCTCCTTCGCCGCGCCCTCCATGCCACCGAAGTTCCAGCCCGACTTCATGGCCTCGAGGCCCTGCTTGGCGCCGTCCTTGGCGGCCGCGGGGTACTTGTCCGACTCCAGGCACTTCAGCATCTTGTCGGCGTACTCCTTGCAGGCCTCGGGCAGATCGCTCGCGCCCTCGGCAGGCTTGGCCTCCTCAGCGGCGGCCTCGACCTTCTCCTCGGCCTTCTCGGCAGCGGCCTCGACCTTCTCCTCGGCCTTCTCGGCGGCGGCCTCGACCTTCTCCTCGGCCGCCTTCTCGGCGGCGGGTGCCGCCTCGCCAGCCTTCGGCGCAGGCTCGGCGCCAGCCTCGGGCTTCTTCTCGCAGCCCGAGACGACCAGAGCGACAGCAGCGATCAACAGCAGAGAAACCTTGTTCATGGGTCTGACTCCTCGATCGGCCGTCCTCACGGCCGGTGTGGCTTTCGCGTGCCGCCACAGTCTGTGACGCCCGCCTACACGATCCCATCCCGCGGCATGGCCCCGGTCCTCGATGGAAACCGTGTCAATTCGCGGCGCATTATGAAGCTGAGTCGGGATTCCCGCAAGTCGCTTCGACCGTGGGCCGCGCGCGGTCGCCCGCGCCCCCTCCGGGTTCTCTCCACTTCCCCGTCTATCCGCGGGGTTCCAGGGTGAGCCCCTTGTGGTCGGCGGAGAAGCCGGAGGCCCGAAACGCCTCGGCGAGCGGCGCCTGGCGGGCCGGCTGGCCGTCGATGGTCTCGAGCCGCAGGGCGCGACCGCGCCGATGGCGGGCGGCCGCACGCAGCGCCTCGACGAGCAGGTCGAGCCGCCCGGGCGCCGCCAGCGCCGCGAAGGTGGTCAGCGCCTTGTGGCCCCGCTCGAGGAAGGCCACCGGCTCCCCGGCCACCAGCACCACCCGCGCCCCCGCCGCTCGCCGAGGCCGCCCGCCCTCGGCGACGGTCTGGGGCCAGGCCACCGTGACCCCGAAGGGGCAGGCCGGGTCGGTCGCGGCCAGCAGCAGCCCCCGCTCGGCCTCGGTGCCGGCCTCGTGCTCCATGCGCGCCGAGCGCAGCCGGTCCACGGCGCCGGGCCAGGCGAACTGGGCGCCGCCCAGCCCCTCGACGAAGTAGCCTCGGCGGATGCGGCCGGCCTCCTCCATCGCCCGGAACACCCGATAGATGCTCGCGAATCCGCCCACCAGCGGCTCGCTGGCCGCCACCTCGCGCGTCACCACCCCGTGGCGCTCGAGCAGCGCCACCGCCCGCGTGTGCGCCCGCTCGGTGGCCCCGGGCGCCACCCCGAGCTGGTCGCGCACCAGGGACCACCGCCCACCCGCCAGCGCCGCCCGGCGCGGACCGGGCCGCCGCGCCGAAGCCGTCCCGCGACCGCCCAGCGCCCGCAGCGGTTGGAAGGTGTCGTTGGTCAGCAGCCCCGCCCAGACCAGGTCCCACAGCGCCTCCAGCACGTCCTGCTCGCGGGTCTCGCCCTGCTCGCGGCTGGCCGCCAGGTGCAGCTCTTGGAAGAAGCACGCGCCGCGCGTCTCCAGGTGCGCCATCAGCGTGGCGTGGAGCGGCGAGGGCGCCTCCCACGGCGCCGGCGCGTCAAGCAGCAGACCCAGGCGCTCCCGCCGGTAGAGCGCGACGCGGCCGTCCTTGGGGCCCAGGGCCCCGTGGCCTACCCAGACGAGCTGGCCCAGCGCACCCAGCTCGTCGAGCATCCGCGGCTGGAAGTCGCGCACCCGCGCCGGCAGCATCACCTGCTCCAGGTCGCGGAAGGACAGCGGCAGGCCCTCGAGCTGCGCGATGGCGGCCAGCAGGCGCTCGGGGCCCCCGCGGGCGTCGTCGCAGATGCCGTGCCAGGCGGGCAGAAAGCGCGCGAGCACGGCGGCCTCCACCGGGGCGACCTCCCGCCGCAGCCTGGCCAGGGTGCGCTGGCGGGCGCGGCGCAAGACCTCGGGGTCGCACCACTCGCGCTCGGTGCCCCCCGGGCGCAGCTCGCCGCGCATGAGCTGGCCCGACGCCTCGAGCGCCACGAGCACGGCCTCGACCGCGGCCGGGCGCAGCGCGTAGCGGCGGGCGACGTCGCGGGCCACGAAGGGCCCGTGGGTGCGCGCGTAGCGCTGCAGCAGCGCGGGCAGGGCCGCGTCGACCGGGTCCAGGAAGGCCAGCGGGACGCCGGGCGGCGGCTGGCAGCCCAGGGCGTCCCGGTACAGGCCCGTGTCCTCGACGGCGATGAAGCGCGCCTCGGCCCCGACCCGCAGCCCGACGGCGCGCCGGGCGGTGACCAGCTCGGCGAGCCAGGCCTCGGCGTCGCCGTCGCTGCGGGCGACGAGCTCGGCGACGTCCAGGTCGCCGAGCCGCCGCAGCACGTCGTGCAGGCCGTCGGCGTGGCGCGCGCGGTAGCCGTCGGCCAACAGCTGCAGCTCGGCCTCGAGCGCGTCGAGCACGCTGGCGTCCAGCAGCTCGCGCAGCTCCTCGTGGCCCAGGAGCTCGCGCAGCATGTGGCGGTCCAGCGTCAGCGCGTGGGCGCGGCGCTCGGCCAGCGGCGCGTCGCCCTCATAGAGGGTCGAGGCGACGAAGGCGAAGACCAGCGAGCGCGAAAACGGCGAGGCGCTGGTGGTCTCGACCTGCTCGACGCGCACCTCGCGCCGGGCGATGGCGCGCAGCAGCTCGACCAGCGCCGGGAGATCCATCACGTCCTGGAGGCAGGCGCGGTAGGTCTCGAGCACGATGGGGAAGGCGGGGAACGCGCGGGCGACGGCCAGCAGGCGCTGGGACTTGAGACGCTGGGCCCACAGCGGCGTGCGGGAGCCCGGGTGGCGGCGCGGGAGCAGCAGCGCCCGCGACGCGTTCTCGCGGAACTGGGCGGCGAAGAGCGAGGAGTTCCCGAGCTGTTCGACGACCAGCGCCTCGACCTGATCGGCGTCGGGCAGGAGCAGGTCCAGGTCGGGGCCGCGTTCGTCGAGGCCTTCCTCGGCCTCCACGAAGCGCAGCACGATGCCGTCGTCGGTCCACAGGGTCTGGACGTCGAAGCCCGCGGAGACCGACAGCCGCGCCTCCAACGCCAGCGCCCACGGGGCGTGCACGCGGGCGCCGAAGGGCGAGAGGATGCAGACCCGCAGGTCGCCCAGCTCGTCGCGGAAGCGCTCGATGGTGATGGCGCGGTCGGTGGGCAGGGTGCCGGTCGCCTCGCGCTGCTCCTCCAGGTAGCGGACCAGGTTGCGGGCGGCCAGCGGGTCGAGACGCCAGTCGCTCTGGAGATGCTCCTCGGCGGCGGCCTCGTCCATGGCGCCCAGCTCGCGCACGAAGGCGCCCACCGCGCGACCGAGCTCCACCGGGCGTCCGGGCCCCTCGCCGTGCCAGAAGGGCAGGCGCCCCGGCTGACCGGGCGCCGGGCTGACGATGACGCGGTCGCGGGTGATCTCCTCGATGCGCCAGGTCGACGCGCCCAGCATGAAGGTCTGGCCCGGCAGCGACTCGTGGACCATCTCCTCGTCCAGCTCGCCCACGCGCGGGCCCTCGGGTCCCAGGTGCACGCCGAAGAGGCCGCGGTCGGGGATGGTGCCGCCGCTGATGGCCGCCAGCGCCTTGGAGCCCTTGCGGCCGCTGAGCGTGTCGGTGTCGCGGTCCCAGACGATGCGCGGGCGCAGGTCGGCGAAGTCGGTGGACGGGTAGCGGCCGGCCAGCATGTCCAGGACGCCGGCGAGCAGCTCGTGGGTCAGGTCGCGGAAGCTGGCGGCCCGGTGCACCATCGCCTCGAGGTCGGCGACCGGCAGCGGCTCGAGCGCGGCCATCGCGACCACGTGCTGCGAGAGCACGTCCAGCGGGTTGCGCGGCAGCCGCAGCGCCTCGATGGCGCCCTCGACCATGCGCCCGGCGACGACGGTGGCCTCCAGCAGATCGCCGCGGTGCTTCGGAAAGACGCGCCCCTTGGAGACCTGCCCCACCCCGTGGCCGGCGCGCCCGATGCGCTGCAGCCCGGAGGCCACCGAGCCGGGCGACTCCACCAGCAGGACGAGATCGACGGCGCCCATGTCGATGCCCAGCTCCAGCGAGCTGGTGGCGACGATGGCGCGGATGGTCCCGGCCTTGAGCGCCTCCTCGACGTTCTTGCGCTGGGAGTGGGAGATGCTGCCGTGGTGGGCGCCGACCAGGTCCTCGCCGGCCAGCTCGTTGAGGCGCTGGGCCAGGCGTTCGCAGAGGCCGCGGCTGTTCACGAAGACGATGGTCGTGCGGTGGGCGGAGATCAGCTCGAGCAGGCGGGGCTGGATCGCCGGCCACACGCTGGTGCGGCGCTCGGCCTCGGTGATGGGGCCGCCGCGCTCGGCGCCGAGCTCCTCGGGCAGCTCGACGCCATCGGAGGGGCGCGTCATGTCGGGGACGGGCACCTCGATGCGCAGGTCCAGGGCGGGGCGGGCGCTGGCGTCGACGACGGCGACGGGGCGGTCGCCGCCGAGAAAGCGCGCGACCAGCTCCGGCGGGCGCACGGTGGCGGAGAGCCCGATGCGCTGGGGCTCGCGCTCGGTGAGGCGCGACAGGCGCTCGAGGGAGAGCGCCAGGTGGGCGCCGCGCTTGGTGGGCGCCAGGGCGTGGATCTCGTCGACGATGACGGTCTCGACGGTGCGCAGGGTCTCGCGCGCGGCCGAGCCCAGCAGCAGGTAGAGGGACTCGGGGGTGGTGACCAGGATCTCGGCCGGGTGGCGGACCAGGTCGCGGCGCTCCTTGGTGGTGGTGTCGCCGGTGCGGACGCCGACGCGGGGCAGGCGCAGCTCGGCGTGGCCCTGGCGGGCGGCCCGCTCGATGCCGGCCAGCGGTGCGCGCAGGTTGCGCTCGATGTCGTAGACCAGGGCCTTGAGCGGCGAGACGTAGAGCACGCGGACGCCGGGCGGGGCGTCCGGGGGCAGGCGGCTCAGCGCGTCGATGGACCACAGGAAGGCGGCCAGGGTCTTGCCGCTGCCGGTGGGCGCGATGAGCAGCACGTGCTCGCCGGCGGCGATGCGCTGCCAACCCTGGGTCTGGACCGGCGTGGGAGCGACGAAGGTGGCGTCGAACCAGGCACGGGTGGCGGGGCCGAAGGCGTCCATGGGCGCGATGGTGGGCTGGCGGCGTCGCGGCCGCAAGGCCCACGCGGGGAGCGCCGCGTCAGGGGCGGCCGGGACCGTCGCGCGGGTCGACCGGCTGCGGATCGTGGGCGGGATCGCTGTCGAGGCGCGAGGGGGAGCCTCGCTCGGCGCAGGTGCAGACGCGGCAGCCGCGCTTGTCGATGTCGCAGACCGGGGTGCCCCAGATGCAGACGGGCGTGTACTCGACGCACTCGCCGGCGCCGTAGTCCCTGGTCTGCCGGGTGTGGCAGCCGAGCGCGCCCAGGGCCAGCAGCGCGAGGGCCGCCAGGGCGAAGAGCGCCGAGCGGGCCAGGCGGGGGCGGCGGGCGAGGGCGGGCTCCGACATGGGGCGACGATAGCATGGCGCCGCCGCTTGGCGCAGCATCCGTGTCGCCTGGATGCTCGGGGGCCAGCGACTTGCGCGGGCGGGCGCTCTGTCGCATCGTCTGCCGCCGAGGCTCCCCTGTGCGAGCCCACCGAACCCGACTGGAGGACCGAATGAACCGTTTGGCGATGCCTGCTCTGTTGACCCTGGGCCTGATGACGGGCGGGCTGGCGCTCGGCTGCGACAAGAAGGGGGAGGGCGAGGCTGCGGCCGAAGCCACCGCCGAGAAGGTGGCCCCGGCCGAGGCGGGCGAGAAGAAGGCCGAGGAGGCCAAGCCGGCCGAGGCGACCAAGGCGGCCGAGGAGCCCGCCGCGGCGAAGGCCGACGAACCCGCCGAGGCCGCGCCCGCCAAGGCCGCCGAGGCGCCCGCCGAGGCCAGGCCCGAGGGCACGCCCGTGCCGCCCGGCTCGACCCACCCCGACCTGATGGATCCGACCAAGGCCACCGCCAAGGCGCCCGACACCTACAAGGTGAAGTTCGAGACCACCAAGGGCGACTTCACCATCGACGTCGACCGGAGCTGGTCGCCGCTCGGGGCCGACCGCTTCTACAACCTGGTCAAGGTGGGCTTCTTCGACGGCACGGCCTTCTTCCGCGTCATCAAGGGCTTCATGGCCCAGATCGGCATCCACGGCGACCCGCGGGTCGCCGCGGTGTGGAAGGACGCGCGCATCCAGGACGATCCGGGCGGCAAGCAGTCCAACGCCCGCGGCTACGTCAGCTTCGCGACCGCCGGCCCCAACACGCGGACCACGCAGTTCTTCATCAACTTCGCCGACAACGGGCGCCTGGACCAGATGGGCTTCACCCCCTTCGGCAAGATCGACGCCGAGGGGATGCAGGTGGTCGACGCGCTCTACGCGGGCTACGGCGAGGGCGCCCCGCGCGGCCGCGGCCCCGACCAGGGCCGCATGCAGAGCCAGGGCAACGAGTACCTGGCCAAGGACTTCCCGATGCTCGACTACGTGAAGACCGCGAAGGTCGTCGGCGAGTAGGGCGCTGGACGCGCTCTCCGGGGACGCCTCGCCCGAGGCGCGCGCGCAGCACTACGAGCAGGTGGCTCGGGCGCTGCGCTCGCTGCTCGAGGGTGAGGACGACTGGGTGTCGGCCATGGCCACCACGGTCTGTGAGCTGCACCACGCCTTCGACTGGTTCCACTGGACGGGCTTCTACCGGGTGGTGGCGCCCGAGCTGCTGGCGGTCGGGCCCTACCAGGGCGGGCACGGGTGTCTGCGCATCCCGTTCTCGCGGGGCGTGTGCGGAGCGGCCGCGCGCACGCGGCAGACGCAGCGCGTCGACGACGTCCACGCCCGCGCCGACCACATCGCCTGCGCCGCGACGACGCGTTCGGAGATCGTCGTCCCGGTGCTCGGGCGCGACGGGCGCGTCATCGCCGTGCTCGACGTCGACTCGGACCACCCGGCCGCCTTCAGCCAGGTGGACCAGGACGCGCTCGAGCGCCTTTGCCAGGAGCTGGGCGCCCGCTTCGGCTGACCGCCTCCGGTGCGCACGCCGCGGCCCGGTCGGCGTCTCAGGTCCGCAGGGCCTCGGCCCAGTCGGCCTCGCGGAAGCCGACCAGCACGCGGTCGCCCAGATCGAGCAGCGGTCGCTTGACCAGCTTGCCGTCGGCGGCGAGCGCCGTCAGCGCGTCCTCGTCGGACATCGTCGCGAGGCGGTCCTTGAAGCCGCCCGCCCGGTAGCTCTCGCCGCTGGTGTTGAAGAGCTTGCGCAGGGGCTCGCCCGAGCGCTGCCACAGGTCGCGGAGCGTGCCGGCGTCCGGCGGCTCGGCCACCAGGTCGCGCAGCTCGGGGGAGAACCCGTGGGAGTCGAGCCACTTGATGGCCTTCCGGCAGGTGCTGCAACGGGGATAGTGGTAGAGGGTCGCGTTCATGGGGCGTCTCCAGGTCGGTGCTCCGCGCCCGGGGGGACGCGGGCGGTGATGGCGTCGCGAATGGGGGAAAGGCGTGCGGGGACCGGGCGCACCCGGTCGCCGCCGTCGCTGAGCTCGAGGCCCAGCTCGGCGCGCAGCGGCGCCAGGTCGGGGAAGTCCTGCGACGCCAGCCAGGGCTCGGCGATGCGGCTGAAGAGCGGCGCCTCCCACCAGTCGTCGAGGGCCTCCACCAGCTCCGCCGCCGACCAGAAGCGTCCGTGCACGCGGCAGCAGGCCTGCAGGTGCCGCATGGCGTCGTCCAGGCTGCGCCGGCCGCCGCTGGCCTCCCGCAGCGCCACGTCCCAGGCCAGGGCGATGGCCGCGCCCCCCCAGTAGACGCGCATGTAGGCGTGGCTGCTCCCCATGGCGCGGCTCTCCTCGGCCAGGCTGCGCCCGGTGCCGCCGCGCCGGCCGCGCTCGAAGCCCTCGTGCAGCCGCTGCCACGCCTCGGTCGCGGTCAGGAAGCCTGCGCGCGCGCGCAGCACCTCGCTGTAGTACATGGTGACGCCCTCGGACAGCCAGGCGTCGTCCTTGCGGATGGCGGGCATCTCCAGGTGGAAGAGCTCGTGGATGGCGATCCACTCGCCGGGCAGCGCCGGGTCGTGCGCTCGCGGATCGAGGAGCAGCAGCAGGCCCGCGCCCCCGCCGCGCATCGCCATCCCGAAGCGCACCGGGCTGTCGTCCCCGTCAGGCGACGGGATGACCAGCACCTGCGCAGGGGTCGGGTCGGTCGCCCCGAAGACCAGCGCGTTGGCGGCAGCCGAGGCCTCGAGCCAGCGCTGGATCCCCCGGTCGGTGGCGGCGCGCTCGCCGTCCAGCACCGCCACCTCCATCGGCCCCCGCTTGGAGGGCACGGTGAACCGGGACAGGCGGCCCACGGCGATCCGCGCCGTCCCGTCGAAGGCGGTGGCGTCCAGGACGCGGCTGCCGTCGTCGGCGACGGGCCAGGGCGAAGAGGCGCTCAGGCCCTCGGGCAGCACGAAGCGCACCCGGCCGCGGTAGCCGCGAGGCAGGTCCCGGGGGCGCCACAGGAGGAGATCGGGGTCGATGAACGCGCTGGCCGCCGAGCGGCGGGCGCCGTGGCCGCCGGAGCCGGAGGCGAGCAGCGCAGCGAGGTCGATGGTGTAGTCGACGCAGGCGCCCGCGCCGGCCTCGCTCAGGTCGATGGCGCCCGAGTCGCCGTCGACGCGGAGCGCCGAGCCGCGCGGCGCCAGGACGGCGCCGACGAGCCAGCGCGAGGCCCGGGGTGAGCCCGGCACCAGCACCTCGGGCGGGTCGGCGAAGCAGGCGCGCACGCTCAGGCGGCTCAGCGCGGCGTCCGCCTCGAGGCGCCAGACGGCGTCGGGGGCGTCGGGGCCTCGCTGGGGCCCGCCCAGGGTTGCCCGCGGCGCGCAGGCGCAGCCCAGGCCAGCGCAGAGCAGGATGATCGCAGCGAGGACCGGCGCGTCCCAGGCGGCCTCAGCGCGCCGCGCACCGCGCCTCATGACCGGCGCTCGGCGGCGCGGGCGTGGGCCTCCAGCCCCTCGAGGCGGGCGAGCTGCGCCGCGTCCCGCGCCAGCGGGCGGACGGCCTCGGTGTCGTCGATGCGCAGCCAGGTGCGCACGCGCAGGAAGTCGAAGATCGAGAGCCCGCCGCTGAAGCGCGCCGTCGAGCCCGTCGGGAGGACGTGGTTGGGGCCGGCGCCGTAGTCGCCCAGCACCTCGGCGGAGCCCTCGCCGATGAAGAGGCCGCCGTAGTGCAGGAAGCGTGGCGCCAGGGCGGCGGCCGAAGCCAGCGAGAGTTCGAGGTGCTCCGGCGCCAGGCGGTCGCAGACGGCGATGGCCTCGTCCAGGTCGGCGCAGAGCACCGAGTAGCCGCCGGCCACCGCCAGGCTGGCCGTCGGTGCGGTCGGGAGCACGGCGAGCTGGCGGGCCAGGGCGGCGTCCACGGCGTCGAGCACTGCGGCGTCGGTGGAGACGACCACCGGCAGGGCGTCCGGGTCGTGCTCGGCCTGGGCCAGCAGGTCGGCGGCGACGGTCTCGGGGTCGGCGGTGGCGTCGCAGAGGACCACCAGCTCGCTCGGGCCGGCCAGCATGTCGATGCGCACGCGCCCGCTGACGAGCTGCTTGGCGGCGGTGACGAAGCGGTTTCCCGGGCCGACGATGACGTCCACCGGCGGGACCGGCCCGGCGCCGTAGGCCAGCGCCGCGATGGCCTGGGCCCCGCCGACGGCCAGCACGGCGTCCGCGCCGGCCACCGCGGCCGCGGCCAGCGTCACCTGGGTCGGCCGGGGGCTGGCCACCCACACCTCGGCCACGCCGGCCGCCCGGGCGGTGACCGCGGTCATCAGCACGCTCGAGGGCAGCGGGAAGCGCCCGCCGGGAGCGTAGCAGCCGGCGCGCTCCACCGGCGCCACCGTGTGGCCGGCGGCGCCTCCCGGCACGGGGACCTCGGCGTCGGTGAGCGCCGCGCGCTGGGCGCGGGCGAAGGTCCGGATGCGCTCCGCGCTGCGCTCCAGCAGGTCGCGGTCGGCGCGGTCCAAGGTCGAGAGGGCGGCGTCGAGGAAGGGGCGCTCGATGACCAGCGCGCCGCCTTCCTGCAGGTCGCCCAAGCGCGCGGCGTGCTCGCGCAGCGCCGCCTCGCCGCGGGCCCGGACGTCCTCGACGATGGCCGAGGCCACCGCCAGCGTCTCCGCGTCCACCGCGTCGCGCCGCAGCTCCGGCAGCCCCGCCGGCGTCGTCCGCACCAGCCGCGCCTCAGCCATCGCCGCTCCCTCCCCCGGCCAGCGCCCCCGGCTTGGCGTCGCCCGCCCGCCGCGTCACGCCCAGCGCGCGCCGGTCCAGCTCGCGCTCCACCGCCTCCAGGTCCACCCCGGCCCGCGCCAGGGCCACCATCGCGAAGTAGAGCACGTCGGCCGCCTCGGCCGCGACGTGCTCCGGCCCGGTGGCGTCGGCGAGCTCGCCGGCCTCCTCGATGAGCTTGGCCCGCAGCAGCGCCGGGTCGCCCAGCAGGCGCGCCGTGTAGCTGCCGGGCGGCGCCGACGCGGCCCGCGCGCGCAAGGTCTCGGCCAGGGCCGGGAGGCCGCCCAGCTCGCCCCAGCAGCTCGTCGTGTCCAGGTGGCAGAATCCCGGGGGCGCCTGGCGCACCACGAAGCGCAGCGCGTCGCGGTCGCAGTCGAGGTCGATGGCGAGAAGCTCCTGGGTGGCGCCCGAGCTCTCGCCCTTCGTCCACAAGCCGCCGCGCGAGCGCGACCAGTACACGCCGCGGCCCGTCTCCACCGCCCGTGCCAGGCTCCGGGCGTTGGACCACGCCAGCCCCAGCGCCCGGCCGTGCACGTCGCAGATCACCGTCGCCCAGAGCCCGTCCGGCCGGTCGGTGCGCAGCGGCGCCGCGATGGCCTCGCCCAGCGACAGCCGCCCCGTGTACAGCGCCATGCCCACCTGCGCGTCGGCGCCCAGCCGGTCCAGCTCGGCGATCTCGGCCGCGGTCGTCACCCCGCCGGCGATGGTCACCCGCGCGGGTCCCGCCGCCTCGACGATGGCCTGGACGCGCCCCATGTCGGTGCCGCCCAGCCGCCCCTCGCGCTCGACGAAGGTGACCAGGAAGCCGCTGACGTGCTCGCGCAGCTCGGCGATGCGCTCGAGGATCCCCCGGCCGGTGCCCTTGCGCCAGCCCTCGACCACCACCTCGCCGTCGCGGGCGTCCAGCGCCGCGATGAGCCGCTCCTTGGGCAGCCTCGACAGCAGCTCGGGCCGCGCCGCCGTGCCCAGGATGATGCGCCGCGCGCCCGCGTCGAGCCAGCGCCTCGCCGTCTCCTCGTCGCGGATGCCGCCGCCCACCCGGCACGCCGCCTCGCGGCACAGCGCCTCGATCAGCTCGCGGTTGCTGCCCTGCCCGAGCGCCGCGTCCAGGTCGATGACCGCCACCTCGCCGGCCAGCCGGAAGCGCCGCGCGATGGGCAGCGGATCGCCCGCGTCGATGGCCCGCTTCTCGCCGCCGATGAGCTGGACGGCCTGCCCCTCCATGAGGTCGATGGACGGCACGATCATCGGCGCACCTCGAGGCCGGCGGCCGCCATCTCGCGCTTGACGTCGTCGACGGTCATCTCGCCGTAGTGGAAGATGCTGGCCGCCAGCACGGCGCTCGCCCCGGCCGCCAGCGCCTCGATGAGGTGCGCCGACGACGCCGCGCCGCCCGAGGCGATGACCGGCACCCGCACCGCGTCGCTGACCGCCCGCAGCAGCGTCGTGTCGTAGCCGGACTTCGTGCCGTCGCGGTCCCAGCTCGTCAGCAGGATCTCACCGGCTCCGCGGGCCACCCCGTCGCGCGCCCACTGCACCGCGTCGATGCCGGTGCGGTGCGTCCCCGAGCGGGTCACCACCTCGAAGCCCCCATCGGCGCGCGCCGCCGCGTCCAGGGCCAGCACCGTGCACTGGCAGCCGAAGCGGGTCGCCAGCTCCTCGAGGATCTCCGGCCGCTCGACCGCCGCCGTGTTCACCGACACCTTGTCGGCGCCGGCGTCGAGCAGCCGCGCGGCGTCGTCGACCCGGCGCACGCCGCCGCCCACGGTCAGCGGGATGCGCAGCACCTCGCGCACGCGCCGCACCGTGTCGACGGCGTGGCCGCGGCCCTCGGGGGTGGCCGACACGTCCAGGATCACCAGCTCGTCGGCGCCCTGCTCCTCATAGGCGGCGGCGCGCTCGGCCGGGTCGCCCGCGTCGCGCAGGCCCTGGAACTTGATGCCCTTGACCACGCGTCCGTCGCGCACGTCGAGGCAGGGGATGATGCGGACGGTGAGCATCAGTTGGACTCCAGCCAGCGGGTGAGCAGCGCTTGGCCCCACGCGCCGCTCAGCTCCGGGTGGAACTGGCAGGCCAGCAGCGAGCCGCGCTCCAGCGCGCCCACGAAGGGGCCGCCGTGGTCGGTCATCGCGCCGGTGTAGCCCTCGGGCATCGCCTCCACCCGGTACGAGTTGGCGTAGTAGGCGTAGCCGTCCTCGAGCAGGCGGCTGCCCTCGAGGGGGCGCACCCGGTTCCAGCCGAGCTGCGGGATGATGAGGCCCTCGGGGAAGCGCCGCACGTGACCGGGCACTACGCCCAGGCCGGCGACGCCCGGCGTCTCGTCGCTGGACTCGAAGAGGAGCTGCAGCCCCAGGCAGATGGCCATCAGCGGTCGTCCGGCGCGCGCGCGCTCGGCCAGCGGTGCCGAGAGGCCTCGCGCGTCCAGCTCGTCCATGGCCGCCCCGAAGGCGCCCACGCCCGGCAGCATCACCCGGTCCGACGCCTCGATGTCCGCCGGGTCCTGGGTCAGGAAGGGGTCGGCGCCCGCCCGGCGCAGTCCGGCCAGCACCGAGGCGAGGTTGGCCGACCCGGTGCGCACCACGGCGACCTGCACGGCGGAACCGGCCATCAGAGCACCCCCTTGGTGCTGGGGATGTCGCTGTGGCCGTCGCGCGCCACCGCCTGGCGCAGCGCCAGCGCCAGCGCCTTGAAGGCGCTCTCCGAGCGGTGGTGATCGTTGTCGCCGCGCAGCACGTCCACATGCAGCGAGGCGCGCGCCGCGATGGCCAGCGACTGGAACACGTGGGTGATCAGCTCGGTGTCCAGGTCGCCGATGCGCTCGCGTTGGAGGCCCAGGGCCACCTGGGGCCACGGCCGCCCCGAGAGGTCGACCACGGCCCGCGCCAGCGCCTCGTCGAGCGGGGCGTAGGCGTGACCGAAGCGCGCGATGCCGCGCCGGTCGCCCAGCGCCTGGTCCAGCGCCTGGCCCAACGCCAGCGCGCAGTCCTCGCTGGTGTGGTGGCCGTCCACCTCCAGGTCGCCGGTGCAGCGCAGCTCCAGGTCGAAGCGGGCGTGGCGCGCCAGCGTCGTCAGCATGTGGTCGAGGAACCCGATGCCGGTGGCCACGTCGGCCTGACCCGTGCCGTCCAGGTCGAGCACGAGGCGGATGTCGGTCTCGCGGGTCTTGCGCGCGAGCTCGGCGCGGCGGGCGGGCGTGGTCATGGCAGCATCTCCTCCAGGGCGGCGAGGCCGGTGAGCACCCGGGCGGCGCCGGTGGCGTAGAGCGAGGCTTCGACGAGCCCGGCGTCCTCGCCGGGGGCGATCACGCCGATGGGAACGACGCCGGCGGCGCGGGCCGAGCGGATGTCGTCGGGGGTGTCGCCGACCATCCAGGCGCTCCGGACGCCGAGCTGGGACAGCGCGGCGCGCACCACGGTCGGATCGGGCTTGGCCGGGCCGTCCTCCATGCAGACGACCGCGCCGAAGAGATCGGCGATGCCTTGCTCCTCGAGGAACCGGACGGCGTCGCGGCGGGGCCGCCCGGTGACCACGGCCAGGTCCAGCCGGTGGGCCAGGCGCTCGAGCAGCGGCCGGCCGCCGAGGAGGCGCTCGGTGCTGCGGAGGCCCGGAGTGTCGCCCTCGCCCTGGTAGAGCGCCTCGAAGCGCCGGGTGACGTCCTCGAGCGAGGCCTCTACGCCGCGCGCGGCCATCAGCTCGCGGGTGAGCACCCAGTCGTTGTTGGCGTTGCCGCGCGCCTTGGCCCTGGCGATGGCGTCGTGGTCCAGGGTGACGCCGAAGCTCATGGCCGTCTCGATGATCGCCCGCCGGTAGCTGCCGGACACGTCGGCCAGCACGCCGTCCATGTCGAAGATCAGCGCCTCGGGGGCCAGGGTCGCCCGCAGCGCGCGGGACAGGCGCGCGGCGTCGTCGGGGTCGCCGGGGCAGGTGATGCGGCAGGCGCCGTCGAGCTCGGGGTGGCCCGGCCACACGCGGACGCCGATGCCCAGGCCGGCCAGCCCGTCCCGCAGCCAGGCGGCGCGCGGCGTGCGGCCGAAGACGAAGTTGCCCTGAGACGGCAGGGCGTCGACGCCCAGGTCGGTGAGCTGAGCGAAGAGCTCCGCGCGCTCGGTGCGGATGCGGTCGACGAAGCGGCGCATGGCCTCGTGCCCCTCGGCGACCTGGCGGCAGCCCAGCAGCACCGAGGGCGCCGACACGGCGTAGGGGTTGCCGGCGGCGCGCAGCCAGCCGACGTAGCGCGCCGGCCCCAGGGCGTAGCCGATGCGCAGCCCGGCGAGGCCCCACGCCTTCGACAGCGTGCGGAACACGATGGCGTTGGGCAGGGTCAGCGCCACCGAGGTCAGCTCCTCGTCGGCGAACTCGCCGTAGGCCAGGTCCACCAGCAGCATCGCGCGTGGGGCGGCGGCCGACAGGCGGCGCAGGTCCTCGGCGCTGGCGACGGCGCCGGTGGGGTTGTTGGGGGTGACGACTGCGATGGCGGCGGTAGCGTCGGTGACCTCGGCGATGACGGCGTCGGTGGGGAAGGCGCCGCGCGGCCACGGCACCTCGCGCACCTCGGCGCCCACCAGCGTGGCGTAGCGCCCGATCATCTCGAAGGTGGGGACCGGCAGGATGAGCTCGCGACCCGGCGCCAGCAGCGAGCGCGCCGCCCGGTCGAGGGCGTCGTCGCCGCCCGAGGTCACCAGGACCTCCTCGGGCGTGAGGCTGTAGACCTCGGCCAGCACCTTCTCGAGCGCGGTGGCCTTGGGGTAGCGGCGGGCCAGCTCCGGGTCGGCGCTGGCCAGCGGCGCCCACACCGACGGCGAGGGGCGCTGGCCCTCGTTGCCGTCCAGCACCAGGTCCACGGGCGCCGGGTGGCGCGGGACCCGGTAGGGCACCAGGCCGGCGATGGCGGGGGAGGGGGCCGGTCCGGGCGTCGGGCTGTCGGCCGCGGCGCTCACGGGACGATCTGGGCGAGGGTGGACACGACGATGTCGGTGCCGCCCCGGGACTTCAGGAGCGGGATGAGCTCGGGGAGCTGGGCGCGCGGCACGGCGGCCTTCACCGCGTAGCCGGCGTCGCCGTGCAGCCGCGACACCGTCGGCTCGCGCATGCACGGCAGCACCTCGATGAGCGACTCGAGCTGCGCGCCCGGGACGTTGAGCTCGACCATCACGCGGCGGCGCGCCTCGATGACCGAGCGCATCAGCAGCACCACGTGCTCGATGGCCGCGCGCTTCTCCGGCACGTCCAGCGCCTTGGGGTGCGCGTAGAGCCGGGTCGAGGAGCGCATCAGCTCGTCGACGATCTCCAGCCCGTTGGCCCGCAGGGTGCTGCCGGTGGCGGTGTTGTCGACGATGCAGTCGGCGTCCTCGGGCGGGAACACCTCGGTGGCCCCGTACGAGCGCACGAAGACCGCGTCCAGCCCCTGGCGCGCGATCCACTGGCGGGTCATGCGCTCGTACTCCGACGCGACCACCAGGCGCGAGGCCGGCAGCCGCCCGTCGACGACGATCTCGCGCGGCGCCGCCGCCACGATGCGCACCGGGTCCAGCCCCGTGTCGAGGACCTCGACCAGCTCGGCCTCCAGCTCGGCCACCCAGTCGGCGCCCGCGAAGCCGAAGTCCCGCGAGCCCAGGTGCAGCATCTCGACGATGTTCTGCGGCTTGAGGATCTTCGTGTCGAAGCCCGGCAGCGAGATGGTCGGGCGGTAGCCGCGCTCGCTCGAGCGCACCTGGATGCCCGCGTCGGCCAGCAGGGCGAACACTCCCTCCTGCATGCGGCCCTTGGGGAGGGCCAGCCGGACGGCGGCCTGATTGTCGGAGGCGGCGATCATCGGGTTCCTCGTCGATCGGGGTCAGGCGATGGGGCGCCGACGAGGTCGCGAGACCAGACGCCGGCACCGGGGGAAGGGAGGCCAGCGTGGGTGTTGCGGTGCGCGCGCGCGCCTAGACCAACGCCGTCCAGCCCCCGTGGGGGTGGTGATGGCGATGGAGATGGGCCTCGAGCCGCGTCATGCAGCGAGCTATCGCACACCGGCCGCCCCGGATCCAGGGGAAACGTCCCGTCCAGCGCCGCCGCCGCCGCCGACGTTGCGCCTTCGCGGGCCTTCAGCCACCTTGGATGGCGGCACGTCACGTCGGCGCCCCGACGGACGACAAGGTGCGGTGCGACGTGGACTTTGCGATCGTCTGGGTGTTCGGCGTCACGGCGCTGGCGCTCGTCCTCTTCGTCAGCGGCCGCGTGTCGGTCGATCAGGTGGCCATCGCGGTCCCCGTGCTCCTGCTCCTGGGAGGCGTCGTCACGCCCGAGCAGGCCGTCGCCGGGCTCTCCAGCCGCGTGACGGTGACCGTCGCCGCCATCCTGGTCCTGGGCCTCGGCCTCGAGAAGAGCGGCGCCGTCGACGCGGTCGGCCGCTGGGCCGTGGCCGCGCCGCTGGGCGGCCCCAGGACCCGCCTCTTCCTCATCTGCCTCATCGCCGGCCTGGTCTCGCCCTTCCTCAACAACACCGCGGTGGTCGCCGTGCTCCTGCCGGTGGTCATCCGCGTCGCCCGCTCCGTCGACCGGCCCCCCTCGACGATGCTCATCCCGCTGAGCTACGCCGCCATCCTCGGCGGCACGATCACGCTCATCGGCACCTCGACCAACCTCGTCGTCCACGGCATGGCCCAGAGCCGCGGCCTCGACGCCCTCTCGATGTTCTCCATCGCGCCGCTCGGCCTCATCTACTTCGGGGTCGGGCTGCTCTACCTCTTCACCGTCGGCGCCTGGCTGCTCCCCCGCCGCGAGCCGCCCCCCGACCTCGCGCGCCACTACGACGTGCGCAGCTTCGAGACCGAGCTGGTCGTCACCGCCGAAAGCCCCGCCGTGGGCTCTTCCCTGGCGGCGCTAGGCTGGGCCGACACCTATGGCGTCCTGGTGCGCTCGATCCACCGCCCGAGCACCGGCCAGGCCTTCTCGGGCCCCCGCACCCCCCTGGCCGAGGGCGACCTGCTGCTGGTCCGCGGTCAGAGCGCCCAGCTCGTCCTGCTGGCCGCCGAACAGCGCCTGGCCGGCCCGGCCGACGTCTCCCGCTACGGCCGCGAGCTGGACGACGAGGAGGGCCATCTGGTCGAGCTGATGGTCGGCCCGGGCTCGCACCTCATCGACCGCACCCTGCGCCAGATCCGCTTCCAGAGCCGCTACGGCGTCGTGGTCGTCGGCATCCAGCACCACGGCCGCGCCGTGCCCTCGCGCCTGGGCGACGTGCGCCTCGCCGTCGGCGACCTGCTGCTGGTCCAAGGCCGCGCCGACGCCCTCGAGACCCTCGTCCGCATCCGCGGCCTGGTCCCGCTCGGCGAGCGCGACCACCCCCGCCCCACCCAGCGCTGGCGGGCCGTCCTGGCCGCCTGCATCCTGGTCGCCGTCGTGGCCACGGCCGGCCTGGGCCTGACCTCGATCCTGGCCTCGGCCATGGTCGGCGTCGTGGCGCTGGTCTTCACCGGCTGCCTGCGTCTGGACGACATCTACCGGGACATGGACTGGCGCGTCATCGCCCTGCTGGCCGGCCTGGTCCCCCTCGGCCTCGCCATGGACTCCAGCGGCGCCTCGCGGCTCATCGCCGACCTCGTCGCGGGCGCCATCCACGGCCTCCCACCGGCCGCCGCCATCGGCCTCATCTACCTCTTCGCCTCGCTGATCACCGAGATCATGTCCAACGCCGCCGCCGCGCTGCTGCTGACCCCCATCGCCCTGGAGGTCGCCCACGCCACCCACGCCAACCCCTACGCCCTCATCGTGGCCGTGATGTTCGGGTGCTCGGCCAGCTTCATGACCCCGATGGGCTACCAGACCAACGCGATGGTGCACGGCCCGGGAGGCTACCGCTTCATCGACTTCGTGCGCGTCGGTCTGCCGCTCAACCTGCTGCTGCTGGCGCTGGCGAGCCTGCTCATCCCGCTCTTCTGGCCCGTCGGCGGGTGAGCTCGGCGAGGACGGCTGCCGCCTCTCAAGGCAGCAGCGTCATCCGGATGGAGCGCGGCACGGTCACCATCGCCTCGGTGCTGGCGATCATCGCCCAGCCGTAGCGGCCCGGCGGCAGCTTGTCGCCGATGGCGTCCAGGCGCAGGTTCGACGCGAAGAAGCCGTTGGTGGTCACCGAACTCTCGTAGACGAAGAGCGCCTGGCCGCCGTCCTCCGGCAGCACCATGAAGTAGAGGCGCGTGAGGCCGGGGTCGACCTGCCCGGAGAGCCGGTAGGTCACCTCGCGCTCGAACAGGCGCGCCGGGACGCCCTCGACCCACTGCACGCCCATGTCGGCGAAGGCGTCTCGCGGGACCTCGCTGGGCGCCTCGGGCCCCAGCAGCAGCGGCCCCAGGCCCGCGGGGCGGAACACGCCGTCGTCGGTGGCCGGCAGGCGGGTGCACCCGAAGGGCGCCGTGCGGCCCACGAAGCGCGCGGGCAGCGTCTCGCTCCACAGGTTCTCGACCTGGAAGTGCAGGTGCGGCCCGGAGAGCTGGCCGCTGAGGCCGGTCGCGCCGAGCACGGCTCCCGCGGCGACCGACTGGCCGGGGCTCACGGTGGCGCTGCCCTCGGCCAGGTGCACGTACTCGGTGAACAGGCCGCCGCCGTGATCCAGGAGCACGTAGTTGGCGTCGTCGGCGTAGCTGTCGTCGTCGCCGGAGGCGGTCGAGTCGTCGCGCACCAGGGTGACGATGCCCGGAGCCGCCGCGTGCACCTCGGTGCCCAGCGGCACGTCGAAGTCCCAGGCGTAGCGGAGGCGCCCCGTGTGGGTCGGGCCCTGGTCGTTGCCCTGGCTCACCGTCGCGGCGTCGCCGTCGCCGAGCGGGATCAGCAGCGTGAGCGGGACGGGGGTGCCCTGGGCGCGGGCGTCGTCCCAGAGCGCGGAGGTCGTCGGCGGGACGGCGATGTCGGGGCAGGGGTGGCCCTCGGGCACCACCCGCGCGGGGGTGCCGCCCCCGGAGTCGCACGCGGGCAGCCCGGCGCCGGCGAGCGCGAGCAGGAGCCCCAACGCAGCGGCCGGCGCGAGGCGCGACGAGGTGGGCGTGTGAGAGGGTGTCGACATGTGCTCCCGTCGCCTGGCTGGCTCACGTGATTCCATGCACTTCCGAGCCTCGGTTTCATGCTGGCAGCATGCGCCGTCGGCTCCGAAGCGCCTGGCATCGCGTCGCTGGCACCCGGCTCGGTCCGCATACGTCAACACCCGCTGGGGCGCGGCGCGCATGCTGGCGAGCGTACGCGCATCCCGTCCTGGCGCAAACCGGTGGTCTTGCGAAGCGCCGGACCCCCTGCGACACTTCACGTCCTGTCCCGAGGAGGTGTTCGTGTCGCAGGCATTCTTCGTGTTGCGGATCGTGCCGCCGGACGGTGCGCCGGAAGAGCGGGAGATCCACGCGAGCACCACGGTGCTCGGGCGGAAGTCCGGGGACATCATCATCGCCGACGCCGGCGCGTCGGGTCAGCACGCCGAGCTGGTGCTCGAGCGCGGGCGCCTGGTGGTGCGGGACCTGGGCAGCACCAACGGCATCCTCTTCGACAACAAGATCGTGCGCGAGCCCTTCCCGCTGGGCGCGGGAGAGTCGTTCCAGATCGGGCGCACGCGCTTCGAGATCGTCAGCCTGTCGGCGCCGCCGCCGACCGCGCCGCGCGTCGAGCGTCCGCCCGAGCCGGAGGAGCCGAGCGAGAAGACGGTGATGGCGCAGCCGGTGTTCCTGGACGAGGACTTCGACTCGCCGCCGGCTCAGGCCCGGCCGGCGCAGGCCCCGCCGGCTCAGGCCCGGCCGGCGCAGGCCCCGCCCGCTCAGGCCCCGCCGGCGCAGAAGCCGGGCGCCTTCCAGACGGCCAGCTTCGAGCTGGAGCCGCGGCAGCGCGAGGCGATCATGAAGGGCGCGGCTCCGCTGGCCGAGGAGCCGATGGAGAAGACGGCCTTCCTGCAGGCGGACGAGGCGCCGGGCTCACGCCCCGTGCAGCCCGCCGAGGAGGTGCCGGAGAAGACGGCCTTCCTGCAGCCCGAGTCGGCGCCTCCTCCGCGCCGCCCCGAGCCCGCACCGGTCGAGGCCGAGAAGACGGCCTTCCTGCAGGCCGATTCGGTGTCGGCGCCCCCTGCGCGGCGCCCGGAGCCGGTGCCGATGGAGGCGGAGAAGACCGCCTTCATGCAGGCAGGCGACGCGGGCCCCGACGACGGCTTCGGGGCCGGGGACGAGGACCGGGCGACCTGGTTGCCCGACAGCGGCGAGCAGGTGGCGCGGGTGGCCATCGGCGGAGAGCGCGGCGTCGATCGACAGGTCGCGGCGCGCGTGGAGGCCGAGCCGACGGCCTTCGTCCAGGCCACCGGCTGGGACGGTGGCGGCGGCGGCGGCGGCGACGACGACTGGGCGCAGGCCGCCGCGTCGGGCCCCCCTCCGGCCGCGGCGCCGCAGGTGGCGCTGGAGCCGGGCATCGACGTCCGGATGGACTTCGCGGCGACCGGCGGGGAGCTCTTCGGTCAGCTCATCGTCGGCATGGTGCTGACGCTGGTGACGCTGGGGATCTACCTGCCTTGGTTCATCGCGCGCCTGGCGTCCTACGCCAGCTCGCGGACGACGATCACCAGCGCCCGCAGCCAGACGCGATTGGGCTTCTCCGGCGAGGGCAAGGAGCTCTTCATCCTCGGGCTGAAGGGATACGTCCTCACCGTCCTCACCCTCGGGATCTACGGCTTCTGGTTCCTCTGCGACCTGATCCGCTTCTTCACCGAGCGCGCCGCGGGCCAGTCCAGCGACGGGACCCGCTACGAGGTGCGCTTCGGCATGACCGGCATGGAGCTGCTCAAGGCCAGCATCGTCGGCTACGTCCTGACCCTGGTGACCCTGGGCATCTACGCGCCGTGGTTCATCTGTCGCGTGCGGGCGCTGATGTCCGAGCGCACGACGCTCTACGCCAACGGCCAGGAGGCCGGGAGCTTCGAGTTCCACGGCAGCGGCGGCGGCCTCTTCAAGACCTTCATCGTCGGCTACCTCCTGACCATGGTGACCTTCGGCATCTACGCCGCCTGGTTCCAGGTGAAGCTGAAGCGCTTCTTCCTCGAGCACACGCTGGTGCGTACGCGCGGCCGGGCCTTCCAGGGCCTCTTCACCGGCAGCGGCAAGGACCTCTTCGTGATCCTGATCGTGGGCGGGCTGCTCACCTCGATCACCTTCGGCGTCTACTTCTTCTGGTTCTTCGCCAAGCAGCAGCGCTTCGTCATCGGCAACACGGCGTTCCGCGAAGTGCAGGCCTGACGACGGCCGACGCGGATCCTGCGAGTCGCCGGCCTCGCCCCGGGTAGCTGCGGGGATTGGCGCTTCAGGCATCGCGGCCCCCTGCCGATGGAGCCGGGGTAGCCGCGATGTCGTTCTGTGCTTGACTCAGTAATGACAATCATTATCAATAGACTCCAGCAGGCCGCTGCGCCGGCCGGGAGCAACACGATGATCGTCTGCCTCTGTCACTCGATTTCCGACCGCGAGGTCCGCGAACACGTCGAGCACGGCTGCCGCACGGTGGGGCAGGTGGGGCGCGCGTGCGGCGCGGGGACCGACTGCGGTCAGTGCGTCAACCAGCTCGCCCGCATGGTGCGAGCCGCGGCGCCCTCGAGCCCCGGCGGTGAGCCAGGGGTGCCCATCGCGCAACAGCCGCGAGTCCTGTAGGCTCCCCCGGCCCCCCCGAACCGAGGAAGCACCATGGGCAAGAAGTCCGAACGCGCCGAGATCATCCGGTTGCTCAACGAGGTCCTGACCGGCGAGCTCACCGCGATCAACCAGTACTTCATCCACGCCAAGATGTGCGAGAACTGGGGGTACCGCCGGCTGCACTCGATCATCCGCAAGGAGTCCATCGAGGAGATGGTCCACGCGGAGGAGCTGATGGAGCGGGTGCTCTTCCTGGGCGGGGTCCCGAACGTGCAGCGCCTGGGCAAGGTCAACGTCGGTGAGACCGTCAAGGAGCAGCTCACCCTCGACCGCGCCGTGGAGGCCGAGGCCATCCCGCGCCTCAACGAGGCCATCGCCGTCTGCCGCGACGCCGGCGACAACGGCAGCCGCATGCTGCTGGAGAAGATCCTCCACGACGAGGAGGAGCACATCGACTGGATCGACGCCCAGCTCACCCTCATCGAACAGGTGGGGCTGGAGAACTGGCTGACCCAGCAGATCCACGACTGAGGGGAGCCGGTCACCGGGGCGGCGGCTGCGGCGGCTGGGGGACTTCAGGGGCTCGGTGGGGGACGTCAGTCGAAGCCCAGCGCCACGGCCTCGTAGGCCCGGATCTGGTCGCGCAGCTCGGCGGCGCGCTCGTACTCGAGGGCCTTGGCCGCGGCGACCATCTCCTTCTTCAGGGCGTCGATGCGCTTCTGCGCCTGGGCCGGCGTCAGGCGCTTGTCGGGCTTGCCCCCCGCCTCGCCGCCCTCGGCGGCCGGGACCTCCAGCGGCCTCAGGGTCCGGATCGTCGACTCGGGGACGATGCCGTGCGCCTCGTTGTGGGCGATCTGCCGCGCGCGCCGCCGCTCGGTCTCCTCGATGGCGCGCTTCATCGAGTCGGTCATCCGGTCAGCGTACAGGATCACGCCACCCTCGACGTTGCGCGCGGCGCGCCCGATGGTCTGGATGAGGCTGCGCGCGCTGCGCAAGAAGCCTTCCTTGTCGGCGTCGAGGATGGCCACCAGCCCCACCTCGGGAAGGTCCAGCCCCTCGCGTAGCAGGTTGATCCCCACCAGCACGTCGAAGGTCCCGCGCCGCAGCTCGTCGAGCAGCTCGACCCGCTCGAGGGTGTCGATGTCCGAGTGCAGGTAACGCACCTTCACCCCGAGCTCGCGGTAGTACTCCGTCAGATCCTCGGCCATGCGCTTGGTCAGCGTCGTGATCAGCACCCGCTGCCCGCGCCCCACCCGCGCCCGGATCTCGCCCAGGAGGTCGTCCACCTGATGGGTGACCGGCCGGATGTCCACCTGCGGGTCCACCAGCCCGGTCGGGCGGATGATCTGCTCCACCACGACGCCGCCCGCGCGGTCCAGCTCGTACTCGCCCGGCGTGGCGCTCATGTAGATGACCTTGCGGGCGCGGGCGTCGAACTCCTCGAACTTCAGCGGCCGGTTGTCCAGCGCGCTCGGCAGCCTGAAGCCGAAGTCGACCAGCGTCTGCTTGCGCGCCTGGTCCCCCCGGAACATCCCGCCGATCTGCGGGATGGCCACGTGGGACTCGTCGATGACCATCAGGAAGTCCGACGGGAAGTAGTCGATGAGCACCGGCGGCGGGTCGCCGGGGCGGGCGCCGGTCAGGTGGCGCGAGTAGTTCTCGATGCCGTAGCAGAAGCCCACCTGCGACAGCATCTCCAGGTCGTAGCTCGTCCGCTGGCCCAGGCGCTGCGCCTCCAGCTCCTTGCCCTCGGCCCGCAGCTCCTCGAGGCGCTGCTCCAGCTCCTCCCGGATCCCGCGCGTCGCCCGCTCGAGCTGGTCCGCCGGGGTCACATAGTGGCTGCCGGGGAAGATCTCGACGAAATCGAGCTGCTCCAGCACGGTCCCCCGCAGCGGGTCCACCAGCGCGATGGACTCGACCTCGTCGCCCCAGAGCT
The DNA here is from genome assembly GCA_020632695.1 of Deltaproteobacteria bacterium. Classification (GTDB taxonomy): domain Bacteria; phylum Myxococcota_A; class UBA9042; order PHBI01; family JACKFB01; genus JACKFB01. The sequence goes on from JACKFB010000013.1 coordinate 41,819, forward strand.
CCAGCCGGATGGCCCGCTCCTCCTCGTAGGCCGGGAACACCTCGATGACGTCGCCGCGCACCCGGAAGGTGCCGCGGTGGAAGTCGTAGTCGTTGCGCTGGTACTGGATGTCGACGAGCTGCCGCAGCAGCCGGTCGCGCCGCACCGTCGCGCCGGCGTCCACCCGCACCAGCATGTCGCGGTAGGTCTCCTTGTCGCCGATGCCGTAGATGCAGGACACGCTGGCCACGATGATGACGTCGCGGCGCTCGATGACCGCCCGCGTGGCCGCGTGGCGCATCCGGTCGATGGCCTCGTTGATGAGGGCGTCCTTCTCGATGAAGGTGTCCGTCGACGGGACGTAGGCCTCGGGCTGGTAATAGTCGTAATAGCTGACGAAATACTCCACCGCGTTGTGCGGGAAGAACTGCTTCAGCTCGGTGTAGAGCTGCGCCGCCAGCGTCTTGTTGGGCGCCAGCACCAGGGTCGGCACGCCGGCCTGGGTGATGACGTTGGCGACGGTGAAGGTCTTGCCGGTGCCGGTCGCGCCCAGCAGCACCTGGTGGGCGACGCCCGCGCGCAGGCCCGAGACCAGCTCCTCGATGGCCTGGGGCTGGTCGCCCATGGGTTCGTAGGACGCGACGAGCTGGAAGGGGCGATCGGACATGGGCGCTCCGCGGGCAGGGCTTCGGATCGATAGGCCGACCGGCGCCGCGACACAAGCCCATGGTCGCGACGGTGCGAGCCGCCCCGCGGCTTGCGCGTGGAGGAGCCGCTGAGTAGAACCTGCGGCGGAATCGTCCTGGAGGCTCTCTTGGCTGACTTTCCGCTGGTCCACGTCACCCCGGCCGGCGAGCGCACGCTGCTGGACTACTGGGGACGACTCGACGGAGAGCTCTCGGAGCCGGCGCGCCACCTGCTCAACGTCCTCGCCCGTTCGCTGGCCGAGCGCGGCTGGCTGGCCGCCCCGCAGAAGGTGCTGGGCCAGCTCGTCGAGGGCGGCGAGGACCTGCAGACCCTCGCGCGGGCGATGGCCGACCTGCTCCGCTACCGGCTGGTCGAGCTCAGCCCGGACCGCAAGGCGTTCAGGGGTTTCCTGGGTGCCATCTCCATCGCCACCACGCCGCACCGCGCCCACCTGGCCAACGGCGTCGACATCTTCTGCTGGGGCGGGCTGGATCTTCTGGGCATGAACGCGGCCCTGGCGCGCCCGGTCGACGCGTTCTCCCGCTGCGGCCACTGCGACAGCGCCATCACGTTCCGCATGGAGGACGAGGCCATCGTCGACCTCTCGCCGACCGGCCTCGCCGGCTTCCAGGCCGAGTGGGACGGGACCGAGCCGCTGCCCGCCGTCAGCGCTCGCTCGCCGCTCTTCTGCGGCGACGCCTGCCTCAACGCCTGGATGGACGCTCACGACGAGCCGCCGGGCATGCCCATCTCCGGCGATCTGCTGCTGCTCATCGGCACCGGCCTGGCCAACGCGCTGGGCGAGGCCCGCTTCGCCCTCATCCGCGGCTGAGCCCCCGACCGCGGAAGCCCGCGCTGGCGTTGTTCTTGCTGGCGCGGCGACCCGCCTTTTTTGACGCTCGCCGGGCCGCACCCGAGACTCGCCCCCGTCGCGACCCAACCACCGCGGCCCGGGCGGCTGACCGGGCTGCCAGAGACCACGCACCGCGTCGGGCCATCGGTCCGGCGACGGGCACGCGTGCGCCCCGAGGCAGTCCATGTCCATCGTCTCGATGGCGTCCCGGCGTCCTGACGCCGCCGCCCCCGCTCTCAGCCGCCGCGACGCCTGCGTCGAGCCCCCTCAGCCCATCCTGAAGTGGGCCGGGGGCAAGCGCAGCCTGTTGCCCGACCTCTGCGCGCGGCTGCCGGCGCGCTTCGAGCGCTACTACGAGCCATTCTTCGGCGGGGGCGCGCTCTTCTTCCACCTGCTGCCCGACGTGGCCCGCCTCAGCGACGTCAACTCCGAGCTCATCGACCTGTACCGCGTGACCCGCGACTCGGTGGAGGAGCTCATCGAGGACCTGCGCACCCACCGCTACGAGCGCGGCTACTACTACGCGATGCGGGCCACGGATCCGCGCACCCTGGGCCCGGTCCAGCGCGCCTCCCGCACCATCTACCTGAACCGCACCTGCTTCAACGGCCTGTACCGCGTCAACCGGCGCGGCCAGTTCAATGTGCCCATGGGGCGCTACCAGGACCCGGTCATCTGCCAGGCCGACCGCCTCCGCGCGGCCTCCCAGGCGCTGGCGGGCGTCGACCTCCGCGACGCCGACTTCACCTGGGTGCTCGACGAGGCTCGCGCCGGGGACTTCGTCTACTTCGACCCGCCCTACCAGCCGGTCTCGCGCACCGCCAACTTCACCAGCTACGCCCGCGGCGACTTCGGCGAGAAGGACCAGGCCCATCTGGCCGAGGTCTTCTCCGCGCTGGCCTCCCGCGGCGTCCACTGCATGCTCTCCAACAGCGACACCCCGCTGGTGCGCGACCTGTACGGCGAGTTCCGCTGCGAGCGCGTGTTCGCGCCGCGGGCCATCTCCCGCCGGGGAGACGGCCGGCAGTCGGTGGCAGAGGTCATCGTCCTGAGCTACGATCCGTGATCGCGGGCGGCGGCTGCCTCTCCGCGTGAGCCGGCGCCCGGCGCGACTGGCGGAGGCGGATTCCCGCTGCTAGGATGCTGCGACGATGGTGGATCGCATCACTGAGGGTGTGCGGGTGTGCGTGCGCTGCGGACGCGAAGGCGGACTGCGCGACGTACGTTGTGCCGAATGTGGCTTCGACCTGACGTCGGACCTGCAGCGGGATTACGACCGCTACCGCAGCAGCACGTCCGGGCGGGGAGGGGGACCGGCGACCGCCGCGTTGGACGCCGCCCAGCCGCGCAGGAAGACCGCGCCCAATCTCCAAGGCGCCATCGGGAAGACGACCCCCGCCCCGGGAGCGGCCGTGCTGGACGCCGCCCTCGACGACGCGCGCCGCACCCGCGCCGGGCGCTCGGCGCCCGCGGCGCAAGGTCAGGCGGGGCGGACCCGAGGCGGCGGCCAGCGGGTGCCGAGCCCAACCTCCCTCCGGCCGCCGGCCCCGCCGCGTCCGGCGTCGCGACCCAGCAGCATCCACGCGCCGGTGGCGCCGCGTCCGGAGCCCGACGAGGGAGACGAGCCGGAGTCGGTCGCCAACCTGCTCTCGGACCGCGCGCCGGATGACGACGCGGCCTTCGGGGCGGAGGCCGGGCCGCGCACGTCTGCCTGGCATCCCGGCGCCGCCACCGAAGAGGCCGGCGCGGAGACCGAGGCCTCCGATGCGGACGACGCGGCGTCGCTGGACGCTCCAGTCACCCGCGCCTGGGGCGACCTGGACCTGCCCGCCGGCGCGCGGAGCGGCGAGGCGATCGACGGAGGCCCGACGGCGGCCGCCGAGAGCGCGGCGTCGGAGCCAGACGAGTCGGAGCCAGGCGACACGGAGCCGGACGAGGAGGAGCCGGACGAGGCGGACACGGCCGAGGTGCTGGCCCAGGCGGCGGCCGAGGCGGTCACGGCGGCCGCGGCGGCGAGCGAGTGGGCCGCGGAGACGGTGGCCCATCCCGAGGACGAGGGCACGGCCGGCCCTCACGCGGAGGCCCCGGCGGGCATCGATGGGGGCGCCACGGCGGATCCCGAAGTGGACGACGCGCCCACCGAGGAGACCGTCGCCCAGCCCGACGAGGCGACGGTGATGATCGCCGCCGCGGACGTCGAAGCGGCGCTGGGCGCGGCTCCCGAGCCGGACCCGATCGAGCAGGCCGCGGCTCCCGAGCCGGCCGGGACGCCGGCGGTCGAGGCCCTGGATCCGCGCATCGAGGCGGCGGAGTCCGACGCGACCGTGATGCTCGACGCGGTGACTGCGGCGGCCGCCGCCGTCGAGGCGGAGCAGCCACCTGCCGAGGAGCGCACGGTGGCGATGGCCTATCCCGTCGACGAGGACGACGCCGAGGCGCCCCCCGACGACGAGGCGCGCACGGTGGTCGCGCCGTCGCCCTTCCACGCGCGGGCCGCCGCTGCGGAGCCCGTCGAGGACGAGCCCGACGACGCCCGCACCGTGGTCGACGCGCGCGTCCAGGCGCCGCCCGCGGCCGCCGCGCCGGACACCGGCCGCAAGCCCGGCTCGCGCCGCAAGTCGCGCCGCCGCACCTCGGGCAGTGAGCGCGTCGCCGCCGCCCCCGCGGAGCCCACCGTCAGCGTGCCCGTGCATGAGCCCGCCCCGGCCCAGCGCGCGTCGCCGCCCACCGGCGGAGGCGCCGCCGCGTCCAGCACGCGCGCAGCCAACGACGCGGCCATGGTCGCGGCAGCGCTGGCCCCGTCCCACGCCTTCGCCGCCGGCGGCACCCCGCGCTCGGGCCCGATCTCCCAGAACCTCCGGCCGGGGACCACCACCTACGTCGACGCCACGCGCCGCGGCTTCCGGCGCCCAGGCACCCAGGAGCGCGACCTCTCCGGCGCCTACATCGCGGCTGGCGTGGTCCTGGGCCTCGCCGTGCTGGCGGCGCTGCTCTACTTCGTGCGTTGACGCCGGCGCCCCCGCCGACACCGCGCCGCGACGCTCGCGGCACGGGTCCGCGGGCCCAGGCTCCACCCCACTCCGCGTGGCGCCCGCCGCCGGGCCCCGCGGCTTGCGCCGGCGAGGCGCCCGCGCTATCAGCCGCGCCTCCCCGCACCGCCAGAGCCCGCGCATGAACTGTCCATCGTGCAGCCACCGGAACCTGTCCGACTTCCCGTTCTGCGAGCAGTGCCTGGCGCTGCTCCCGGTGCGCCCGGGGTCGGTCGCGCGCGGCGCCTTCGCGCTCGACGACGAGGGGCCGGGACCGGACGGGCCCGGTGGCCCCCGCTGGCCTCCCTTCCCGTGGAACCCGCCCGACCTGGAGGACCCCCTCATCGGCCGCGACCGCGCCGTGCGCGACCTGATGGAGGGCTTCGAGGAGGTCATCAGCACCTGGAAGGCGCGCATCCACCTGCTGGTGTCCGAGTCCGGCATGGGCAAGTCACGGGTCGCGACCACCTTCGTCGAGCGCGCCCGCGAGCGTGAACCGGACGTGCGCGTCATCCGCGCCCGCTGCCCCGCCCACGGCGGCCCCTTCCGGATGTGGGACGCCGTGCTCCGGGCTGCCTTCGAGGTGCCCCACGACGCCGACGGCATCGTGGCGGGGGCCCGCCTGGCCCAGGCGGTGCGAGAGGCCCTCCCGGAGGATGCGGCCGAGGTGACCGGCCCCATCGCGTGGCTGCTGGACTGGGAGGTCGAGGGCAGGCCCGATCCCGGCCCCGGCACCGACCAGGAGGCGCTCATCGGCCGGGGCACGGCGGCGCTGGCCCGGTTGCTGGCCACCATCTCCGTCGAGCGCCCGATCCTCATCATCATCGACCACGCGAACACGGCCAGCGCTCGCAGCCTGGCGCTGGCCGGCGCCGTCGAGACCACCGTCAAGGGGCGCCCGCTGATGCTGGTGCTCACCGGGTCCCCGGAGCTCGCGGCCATCCTGCCGGGCTGGGACCACTTCCCCTCCACGCGCCTGGAGGCCCTGGGCGCCGCCGACGCCGAGCGGATGCTGGCCTGCTACCTGGCCGGGCTCGGCCCTGTCCCCCGCGAGCTGACCCGCCGCATCCTCGACCGGGCCTCGGGCAACCCCTTCGCCCTCAAGTCCATCGTGCGCTACCTCCGCGAGTCCGGCGCCATCGTCGCCGCCGAGGGGCGCTTCGTCCTGGACGAGGAGGTCGCGTGGGACCTGGACATCCCCGACAACCTCGAGGGCGTGGTGCTGGCGCAGATCGGCCGGATGCCGGCGGCGGTGCGTCAGACCCTGGCCCGGGCGGCGGTGGTCGGCGCCGAGTTCTGGGTGGGGGCGCTGGTCTCGCTGGAGCGCCTGGAGTCCGACGGCGAGACCGAGCCGGGCGCCATCAGCAGCGACCGGGTCCCTGCCGGCATCCGCGAGAGCCTGGAGGCCCTGGCGCAGCTCCGCTTCGTCGAGCGCCGGACCAGCCGCCTCCCCGGTGAGGAGGCCTGGGGCTTCCGTTCGCCCGTCCACTGGTCGACGGCCTCGGGGATCCTCCCCGCCACCACCCAGGAGCGCTACCACCGCGTGCTGTGGCAGTGGCTGCTGGTCCACGCCGGCCCGCGCGTCGACGAGCACCTGGTGGACCTCGCCCGCCACGCCGAGGCGTCGGGCGCCGCCGGTGACGCCGCACGCTTCTTGTGGCGCGCCGCCAGCCGCGCCGCCAGCGAGCACCACCACTCCGAGGCCCGCCGCCTGCTCGAGGAGGCCCAGACGCTGGTCGATCCCGACGACCTGGAGACCCGCCTCCGCCTGGATCTCGACCTGGGCGATGCCCTGGCGTTGGCCGGCGATCTCGAGGGCGCCGGGCAGCGCTACCACAACCTGCTGACCTCGGCCTGGCGCCTGCGCCACCGGGGCCACGGCGCCACCGCCCTGGCGCGCCTCGGCAGGGTGGAGACGCACCGCGGCGAGCTGGACCGCGCCTATGCCCATCTGCTGCAGGCGCTGCGGCTCTTCCAGGCCGTCGAGGACCGCGCCGGAATCGCGACGGTCTCCCTCGACATGGGCCGGCTCTTCTGGCTGCGGGGGGCCTTCGACCAGGCGCTGCGCTGCTACCGGAAGAGCGAGGACGTCTACCGCGCGCTGCGGGATCGCCGCGGCCTCGCCGACAGCCTCCACCCCATCGGCGCGCTCCACTACGATCGAGGCAACCTGGCGCTGGCCGACGAGTACCTCGGCGACGCCCTGGACCTGCGCCGCCGGCTCGACGACCGCGCCGGCGTGGCCCAGACCCTGACCACCCTCGGCGTGGTGCACCTGGCGCGCGGTGAGGCCGAGTCGGCCGTCGCGGCCTGGCGCGAGGCCCTGGCGCTGGCCGAGGAGCGCGTCGATCTGCCCACCCAGGCCACCCTCGCCGACAACCTGGGCGAGGCGCTGGCAGGCCTCGGGCGCCTGGACGAGGCGCGCGAGCACCTCGAGCGGGCGGTGTCCCTGGCACGGGACGCCGAGCAGCCGCGCATCCTCGTCGACGCGCTGAGGAACCTCGCCCACCTGGCCGCGCTCGCCGGCGCGCCCGACGCCGCCGAGGCGCGGCTGGCCGAGGCGCGGCGCGAGGCCGCCAGGCTCGGCATCCCGCGGCTCGAGGCGTTGATCGACCGCACCGAGGGCGACGTGGCCCTGGCGCGGGTGAGCGCCGACGCGCAGGCGGATCTCGGCCCCGGCGAGCGAGCGTACCGGCGGGCCATCGCGGCCTTCGAGCAGTCGGGCTACGCCCTGGAGGCCGCCGTCGCCTACGAGGGGCTCGCCGCCCTGCTGGGCCGCGACGCCGAGCGCGAGACCGACGCCGCGGCGATGCGTGAGGCCGCCCAGCAGCTCCGCGCCCGCCTGCCGACCCACGCCGTGAACGCGGGGTGAGGGAGGCAGCGCTCAGGGCCGCCGTGACACGCGGGCGCGCCTCTGGCCACGCCGCCCGCGGGTTGGCGGTCGCCCTGGGCGCGCTGGTGGCCATCGTCGCCCTGGCGCCGCCTGCGCGCGCGGAGTTCGACTGGCCCGCCCGCATCCCGCTGCCGCACCACGACATCGCCGTCGGCCTCAGCGGCGGCATCGTCATCGGCGAGGATCTGGGCGACAGCGCGCGCCACCGCCCCATCTACGGCCTCGCGGGGCTCGACGTGAGCTGGCTCCACGGCCTCTTCGGCCTTCACCTGGGACTGCACGCCCACCCGGAGGGCACGACGACCCGCGTCGGCGGCACCCTCGAGGCCTCGGTCTGGTACGTCGTCATGCTGGGCATCGGCGCCAGCTACGGCGTCACCACCGGGGACGGCGACCCCGACGTCCCTCACCGCGCCCGCGGGCTCAGCTTCTTCGTCGGCGTGCCCATCCCCATCGCCAGGCTGGGCGCGGGTCACGGAGCCCTGGTGCTGGTGCCCTACGTGCGGCCGGGGGTCCGCTTCATCGGGCGCGGCGACCTCGCCGGATTCCACCAGGCGGGCGTGCAGCTCCGTTGGACCTCCTTCAGCTTCCGAGCGAGGCCGCGCGAATAGCTGCCGGCCGGCCTCGACCGCTCCAACGGCCGCCTCCGCCGCCCGGCCCCCTGCGAGACACCCGCGGTGTGCGTCGGCGTCCGGTCGCGGGATCCGGCTCGCCGTTGCGGCCGAGCCGACTCGGCCCGTGTGCTCGCCGACCCTCCGAGCGCCCGCCCGGTAAAAGGTCTTTGCGCGATCGGCCGATCGATCGGAGGCTCGGGCCGCCCGGTGACGAGGACGGTCCGACGATGCGAGCGAAGAGCAGGGTGGCTCCGGCCTATGAGACGGTGGAGGTCTCGACGTCGGACGGCTTCGCCCTGAGCCTCTTCCACAGCGCGCCGCCGCTCGGGACGCCGGCCCCGCGCGCGGCCCGCCCGGTGCTGCTGCTCCCCGGCGCCAACGCCAACCACCTGGGCTTCGGGCTGGACGCGGCGACCTCGCTGCCGGCCGCGCTCAACGCCGCCGGGCTCGACGCCTGGCTGCTGGACTTCCGTGGCTCGCGCTCCAGCCGCTACCTGGGCGAGGGCAGGGCGCCGATCGACCTGGATCGCAAGCTGGTCCACGATCTGCCGGCCGCCCTGCGCGTCGTCACCGAACGCACCGGCTCACGCCGCGTCGACCTGGTCGGCCACAGCCTCGGCGGCCTGCTGGCGCTGCTGCACTGCGGGCGCCCCGAGACCCGCGACGTCGGGCGCCTGGTGGTCGTCGCCACCCCCACCACCTTCCGGCACCACCTGGGGCCGCTGACCCGCCTGGCGGCGCCGCCGGTGCGCGCGCTCGCGCCCATGGCGGCGCGCCTCCCCGGCCTGGCCATCGACCGGCTCGCCCGCTTCCCCGGCCCGGCGCGGCACCTGGTGGCCCTGCACCGCCACGTCCGCTGGCGCACCACCGACCGACACGCCCGCCGCGCCTGGCTCGAGGGCGGCATCGAGGACATGGCCGGCGGCGACCTGGCCCAGCTCATGCGCTGGATCGGCCACGGCCGCCTCCTGGCGGTCGACGGCGAGGACTACGATCTGCGCCTGGGCGCCGTCACCGCGCCGACGCTGGTCATCACCGCGGCGGGAGATCGCTTCCTGCCCGCGTCCTCGACCCGCGAGACGCTCGCCCGCATCGGCTCCGTCGAGAAGGAGCACCGCGTCATCGGCGTGGCCCACGGCGCGGCCTACGAGTACGGGCACTCCGACATCCTCCTCTCGCCCCACGCCGCGAAGGACGTGCACCCCCACATCGTCGACTGGCTCCGGCGCTCGCTGCCCGGAGCCGCGCCGGACGCCGACGCGGTCGACGAGGCCGTCACCGGCTGACAGGGTCAGCGAAGAGAGCCGCCGGGCGGTCAGGGCGGCCCCAGCGACTGCCTCCGCCGCCGACCGCCGGGGACACCGCGCCTGATATGTCGTCTCGCCGGTGCCGCCGATCCGACTCGGCCCATGTCCGCGCCAACCCTCCGAGTCACGCGCTCACCGGACCAGCGCTCACGGGCGCGCCCCGGCGACCCGCGCAGGCCCCCGGACGCTGTACTCGCCAGGATCGGCCCGCTCCTTCGCGCGACCCAGGTGGAACACCAGCTCCACCGTGGGCGCGAAGATCACCGTCCGTGGCGTCTTCTCGGTGAGCGAGCGGATCCCCTCGCCCCGGTCGACGATCCAGCTCAGGTACTGCGGGAAGATGAAGCGCAGATCCATGCCGACGGCCACGTGCGGCGAGAGCTGATAGAGCATCCCGACGCCCGCCGCCTGGTGGAGCCCCTCGAAGGCCTTGCGGGCGTCGGGGGTGTCCGGCTGCACCTCCTGCTGCAGGCGCGCCGAGGGGTGGTACGCGCCCACCGAATAGCCGGTGCCGTAGAAGAGGTTGAAGTCCCAGGCGCGCTCGTCGTGGTCGATGCTCAGCTCGGCCGGGTGCCAGCGGATCTGGACGCTCAGGTGCGCCGCACCCTCCGAGGCACGCGCCTTGCCGTGGCCCATGGCGACCAGCTCCAGCGAGACGTGGCCGCGGATGTTCCAGCCCAGGCGCACCTGGGCCGCCGCCCCCGAACCGAAGCGCGTACGCGACATCTCCCGGAAGATGTCCTCGGCCGCGACCGGCTCGCCGACCGTCGGATCGTCGCGCGCGTAGACGCAGCGGAGCGCGCCGTCGGCATCGGCCTCCGCCCAGAGGTAGGGGCCGCCGTCGTCGCTCGCGCAGGCTCCGCGCGTGTCGAAGCGCACGCCGCGGGTGCCGGAGGCGGAGGCGGCGCCCACCCCCAGCGCCACGTAGAAGCCGTCCTCGATGGCCCGCGCGCCACCCCCCGATCCCACGATCAGCCCGGCCGCGACTAGCGAAACGACGGTACGCACGGATCTCAATGCGCCTCCTGCCGGCCCCCGCCGAGCGCACGCTCGGAGACCATCATACACTCCGACCCGCCTGGAATGGAGACCGGCGCCTCCTCCGGATACCGAGCGGGGGTCATTGGCGGTTGCGGACGCCATCCCGCATCGCTACCCTCTCGTGCATTCGAGCCGGTCGCCGTTGTCCCGGCCGCCCCAGGGGAGGGCGCGCGCGCGGCCCCCGCTCCCACCGCCCCACCCGCCTCGGCGACGAAGGGCAGGGCCGTTCCACGTCTGCGCGAGTCCAGATGCCCCCAGGTGAGACGCCAGCACCGGATCAGACCGTCCCAGTCGGGGGGGCAGGGCAGCCGATCGAGGTGCCGCGGACGCGTATCGCCACCGATCAGGGCATCACGCGCATCTCGCTGCGCAAGCTCCCCGAGTCGGTCAACGGGATCGGTGACGAGTGCCTGGTCGTGCTGTACGGGGGCTCGATCGGGCGGAAGTACGATCTCTATGGAGAGGAGATCCTCATCGGGCGCGACCCGCTCAACCACATCGTCATCGAGGTGGACAGCGTCAGCCGCAACCACGCGCGCATCGTGTCCGACGGCGACCGGCGCTACGTGGAGGATCTGGACTCCACGAACGGCACCTACGTGGCCGACCAGCAGATCTCGCGCGGCGCGCTGCGCTCGGGCGACCTGCTCCGGGTCGGCGACGTCATCTTCAAGTACCTGGCCGGCCAGGACATCGAGGCGGCGTATCATGAGGAGATCTATCGGATGACGATCTCGGACGGGCTCACGTCGATCGCCAACCTGCGGTATCTCCAGGAGTTCCTGGAGCGGGAGCTGGCGCGCTCCAGGCGGTACGGGCGCGATCTCTCGGTCATCCTCATCGACATCGATCACTTCAAGGCCGTCAACGACAGTCTCGGCCACCTCTGCGGTGACTACGTGCTGCGGGAGCTGTGCCAGCTCCTGGCGCGCCGCGTGCGCCGCGAAGAGCTGCTGGCGCGCTACGGCGGCGAGGAGCTGCTGCTGGTGCTGCCGGAGACCACCGTCGAGGGCGCCGCCAGCTACGGCGAGCGCCTCCGCGCCATGGTCGAGGCGCACCGCTTCGTCTTCGAGGGGCACACCGTGGCCGTGACCGTCAGCATGGGCGTGGCCGGCTTCGCCGCGAACATGGCCCGCCCGCGCGACCTCATCCGCGTCGCCGACGAGCGCCTGTACCACGCCAAGCGGAACGGCCGGAACCGCGTCGTCGCCTGACCCCTCGGGCGAGAGCTTGCGGGCTCGGTGGAGCTCGGGGCGCGGCGCGATGGTCGGTTTCGTCCAGGCGCCTGTTTCGCGCATCATGGCGCCCATGCCCGCCTTCGACAGCGCCGCCCGTTCGGCCCGCTCGGCGACCGCCCGCTCGCGCCGCGCGATGGCGCTGCTCTGCGCCGTCGCGCTCTGGAGCGCCTGCGACGTCGGCACCCTGGACGGCGGCGGCGGCTGCGTGCGCATCCACCAGGGCGACTACGAGCTCCCGAGCCAGGCCATCGTGACCCGCGGGTTGTCGGCGCGCGTGACCCAGGCCGGCACCGACCTGCTCACCGCGCGCGTCCGCGAGCTGGTGCTCACCTTCTTCGACGCCGACGAGGAGGGCCGCGCCATCGTCCCGCTCAGCGACTTCGGGGTCGGCACCCTCGGCCTCTCCCTGGGCCCGCTGAGCGCCGAGCTGCGCGACCTCGTCATCGCGCTCGACCTCGACGGTCTCGACGTGAGCTTCGTCGCCGGCTCCAGCCCCGCCCGCCTGCGCATCCACCTCGACGCCGCCGACGTGAGCCTGGTCTCCGGCACCCTGGCCGGCGCCCTCGACGTGCTCTTCATCAAGCCCGACCTCGCTTGCGGGCTGGGCGACGGTCCCTCGGGGCGCATCGCCCGCCTGGGCTTCGACGTCGACCTGGTCCTGGCCACCGACGCCTCCGGCGCGCTCAGCGTCCACACCGAGGCGCTCACGGTGCGCGTCGAGGAGGTCGGGCTGACCGTCATCACCGACTGCCAGCTCGCCGAATGCCAGGACGGCTGCGGTGAGTGTCAGCTCGCCTGCGGCGCCGGCGATCTCGCCGCCAAGCTGGCCCCGGCCATCCAGAGCCTCTTCGCCGACCTCATCGACACCCTGGTGAGCTGGGTCGCCGACACCCTGGCCCCGATCCTCATCGACGCCTTCCTCAACGGCAAGCCCCTGGCCGTGGAGGGCACCCTCGACGTCGCCAGCCTGGGCGCCGCGCTGCTGCCCTGGCTCTCCGGCGCCTCGCCCATCGGCGTCCTCGGCCAGCCCGCTGGCGACGCGTTCGCCGTGACGGGCAGCGGCGCCGACACCGGCCTCAGCGTCGCCCTGGATGCCGGCGTCGACGCCCTCTCCGTCGCCGCGTGCATCGCCGAGCCCTCGCCCCTGCCGCTCTTCGTCGCGCAGCCGCCGCCGCCCTGGCCTGACCGCGCCACGGGCCCCGACGGCAGCCAGGTCCCGTACCACATGGGCCTCGCCATCAGCGCCGCCGTGGTCGCCGAGGCCGTACACGCGAGCTGGCGCGCCGGCGTGCTCTGCATCGACCTCCAGAGCGCCGACCTCGCCGCGCTCACCGGCGGGGCCGTCGTCCTGACGGCCGACGCGCTCGGCGTGCTGCTGCCCGGCATCACGAGCATCGTCGAACCCGACGCCCCCGTCCGCGTCCGCCTCCGCCCCCGCCTCGGCGACGCCTCTCCCGTCCGCTTCGCTGCCCTGCCCGGCGAGCCGGACCTCACCGTCACCCTCGACGACGCCGAGATCGCCGTGGAGGCCCAGGTGGGCGACCACTTCCTCCGCCTGGTGAGCTTCTCCGCCGACCTGGCCCTCCGCCTCGGCCTCGACGCCCTCGCCGGCGCCCAGCTCTCCGTCCGCGTCGACGGTATCGACGTGTCGGACCTGCGCGTGCCCCAGAGCGAGATCTTCGCCAGCGCGCGCCTGGATCTCGTCGCCCCCTTCGTCGTCGATCTGGTGCTGGGGGTGCTCGCCGAGCGCGCGCTGCGCTTCGACCTGGACCTGGGCTCCCTGGTGAGCTCGCTCGTCGATCTCCCGCTGGTGCCGGTCATCGAGGAGATCACCGGCACCGGCGACTGGCTGCGCGTCCTCATCGGCCTGCGCAGCGCCTCCCCGCCGATGACGGCGCTGCTGGCGTCGCGGGTGCACCTCATCGAAGCCCGCCCCGGCGGCGCGCGCCTGTGGGTGGAGGCCCCCGCCGGCGCCCAGGTCCAGCTCCGCGCGGCCGGCGGCGCGTGGGGCGCCTGGCACGCGGCCGACCACCCCTTCGACGCGAGCCTCGCCGGGCTGTGGCGCCGAGGGCCCACCTTCATCGAGGCCCGCCTGCGCCCCGCCGGAGGCCGCCCCGGCCCCGCCGCCCGGGTCCCCGTGACCCTCGCCGCTCCGGAGCCCGCCGCGGTGCCCTCGACGGCCACCGTCCCGCTCGCGCCGCGCTCCGCCGAAACCGCCCCGCTCGCGCCGCGCTCCGCCGAATCCGCGCCGCTCACCGGCTGCCGAGGCGGCCCCGCCGGCGCGCCGCCCCTGTCCCCCCTCGTCGCCCTGGCCCTGCTGCTGCTGGCCGCGCGCCGCCAACGGCGCGTTCCCACCGGCCGACGCGCTGCCGCCGCCCTCGGCCTGACGCTGCTGCTGGCTCCGCTGCCCGCCTGCGGGTCTGGCGAGGCGCCGCCGCTCTCATGCACCGCGGACTCCCAGTGCCCCGCGCGCTCGGTGTGCGGCCCCGAAGGCACCTGCGTCGTCGCCACCGCCTGCGCCTCCGACGACGCCTGCTGCCCGGGCTCCCTCTGCTTCAACGGCTACTGCCGACCCACGCCCCGGTGCTCGGAGCAGAGCCCCTGCCTCGCCCCCGGCACGGCCTGCGAGGACGCCCGCTGCGTCGCGGCCCCGTGCGACAGCGACGCCGCCTGCCCCGACTCCGCCCGCTGCACCGGCGGCCGCTGCGTCGCCGGGCTGCCTTGCGGTGGCTGCCCCGCCGGCGCCGCGTGCGACCTGCCCAGCGGTCGCTGCGTCGCAGCCCCGCTCTGCGACGGCGCCTGCGACCCGGGCGACGTGCTGACCCTCGACCCCGCCTCCCCGGTGACCCCGCTCTCCTGCGGCGGCCTGAGCGCGCGCTGCCGGTGCACGCCCCTGCCGGAGCTGCCGCCGCCGCTCCCCGGCATCGAAGGCCAGTTCCTGGCCACGCCGGGAGGCCCGACCCTGGTCAGCCACGACCCGGTCTACGGCGATCTGGTGGTCTCGCGCTTCTCGGAGGACCTGGACAGCCGAAGCGACCTGGCGGTGGACGGCGTGCCCGACCTCGCCGCCACCGCCGCGTCCGTCGGCTACCGCGGCGGCATCGCCGAGGCGGGCCCGCGCCGGGGGCTGCACCCGGCGGCCATCTGGCGCACCGAGTCGGGGCACGCCATCGCCGACCTCATCCACCAGGACGGCGACCTGGCGCGGGCGCGCTACGCCCGGGTCGACCTGAACGCGGGCCAGCTCCTGCAGTCGCACGAGCTGCCCGTCGAGGGGAAGGCCGGCCGCTACGCCTGCCTCGCGCGGCACCCCGCCACCGGACGTCTGGTGGGCTGGGTCTACGTGGCGCGCGACGCCTCGGGCACCGTGTCCCGGCTCGTCCGCGTCGAGGCGCGCACCGACACGCCCGCCGGCCCCGAGGACTGGTCGGTCGCCCTGGTCCGGGAGAGCCCGCTGCCCGTGACCTCGCCCGAGCCGTGCGCGGCCGCCTGTGCCTTGACCGAGCTCTGCGTGCGCTTCGGCCCCGGAGACGACCGCTGCGTCGGCGCGCTCGAGCGCCCGAGCTGCGCCGCTCCCTGCGCGGCTCGCGAGCTCTGCGTGGACGCGCCCACGCCCGTCTGCCGGCCGCGCGTCCAACCCGAAGGCGCCCCCGGCGCGCTCCCCACCGGCGAGGGCCTCTTCGTGACCTGTGCGGCCGTGCCCGACGGTCTGGTGGTGGCCTGGTACGACGCAGACGCCGGCGCCCTCCGCGCCTTGCGAGGGCTCGGGGCCGGGGCGGTCGCGGTGCGCGTCGACGGGACCGACGATCCCCACGACGCCAGCGACGTCGGCGCCCACGCCCGGCTCGCCGTCGCGCCCGACGGGACCGTGCGCATCGCATACCAGGACGCGCGCGCGGGCTCGCTGTGGCTCGCCACCCAGGCGACCCCCGAGGCGCCGTGGGAGACCGAGCGGGTCCACGCGGCGGGGGCGGGCGGCGCCGGCCGCGATCTGGGCGCCTGGCCGGCGCTGGTGCACGACGCGGCGGGCGAGCCCGTCGTCGCCTACGCCGACACCGAGCGCGGCGACATCTGGGTGGCTCGCCGCGGCCCGGACGGCTGCTGGCGACGCACGCGCCCCCTCGCGGACGGCGCCTTCGCGTGGCCGGCGCTGGCGCTGGCGCCCGACGGCTCGCTGCAGCTCAGCGCCCTGCTGCTGGCCTTCGACGAGGCCGGGCGTCCTCTGCATCGCCTGCTCACGAGCAGCCTCCCCATCCCCGCGGGGCCATGCGCCGCGCCCTGAGGCCGACGGGGGGCAGGACCCGGACGCGGCGCTCCGGCGTGGTCGCCCACGGTCGATTCCGGCGTGTCTCTATGGACATGGAGCGCCCGAGCACGGACTATTGAACGCGGCTGTAGTAACGGGGTTCCGATGGGTGACGAAGACAACGGACAGTTCGGCAACGTCCCCGTCATTCGTATCGACGATGACGAGCTCGGGGATCTGGCGACGATGTTCGAGGGTGAGGCGACGGAACCGGAGCCCGAGTCCGCGTCGACGCACCACGTGGATCTCGAGGCCGAGGATTTCGAAGCGCTGCTGCTGCGCGCCCTCGGCGAGGCCAGCGGCGAGGCCGCGCCGCGCGGGCCGGTGAGCCAGCCGCGGATCCCGGTGTCCCAGGCACTGCAGCGCGCCGCCATGCCCCAGCCTCCGCCCCCCGATCGCCAGGCGGTCGAGCGGCACGCCATCGAGGAGTCGCGCGTCGTCGGCGAGCTGCGCAACAAGCTCAAGGAGCTGACCTCGGAGACTGACCGCTACCGCCGGCGCATCGCCGAGGAGGCGGCCGGCGCTCGCGCCAGCGGACGCGCCGACGTGTGCAAGCAGATCCTGCCCACCTTGGACGCCTTGGAGCTGGCGCTGCACGCCGCCAAGGCCAACCACGACGTCGAGCAGCTCACCCGCGGCCTCGACCTGGTCGTGCGGCAGCTCGGCGGTGCCCTCAGCGCGGTCGGGCTCGAGGAGATCCCCGCGGCGGGCGCCCCCTTCGACCCCGCGATGCACGAGGCCTTCCAGCAACGGCGCACCGGGAGCGCCCCGCCCGGGACGGTCATCGACGTGCTCCGCCGCGGCTGGACCTTCAACGGGAAGCTGCTCCGCGCCGCCCAGGTCGTCGTCGAGTCGAGCTGACACGGGGGAGGCGCGTTGACACGGTGCTGGGGCACTGCTAACAGGCGCCGGTCATGCGTCCCGCCCTCCAAGCCGCTGTCCTCACCCTCGCGCTAGCGGCCTCGGGAGGCTGCAACCGCCACGTGGTGAAGCACCCGCCCTCTCCGCAGGAGCAGGCGCGCCACGCCTACTTCAAGGGCATGGAGGATCTGGTGGCCGGCAACTACCTGCCGGCGATCCAGATCTTCAACCAGGTGGCACGCAGCCCGCGCTACGTCCGCTACGCGGCGCTGGCCCGCCTGCGCATCGGCGACGCCTTCTTCCTGCAGGACCGCTTCGAGGAGGCCATCGAGGCCTACCGGGTCTTCGTCGCCCAGTACGGCAGCGACGCGAACGTCCCCTACGCCCGCTTCCGCATCGCCGCCGCGTACCACGCCCGGATGCCAGGCTCGTGGTTCGCCACGCCGCCGGCCTCCGAGATGGACCAGACCATGACCACCCAGGCGCAGCGCGAGCTCGAGGGCTTCCTGCGCACCTTCCCGACCAGCCGCTACGCGCCCGAGGCGCGCAGGATGCTCATCGACGCCCGGAAGATGCTGCTCGAGCACGAGCTCTACGTCGCGCGCTACTACGAGAAGCGGCAGAAGTGGCGGGCCACGGCCTGGCGGCTGGACGGCGCGCTGAGGACCTACCCCGAGCTGGCCGGCACTCCGGACATCGTGTGGCGCATGGCCCGCGCCTACCAGCGCGCCGACGAGGACGCGGACGCGGCCCGGGCCTACGCGATGTACCTCGAGCGCTTCCCCAAGGGGCCGAAACGACGCGGGGCGAAACAAGCACTGGACGAACTGCGCCGAGATCTGGAGAATCCGCCGCCCGCGGCTCCCGAGTCCGGCGCCGACACGTCGGCCCCGCACGCGGCGCCCGCTCCGGCCGAGGACGACGACGGGGACTCACCCCCGCCCGAGCGCCCCGACGCAGACATCGACGATCCCTGACGGCGGCCTCGTCCGCCACGCTCCCAACCTCCGATTAAGGCATCACTAAAGGAGATACGCCGTGCATCATCCCAAGTCCCCCAAGCAGCTCGTCGCCGACTCGTTCGGCTCCCGCGCAGCCCTCGTCGACGCCATCATCGGCGTGCTCGGTGACGAGGAGGGCCTCCGCTCGCGCCTGATGGGCACGACCAACAAGAAGCTCCTGCGCATCCACGAGGTCGCCCAGACCGTGCAGAAGCGCTTCGGCGGAAAGTCGGGCCTGCTCGACGCGGCCGCGAAGCTCCAGTTCCCGAAGGGTGGCCCCAACCCGGGCTGGCGCGAGAAGATGGAGGGCTACACCGTCAAGCGCCTCCTCGATCACCATGACGCCCTGGCGCGCCGCGCCAGCAAGGCGCGGGACTGATCGACGCCGGACGCGGTCGCGCCCCCGCCTGGGGCGCGATCCTCGACGACGCCTGAGCGCGGACCGGGGCAGGCCGGGGCTCTCCGCCCCAGAGGTCTCCTCGCGAGGGGAGTGCGTGCCCGCTCGGGCCCGTGCCCGCCACGCTCACGGACCTCCGGCGCACCGACCGCACCGATTCGGGAATACGCAGTCGGAACGCGGTGTTGTCATGCGTTCATCGAGCGCCGGTGACGCGCATGGCGCGACTGCGTCATTGACATCACGGCGCTGGATCTGGTTTCATCCCTCTGCGCTCGGATACGCCCGATGGTCGCGTCCTCGTCACTCATGAGGTCCCTCCGTCGCCGCACATGCGCCCCGGACCTCGGCGAAGCGATACGACGAGTCGACCCTGGTGGTCGAGGCGAAAGGAGACTACATGGAGCCTGACTTCAAGATTGGCGACAAGGCCGTCTACCCCGCCCAGGGCGTCACGGAGATCATGGGCATAGAGAGCATGGAGATCTCCGGCATGCATCAGAAGTTCTACGTGCTTCGCGTGCTGGACACGGACAAGAAGATCCGCATCCCCATCAACAAGGTGACGCAGGTCGGCCTGCGGTCGGTCATCCAGGGCGAGGAGGTCGACGAGGTCTACGAGATCCTCCGCGAGCGCCCGGTCAAGTTCGACCAGCAGACCTGGAACCGGCGCTATCGTCGCTATCTCGAGAAGATCAAGACCGGCTCGGTGTACGACGTGGCCGAGGTCCTGCGTGACCTCTACCTGCTGAAGTACGACAAGAACCTGTCTTTCGGCGAGCGCAAGATGCTGGACACGGCCCGCGCGCTGCTGGTGAAGGAGCTGTCGATCGCCCGTGACAGCGACGAGGTCACCATCGAGGCGGAGCTGGAGGAGATGTTCTCCGACGCCGCCGCGGAGGCCCAGGCCGAGCCACTGCGCGAGACCGCCTGACCGAGGCGGCCGGACGCCCGTTCGACCACCGAGACCGCGGCCCGCTCCCATGCGCGCCGCGGTTTCGTGCGTCTGGGTCCCGGCCCCGAGCCCGCGGCCCGCTCCTCTGCGCGCCGCGGTTTCGTTCGTCTGGGTCCCGACCCCGAGCCCGCTCCCATGCGCGCCGCGGTTTCGTTCGTCTGGGTCCCGGCCTCGAGCCCGCGGCCCGCTCCTCTGCGCGCCGCGGTTTCGTTCGTCTGGGCCCCGCTCCCGAGCCCGCGGGCCGCTCCCATGCGCGCCGCGGTCTATTGCGTCTGCGGGCCGGCCCCGAGACCGCGGGCCGCTGCCGCTCGCCGCCGCTTCTCGCGTCTGGGGCCGGAGGCGCGGCGGCCGCGCGCTCCCGGCAACCGTCGCCGGGCGGGGCGGCGACTGCCTCTCGAGTGCGCCGAGCCGTCAGGTGCACCAGGCGCGGATGAGCTCGCAGTAGAAGCGGTAGGCCGCGTCGAGCTGCAGCAGCGGCGTGCACTCGTCGTCTCGATAGAGGTGGGTGTCGCCACGCCCGGGGCCGAAGACCAGCGTGGGGATGTCGCGCCCGCCGGTGATGCCCGCGTCGGTGGTCAGGCAGCCGGCTCCGGCCACGGCCGGGAGCCCGGCGGCGCGGAGGGCGCGCCGGGCCGCGGGCATCAGCGCACCGGCGCCCTCGGCGCCCCGAAAGGCCGGCCGATCCTGGAGCATCTGGATGTCCAGGGAGAGCCCCTCGCGCCCGGTCAAGGCGGCGCTGGCGGCGTGGGCGAAGCGCTCGACGACGGCGCGGTGGTCGCAGCCGGGACCGGTCCAGAAGGTCAGCGTGCCGCGCATCGCGTCGCGGTCCGAGCTCAGCCCGCCGGTGTGTACCGCGCGGCGCGGCCTCGCGCCCACGATGTTGCCCTCGGCCTCCAGCGCATCTCGCACCGCGGCCACGCCGGCGTCGCGCGCCGTGAGCCAGGCGTCGGCGAGGTCGTCGACCGGGAAGGGGATCACCGCGCCGTCGGGCAGCGGCTCCACCGACACGCCGGCGGGCAGCGGAGGGAGCTCGTCGTCGCTGGTGGCGATCAGCAGCTCGGCCCGTCCGGGGACGCGGTTCGGCGCCTCCCCGCACTCGATGGCCAGCACCCGCACGTCCCCATGCGCGCGCCAGGCGGTGAGCGTCGTCAGGGTCAGCTCCAGCGCGTCCACCCCCAGGCTCTGGCATTGCGCGTGCGCGGACGCGCCCTCCACCACCACCTTGAAGAAGCCGCGCGACGGCGGCATCCGCCGGTAGCGCACCTCGCGGGCGATGCCCAGCCGCAACGCCACGCAGCCCGGGTGGTCGGTCCAGAGCTCCAGGTTGGTCGGCGCCCCGAGCAGCACCGCGTCAGGGGTGTCGGCGCCGGCGAGCACGGTGGGGGTCCCGGTGGCGCTGGCCTCGTTGCCGAACATCGCCACGACGACCACCGGCTTCTTCAGGGTCTCGGCCCGCACCGCGGAGGCGGCCAGGAGCTTCAGGGCGAAGTCGACCTTCTCGGAGGCGGCGCCGAGCCCGTAGAGGCAGCCGGCGCTCTCGTCGACGCGCGCCGCGAAGCAGTCGCCGCCCGTGCTGGCCCACCTGGAGGGGAAGGGCAGGGCGCTGGTCGCCGTGCACGACATCAACCACAGCCCGCCGCCCACGCCGGGCGGCCCCTTGGAGCCGACCAGGTTGACGACGTCGCCGTGAGGACCTGACGCGACCTGCTCGAGGATCCCGAACTCTCCGTAGTAGAGGAGGTCCATCAGATCGTCGATGCTGGCGGACGGGTCGTGGCCCAGGCGCGAGTCGCGAGCCAGGATCTGCCGAACGGTGTCGAGGACCGGGGCGGGCATGCGCCTCCTCGGAGCGGGATCGCCAGCGGCCATCCGAGCGCGTAGATCCAGCAGATGTCAACCGAGGCGGCGGCCCGACCGAGAGGGTCGCAACGCTCCAGGACGCGAGAGGTGGTGATGAGGGCGGTGGTGCAGCGCGTGTCCGAGGCGCGCGTGGACGTCGAGGGAGACGGGGGGCTGGAGACGGTGGGCGCGACCCTGGACGGTGCGCCGGCGCTGCTGGTGCTCCTGGGGGCGGGCGCCGGCGACGATGAGCGCGACGTGGCGTGGATGGCGTCGAAGATCGTCGGGCTCCGGATCTTCGAGGACGCGGAGGGCAAGATGAACCTCGGCCTCGGGGAGGTCGGCGGCAGCATGCTGGTCGTCAGCCAGTTCACGCTCTACGGCGACTGCCGCAAGGGGCGCCGGCCCTCCTTCGTGGGGGCGCTGGAACCCGGCGCCGCTGAGCGCCTCGTGGACGCCTTCGTCGCGCGCTGCCGCGAGTCGGTGCCGCACGTCGCCACCGGCCGCTTCCGCACGCACATGCACGTGCGCTCGGTCAACGACGGCCCGGTCACCCTGCTGCTGGACTCGAGGCAGGGCGCCTGACCCGCGCCGGTCGCGGAGGTGCCGCGGGGAGGCGAGGCGAGGCGCGCTTTCCCAAGCGGATCCGTGGTTTCCGCGCTTGACGCTCGCCGAAGCGCACGTCTATAGTCCGCGCGCTGTTGGCGCGACTTCCCCTTGAGGACAGAGGGTTTCATGGCTCAGGGCGACGACGGGAAGGACCCCCGCGAGGGTGAGGGCGACCTGCCCGACTTCATCGACACGGGCGACGACGACGCGACCTCCGCGGCTGCGGACGGTGGCAGCGGCGAGGCGTCGGAGCTGGTGCCCGAGTCCGAGCCGATCGTGACCGATGTGGCCGATGAGATCCCCGACGCTTCCGCAGGGGCCGCGCCGGCTCCGGAGGCCCCCAAGTCCGGCAAGGGCAAGGGCAAGGGCAAGCCCGCCGCGAGCAAGGCGGCGGCCCCGGTCGCGGCCGCTGCGGCCACCCGCGCGCCGGCCCCGGAAGGCGAGAGCTTCGATCCCACGATCCACGTGCGCCCGCACGCCGAGGGCATCTTCGAGACCGAGCCGCAGCCGCTGGACCCGGTCCGCGTGGCGGAGCTGGACGAGTCCGTCAGCGCGCGCCGGCGCAGCATGCTGGCCATCGGCATCATCGCCGGGACCGTGGTCGTGACGGCCATCTTCGCGATCTGGCTCATGAGCCAGGAGGAGCGGCGCGAGGAGGTCCAGGCCTTCCTCTCGGGCACCGTCGTCGAGCACAAGACCGCCGAGGTCAGGCGCTTGAAGGAGCAGTGGAGCGACGAGGATCGCCGCGCTCGGAACCGCTACGGCGAGGTCACGCTCACCTTCTTCCCCGGCGACGCACGGGTGCGGGTGGTCCAGACGAAGCTGCAGCAGTCGGGAGCAGCCTGGCGCCGCAAGGAGGCCAACCTCGAGAAGGTCGGCGAGACGGAGATCGCCAACGACACGGCGAACCTCAAGCCCGGACAGACCATCGAGAGCCTGCCGCTCATCAACCTGCCGATCTTCGAGGCCAGCAAGGGCCCCGACGGCTCGGTGGAGCAGGTCAACTACTACGAGTACCGCGTGCAGTTCGAGCGCGAGGGCTACTACCCGCAGGAGAAGGTGTGGCGCGCGGACGATTGGAGCCGCGTGGGCCCGGGCAACGAGGTCATCAACTGGCCGGGCCTGGATCTCGTGCCCAAGCCCGAGACGCAGAAGGCCAACTTCTCCAAGGCGATGCACGCCATCTTCTGCATGATGAAGCAGAAGAACCTGGCGACGATCCAGGACGCCTCCACCCAGGACAACTTCGAGATCATCCTGCTGCGCAACGGCTTCAAGACCAAGGAGGACTTCCAGAAGGCCAGCGAGGTGCTGACCAGCGGGGAGTTCGCCGAGTGGTGGAAGACCGAGCAGGAGTCGATCGCGAAGCAGGCCTGCGAGGAGCCCGGGGCCGCGCCGAAGAAGTAGGGGCGGCCGGCCGCGGCTACTCGCCCGCGTCCTCGGGGAGCAGGTGGGCCCAGGCCGGCGGCGTACGCTGGCCGCGCAGGAAGGCGACCGCGTCGGTGGCCAGCGCCTGGGTCTCCGGGTCATCGCTCTGCGTGAGCGCGGCGATATCGTCGGCGGCGTCGCGCGCCCGCAGGCGCACCAGCCGCGTGATGGCGTAGCGCGCCTCCTCCGCGGCGCCCGTGTGCAGCAGCGGCACGACCTCCGCGACGCGCTGCTGCAGCGCCGCCTCGAAGGTGTCGACCCAGGGGTGCACGCGGCCGGCGTCGAGGCAGCCCTCGACCCGCTCCTCGAGCGCGCAGTAGAGGCGGAGGTGGAAGTGTTCCACGTGCGGTGAGCTGTCCCGCGGTTGGGCCAGCACGGCCGCCACCCGCTCGAGGAGCGCGGGGTCCGCGCCGGCGCCGGCGCCCGCCCGCAGCAAGCGCTCGCGCAGGGGGGCGGACACGAAGATCCACTGCACCTGGATGCGTGGGTCCCGAACCAGCGACGCTATCAGCTCGAAGTTCCGGGCGTCATCGAAGTGCAGCTCGCCCGTGGAGGTGCTCCCGTCGGCGCGCACCGCCGGGAGGTCGTCGCGGTCGGCGATGCGGCCGGCGGCGTCGCGCAGGTAGAAGGCGAGGTCGGCGTCGCGTCCGCTGTTGTGGCTGACGTGGCCCGCGATGTCGCCGCCGCGCCTCGCGCTGAGGTCGCCCGCGTACAGCACGCTGCCGGGCCAGCGCTCGGCGACGTGGGCGGCGGCGCGCTCGAGGGCGCCCACCAGCTCGTCGGTGCCGTAGATCGCCCCCCGGGCCACCGAGATCGCGCGCGGGACCAGCGCGGCGCTCTGGTCGGGCAGGGGGCGCCCGCCGACGAGGCGCCCGCGCGACGTGGTCCCCAGCGAGTAGCTGCGCGAGCTACCGAGCCGCGAGTCCTCGGCGTGGTCGAAGGCCGCCGGCGCGCTCGGCGCTCGCGGCGGCTCGGCCACTCCGGCCGCCGGGAGCAGCGCCGCCGAGCCGAGCTCCAGCGGCCTCAGCCCGTGGGCGGCCAGCTCGCCCAGGCCGCGCGCCGGCGCGGAAGCCTCGCAACCCCAGGCGCCCAGCGCCAGCGAGGCCACGACGGTCCCACGTCGGACCCTGGCCCATCTGCGAGCCTCTCTTTGACCGCGTCTCATAGCCCTCGGTACACTTCCCACCGGTCACGCCCGCCTCCGCCTCGCATCGGCGTGGTGTCGGGACCCAACCCACGCTCCCTCCGCGGCGCAGCCCGGAGGGGGCTCCCATCGCAGGCGGCAGTCATTGAGCCACAATCGTGAACGGCTGGCCCGCATTTCGCCCAACGTAGCGCGTGAGGCGAAGGGCGCCGCGCAGGGGCCCGAGCGACGCAGCGCGGACATGGCGAGCCCCGGGCGCGTCTTCGCCCGGGTGGTCGGCCTCGCCCTGGTGGCCCTGGGGGCGGCCTGCGATGGCGGGGGTTCGGGCACGGAGGAGCCGCCGCCCCAGTGCGAGGTCGCCTCGGACTGCGCGGACCGCCTGGCCAGCTCGGGCTTCGTCGCGGCGTGCACCGACACGTCCTGCGAGGCCGGCGTGTGCGTGTTCGCCGGTTCGGGGAAGCAAGGTCAGCCCTGCGACGACGGCCAGGCCTGCACCACCGACGACGTCTGCGCGGCCCGCCAGTGCCTCGGCACCACCCGGAGCTGCGACGACTCCGACCCGTGCACCACCGACCACTGCGACAGCGCGTCGGGCGAGTGCGTCCACGCCATCGCGCCAGGCAACGGCTGCGTCGACGGGCTGGACTGCACGACGAACGACCGCTGCGACGCGGACGGGCTCTGCCACGGCACCCCGACCGACGCGTGCGAGTGCCAGTCCGATCTCGACTGCGCCTCGGAGCTGAGCCAGGACCTCTGCGACGGTCCCCTGGGCTGCGGGCCGGACTACGCGTGCCGGGTCGTGCCGGGCAACCACGTCGTCTGCGACGGCGGCGCGGACACCACCTGCCTCGCCGCCGAGTGCCAGCCGGCGACGGGTCAGTGCGTGCTGACGCCGCGCAACGACGGGGTCTCCTGCGGCAGCGAGGCCAACCCCTGCGTCGTCGACGGCACGTGCAACGTCGGCGTGTGCGAGGGGCCCGCGCGCGACTGCGACGACGGCAACCCGTGCACCCTGGACACCTGCGACCCTGAGCTGGCGCCGGGTCAGGTCTGCGTGCACTCGCCCACCGGCGGGTCCTGCAACGACGACGATCCCTGCACCGTGAACGACCTCTGCGACGGGGGCGGCTGCGTCGGGCAGCCCAAGGCCTGCACCGATCAGAACGACTGCACCGCCGACAGCTGCGACCCGGAGACCGGCCAGTGCCTCCACGAGAACATCACCGGCTCCTGCGACGACGGGGTGCCCTGCACCGTGGAGGACACCTGCCAGGTGGTGATGCTGCGCGGCTCGCCCGACCCGGTGCCCAGCGGCGTCTGCGGCGGCAAGCCCTTCGACTGTGACGACGACAACGTCTGCACCAGCGACGCCTGCGTGAACGCCGCCGGCAAGGCGCTGTGCCAGCATCTCCCGCAGCCTGGCCCCTGCGACGATGGCGACGCCTGCTCGGACAGCGACTTCTGCCTCGGCGGGAGCTGCGCGGCGGGCACGCCGATCTGCGAGTGCTCGTCGAACGCCGACTGCGACGAGATCACCCTGGCGGACCCCTGCCCGGGCGAGCGCACCTGCGATGAGTCGGTGTTCCCGCACCTGTGCGTGGTGGTGCCCGGCACCGCCGTCGTCTGCGAGCAGCCCGAGGAGCCGTGCGAGGTCGCGTCCTGCGTCGCCGCCACCGGCGCCTGCGCCACCGACACCCTGAAGGACGGGTCGATCTGCGAGGACGGCGACGACTGCACCGTCACCTCGTTGTGCGTGGATCACCACTGCGTCGCGCAGACGCTGCTCGACTGCGACGACGCCGACGACTGCACCTCCGACCAGTGCGAGGGCGGCCAGTGCAGCTCCATCCCCCTCGACCAGGAGGCCACGCTGCTGGCCGCCGACTTCGACTCGGGGCTGCCGAACGGCTGGACCGCGACCACCACCGACGCGACGGCCGCGGCGTGGGCGGTCTCGGCGGACTTCACGCCCAACGCGTCCGGCCTGGGCATCGTCGCCACCGGCGTCGGCGGTGAGTATGGCGGGCCGGTCGAGGCGACGCTGACCAGCCCCGAGTTCATCCCCCGCGGCGCGACCGTCACCTTGAGCCTCACGACCCGCACCCAGGTCGCGCAGTCGGGCTGCGGCACCGACAAGCTCGTGGTCTCGGCGGCCTCCTACGGCAACGTGGTGCCGCTGCTGCAGGTCTGCGCCTCCGAGGCCGCCTGGACGCTGCACGTCCTGGACCTCGCGCAGTTCCGCGACCGCCCCACGCGCCTGCTCTTCAGCTTCCAGTCCGATGCGACCGTGAACTCGGGCTTCGGAGCGGCCTTCGACGACGTGCTGGTCGAGGGCGTCTACGGCTGCGACGACGACGACGCGTGCTCGACCGGCGACACGTGCCAGGCGGGCACCTGCGTGGGGGCGGCCACCGTGTGCGACGACCAGGACCCCTGCACCGACGACAGCTGCGACCCGGTGACCGGCGCCTGCGTCTTCGAGGCCGCGGCGGCCTGCACGTGCACGGTGGACACGGACTGCCCCTCCGCCGGCCCCTGCGTCCAGCGCACCTGCAGCGCGCAGGGCCTGTGCGTGGACACGAACCTCTCGGGCGCCTGCAGCGACGGCAGCCTCTGCACCACCGGCGACGCCTGCGCGCAGGGCGCCTGCGTCGGCCAGGCCAAGGACTGCAACGACGGCAACCCGTGCACCGTCGACGGCTGCGCGCCGGCCACCGGGTGCACGCACGCGCCCATCGAGGGCCCGGACTGCGACGACGGCGATCCCTGCACCGAGTCCGACGCGTGCGTGGCGGGGGTGTGCCAGGGCGCGCCGATGGACTGCAGCTTCGGCGGGGACTGCACCGTCGGCGTGTGCCAGGGCGGGGCCTGCCAGCTCCAGGTGCTCCAGGACGGCCAGAAGATCTACGAGGCGAAGTTCGATGGCGTCGGCCCGGGCACCCTCCCGGCGGGCTTCACGCTCACCGTCGGTGCGCCCGCTTTCGGGTGGGCGACCGCGACCGGCCAGGTGGTCTCGGGGCCGAACGCGCTGGCGGCGGTGCTGCCCGCCTCCTGGACCGAGGCCCTCGTCGGCGTCCGCAGCGCGCAGTTCGCCGTCCCGGCCGACGGCGGCACGGCCACGGTCGCCGTGCGCGCGGTGCTCGCCGATCCCTCGTGCGACACGGACGTGCTGCGCCTCATCGTCGCCGGAGACATCGTCGACGAGATCTGCGACGACACCACCGGGTTCCAGACCGTGGTCGTGGATCTGCAGGCCTACGCCGGCCAGAGCGTGGACCTCACCTTCGAGCTGGAGCTCGGGCCGGGAAGCACAGGCAGCGCGGACGTGCGCCTCGACGACCTCAAGGTGACCGGACGTTTTCTGTGCGACGATGGCCAGGCCTGCACTTCCGATGACGCGTGCGCCCTCGGAACGTGCAAGGGTACCCCCGTACCAGGCTGCCCTTGACAGGGTGTCGCCACGATCTCTCGCCGCCCGGCTGGACCATGTCTCTTCAGCGACTCGCGCGCGCCCGTCAGCCGCGCTGGACACGTCCCCCAGGCTCGGGAGCCGCCCGGGCGCGCCCGCCCCGGCGCTCCGGTCGTCGGGCTCCACCGGCGGCCCCAGCTCTCCGCGCCCGGTTCCATCGGCGCGCGTCGGCGACTCCGTCCCCCTTGAGCCCGGAGCCTCGCCACCCCTATACTTCGCGCTCCCCGCGCGCGATCCGGAGTTCCGCCCCGATGCAACGCCGAGACCTCGCCTTCATGTTTGCGGTGCTGCTGGCCGCTCTCTCCGCGTCCGCGTGCACCTCGGTCAAGCTCAAGGAGCTGGGCCAGGCGGGGGATCCCTGCCTGACCACCGACGAGTGCGAGAGCGGGCTGGTCTGCCGTGAGGAGGTCTGCACTCCCGAGGGCGTCGGCGACGTCGTCATCGACGCCGGCCCGGACGCGGGGGACGCCTCGGACGTCGGGGACACGCTGAACGACGGGACCTCCGAGGACGGCGACGTCGCCGATATCACGCCCGACACGGCGGACGCCGACGCGGTGGCCGACGCGGACATCACGCCCGACGCCGACGCCGAGGCCGACGCGGACGTGACGCCCGACGCCGACGCCGAGGCCGACGCGGACGCGGTGCCCGACGCCGACGTCGCCCTGGACATGGACGCCGATGCCCAGGAGGAGCTGCCGCCCGACGTGCCGGACACCGAGCTCGGCGACGCCGACGCGGGCGCTGAGGTCGACGTCGACGCGAAGGTCGACACCGACGTGGCGACCGACGCCGCCGACGCCGAGGTCGAGGTGGACACCGGCCCCATGGGCCCGCCGCTGCTGGGAGAGCCGTGCACGGGCGCCTGCGCCCTGGGTCTGGTCTGTGTCCCCAAGGGGGGCGGCAAGGCCACCTGCGAGCTCTTCCCCGGCGGCGTGTGCAAGGTCTGCGAGACCGACGTCGACTGCCCGGTGACCGGCGGCAAGTGCCTCACCTTCCCCTCGGGGGGCAAGTTCTGCGGCAGCCCGTGCGGGACCAACACCGACTGCCTCAGCGGCTTCGTCTGCACGGGCGGGCAGTGCCGGCCGGACACGGCGAGCTGCGAGTGCACCCTCGAGCTGGTGGGCTTCTCGCTGGGCTGCGTGAACCAGAACGAGGACGGCACCTGCCGCGGCTCGATCCAGTGCCAGCTCGACGGCTGGTCGAAGTGCTCGGCCCAGCCGCCGTCCGACGAGCTGTGCGACAACATCGACAACGACTGCAACGGCCTGACCGACGAGATCGGCTTCTATCTCGAGAAGGGCTCGCTGCTGAAGGTCGGCGTCCCCTGCGGCATCGGCGCCTGCAAGAACGGCGAGGTCATCTGCGCGCCCGACGGTACGGGCACCTGCTCGACCAACCTGCTGGCCGCTCCCGAGACCTGCGCCGACAACATCGACAACGACTGTGACGGCAAGATCAACGAGGACTGCGCGTCCAAGGACTTCGACGGCGACGGGGTGCTGAACCAGGACGACTGCCGGCCCTACGACAGCGCCTACCACACCGGCGCGCCGGAGAGCTGCTGTCCGTCGGGCTCCGCCTTCGACCCCGAGTGCGACAAGAACTGCGACGGGGTCACCACGCCCTGCGCGGCCTGCGACGCGGACTTCGACGGGAGCTGCCCGCCCGAGGACTGCAACGACGGCGATCCCTCGATCCACCCGGGCGCCGCCGACAAGTGCAACGACAGCATCGACCAGGACTGCCTCGGCGGGGATCTGCTCTGTGGCCCCGGCACGGACTCGGACAACGACGGCTACATCCCGCCCGGCGACTGCAATGACGCCAACCCCGCGATCCACCCCAACGCGCCCGAGCTCTGCGACAACCTGGACAACGACTGCGACGGCATCACCGACGAGGGGAACCCGCAGGCCGGGCAGCCCTGCGGCACGGGCTCGGAGTACTGCCAGTCGGGCAAGATGGTCTGCACGCACTACGGGGTGGGCGCCGCGATCCAGTGCCAGGGCGCCATCCTGAGCTCGGAGGAGCTGTGCGATGGCATCGACAACAACTGCAACGGCATGACCGACGAGATCTACACCGAGCTCGGCAAGCCCTGCGACGGCCCCGACGTGGACGCCTGCAAGAACGGCGTGACCGTCTGCCTGGGCGACGGCTTCGGCACCGTCTGCGGCCCGGAGTCCATCACCAACCTGGTGGAGAGCTGCAACGATCTGGACGACGACTGCGACGGCGCCACCGACGAGTTCGCCTGTCCGCTGGTCGACCTCGACGGCGACGGCTTCACGGTCGCCGCGGGCGACTGCGACGACTTCCGCGCGGAGGTGCATCCCGGCGCCGTCGAGCCGTGCTGCGACCCGGCGCTGGGGCCTGCGGGCCAGAAGTTCTGCGACCGCAACTGCGACAACGTCGTCGCGCCGTGTCAGTTCGACGCCGACGCCGACGGCTTCTCGACGGCCCAGGGTGACTGCGACGACAACGACCCGCGCGCCTACCCGGGCGCGCCGGAGAAGTGCGGCGACGGCATCGACCAGGACTGCGCCAACGGCGACCTGAGCTGCGCCGGCGTGACCGACAACGACTTCGACGGGTTCCACTCGGGCATCGACTGCAACGACAACAACAACAAGATCAACCCGTGGGCGAACGAGCAGTGCAATTTCGTCGACGACAACTGCAACGGCGTCATCGACGAGGGCAACCCCACCGGCAAGATCGGTCCGTGCGGACCGGACGTGCCCGAGTGCACGCCCGGCGAGTGGGTGTGCATCCACGACCCGAAGACCTCGACGGTCCAGGTGGGCTGCGTCACCGACAAGTTCCAGGCTGACGAGCTGTGCAACGAGCTGGACGACGACTGCGACGGGGCCGTCGACGAGACCTTCTTCGACCTGGGCGTGCCCTGCGACGGTCCGGACCTCGACAAGTGCGAGAACGGCGCGCTGGTGTGCGACGACACGGGGCTGGGCCTGAAGTGCGGGCCGGAGTCCATCGAGGACATCCCCGAGCGGTGCGACATCGTCGACAACGACTGCGACGGGATGACCGACGAGGGGCTCGAGTGGGAGGGCGCGCCGCTGGGCGGCATGTGCGACGGCACCGGCGAGTGCGGCGCGGGCTTCGTCATCTGCAACTTCGTGGCCGGCACCACCTGCTCCACGAACCCGGACGGGCCCTTCTCGCAGGCGACGGCCGAGAAGTGCAATGACCTGGATGACGACTGCGACGGGCTGACCGATGAGGACTTCCTCTATGAGGGGGCGCCGGTGGGCGACCCGTGCGACGGCATCGGGAAGTGCGGCGAGGGCGTGGTGGAGTGCGCCGTGGCGTCGCTGGCGACCTGCTCGACGAACCCGGACGGCTCGGCGCCGCAGGTCGTCCCCGAGGCGTGCAACGGCGAGGACGACGACTGCGACTTCCACATCGACGAGAGCCTGACCCAGGAGCAGAGCACCTGCCCGAAGGTGGGTGTGTGTGAAGGCGCCGCCGGGCTGGCGAAGTGCCAGGCCGCGAAGTGGGTGTGCGACTTCAAGCAGGTGCCGGACTACGAGGCCACGGAGGTGCGCTGCGACGCGCTCGACAACGACTGCGACGGCATGACCGACGAGATCTGGCCGCTGGGGCAGCCCTGCGACGGCGACGACTCGGACGCCTGCGCGAACGGCACCTGGACCTGCGCCGAGTCGGGCCAGGACGCGGTCTGCACGAACGAGACGATCGAGAACATCCCCGAGATCTGCAACGGCCAGGACGACGACTGCGACGGCGAGACCGACGAGGTGCAGTCCGATCCGGGCGGCGCGGGCTGCAACACCAAGGGGCTGTGCGGCCTGTCCGCGGGGATCGTGGTGAACTGCACGGCCGAGGGCCTGGTGTGCGACTACACCGGCATCGCCGGCTACGAGGCCGAGGAGTCGTTGTGCGACGGCTTCGACAACGACTGCGACGGCTCCACCGACGAGAGCTCGACCATCCAGGGCGTCGGCATCGGTGGGGTCTGCGAGGGCAAGGGCCTCTGCTCGCAGGGGACCGTGCAGTGCCACCCCTTCAAGAAGACCGTGATCTGCTCGACAGAGGCCGGCGGCATGCAGGACCAGACGAAGGTCGAGACCTGCAACGGCAAGGACGACGACTGCGACGGCCTCACCGACGAGGACTTCAAGGCCGACGGGCTGGTGGTGGGCGAGGTCTGCATGGCGCCGGGCGCCTGCGGTGCGGGCGTGGTCGAGTGCGCGCTGGACGGTCCGGGGGCGGTCTGCTCGACGGCGATCGGCGGGTCGGAGTACCCCGGCCTCCCCGAGAACTGCAACGGCGTCGATGACGACTGCGACGGCCAGACCGACGAGGCGGCCGATCTCGACACCTCGCTGGCGGGCTGCACCCAGATTGGCGTCTGTGCCCCGCCCGCGCTGCCCATCACCTGCGTGATGTCGACCTGGCAATGCGACTACGCCGCGATCTCCGACTGGCAGCAGGTCGAGAGCCGGTGCGACGGCCTCGACAACGACTGCGACGGCAAGACCGACGAGCAGCAGCCGGTGAAGGGCTTCCCCTGCGACGGCAGCGACGAGGACAAGTGCGCGCGGGGAACCTGGACCTGCAACGCCGCTGGCAACAACGTGGAGTGCGTCAACGAGACCGTGACCAACATCGTCGAGATCTGCGACGACAAGGACAACGACTGCGACGGCGGCATCGACGAGGGCCTGCTCTGGTCGGGCATCGCCAAGAACCAGCTCTGCGACGGGACCGGTGAGTGCGGGCAGGGGCTGGTGGTCTGCGATCCGATCAAGCAGCTCCCGACCTGCTCGACCAATCCCAACGGCACGACGCCGCAGTCGACCACCGAGACCTGCAACGGGAAGGACGACGACTGCGACGGGGAGACCGACGACGAGATCTTCTATCAGGGACAGCCCGTCGGCGCCGTGTGTGACGGTATCGGGGCGTGCGGAGCGGGCGTGGTCGAGTGCGCACCGGCTGGCGGCACGGCGACCTGCTCGAGCAACCCCAACGGGACGAGCCCCGATCCCGGCATCACGGCCGACGAGTGCGACGGCAAGGACAACGACTGCGACGGCCTGACGGACGAGGCGTTCAGCCAGGGCGGGCTGGCCTGCGACGGCAACGACACGGACCTGTGCAAGACGGGGACGAAGGCGTGCGTCGGGGGCGCGGTCGTCTGCCAGGGAGACGTGCAGTGCCCGCCCGGGACGCAGTGCACGGCGGGCTCCGGCTTCGTGGTCGACAAGTGCACCTGCTTCGGCGACCAGTGCAGCGCCGCGCTCGGCAACAGCTGCAACAGCACCACGAAGTGCCGCTGTGACGGGGGCGCCGCCTGCGTGCCGCCGGCCACGTGCGTCACCGGATTCGGCTGCCAGTGACGCGTCGCGCCGTGGTGGCCGCCGCCGTGTGTGCGGCGGCGTGGGGTTGCGGCGGCGAAGACGCGCAGCCCCTGGACGCGGTGGACGGCGGCCACGAGGTGGCGACCGACGCGGCCGGCGACTCGGAGGCTGGCAGCGCGGGTGAGGACGCCGGCCCCGACAGTGGCGACGTGCCGGGCGTCGACGCCGACGCCGACGCGGTGGCCGAAGTGGACGTGCCGACCTGCGTCGCCGGGAGCGCCTGCGATGACGGGGACCCGTGCACCGACGACGACCGCTGCGACGCCGCCGGCGGGTGCGCCGGCACCGCGCGGAGCTGCGACGATGGCCTGAGCTGCACGGTCGACTCGTGCGCGGCGGGAGCGTGTGAGCACGCGCTGTCTCCGGGCTTCTGCCTGAGCGAGGGGGCCGTCCCCACCTGCGTGGACAACCTGGCCGAGGATCCCGACGCCACCTGCCGGCTGTGCGACGCCAGCGGCGCGGAGCCCGGCTGGAAGCTCAAGGTGGACGGCGCCCCTTGCGACGACGGGGACGCCTGTACGCCGCAGGACCGCTGCGAGCTGGGGGTGTGCAAGGGCAGCGGCGTGCTGAGCTGCACGACCACCAACCCTTGCGCCGAGGCCGTGTGCGAGCCGGCGGCGGGCTGCGTCGACGTGCCGAGCCCCGGTCCCTGCGACGACGGCAACGGGTGCACCGGGCCGGACACCTGCGTCGACGGCGCCTGCGTGGGCGCGCCGCTGACGACGCCCTGCGACGACGGGGACGCCTGCACGCTCGGCGACGCCTGCTCCGAGGGGGCCTGCGTGCCCGGCGCTCCCGACCCCTGCGACGACGGTGACCCCTGCACCGACGACGCCTGCGTGCCGCCGTTCGGGTGCCAGCACGACGCCGCCTCGCACTGCGACGACGGGGACGCCTGCACGGTGGACACCTGCGACGCCCTGGGCGCCTGCGACCACGCGGCCTTCGAAGGCCCCTGCGAGGACGGTGACCTGTGCACGGTGGGCGAGGAGTGCGCCGCCGGGACCTGCGCCGGCGGCGAGCCGGCCGACTGCGACGACGCCAACCCCTGCACCGCCGACTCCTGCGCCAGCGACGTGGGCTGCCGCCACCTGTTCATCAGCGCACCCTGCGACGACGGGGTCGCCTGCACCTCGGTCGACACCTGCGTGACCGGCGCCTGCTTCGGCGCCAAGACGGCGAGCTGCCCCTTCTGCCCGCCGCCCGTCTCGCAGGAGGCCGGCCGCATCGAGGAGCTGGCGGTGGGCGTCGACGGCATGCCCGGCTCGGGCCTGGACGTGGACGGCGACGCCGCCACCTGCGCCCCGGTGGGCGAGTGTTCGGCCGGCATCGACAACGCGCTGGCCTTCCTGGCGCTCTTCAACGACACCTTCGCCAGCGGCATCGACGACGGCCTCATCGAGCTCATCGCCGACTTCGGCGACGCCTCGCTGGACGGTGCGCCCTTCTTCCTGCCGGTCTACAACGCCGTGCTCGCCGACTCGAACCCCACCTGCGACAGCCAGACCACGAGCTGCAGCTACCGCGCGAACCAGTCGAGCTTCGACGCGAGCTGCCGCCCCTTCTTCTCCTTCGACGACGCCCGCATCGAGGGGAGCACGCTGACCGCTGGCGGCGTCGGGAGCACCGTCACCATCGCGCTGCCCTTCCAAGGCAGCGTCCTGGCCTTCACCCTGGCGAACGCGCGCCTCGAGGCGACGGTGACCCTCTCGGGCGACGGCGAGCACATCGTGATGGTCGAGGCGCTGGTCGGCGGCGCGGCGCCCAAGGACCAGCTCATCGACGCCATCGCCGCGCTCGACGAGAACGTGCTGCCGCTGCCACCCGAGCAGCTCGCGTCGGTGCTCGACGCGGCCATCGACAATGACATCGACCTCGACGGCGACGGCGTGCTCGACGCGGCCAGCGCGGCGCTCCACATCCGCACGGCGCCGGCCGAGCTGGAGTAGGCGCCCGCTCGCTGGCGCCGCGCCCTCCGCCGGCCCGCCAGCGCAGCCTCAGCGCAGCTCGAGCCGGTAGGGCAGCATCGCCAGCACCGGCTCCTGCGCGAGCAGGGCCTCCATGAGCGTGGTCGCCCGCAGGACGTCCAGGGCCAGCGACCCGGGCAAGGCGCCCAGCGCCTGCTTCAGGTCGAGCGAGGGGCCGCGGAGGCTGGCCGAGCGGGCCTGCAGCATCTCGAGCAGCGACTTGGGCGCCGGGAAGGGCACCAGCTCCACGTCGTCCGGCGTGGTCCCGGCCAGATGCGCGGCGCGGGCGATGGCCACGTCGAGACCGCCCAGCTCGTCGACGAGTCCATGCGCCTGGGCGTCGCGGCCCGACCAGACGCGCCCCTGCGCCACCCGGTCCACGGCGTCGTAGGACATCCGCCGTCCCTTGGCGACCCGGTTGACGAAGGTGTCGTAGGTGGCGTGGATCGTCGTCCGCATCACCTCGCGCTCGCTGTCGGAGAAGCGCGCCCGCGATGAGAGGAGGCCTGCGTTCTTGCCGCGGCTGATGACGACGGTGCCTAGCCCCAGCTTGTCGTAGAGGCCACCCATCACCAGCTTGCCGCCGAACACGCCGATGGAGCCGGTGACGGTGGTCGGCTGGGCGATGATCTCCTTGGCGGCGCTGGCGATGTAGTAGCCGCCCGAAGCCGCCGTGCCGGAGAGCGACGCCACCACGGGGCGGGTCTCGCCCAGGCGCACCAGCGCGCGCCAGATGAGGTCGCTGGCCAGAGCCGAGCCGCCGGGGCTGTCGATCCGCAGCACCACGGCGCCGATGGAGTCGTCGCGGGCGATGGCCTGGATCGCCTCGAGCAGATCGTCCGCCGCCACCACGCTGCCCGAGGCGAAGAGCTCATCGGCCGCGCGCCCCATCTGGATGGGGCCCTCGGCCACCAGCAGGGCCACGCGCCGGTGCCCGGCCGGCGGCCGCTCCGGGCTGCGCGTCAACAGCTCGATGAGCCCGAAGAGCGACGACATGTCGGGCAGCGCGCGCGCGTCCGGGAAGGCGAGCGTGGGCTTGGAGCCCGTGGTCTGCTGCAAGCGCTCGAGCAGGTCCGAGCGGTACTCCAGCCCGTCGACCAGGCCGCGCTCGCGAGCGGCCTCGGCGGTGAGGAGGCCCTCGTCGAACGCGGCCTCCACCTTCGCCCGCTCCAGGTGCCGCGCCTCGGCGACATCGCTGATGAGGCTCTGCCACAGCGACCCGACGAGGGCGTCCAGCGCCTCGCGCGCCGGTTCGCTCATGTCCCGGCGGGTCAGCGGCTCGGCCGCCGACTTGAAGCGGCCGACGGTCTCGATGTCGGCCTCGAGGCCGACGGTCTCCATGAGGTCCTTGAAGAAGGTGACCTCCGCGCGCAGCCCGGGCGCCATCATCCGGCCCTCGGGGGTCAGGAGCACGCTGTCGGCGCCCGCCACGGCGAGCAACGTCGGGGAGCTGAGGTCGACCACGTGGGCCACCACGGCCTTGCCCTGGGTCCGCGCGTGGCGCACCGCCGCCGCCACGTCGCTGGCCTGCGCCAGCCCCCAGCCGGGCGAACGCACGTCGAGCACCAGGGTGCCGACGGCGGGATCCCGAGCCGCCTCGTCGAGCGACGCCAGCAGCTCGCCCAGCACCAGGCTGTCGTCGAACCCGAAAGGATCCCACGGGTTCGATGCCTCGGTCACCGGCCCATCGATCCGGAACACGCGGACCGCCTTGCCCACCGGCGGCGTGCGCGAGGCCACCCTCGCGCTGTGTGCCGGCGCCTGCCTCGCCTCGGCCCACGGGGCGAAGAGCAGCACGAGCACCGCGACCAGCCCGTGTCGCACTCCCCTATCGCCGTGTCGCACCTTCATCTCACTCCTGCGCCCGACGCGTGTGGCGGGCTGCCGAACCTCACGCCGGTGGCTGGTATTCCACGCCGTCCACCAGGCGGCTCCGCAACGCGGTGCCTGCCAGCGCCTCGAGGGCGGCCGCGCGCTCCTCACGCTCGAGGCCGCCGCCCATCTTCCCACCTCGCCCCGCCAACCGGTAGGGATGGTATCCCGTCATCACGTTGACGCTGGCCTCGGGGATCTGACGCTCCAGCCACCCCAGCACCGGACGCGTGCAGCAGTCGAGGTGGCCGGGCATGAGCAGATGCCGCACGATGAGCGGGGCCCCCGAGGAGGCCACCTGCAGCAGGCGCGCCTCCACGCGCGCTCCGTAGCCCGTGGTCCCGGACAGCCGCGTGGCGCAGCGGTCGTTGCCGAACTTGTGGTCGGCCAGCCAGGTCCCGACGATGCCTCGCAGCTGCTCCACGGCCTCCGCGGTCGTCCAGAGGTTGGTGTTCCACACGACGTGCGTGTCCTCCGGGCAGCGCCAGAGCGTGCGGAGGATGAAGAGCAGGCTGGTGTCGGGGGTGCCGCCGACGAAGTTCACGTTGCGGGCGCCCTCGCGCCGGCGCTGGGCGATGCGGGCCGCCAGGGCTTCGGGCGAGACGACCGCCCCGTGGGCCTCGGGAGCCTTCACCGGGCCGATGTCGCTGCAGAACGCGCAGCGCATGCTGCACCCGGCCAGGTACACGGTGTGCGAGGGCACCAGCGAGCGCTCCTCGCCCAGGTGCAGGTACTCCTTGTAGACGCGCCCCTCGGCGCCGAGGCCGCAGAACCCGCGCTCGCCTGCCAGGCGGTCGATGCCGCAGGCCAACGCGCACACATCGCAGCTCCGGTACCGAGCCTCCGCCCACGCCAGGGTCTCCGCCAGGCGAACGCGGTCGACGCTCACTTGCCCGATTCGGGCCGGCCGATCCAGGGCAAGGTGGAGGGCCGTGAGATCCGCGCCCGCGCCTTGCCGGTGTTGCCACGTTTCTGACGCTGCTTGTCTTCGTACATCGACGCGTCGGCCAGCTTGAGCAGCTCCTCGCCGGTGGCGCCGTCCTCCGGCCAGGTCGCCGAGCCGATGCTCAGCCCGATGCTCCAGGCCCTGCCGACGTTGGCCTCCGACAGCCGGCGCCGCAACCGCGAGATCAGGACCGCGCATCCGGCCGCCGTCGCGCCGGGCAGGATCACCGTGAACTCGTCGCCGCCGGTGCGGCAGCACACGTCGTGATCGCGGAAGGTCTCCTCGAGCAGGTCCGCGGTCCAGACCAGGGCCTCGTCGCCCGCCGCGTGCCCGCGCTCGTCGTTGACCGTCTTGAAGTCGTTGATGTCGAACACCAGGATCGAGAAGCGCTCGTCATGGCGCCGCGCGCGCTCGATCTCGTGGCGGAGGCGCTCGTCGAGGTAGCGACGGTTCCACAGCCCCGTCAGCGGGTCGCGGTAGGCGAGGCTGCGATAGACGCGCAGCGCCTCGACCTCGGTCCGCAGCGCTTCGTTCTCCGCGCGCAGCCACTCGACGAGGTCCTTCGGGTCGGTAGGCTCGACGGTGACCTCGACCGGGACGGATGGCTTGGGATTGGTCATCGGCATCAGAGTCCCCAGGATGGCGGCAGCTCGGGGATGCTCAGCAAGGGACGTGCCAGCCGTCCGGGCGGCTTCATCGTGCCGCGACAAGGGCCTGTGGGTCAATTTCGCGCTCGCGTCCCTGGACATCGGCACCTCGGCATCCTGCAGGGCAACACCCCGGCTGCGCGGGCTATTCTGTGAGTCGCCGCCGGCCGCGCTCCTGATCATGCGCGGCGCTGCAGCTTGTCCTGGTGTGGCGACTGCGCTACCGTCCCGGGCCCGGCGGAGCGAGCAACGGCGCCGGAAATGACGGAGGGACAGGCCGGTGGCGCTGGCGATCTACAACACGATGACCCGCGCGAAGGAGCCCTTCGAGCCGCTCGTCTCCGGCAAGGTCGGCCTCTACGTGTGCGGCGTGACGGTCTACGACCTCAGCCACATCGGGCACGCCCGGGTCTACGTCGCCTTCGACGCCGTCTACCGGTTCCTCCGCCAGCAGGGCTACGAGGTCACCTACGTCCGCAACTTCACCGACGTGGACGACAAGATCATCGCGCGCGCGACCGAGCGCGGCGAGGACCCGCTGGCGCTGTCGGCGCGCTTCATCGAGGAGTACCACCGCGACATGGACGCGCTGGGGTGCCTGCGCCCCACGCTGGAGCCAAAGGTCTCCACCCACATGCCGCAGATCATCGCCATGATCGAGCGCATCATCGAGCGCGGCCACGCCTACGTGGTCGAGGGTGACGTCTACTTCTCCATCGACAGCTACCCCAGCTACGGGAAGCTCTCGCGCTGCCAGCTCGACGAGATGCGCGCCGGCGAACGGGTCCAGGTCGACGAGCGGAAGCGCAACCCCTTCGATTTCGCCCTCTGGAAGGCCGCCAAGCCGGGCGAGCCCACCTGGGAGAGCCCCTGGGGCCCCGGCCGCCCGGGCTGGCACATCGAGTGCAGCGCCATGAGCTGCGCGCACCTGGGCGAGACCTTCGACATCCACGCCGGCGGCAAGGATCTCGTGTTCCCGCATCACGAGAACGAGATCGCCCAGTCGGAGGCCGCGTCCGGCGTCGACTACGTCCGCTACTGGATGCACAACGGCTTCGTGAACGTCGACGCCGAGAAGATGTCGAAGTCCCTCGGCAACTTCTTCACGATCCGGGACGTGCTGGAGCTGTACCACCCGCTCTCGGTGCGGTGGTTCCTGCTCTCGACCCACTACCGCGCGCCCATCAACTACACCGAACGCACCATCGAGGAGGCGGCCGCCCGCGTCTACTACCTCTACCAGACCCTGCACGACCTGGACGTCGCCCTGGCCGAGGTGAAGTCGACCAAGGACGGCGACGTGGTCGAGCCCGAGATGGTCGAGGCCATCTCCCAGCAGGCCACCGCCGCCATGGAGGACGACTTCAACACGGCGCTCCTGGTGTCGGTCCTGTCCGAGCCGCTCAAGCTCATCAACGACCTGCTGCACACCAAGAAGGGGCGCAAGCGGGCGGGCCGGCTGCGGACCATGGCGCGGATCCGCGAGCAGATCCGGCCGATCTTCGACGTCATCGGCGTCGGGCGCGGCGAGCCGGCGCGCATCCTGGCCGAGATGCGCCAGCGCGCGCTGCGCCGGCACGGCCTCAGCGAGGAGCACGTGCTCGAGCGCGTGGCGGCTCGTGTGGCCGCGCGGGAGGCGCGCGACTGGGCGGCGGCCGACGCGATCCGCGACGAGCTGCTGGCCGCCGGGGTCCAGCTCATGGACGCCGCCGCGGGCACCGACTGGCGCCCGGTGTTCCAGCTCGTCGAGGAAGGCGGCGGCGCAGCCGAGAGCGAGGCGTGAAGCTGCTGGCCGTCGGCTTCGACCGCGCGGCCCAGGAGCGCTTGAGCGCGGCGCTGAGCGGCGTGGGCCACCAGGTGCTCGCGGCCACCGGGCAGGTCTCCGCGCGCACGCTGGCGCGGGCGGGGGCTCCCGAGGCGCTGGTCATCCCTGGCGGGCCGGCCGGAGAGGCCGCGGCGAGCTGGGTGGCCGACCTGCTGCCCGGTCTCCGCGCCTTCGTGCTCCCCGCGGACGCCGATCCGGGCGAGGTGGTGGCCATGGTGGGCCCGGCGCCGGTAGGGCAGCCCACGCCGCGGGCCAGCGCCTCCTCCCAGCCCTCGCTGACGCCGCCCCCCGGTCTCGGCGCGGAGAGCGCGGGCCCGGCGTCGACGGCGGTGGCGGCGGCGCCCTCGATGCCGTCTCCCGCTCCCCGACGCCTGGCCGATGAGCGCGACGACATGGCCGCCCGTCTCGCCGCCAAGCTCGCCGACGTCCGCTTCGGTGACTACCATGCGATCCTCGGGACCTCGGAGGGCGCCTCGCCCGCCATCGTCCGCGAGCAGCACGCGCGGTTGTCGCGCCTGTACACCCCGAGCGGCTGGCCCGTTCCGGTCGGCCCCGACGACATCGCCCAGCTCGAGGAGATCGGCCGCGGTCTCGCGGACGCCTTCACGATCATGGATGATCCTCAGCTGCGCGCGCGTTATGAGCGAGCACTCGAGTCCGCCGGGCGCCGTCCCGCCGCGGGCCCCTGGAGATGACAATGGCTCGACTTCCCCTGGTGCTCTATCCGGACACGATCCTCCGCACGCAGTGCGCCGACGTGACCGACATCGATCAGACCCTCGTCGACTTCGGCCACGCGATGGCCGAGACGATGTACCTGTCGAACGGCATCGGCCTGGCGGCCCCGCAGGTCGCGCGGAACATCCGGCTCATCACCGTCGACGTGGCCCGCGCCGAGGGGGAGACCGCGCTCATGCACCTGGTGAACCCGGTCATCGTCGACAGCCACGGCCGCACCACCTACGAGGAGGGCTGCCTCTCGTTCCCGGGGATCTCGGCGGAGGTGCGCCGGAAGGACCAGATCCACGTCCAGGCCTATGACCTCCAGGGTGCGGAGCTGGACTTCGACGCCGACGGCCTCCTCTCCATCTGCATCCAGCATGAGCTGGACCACCTCAACGGCGTCACCTTCGTCGACCGGCTGAGCCCGGTGAAGAAGAAGCTGGTGCTCCGCCAGTACCTGAAGATCCGCGAGGAGGATCAGGAGGACGAGTCCCTGGCGGCCATCCGAGCGGTCCACGGCGAGTAGTGGCCGGCATGCACCTGACGCCGCAGCACGCGCGGCCCAGCCGGTCCCGGCGCAGCGCCGCCCAGGCGGTCTCGTAGATGCGGGTGGCCTTCATGGGCACGCCCGATCTGGCGGCGACCTCGCTGCGCGCGCTGCTCGCGTCGCGGCACCAGGTCGTCTGCGTCGTGTCCCAGCCCGATCGGCCCGCCGGTCGGGGCAACGCCCTTCGCTCACCGCCGGTGGCCGAGCTGGCGAAGGCGCACGGCCTGCCGCTCGCGCAGCCCGACCGCGTGGGTACGCTCGAGTTCCGTCAGTGGCTGGCCGGCTTCGAGCCGGACCTCGCCGCCGTGGCCGCCTACGGGCACCTGCTGGGGCCCAAGCTGCTGGCCGTGCCGCGGCTGGGCTGCCTGAACGTGCACGCCAGTCTGCTCCCCCGCTGGCGGGGGGCCAGCCCGGTGCAGGCCGCCATCCTGGCCGGGGACGCCGAGACCGGCGTGTGCATCATGCGCATGGACGAGGGGCTGGACACCGGGCCGGTGCTGGCGCGCCGGGTAGTCGCCATCGGGGAGCAGGACACCGCGGAGACCCTCATGGGGTCCCTGGCGGAGGCAGGCGCGCGGCTCCTGGTCGAGACCCTCGACCGGCTGGAGGACGGGCCGCTCGAGGCGGTGCCCCAGGGAGACGCGGGCTCGACCTACGCCCCCCTCATCCACAAGAGCGCGGGCGAACTGGACTGGCGGGCGTCGGCGGTGGAGCTGAGCCGCCGCGTGCGGGCGCTGCACCCCTGGCCGGGGACGCGAGCCCGCCGTGAGGGCGCGGCGATCAAGGTGCTGCCGCCGGTCGAGGTCACCGGGGCACCGGCCAGCGCGCCGCCGGGCACGGTGACGGCGGCCGGACCGGCAGGGGTCGACGTGGCGTGCGGGGAGGGGACCTTGCGGCTGCTGCGGCTCCAGGCGCCGGGTCGCAGCGCCATGGACGCCGGGCCCTTCCTGGCCGGCCACCCGCTGAGCGTCGGCGCGCGCTTCGACCTGCCGGGGGAGCCCTCGTGAGGAGGCGCCGCCTGCTGGCCACCGCGGTCGCGGCCCTGCTCTGGGCCGGCTGTCCCGAGATCGACCAGGAGACCTCGCCCGAGGCGCTGGAGGCCGCGCTGGCGGGTCTGCGCGGGCCGG
This sequence comes from Deltaproteobacteria bacterium, assembly GCA_020632695.1. Taxonomy (GTDB): domain Bacteria; phylum Myxococcota_A; class UBA9042; order PHBI01; family JACKFB01; genus JACKFB01. The sequence goes on from JACKFB010000013.1 coordinate 84,540, forward strand.
ACGCGACCACGCGCGCCACCGCCGACCCGCTGCCCTCCGCCGGCTCCGAGCCGCACCAGGCGCGCCAGGTGATCCGGCTGCAGCTCACGCCCGACAACGGAAACGCGGCGCGCCTGGTCGTGAGTCGGACGATCGCGCGGGGCCCCGAGGGGCGCTTCCACATCCGCGACGAGCGGGTGTGGCAGGACACCCGTATCGCGCTGGACTCGGCGGAGGACGGCGCGGAGGTGGTCTTCGACGGCAAGCGCCTGGCGGTGCGCCGCGACGGCGGCCCCTGGATGGAGCGCGAGACCCTGGGAGGGCAGGAGGAGCGCCTGCTGCGCAACGCCTATGACGCCGCGCCGACGCTGCTCGAGGCCCTGGGGCCCTACCTGGTGTGGCGTCCGTCACCGCCCGGCGACCCGGCGCGCCTGGGCGGGATGGACCTGCGCTGGGAGGACGCCTCGCTGGATCCGCAGGTGCGGCCGCGTCCCATGGCCCTGGACGCCCTCGCCGCCCTGCGCGACCACGAGGGGCAGTGGGGCGCCTGGCTGGCCGCCACGCACCGACCCACCGAGGTGAGCGCGCACATCGGCCGGCGCACCCAAGGCGGGCAGCCGGTCGCCGGCCAGCTTCGGGTGGTCGGCGACGCGTCGGTGGAGGGCGTGACCGCCCGATTCGAGCTGGAGCTCACCCTCCAGGTCGCCGACCTCCCGCCGGGCGAGCGCTTCGAGGTCCCGGAGGCCGCCCTCTCGGCGCAGCGCGACCGCCCCTGGAGCCGGATCCGGTCGACCCTGGGGGACGACCTGCTCGCCCCGTACCGACCGGACTGACCGCCGCGGCGCCGCCGCTCCGAGGGCTGCCCGGGCGCGATCTCCGTGGCCCAGTAACGCGTTGACACTGCTCAGACCGCGTGATAGCTACGCGGCCCCTTCGCCCCGGAGGGGGACGCCGACGCTGGAGCCCACGCTCGTTGAACGGCCTGCTGATGGGGCGTCGTCAAGTGGTAAGACACGGGTTTTTGGTACCCGCATTCGCAGGTTCGAATCCTGCCGCCCCAAACCCTCCACCGAACAGCTACTGCCCTACCAGCCGAAGGCGTCGGCGCTTCGAGCGATCGACGTTGTAGGCGGCACGCCCGTCCGCACGCCACGACAGTCGTGGTCCGGCCGGCCGATGCCCATCCCGCGAGCAGACGAACATGGAGCACGCGAACATCGAGGCGTCCAACAGGACCGCCACCGGAAAGGGACCCAACCGCCGACTCCGCGCCGCTGGCGCCGTCCCCGCGGTCGTCTACGGAGAGACCGAGCAGCCCGTGAGCGTCTCGGTGGTGCCCAAGGAGATGACGCGCGTCCTCAAGGGGCCGTGGGGGCGCAACACGATCATCGACCTGGCGGTAGAGGGCGAGTCCAGCCCCCGCATGGTCATCGTGCGCGACTACCAGGTGCACCCGTGGCGGCGCACGCTGGTCCACGTGGACTTCTGGCAGATCACCGAGGACAAGCAGCTCGTGGTCGAGGTGCCCTTCGAGCGCGCGGGCCGGTCGGCCGGCGAGCGCATCGGCGCCAAGGTCACCCAGACCTGCCACTCGGTGAAGGTGCGCTGCAAGCCCGCCGACATCCCGACCGCGGTCGTCTACGACATGACGACGATGCCGTCGGAGACGCTCAACATCACGATCTCGCAGGTGCCGATGCCTGACGGGGTCGAGGCCGTCTACAAGCACGACTTCAACGTGCTGCGCCACAAGATGCCCGTGGCGGTCACCCTGCCCGAGGGCGGCGAGGCCGACGGCAAGAAGGCGAAGAAGAAGTAACCGGCACCCGGCGGAGCAGCACGTGACCTGGCTGGTGGTGGGCCTCGGGAATCCCGGTCGGGAGTACGCCGGCAATCGCCACAACATCGGTTTCATGGTCGTCGACGAGCTGGTCCGCCGCGCCGGCTGCGACTGGCGCGAGAAGTTCAACGGGCGCTTCACCAAGGCCCGCTTCGGAGACGAAGACGTGATCCTGCTCGAACCACTCACCTTCATGAACCGGAGCGGGACCTCCGTGGGGGCCGCTGGCGCCTTCTTCAAGGTCCCGCAGGACCGGGCCGTGGTGGTGCACGACGAGCTGGACCTGGCCTTCGGGCAGGTGCGGGTGAAGGTGGGCGGCGGCCACGCCGGTCACAACGGGTTGCGTTCGATCTTCTCGCACTTCGGCAAGGAGTTCGTGCGCGTCCGGGTGGGCATCGGTCGCCCCGCGCACGGCGACGTGTCCGGCTGGGTGCTGTCCGATTTCAGCAAGGACGAGGCGCCCGTGGTGCCTCGTCTGGTCGACGCGGCGGCCGACGCCGTGGATCGTGTGGTTCGGGAGGGGCCCGGACCTGTGATGAACGCGTACAACGGTACGTCGAGCGTGGTGTGACCGCCGAGCGCGGTCTCGAGACTGAGGGAGGGACACTGAGATGACCGAGCTTTACGCCGTCATAGGCGCCGGCGCCTTGGCGTTGATCTTCGCGTTCGTGCGTTCGCGCTGGATCGCCAAGCAGGACACGGGCACCGACGAGATGCGCGTCATCGCGGGGCACATCCAGGAAGGCGCGATGGCCTTCCTCGCCCGCGAGTACAAGGTCCTGGCGATGTTCGTGGTCGTGGTCGCCATCCTCCTCGGCGTCAGCAACGCCGGCATGGAGGACAGCCACGCGCTCATCGCCCTGGCCTTCGTGGTGGGCGCGACCTGCTCGGGTCTGGCCGGCTTCTTCGGCATGAAGGTCGCGACCCAGGCCAACGTCCGCACGACGGCGGCGGCGCGCACCGGGCTGGCCAAGGCCCTCATCGTCGCCTTCACCGGCGGCTCGGTGATGGGCATGGCCGTGGTCGGCCTCGGCGTGGTGGGCCTCACCGGCCTGCTCCTCTTCTTCCTCCAGTCGGGGATCTTCGGCACGGGCGAGGTGCTCAGCGGTCAGGAGTACACCCGCATCCTGAACGTGCTCGCCGGCTTCTCGCTGGGCGCCAGCTCGATCGCGCTCTTCGCGCGCGTCGGCGGCGGCATCTACACGAAGGCGGCGGACGTCGGCGCCGACCTGGTCGGCAAGGTCGAGGCCGGCATCCCCGAGGACAGCCCCCGCAACCCGGCCACCATCGCCGACAACGTGGGCGACAACGTCGGCGACGTCGCCGGCATGGGCGCCGACCTCTTCGAGTCCTACGTGGGCGCGATCATCGGCTCGATGATCCTCGGCCTGGGGCTCCACACCAGCGCCAACATCGGCGGCGAGCCGGCGGGCATCGTCAGCCTGATCTACCTGCCCCTGTACCTGGCGGCCGTCGGCATCGGCGCCTCCATCATCGGCACCTTCTTCGTCCGCACCAGCGAGGGCGGCAACCCCCAGACCGCGCTGAACGTCGGCACCATCATCGCCGCCGGCCTGATGATCGCCGGCGCCTGGTTCACCATCCAGAGCTTCGTCCCCGACGGCATCTACTTCGTCTTCAACGGGGGCGGGGTCCAGGTCGTCAACGACGCCACCCTGACGATGGAGCCCGGCAGCCGCAAGGTCGAAGCCGGCATGGGCATCTTCTACGCCACCATCTTCGGCCTCATCGCCGGCGCGCTCATCGGCTTCGCCACCGAGTACTTCACCTCGGGCGACTACAAGCCGGTCAAGTACATCGCCGACCAGTCGCGCACCGGCGCCGCCACCAACATCATCGCCGGCACCGCCGTCGGGATGATGTCCACCGCCATCCCGATCGCGCTGATCATCGCCGCCATCCTGGTCGCCTACTACTTCGCCGGGCTCTACGGCGTGGGCATCTCGGCCCTCGGCATGCTCTCCACCACCGGCATCCAGCTCGCCGTCGACGCGTACGGCCCCATCGCCGACAACGCCGGCGGTATCGCCGAGATGGCCGAGCTCCCCGCCGAGGTCCGCGGCCGCACCGACAAGCTGGACGCCGTGGGCAACACCACCGCGGCCATCGGCAAGGGCTTCGCCATCGGCTCCGCGGCGCTGACCGCCCTCGCGCTCTTCAGCGCCTTCACCACCAAGGCGCACATCCAGGGCAACGGCCTCAACCTGCTCGACCCGCAGATCATGGCCGGCGTCTTCATCGGCGCGACCCTGCCCTTCGTGTTCAGCGCCCTGTCGATGCTGGCGGTCGGCCGCGCGGCCGGCGCCATGATCGAGGAGGTCCGCCGCCAGTTCCGCGAGATCAAGGGCCTGCTCGAGGGCACCGGCAAGGCGGACTATGCCCGCTGCGTCGACATCTCCACCCAGGCCGCCATCCGCGAGATGATCCTCCCCGGCCTGCTGGCCCTCATCATCCCCGTGCTGGTCGGCCTCTGGAACATCGAGGCGCTCGGCGGCCTCCTCGCCGGCGTGACGGTCTCCGGCGTGCTGATGGCCATCTACCAGTCGAACGCTGGCGGCGCGTGGGACAACGCCAAGAAGATGATCGAGGGCGGCCTCCACGGCGGCAAGGGCTCGGACGCCCACAAGGCCGCGGTGACCGGCGACACGGTCGGCGACCCCTTCAAGGACACCGCCGGCCCCTCGCTGAACATCCTCATCAAGCTCATCAGCGTGGTCGCGGTCGTCATCGCGCCCGTGCTCGTGAGCTTCCACGCCCCCGACACGACCGCCCAGGCCCCCACCGAGGCCACCAAGGCTGCGACCACCGCGTCCGCCGCCGACCACCAGGGCGACGAGGCCCCCGCGGCCGACGGTCTCATCAAGGTCGCCGAGCGCGTCGAGCGCTGATCCCGAGGCACGACCTCGCCGGACCGACGCGGTCCGGTGAGGTCGTGCTTGATCTTTGGCTCCGAGCGAGCCAATCTCCCCGCCCCTACCCACTCCTCGCTCCGGCTGGATGCGCGCCGGGGCCGATGTCCAAGAGGAGCATCTGATGTTGCTACGCAAGTATGAGACCGTGACCCTCGTGAATCCCGACGGCGGGACCGAGGCGATCGACAAGGTCGTCGGGCGCATGCGCGAGGCGATCGAGAAGACCGGCGGCCGTGAGATCCGCCTGGAGGACTGGGGCCGGCGCAAGACCGCCTACCGGCTGCAGCGCTCGGGCAAGCTCAAGGCCCAGTACATGTACCTCCAGTACCTCGGCACCAACGGCACCGTGCGCGAGCTCGAGCGCCTGATGAAGATCACCGAGCCCGCGATGCTGTGGCAGAGCGTGATGCTCGAGGATCGCGTCGAGCTCGACACCTTCGACTTCGAGGCCGAGGGCGAGAAGCTCACCCAGCTCGCGCGTCGCGCCGCCGCCGCCCGCGAGAACCCCGACTACGACGAGGACGCCCCCGACCAGGGGATGCTCGACGACGAGTCGGATGATGACGACGACGACGATGACGACGACGACGGGGAGGATGATTGATGAAGCGCCGCACTGGACGCCGTAAGGTCTGCCCGTTCCTGGCCGACAAGAAGCTGGCCGAGAGCCTGGACTACAAGAACCCCGAGCTGCTGTCGCGGTTCATCACCGACCGCGGTCGCATCGTGCCGCGCCGGATCTCCGGAGTCAGCGCCTTCTATCAGCGCCGCCTCGCGACCGAGATCAAGCGCGCCCGGGCCATCGCGCTCATCCCCTACGCGTCGGTCGAGTAGGCGCCAGGAGAATTGGTCATGCAGGTCATCCTGAAGCAGGACGTGCCCTACCTGGGCGACGCCGGCGCGCTCGTCGAAGTGAAGAGCGGCTACGGCGCGAACTACCTCATCCCCCAGGGGCTGGCGGTGCTCGCGACGCGGCGCAACAAGTCGCAGCTCGACCACGAGCGGCGCGCGATCGAGGCGGCCATCGTCCGCCAGAAGCGCAAGGCCAGCGATCTCGCCAGCCGCCTCAACGGCCTCAGCGTCACGCTGACCCGTCTGGTGGGCGAGGACGACAAGATCTTCGGCTCGGTCACGACCAAGGACATCGCCGATGCCCTGGCCGACGACGGCGTGGTGGTCGACCGCCGGCACATCCTGCTGGATGGGCCGCTCAAGGCGCTGGGCGTCTACGAGGTCGACATCAAGCTGCATCGCGACGTGCGCGCGCAGATCAAGGTCTGGGTCGTCGCCGACTGATGCGTGGGAGGCGCCCCGTCATGGGGCGCCGACTCTCCGCCCGGAAGGTCGATGAGCACACGCTGGACGGAACTCACGCTCCTGGTGCCCATCCCGCCGGCGATCGACGCCGCGGGTGAGCAGGGCGTCGAGGCCTTCCTGGCGCCGCTGGACGCGGCGTGCCTGGAGCTGAGCCCTCAGGGCTACGTGACCGAGGGCCCCGACGCCCCGCCGGGCGACGTGGAGCCTCCGCCCGCGGGGACGCGTCGGCTGAAGGTCTACGTGGCCGAGGAGCTGCGCGAGCAGGCGCTGGCTCGGGCCGAGGCCGCGGCGGCGGCCTTCGAGGGCGCGGTCGTCGAGGCGGCGCCGCTGGATCCCGCCTGGCGCGAGCGCTGGAAGCGATGGTTCACCGGCTTCGACGTGTCGGCGCGCCTGCGGGTGCGTCCGCCCTGGGAGGCCGCCGTAGACGGGCAGGGCGTGACCGTCATCATCGAACCGGGCATGGCCTTCGGCACCGGCCAGCACGAGACCACGCGCCTGTGCCTCGAGGCGATGGACGCGGCGCTGACCGACGGGGCGGGCGCCGTCGCGGTGCTCGACGTCGGGACGGGCACGGGCATCCTGGCCATCGCCGCCGCCCTGTTGGGCGCGGGGCGGGTGGTCGCCATCGACAACGACCGGGACGCCGTGGCCATCGCCGCCGAGAACGCCCGGGCGAACGGGGTGGGCGGCCGGGTGGAGGCCTCGAGCGACGCGCTGTCGCGGGTGCGGGGCGAGTTCGACCTGGTGGTGGCCAACATCCTGGCGCCCGTGCTCATGGGCATGGCGCCGGAGCTGGTCCGGCACACGGCGCCGGGCGGGCTGCTGGTCCTGAGCGGCATCCTGGCCGGGCAGGCCGACGGCGTGGCCGACGTCTTCGCGGGGGCAGGGATGGCGCTCTCGGCGCGCGCTCGTGAGGGTGAGTGGGTGCGGCTGGACCTGCGCCGGGCCGACGGCGGGGCATGACGCGCATCCACCTGGACCGGGTGCTGGCGCCCGGCGACGCGGTGCCGCTGCCGGACACCCACGCGCACCATCTGGGTGTGGTGCTGCGGCTACAGCCGGGGGCGGAGTTCGAGGTCATCGACCGGAGCGGCGCGCGCTTCGGAGGCCGGCTGGTGGCGGGTCCGCCGCTCGGGGTGGAGGTGCTCGACGCCCGCAGCGCCGTCGGCACCGACCTCGCCGGCGAGCTGGAGGTGTGGCTGCCCCTGCTCAAGGGCGGGCGCAGCGACGACCTGGTGCGCCAGCTCACCGAGCTGGGCGCGACGCGGATCGTGCCGTGGACCGGCCGGCGCAGCGTGGCCCGGGCCCAGGGCGGCAAGAGCGGGCAGAAACTGGCCCGGTGGCGCACCATCGCCCGAGAGGCGTGCCAGCAGTGCGGGCGCGCCCGCGCGCCGGAGGTGGCCGAACCGGGGTGCCTCCCCGACGCAGGCCCGGGCGTCTTCTTCTACGAGGGCGGCGGCGCGCTGGCCCGCGAGGCGCTGGCCGGCGCCGTCGAGGGTGGGCGCCTGCGCGTGCTGACCGGTCCGGAGGGAGGCCTGGACCCCGACGAGGTCGAGCAGCTGAGGCGCGCCGGCTGGGTCGCGGCGCATCTGGGCCCGCGGGTGCTCCGGGCCGACACGGCGGTGCTCTGCGCCGCGACACTGGCGCTCCACGCCCTCGGCGAGGGTGGGTTCTGAGCGGCGCCACCGGCGGCCGGGATCGGTCCCGGCAGCGCATCTGGGACTTGGGCCCACACGGATCGTGTTTACCCTATCGCGTCATGCCTCTGGTATGATCTCGCCCCCTCGGTCCGAGCCACCGTGGACCAACCGCTCGCAGGTACCTCATGTTCAAGAAGCTCATCCGCTCGGTGGTAGGCACCGCGAACGAGCGGCAGATCAAGCGAATCCAGCCGCTCGTGCAGAAGATCAACGAGCTGGAGGAGAAGACCTCCCGCTACTCCGACGAGCAGCTCCGCGGCAAGACCGCCGAGTTCCGGGAGAAGCTGGCGGCCGGCGCGACCCTCGACGACCTGCTGCCCAGCGCCTTCGCCACCGTCCGTGAGGCGTCCAAGCGCGTCCTGGGCATGCGGCACTACGACGTCCAGCTCGTCGGCGGCATCGTCCTGCACAGCGGGAAGATCGCCGAGATGAAGACCGGCGAGGGCAAGACGCTGGTGGCGACGCTCCCCATGTACCTCAACGCGTTGAGCGGGGAGGGCGCCCACCTGGTCACGGTCAACGACTACCTCGCCAGCCGCGACGCCGAGTGGATGGGGCAGCTCTACCGCTGGCTGGGTCTGGACGTGGGCATCATCGTCAGCGACCTGCCCGACGCGCAGCGCCGCGCCGCCTACGCCGCCGACATCACCTACGGCACCAACAACGAGTTCGGCTTCGACTACCTGCGCGACAACATGAAGTTCTCGCTGGCGCGCCGGGTCCAGCGGGGGCTGCGGTACGCCATCGTCGACGAGGTGGACTCGATCCTCATCGACGAGGCCCGCACGCCGCTCATCATCAGCGGGCCGGCCGACCGCTCGTCGGACTGGTACTACCGCATCAACGCGATCATCCCCTTCCTCAAGCGGGAGCAGGACTTCCTGGTCGACGAGAAGAGCCACAGTGTCACGCTGACCGACTCGGGCGTCGACAAGGTGGAGGCGCGGCTCAAGATCCCGAACCTCTACGACGTCGAGCACATCGAGGTGCTCCACCACGTGCACCAGGCGCTCAAGGCCCACACGCTCTTCAAGAAGGACGTCACCTACGTGGTGGAGGGCGGCAAGGTCGTCATCGTCGACGAGTTCACCGGCCGCAAGATGCACGGGCGGCGCTGGTCCGACGGCCTGCACCAGGCGGTGGAGGCGAAGGAGGGCCTCAAGATCGAGCAGGAGAACGAGACCCTCGCGACGATCACCTTCCAGAACTTCTTCCGCCTCTACGGGAAGCTGTCGGGCATGACCGGCACCGCCGACACCGAGGCGACCGAGTTCAGCGAGATCTACAGCCTCGACTGCAACGTCATCCCGACCAACCGCCCCATCCAGCGCAACGACGAGAACGACCTCGTCTACAAGACCGAGGCCGAGAAGTGGTTCGCGGTCATCGACGAGATCGTCGCGGCCCACGAGCAGGGGCAGCCGGTCCTGGTGGGCACCACCAGCGTGGAGAAGTCGGAGTACCTGGCGCAGCTCCTGGCCAAGCGCGGCGTGCCGCACTCGGTACTCAACGCGAAGTACCACGCGATGGAGGCCGAGATCGTCGCGCAGGCCGGCCGCCTGGGCGCCGTGACCATCGCGACGAACATGGCCGGCCGCGGCACCGACATCGTGCTGGGCGGCAACGCCAAGGCGATGGCCGAAACGGAGGCCGGCACCGACTCGGGGCCCGAGTACGAGGCGGCGTTGGCGCGACACGAGGCTGTGTGCGCCGAGGAGCGTGAGAAGGTGCTCGCGGCAGGCGGGCTCTTCATCATCGGCACGGAACGCCACGAGAGCCGGCGCGTCGACAACCAGCTGCGCGGTCGCGCCGGCCGCCAGGGCGACCCGGGCCGCAGCCGCTTCTTCCTGAGCCTCGATGACGAGCTGATGCGCATCTTCGGCTCGGACCGCATCAAGAAGCTGATGGAGACGCTGAAGATGCCCGAGGGCGAGCCCATCGAGCATCCGTGGATCAACCGCGCGGTCGAGAACGCCCAGAAGCAGATCGAGAACCGCAACTACGACCAGCGAAAGAACATCCTCGAGTACGACGACGTGATGAACCTCCAGCGCAAGGCGCTCTACGCGCTGCGCGACGAGATCCTCACCGGCGACAAGGTGCACGAGAAGGTCCTGGAGGCCATCGACGACACGGTGTTCCGCATCTGTGACGACACCTTCCCGGAGGGCGGCGTGGCCGAGGGCTGGGACCCGGAGCCGGTGGAGAAGGCGCTGCGGACCCACTTCAACGTCACCGTGCGCTTCAGCGAGGACAGCCGACCCACCTTCGAGCGCTTCCGCGAGGAGGCGACGCAGATGATCCGCGAGGGATACGAGAAGCACGAGACCCAGATCATGGAGGGGCTGCGGCGCGCGGCCGTCGCCCAGGGCAGCGCGGTGAACGACGACGTCATCCGCGAGCGCTGGCGCTTCTTCGAGCGGGAGCGCTACCTGCGCGGCATCGACGTGCTGTGGACGCACCACCTCAAGGTGATGGACTCGCTGCGGCAGGGGATCGGCCTGCAGGGCTACGCGCAGAAAGACCCGAAGCTGGTCTACAAGAAGGAGGGCTACGAGCTCTTCCAGCTCATGTTCGACAAGATCAAGGAGAACGTGACCGAGGTGCTCTTCCGCGCCGAGGGGCCGAGCGAGGAGGAGATCCAGGCGATGCGCGACCGCCGGCTGCAGGAGGAGCAGAAGCTCCACCAGGCGCAGGCGTCTGCTGCGGCCGCGCGCGAGGCAGCGAACGACGCGGCGTCCGACCGGCAGCGGGTCGTGCATCAGGGCGGCACCTTCCAGCGCCGCCACGACAAGGTCGGCCGCAATGACCTCTGCCCCTGCGGCAGCGGCAAGAAGTTCAAGAAGTGCCACGAGGGGCGCGAGGACGAGCTGGAGATGCTGCTCGCCCGGCAAGCGACGGACTGAGCACCATGCAGATCTTCCGCGAGACGGCGGAGCTTCCCCAGCCGCCCCTCGAGCCGGTAGCGACGCTGGGGAACTTCGACGGAGTGCACCGGGGGCACCAGGCCATCCTGGCGCGGGTCCGCGAGGAGGCGGCGCGCCGCGAGGCCCCGTCGATGGTCATCACCTTCGACCCGCACCCGCGTACGCTGCTGCGGCCGGAGCAGCCCCATCGGCCGATCATGTCCCTGGAGGCGCGGCTGAAGCGGCTGGGCGACCTGGGCATCGACTCGGCCTTGGTGCTGCACTTCGACGCGGCGATGGCCGAGATGACCGCCGAGGAGTTCATCGAGGAGGTGCTGTGGGAGGCGCTGCACGTGCGCGCGATGTACGTGGGCCCCTACACGGCGTTCGGGCGCGCGCGCGGCGGTGACGTGCGCTTGCTGGCCTCGGTGGGGCGCCGGCTGGGCTACGACGTGGGCGAGGTGGAGCCGGTCTTCATCGGCGGTGAGCGGGTCTCCTCGTCGCGGGTGCGCCGCGCCATCGCCGAGGGGGACCTCGCAGGCGCGGCGCAGCTCCTGGGGCGCCAGCACGTGGTCGGCGGGACGGTGGTCCCGGGGGACGGGCGAGGGCGCACCATCGGGGTGCCCACGGCGAACCTGCGCGGCGATGGCGGGATGCTGCCGCCCAACGGGGTCTACGCGGCGTGGGCGATGCTGCCCGAGGGACGCGAGCCGGCCGTGGTCAACGTGGGCGTGCGGCCGACCTTCGGCGAGTCGGGGCCGGTCACGGTGGAGGCCCACCTCATCGGCTACAGCGGCGACCTCTACGGGCGCGAGCTGAATCTGGCGATGGTCCAGAACCTGCGAGGCGAGGCGCGGTTCCCGGACGTGGCGGCCCTGGTGCGGCAGATAAAGCAGGACATCCGCGCGGCGAAGCGCGTGCTGGGGGTGGGGTGATGACCGAACCGGACGCGCTCCGGCTGGGGCTGGTCGGGCACCCGGTCGCCCACAGCGTGTCGCCGGACATGCACCGGGCCGCGCTGGCCGCCGCCGGACTGACGGGGGACTACGAGCTGCTCGACGTCCCCCCGGAGCAGCTCGAGGGCTGCGTGGCGGGTCTACGGGCCGGCCTGCGCAGCGGGCTGAACGTCACCGTCCCGCACAAGGGCGCGGCCGCGCGCTTCTGCGACCGCCTGGCGCCCGAGGCGGCGCTCGCCGGGGCCGCCAACACGCTGGTGCGCTCGCCGGACGGGCGGATCGAGGGGCACAACACCGACATCGCCGGGCTGGTCGCCGCGCTCCAGCAGGCCTTCTCCGCGGCACCCTGGCGGGGGCGGGCTGCGGTCGTGCTGGGCGCTGGCGGGGCCGGGCGCGCCTCGGTGCTGGCCGCGTTCCAGGCCGGGGCCAGCGAGGTGCGGGTCTGGAATCGCACGCCGGAGCGGGCGCAGGCGCTGGTGGGTGAGCTGGCCCCCAAGGTCGCCGGCGCGCTGGTGGCCTTCGCGGACCCCGTGGAAGCGGCGCGCGGCGCGGCGCTGGTCCTGCAGGCGACCACCCGCGGCATGGCGACCACCGTCGGCGACCCGGCGTGGACCGCCGCTCGCGACGAGGCCGCCAGGGTCATCGCCGCGACCGCGCCCGACGCCGCCGTCCTCGACCTGGTCTACCGCCCGCGGGAGACGCCCTGGGTCGCCGCGGCCCGCGCCTCCGGCCGGCGGGCCGACGACGGCCTCGAGATGCTGGTGCAGCAGGCCGCCTGGGCGTTCAGGCTCTGGACCGGCCGGACGGCGGACCCGGCCGTGATGCGGGCGGCCGCCGAGGCGGCGCTGGCTCCGGAGAAGGGCGGCCCCTGAGCTGGTCCAGGGCGCGCTCCAGCGCCCGCGCCTTGTGCTCGGTCTCCTCCCACTCCACGTCGGGGTCGCTGTCGGCGACGATGCCGCCCCCGCTCTGGTAGAGCAGGCGGTCCCGAGCCAGCACGCAGGTGCGGATCAGGATGTTGAAGGCCGCGCGGCCGTCGGGCCACACCAGGCCGAAGCTGCCGGTGTAGAAGCCTCGGCGCAGCCCCTCGACCCGTTCGATGCGTGCCATCGCGGCGATCTTCGGCGCCCCGGTGATGCTGCCGCCCGGAAAGAGCGCCAGCAGGGCCGCCACCAGGTCCACGTCCGGACGCGCGGTGGCCTGCACGTCGCTGACCAGGTGGTGCACGGTCGGGAGGGTCTGGAGCCCGGCCAGTACCCGCACCTTCACGCTGCCGGGGACGGCCACCCGCCCCAGGTCGTTGCGCACCAGGTCGACGATCATGACGTGCTCGGCGGCGTCCTTGGGGGAGGCCAGCAACGCATCGGCGAGGTGCCCGTCACTGGCGGGGTCGACCCCGCGCGGACGGGTGCCCTTGATGGGGTGGCTGTGCAGCTCCCGGGTCGCCGCGTCCCAGGTGAGCAGGCACTCGGGCGAGGCCGACGCCAGCCACAGACCGTCTGCCAGCGCCCAGAGCGCCCCGAACGCGGCGGGGGTCTGCTGGCGCAGGGCCCGGTAGAGCCACGGCGCCGACGCGGCAGGCAGGCGCGCCTCGAGCCGTCGCGCCACGTTGGCCTGGTACAGGTCGCCAGCCCGGATGCCGTCGAGCACGTCCAGGACGGCGGCGCGGTGGGCGGCGCGGTCCATGCGAGAGGTGAGGGGCCCCGGCGCATCGGTGGGCGGCGTCTCGGGCGGGGCCTCGGCCAGCCAGGCCTCCAGCCGCGCCCTGGCCCGCTCATCGCGCCCGCACAGCCGCCACGGCCCCGCGGGCCCCGCGGCCTCCAGCCACGCCGGGTAGCGCGCGACCACCGCGTCGGGCAGCTCCGGGTCCTCGAGCGCGGTGCCGGGCCAGCGCTCCAGCGCACGCCCCGCGTCGTAGCCCAGCAGCACCGCGCAGAGGCAGCCATCGTCCGGGGGCGCCAGCGCTCCTCTCAGCCACGCCGCCAGGTCCTGGCCCGGCTGCAGGTCGGCGACGCGCAGCACCTCCACCCGCTCGGGCCACGCCGCCAGGACGTGCCCGCTCGGCGCGGCGCCGCCCGGTCCCACCGCGCCTCCGTCGCCACCATCCGCCCACAAGGCGCGCGCCGCGAGCGCGTCGGCCCGCTCGAAACAGCGCGCGGCCAGGGCCTCCGCGGAGCACCCCGACCACCACGCCGGCTGGTGCCGCTCAGGAGCTACTTGCTCTCCTTGAGCAGCGCCTCGAGCTCGGCCTCGATGTCCTGATCGGACTCCACCGACTCGCCGGCGCCCCCAGCGGGCAACGCCGCCTGCACCGGCGGCGCGACGCCCATCTTCGCCTTGAGCGCCGCCAGCGCGTCGTCCTGGCCCGCCGGGCTCGCCTCGAGCGCCTTCAGCTCGGACTCCAGCGAGTCGCCCATGGTGTGCTGCCCGAGCTCGGTCGCCGCTTCGGCCTCTGCCTCCATCCGGTCGACCTTCTCCTCCATGCGGGCGAAGCTGTCGAAGGCCCCCGTGTCGTTCATCCCCGACATGGTGTCCTGGATGGTCTTCTGGGCCTCGGCCCGCTTCTGACGCGCGATGAGCAGGTTCTTCTTGCGCTGCGCCTCCTGGATCTTCGCGTTCAGCTGCGTCAGCGCGTCCTTGAGCTGGTCCGCCGCCTGCTTCTGGGCGATCCACTGCTGCTGGAACTGCTCGGCCAGGGAGTCGTGCTCGGCCTTGCGCTGCAACGCCTGGCGCCCCAGGTCGTCGCGTCCGGCGCGCACCGCCGTCATCGCCTTCTTCTCCCAGTCCTGGGCGTTGCCCAGCTCGGTCTCGTACTGGCGCTTCAGCCGCTTCTCGTCGGCGATGGCCACGGCGACCATCTTCCGCGCCTCGAGGAACTGGCTCTTCATGTCGATGATGAGCTGGTTGAGGATCTTCTCGGGATCCTCCGCCTTGCTGATCAGGGAGTTGATGTTCGACTTGATGAGGGTGGACATCCGCTGGAAGATGCTCATCGTGAGGACTCCCCGTCGTTGGTGGCCTGATGGAAGCCTTTGAGCTGTTCGTAGTGGTCGCCGATGGCCAGGGCGATGCCCTCGATGGCGGCCTGGAACTCGTTGAGGTCGAGGTTCTCGGACTGCAGGGTCTCCGTGAGGATGACCGAGTCGCCCTCCAGACCGTAGGCGCCGGCCACCAGCTCGTTGGCGTTGAGCCGTAGCAGCGCCTCGTAGAGGCCGGCGCGGTCGGCCTGGGCCTCGGGCAGGTCCATCAGCTTGACCCGGAACACGACCACCGGCGGCGCGTAGCGCACGACGATGTTGTCGATGTCGTCGAGGTCATCGTGGACGATCCACATGCCTTCGTTCACGGTCTCGTACTCGAGGCCGCTCTGCATCAGGTAGCCGTCGATGATCTCTGGACTCTCCATGGTCGCCTCCGGAGCGTCTGGTGTGGGCACGCCCGACCGCACCCGCTGCGCGATTGAACCCGCGGACGATTCGGGGTAGCAAGGCGCCTCTCGGGCGTCAAGGGAGGCTCGAGCGCCTTCGCCGCGACCATCGACCCCGAGCCGCCATCATGGGCCGCATCCTGCCAGTGATCCTCGCCGTCGTCGCCCTGTTGGGCGGATGCGCCGACAAGGTGAAGATCTTGAACGTGGTGCCGCGCCTGACCTGGGTGGCGGTGAGTCCGGCTGCGGACGGCGTCGTCGAGATCACGCTGTGGGTCTCCGATCGCGACGGCGACCCGGTCGATGTCGACGGGCGGTGGACGGCCGAGCCGGCGAGCCCGGGCGACGCTGGTGAGCCGCTGGTGATGGCCGCCGGCGGTCACGGGCTGATCGGGCTGACCACCGACGACGGCATCTTCGACCCCAACGGCGAGGCCCACCTCGTGCGCTGGGACGTCAGCGCCGTGGACGCGACCGGGGACATCCGGCTGCGCTTCGCCCCCGACGACCTGGAGGCGGGGCCGGGGACGCCCATGCGCACGCCCGCCTTCTCGCTCGGAGTCGGCCTGCCCGAGCCGGTGCCGCTCGAGGTGGACCCGGACGCGGTGCCGCCCAACGCGTGAGCGGGCCGGGCCCGGGTCAGAGCCCCAGGCGCGGAGCGATCTCGTCGAGCAGCGCGCGGTAGGCGCGGGCGCCGGTGCAGTGCTCGTCGTGGCGGAAGATGGGCCTGCCCTCGACCTGAGCCTGGGACAGCGTCGTGTTCACCGGCACCGAGGTCTGGAGCAGGTGCCGGGCGTAGCGCGAGCGCAGCGAGCTCTCCACCGTCTCGTTCACCTTCTGGTTCCGCGCGTCGACGCGGGTGCGCAGGATTCCCAGCACGCCCGGAGCGTGGCCCAGCGTCTCGTCCAGCGTCTCCAGCGTGTCGAAGATGTCGTCCACGCCCTCGAGCGCCAGCACGCTCATGTCGCAGGGCACCAGCGCCCAGTCGGCCGCCATCAGCGCGTTGATGGTGAGGGAGCCGAGGTTGGGCGGGCAGTCGACGACGATGACGTCGAAGTGCGTGCGCGCCAGCTTCAGCGCCGAGCGCAGCAGCAGCTCCTTGCCGATGCGGCCGGCCATGATGCCCTCGGTGGCGCCGAGCTCCTTGTCGGACGGTGTCACGTAGAGGCCGGGGATGGCGGTGGGCATGGCCAGCTCGAGCACGTCGCGTCGCTTGCCCAGCAGCACGCCCGAGAGGGTGTCGGTGGCGACGCCGCGCAGCTCGGCGTGCAGCGCCGAGCCGCAGTGCCCCTGGGAGTCCATGTCGACGAGCAGCACGCGGCGCTGGTGGCAGAGCGCGAGCCCCGCGGCCAGGTTGACGGCGCTGGTGGTCTTGCCGACGCCACCCTTGCGCGCACAGACGGCGATGATGCTGGCGTGGCGGTGGCCGGGCTGGAGGCGTTCCTCACCCATGACGAGGCGGCGGAGCGAGTCGGTCAGGAGGCTGGTCATGGCGGGTCTCCTCGGCTTGGGACCTCCGCGCCCCGATCCGGTTCGGGGGCGGGATCGGGTCAAGGTACCCGGAATGTGGCCGCCGACAAGTTCCTTGCTAGAAGGGATCCCCTTGCTATGCTGCGCCCGCCGGAGCCGGACGCCGCTCCGGCCAACGGTGGTTGACGATGAGACGACGCTCGAGCCTGCTGATCCTGTGCGCGGCGGCATACACCGCGGCGTGCGGGGACGATACACCGCCCCCCGCGGTGAGCGCGTCGCGGGTCGAGAGCCCGGCGAACCCCTCGGCCGCGGCCGAGGCGACCCCGGACGCGCCGGCAGCGGCGGAGGCCGTGGAGGCACCGGCGGCGGTCTCGCGCGGGGCGCTGGCGCGGCGGCTGCGCGGGCTCAACGAGCGCTGGACCCAACGCGAGCGCGCGCTGCTCGAGGCCTACAAGAGCGACTTCCAGAAGGCCCTGGACAACGAGGTCTGGTTCAAGAAGCTGCGCGGTCGCCTGTACGAAGCCCGCGGCTACGCGCTGCTCTTCAGCGACGGCGAGACCGTGCGCCCGCAGGCCACCGCCCTGCTGGAGGCCCTGGACGGCTTGGAGAGCCAGGGCCTGGACCCGGAGCCCTATCGGCGTGAGGCGCTGCGCGAGTCGGTGGCCGCGGTGGACCGGGCGCGCGCCGCCTATGACGCGGTGGTGGCCGCCCCGCTCGACGCGCGCGACACGGCGCTTTGGGACGTGGCCGAGCGCACCCGCAAGTCGATGGCGGCCGACGTGCGGGTCATCGAGGCGGCCCTGGCCAGCACCGAGCTGAGCGACGAGGACCTGCCGCGGGTGGTGGACGCGGAGGCCCGGCTCGACCGCATCTTCGAGGCCCGGGAGGCGCTCAACGGCAGCCTGCGGGACCTGGACATCGCGCTGCTGGGACGCTGGTTCCGCTACGCCTACGACATGCGCTTCGCGCGGCGGGTCCACCCCTTCTCGGCCGACAAGGACGACGCGGCGGGGGTCACGCGGACCGCGGACGCGCTCTACGAGCTGACGGCGGCAGTGGACTTCGACCACCTCGACGAGGCGCTGGCAGCGCTGGTGCCGCAGCATCCCGACTACCCCAAGCTGGTCGCCGGGCTGGCCTTCTACCGTGGCCTGGCCGAGGCGGGCGACCAGCCCGAGCTCGGCTCGCGGGCGGACCGGCTCCGCAAGGGCTCCAAGGGGCCGCTGGTGGAGGCGCTGCAGAAGCGGCTGGTCCAGGAGGGCTACCTGGAGGGCGAGCCCGACGGGCACTACGGCGACGCCCTGGTGGAGGCGGTGCGCTTCTACCAGGAGACCCACCAGCTCAAGGAGACCGGGGCGATGGACGACGGCACGCGTCGTTCGATGGACAAGCCCTACGCCGAGCGCGCGGCCCAGGTCGTGCTGGCGCTGCAGCGCTTTCGCGAGAGCGACCTGCACCAGGGGCCCATCCGCTTCGGCGAGTCCGAGCTGCAGGCCCGCATCAACATCCCCGGCTTCGAGGCGGTCTTCTTCCGCAACGGCGAGCCCGTGCGGCGCCATCAGGTGGTCGTCGGCAACAACGCCATCGAGACCGACGAGGCGACGGGCCTGCGCGGCTACTTCAACCGCACGCGCATGTTCTCCGCCGAGATGCAGACCGTCGTGCTGAACCCGACCTGGAAGGTGCCGCCGCGCATCAAGGAGCAGGAGCTCGACCGCGAGCTGCTGGAGCAGCCGGACTTCTACGAGCGCCACAACTACAAGGTCACCGTGCTGCCGAACGGCACCGAGGAGGTGGTGCAGCTCCCCGGCCCCGACAACGCGCTGGGCCTGGTGAAGTTCCTCTTCCCCAACGACTTCTCCATCTACATGCACGACACGCCGAAGAAGCACCTGTTCGGACGCGAGCTGCGCGCGTTCAGCCACGGCTGCATGCGCACCAAGGACGCGCTGGACCTGGCGCGCTGGCTGTTGTGCGACGTGCAGGGTCTCGAGCCGGCGCGCTTCGACCGCATCCTGGAGAGCCGCGAGGAGTACGGCATCGCCCTGACCAAGAAGGTGGCCATCACCATCGACTACTCGACGGTCGGCGTGCACTCCTCCGGAAAGCTGATGTTCTACGCCGACATCTACCGCTTCGACCGGGACCTGGAGGCGGGCAAGACGCCCTATCCGCCGGCGCCGGTGGCCAACCTCGAGCAGGCGGTCATCCTGCCATGAGCGAGGACGCGGCGGACGGCGGCGAGGTCGATGTCGCGTCGGCCCTGGCTGCCCTGGACGCCAGCGCCCTGGCCGGCGTCGAGCTCATCATCAACGCCGACGGTAGCGTGACCTTCGTCGACTTCCCGCCGGAGTTCCTCGAGGTGGCCTTCGCGCTCAACCCCGACGACCCGCTGGTGTGCGAGCGCAAGGACCTGCTGGCGGACGCCCAGGAGCCCTGAGAGGCTCCAGGACCACCGTCGGGCCGGCCTGGACCGCCCGGCCGGCCAGCTCCGCGCCCAGCCGCCCGCGACATACAGGCCGGCGTATCTCGGCGACCGCTCGACGGATCCGCGCCGCCGCTGCCGCCGACCCGACCTGACCCGTGCTCTCGCCGACCCCTGGCTCAGCCCTGCGGCGCGCTCGCGGAGGCCTCAGCCTCGGCGCGCTCGGAGCTGCGTCCCAGAAGCTCACCGAACTCCGCCAGGCCGCCGATGTCGTGGATGTCGCGCGCGAAGAGCGGCACCGGCCAGAGCTGGTCCCCGGCGTCGCCCAGGCGCTCCCGGGCCGCGGCGATGCGGCGGGCGTCCATCTCGGCCAGCACGTCGTAGCGGGCGTTGGCCTCGGCGACCCGGCGGGCCACCCGCGAGATGCGGGACCGGTCGCGCAGCCCCAGGGCAGGCGCCGACTCGGCCACCTTCAGGAAGCGGTCGACCAGCTCGTCGTGGGCGCCGGTGGCGATGTCTCCGGTGCGCACCCGGTTGACCACCAGCGCGCCGAAGGGCATGCCGTCCTCGCGCAGCCTGTCGTAGAAGGCCAGCCCCTCGTCGAGCGCGACCTGGTCGGTGGATGTCACGATGGCGAAGGCCAGGTCCGGCGAGCTGAAGAGCCCGCGCACGCGAGATGCCCGCTTCCGAAAGCCCTCGAACATCTCCTGGAAGGACTCGATGAACTCGAGGAGGCTCAGGAAGGCCTCGGCGCCCACGAAGCGATTCATCACGTTGAGGATGCGCGAGTTGAGCTTCATGAAGCCCATGCCGAAGCGCCCCGCCGTTCGCACCCCGGCCAGCAGCACGCGCAGCGAGCCCGACTCCAGGAAACCCTCGAGGCGGTCGGGCGCGCTGAGGAACTCGACGGCGTTCACCATGGGCGGCGTGTCCAGGACGATGAGGTCGTAGTCCCGCTCCTCGCGCACCTCGTACAGCTTCTCCATCGCCATGTACTCCTGGCTGCCGGCCAGGGCGGTGGAGGCCTGCTGGTAGAAGCGGTTGCCCAGGATGCGGTCGCGCGCCTCCGGGCTCTGGGCGTGCCGCTCGATGAGGCTGTCGAAGGTGCTCTTGACGTCCAGCATCATGGCAAAGAGCGCGCCGCTGGTCAGCGGGACGCCCGCCTCGACGAAGAGCGCGGGGTCGACGCGCACCTCCTCGTTGCCGAGCCCCTCGAGCCCCAGCGCGTTGGCCAGGCGCCGCGCCGGATCGATGGTGAGGACGAGCACCTTCTTGCCCATGCGGGCGCCCTGGACGGCCAGGGCCGCCGCGCTCGTGGTCTTCCCCACGCCACCGGGCCCGACGACGACGAGGGTGCTCTTCGCTTCGAGCAGGCGTTCGAGCTGCGTCGTCATCGGTCTGTGCGCCTTCCCCTGCAGGATCGGCACCGTAAGCAGCGCTCGGCTCGCGCGTCAACCAGCGCTTCGACCCAGGCGCGGATAGCCCTCGAAGTGGACCCGCATCAGGGTGAGGCCCTGCGCCGGGGCGGTGGGGCCGGCCTGGGTGCGATCGCCGTGGCGGAGCAGCTCCGAGACGTGGTCCGGGGTGAGGCGGCCGCGGCCCACGTCGAGCACGGTGCCCGCCATGATGCGCACCATGTTGCGCAGGAACGCGTTGCCGGTGATGTCGAAGGCCACCAGCGGCGCGTCCTCGATGGGCGTGATCGTGGCGGCGTACATGCGGCGGACGCGCGTGCGCGAGTCGCACTGGGACGAGCGGAAGGCCGAGAAGTCGTGGTCCCCCAGATACCGGCTCGCGGCGTCGGCCATGGCGTCCAGGTCCAGGCGGTCGCGCTTGACCCACGCGGCGTAGCGCGTCCAGAGCGGGCGGCGCGCCTCGCCCACCTGGAAGAGGTACCGATAGGTCTTGGCCACCGCGGCGCTGCGTGTTCGGAAGCCCGGCTCGGCCTCCACGGCGTCGACGATGGCCAGGTCGTCGGCCAGGCGCGCGTTGAGCCCGCGGCGGAAGCCGTGCAGCGGGATGTCGCGGTCGGTGTCGAAGCAGACGGGCAGCGCGCGGGCGTGCACGCCGGAGTCGGTGCGCGAGGCGCCGTGGAGGACGACCCGGTGGGCGACCATCGACTCGACCGCTCGGGTGAGCTCACCCTGCACGGTCCGGTGCTCGGCCTGCATCTGCCAGCCGGCGAAGTCCGTGCCGTCGTACTGGACGTAGAGGAGGAGCGTTCTGCTGGTCAAAACTCGAACATGAGGCCGAACGACACGGTGCGGTCGGAGAGCTCGAAGCTGTCTCCCGAGCCGAAGTCGTTGAGCCCGTTGAAGCTGACCTCGGCGAAGAGGTAGCTGTTGTTGACGCCCACCTCCTCGTCGAACTCGCGAGCGACGCTGGAGTCGATCCAGTCGAGGAGGAACTGCAGCCCCACCGCCGCGTGCCAGCCCCAGGTGCCGCCCCGGCCCGTGTGGCCATTGCCGTCCGACCCGTAGGCGCTGGCGATCTCGCCGCGCCCGTTGAGCACCCACCACAGCGCGTAGGTGAGGCCGCCGCGCGCGTAGGGGACCAGCGGCACGCCCCACTGAAGCGCCGCGTAGTCGAAGCGGTAGGTGAGGTCGGCCTGGAGCGGCATCATCCGCAGCTTCGTCTTGTCGGTGGTGGCGACGCCGGCGTCATCGACCGCGTGGCCCTTCACCGTGCCGAAGCGGACGCCGCCGCCCAGGGCCAGCGAGCCGAACTTCTGGAAGAGCTGGTAGTCCAGGTGGAAGCCGAACAGGATCATGCTGCTGCTGCCGAAGTTGTCCCGGTACGGCGTGGCGCTGACGAACTGGTCGTCGATGCCCGGCTTGTAGGGGCCCACGTGCAGCTCGAGCATCATGTGGCGGGGGCTGTCCTCGGCGCGGGCGGGGGCCGCCAGCAGCGTCAGCAGGCCGATGGCGCAGATGTAGCCTGGCTTGCTCATCGTCGGGCCTCCAGCGGCAGGGCGGTGAGCGTGCGCTCGAGGATGCGACGGCGGGTCCACACCAGCCCGGCGGCCGCCATGAGCATCAGGGCGAAGCCGCCCAGCACGCCGAAGCGGGTGGTCAGGAAGGCCACCCAGACCAGGGGCACCAGAGCGACGCGGACGGCGGCGCGCGCGACCGGCCGGTCGGCGATCCAGAACGCGGCGAAGCGGCCCCAGCGGTAGTACTGGCGGACGAAGGCGCGCCCGGGGACGCTGCGCAGCAGCACCTGGTCGCGGAAGGCGCGCAGCAGGTCGAGCTGGCCGCTCATCGGCGAGCCGTAGGCGGCGGTGGCGACGAAGCAGTACCCGCCCTGCTCGGTGCCTCCCACCTGCTGGTACCGCTCCCAGAAGTCCGTCGCGGACTTGGGCGCCTGCACCAGCTCGCCGGAGAGCACGCTGCGGTTGTCGGCGTCATCGAGCGAGGCTACGCGCACGTGGTAGCTGACGTCGTTCTGCAGCGTGTCGTCCTCGATGCTGTAGGTCTTGGCGGTGATGTCCTTCTTCGTGACCACGTCGGCGCCGGGGTCGTCGGCGATCGCGGTCGTGCTGTAGTAGACGTTGTAGGTCAGCCCATCCTCGTCGTTGGCGCTGTCGGTCCAGCGGACGACCAGCCGCCGATCCGCTGCCTCCACCTCGTCGAGCACCGGCGCGGCAGGCCGCTCCAGATCGACGATGAAGTCGATCCGCTGGGTCTGCACGGTGCTGGAGGTGCCCGACGGCTCGGCCACGACGTACACGTGGGCCTCCGAGTTGGTGCCGGCCGTGCAGTCCCCGCCGGTCAGCTTCGTCAGGTCGACCTCGAAGCTGAAGTTGGTCACCAGGGACTCGTCCTCGACCAGGACGGTGCACTGCTCGGTGTCGTAGCCCTCGAAGTTGGCGTGGTCGTTGGGGCAGGTCTTCCCGGGCTTCGCGAAGGCCACCCCGTAGGCGAAGTCGCTGCCCAGGTTCGACACCGTCACGTTGAAGGTCGCCTTGTGGCCTTGGTAGGCTTGGCAGTCCTCGATGTTGATGAAGTGGTCGGCGGCGTCGGCGGTCTTGCCGAAGCGGGTCGCCAGCGTGAAGTCGCTGCCGACCTCCTCGATGCTGCGCAAGCTGAACCCGGTGATGTCGGCGCGCGCGTGGCCGGGCCACGCACCGGCCGCGGCCAGCGCCAGGATGGCGGAGAGCAGCGCTCGCCGCGGCGGGAAATGGGTCGTCGTCATGCCGTGCTCACCGTCTTCCAGGGCCCGATCCATCCTGCGCTGCAATCGATGTGCCATCCAGAAACACCCCTCAATCCAGGGGGAAGCGCATCCGCGGGGACGGCCGGGGCCGTCGCGAGTGCCGGGTTGGCGCTGAAGGGAGCATCCCTCCGACATTCTGTCAAAAGCCGCAACGCTGCTACCAGAGGTCTTCGGCGATGATCGTGGCCAGCAACGAGGCGATGGCCTGCCCCGTGCGGTGGAGGGCGTCCGCCGCCACGAAGCACCTCACCGCGCCGTCCTCGTCGAAGCGCAGCGCGCCGACCATCACCTCGTCCAGCTCCACCGCGTCGCGGGCGGCGAGCCGACCCTCGACCCGCAGCAGGTGGTCGGGGGCGTCCAGCGCCGCGACCACGGCGTCGCGCGCGGGGCCAGGGCTCGTGAAGCGGACGGTGACCGAGGCGCCGACGCCGGAGAAGACCGGCACCTGGACCACGCTCACCCGCGGACGCACGGCGGCCAACGGGGGGACCAGGCGGCGGAGCGCCTCCGCGGTCTCGGCCTCGACCGGATCGCCGTCGCCGGTGGCGTGGGCCGAGCCGGCCACCAGGTTGAACGCGAGGACGGCGCCGAAGGGCCCCTCCTCGGGCACGCGATGACCGAGCAGGCCCAGGGTCTGGCGTGAGAGGGTCTCCTGACCCTCGCGCCCCGCGGACCCGGCGCCGAGCAGGACGGTGAGATCCACCGACGCGATCGTGCCCGTGCCGGCCAATGCAGCCAGGACGGGGGCCACCGTGGAGGCCGCGGCGCCCGGCACGGCGATGCCGCCGGGGTGGCTCTCGAGCGCCTCGAGGCCCAGGGCGGGCCACACCAGCGGCAGCGCGTCGGAGCGCTCGGCGGCGCGGGACGCGTCGATGACCAGCACGCCCGCGTCGATGAGGCGCTGGCGCCACGTGTCGGCCACGTCGGAGGGCGTCGCCAGGATCGCTGCGTCCAGCGCGCTCACGTCGACCTCGGCGGGAGCCTGCACCGTGAGCTGTCGCCCGCCGAAGCTCACGGTCTCGCCGGCGGTCCGGGAGCCGGCCACCACCACCAGGCGCTCCAGGGGCAACCCCTCGCCCTCGAGGGCGACGAGCACCTCGCGCCCCAGGGCGCCGGTGGCCCCCCAGATGCCGATGGAATAGCGATCCTCGCTCACGCCGTTTCTCCCTGTCGGGCCGGTCTCTCGGGTGCCCCGACGACCGGCGGCGAAGCCTACCAGGGGCATCGCCCGCGTGCTATAGTCCCACAGGAGCACGCATGAAGAGCCTCGGCCTCAGAGTCAAGCTCGCCGCCCTGCGGCTGGGCCAGCGATTCGCCCCGGAGAGCGCGAGCGTCCAGCTCCGCCTGGGCGCCACGCTGCACGAGCTGGGGCGACTGGCCGAGGCCTACCGGGCCTTGCAGGCGGCGGCCGATCTCGCGCCCGAGCGGGCGGACGCGCGCTTCGCCCTGGGATCGACGCTCTCGGCGCTGGGCTGCCTGCCCGAGGCCCGCGTGGCCTTCGCGCGGGCGCGCCGCCTGGACCCGGCCAACGCCGAGATCGCGTTCGCCCTGGGCAACATCTACTTCGAGTGCGCCGACATCGAGCTGGCCGTGCGCTCCTACGACGCGGCCATCCGGCTGCAGCCGGACTACGCCCGGGCGCACTTCAACCTGGGCCACGCCTACAAGGAGAAGGGCCTCCTGCAGGAGGCGGCGGCGGCCTTCCGGCGGGCGCTGGCGGCCGAGCCACGCTTCTACAAGGCGCGCTTCATGCTGGCCTACGTCTACGCGCTGATGGAGCTCAACGACGACGCCATCGAGCAGTACAGGCGGACGATCCACCAGTCGCCCACCTACGTGAAGGCCTACTACAACCTGGGCAACTGCTACCTCAAGAGCGGGCGCATCGCGCTGGCCCTCGATGCCTACCAGACGATCCTCGAGCTGGATCCGCGGCACGCGCGCGCCCACTTCGCCATCGGCCAGGCGCTGTCCCGCAGCGGGCGCCTGCCTGAGGCGCTGCTGGCCTTCCAGGAGGCGCTGGGCCTGCGCGGCGAGTTCCCCGAGTGCCACCTGGCCTACGCCCGCGCGCTGGAGGCGGTGGGTCGCGTCCGCGAGGCGCTGCACCACTACCGGGCCTACATCAACGACCCCGGCGCCGAGGACCAGCGCGCCGAGGTCGAGGCGCACATCGCGGCGCTCTCGCAGCTCGGTTACGGCCGCGAGGCCACGTCGGAGATGCGCGCCCGCCGGGACACGTCCAGCGAGCTGCGGGCCACCGGCTGGCGGAACTAGGGGCGATGCCCATCCTCGTGGGGATCGCCGGAGGGACCGGATCAGGCAAGAGCACGCTGGCGCGGCGCATCGTGCGCTCGCTCGGCGACGATCGCTGCGTCCTGGTCACCCAGGACAACTACTACCGGACCCTCGCCGACCTCAGCCACGAGGCGCGGGCGCGGGTGAACTTCGACCACCCCGACGCCATCGACTCGGAGCTGCTGATCCAGCACGTCCGCGCGCTCAAGTCGGGCGAGCCCGTGGAGATGCCGCGCTACGACTTCGCGCGCCACGTGCAGCTCGCCGGCGGCACCCGCGTCGAGCCGCGCCCGGTCATCATCGTCGAGGGGATCCTGGTGCTGGTGTGGCCGGCGCTGGCCGAGCAGCTCGACGTGAAGGTGTACGTCGACACGCCGATGGACGTGCGCCTGGCGCGGCGCGTCCGCCGCGACATCGCCGACCGGGGCCGCGACCTGGACGGCGTGCTGGACCAGTACCTCAAGACCGTGCGCCCCATGCACGAGAGCCACGTGGCTCCCTCCCGGGAGGTGGCCGACCTGGTGGTGCCCGGAGAAGGTGCCAATCAGGTGGTGGTCAAGCTGCTCACGGTGGCGCTCTCCGCGCTGGCCAGCGGCGGCTGACCCGGGCGCCTCGGTCGCCTCGGCCGTCGACCGGGTCCGTCGCGGGGTTCCGTCGCTCACGCCCGGCGCGCGCCGGCAGCCCTCACGAGCCGTCGATGAACTCGAGCGCGGTCACGCGGAAGCCGTCGCCCGCGTCCTCCAGACACACCTTGGTCAGGTACAGCGTCGCGTGGTCCAGCAGCCCGGTGGCGTAGGTGCAGCAGGAACCCTGGCACTGCACGTCGCCGTAGCGCACCGGCATCGGTCCGCGGCCGGGCGCGGCGTCCTCGGGCGCCGCGATGCCCCCGAGGAAGTTCGTCAGATCCTCGGGCGTCGCGAGGGTGGCCTGTCGCCAGATGTCGGGCGGCGTGCAGCTCTCGCAGCGCGTGCGCACCGGGACGGGCGTGGGGCCACGGAACCACGCCGCCGCGCGCGAGCGGTCGGTGGCCAGCAGATCGCGGGCGAAGCGCTCGGCGTCGGCCGGCGTCGGCAGCGCGCGCTCGGCCGGGGGCAGCTCGGTCGCCGGGGCCGTCGCCTCCTCGCCCGCCGGGGGCTCACCCCGGCACGCCGAGACCAGCGCGCAAGCCAGGAGCAGCGCGCGGCGGGACCCGGCCCTCATGTGCGCGTCCGGGCGAGCACCAGCCCCGCCGGTCGGGTCGCCATGTCGCCGCGTGCCCCGCCCAGCTCGATGGTCGCCGTGATCTCGGTGCGCCGGCCCGGCTCCACCTTGACCGTCATGCGGTCGACGCTCTCGTAGATCCGGGTCAGGCCCAGCCCGGCGCCGCCCTGCTTGTCGTCGACCTGATCGTTGCCGGCGCGCAACCCCTTCGCCAGGTAGTAGCGCACGGTCTCCAGGGCGAGGCTGCCGAAGGGGTCCTCGACGGCGACGCGCACGTGCCCGTCCTCGCAGGCCATGCGAAGGGTGGGGCGGCTCGCGTCGTCGAGCTCGACCGGCTGGCGGCGGTCGAGCGCCGCGTAGAGCCGCTGGCCTGTCGCGTCGCTGGGCGCGTCGTAGACGGCGTTGGTGATCAGCTCGTCGGCGACGTCCTGCACCAGGCGGACGATGCGCCGGCGCACGCCCCGCTCGCTCGCGAAGGCGGCGACCGCGTCGAGGCAGCGGTCGCGGTCGGCGCTGCCGGCCACCCGCCAGGCCTGCTCTGCTGCGCCCGGCCGCAGCGCCTCGCCCCACCCGAAGGTGGGCCCGTGGGTCACCGCCGACAGGGCGTGCCGCAGGTCCTCGTCGGAGGCGACGTGGCTGCGCGCCACGATGGCCGCGAGGTTGCGTACGCCCACCAGGTGCGACAGGCGATCGCGATCGCAGGACCCGCAGAGGAAGACCGCGGGCGCCGAGCCCGTGCGCGCGAAGAGCTCGCGCAGGGCGCCCGGCGCGTCGGGGCCGAGCACGTCGGGATCGATGACGCACACCGCCGGCTCGCCGTCGGCGATGAAGGTGGGGTCGACCGGGGCCTCGGCCCGGTACCCCAGCGCCGTGACCATCCCGGTGACGCGGGGCTGGTCCATCATGCCGACCAGGAGCAGGGCGCTCGCGCCGGCCGGCGTGGTGGTGGGGCTGGGGCTCAGGGGGTGGCCTCGGGCAGGGTCGGGGCGAGCGACGCGCCCACGACGTTGACCGGCGGGATGGTGGTGGTGGCCTCCAACCGCACCCGCGGGGGAGCCACCTCGTCGTCGCCCGCGGGCGCGAGGATGATCCTCTCGGCGCTGACCGCGATGCGGTCCTGGCCCGCCGCTTCCAGCGCGCCGCCGCCGCCCGGCCGCCACCCGGCGATGCCGCCGCCGACCCCGCCTCCCAGCGTCAGCGCGCGCACGGCCGCCGCGTTCAGCTCCGGCGGGAGGGCTCCGGCCGGCCCGCGCAGATCGCCGACGAGGACCGCCAGCGGCAGCACCGCTCCGCTGAGCACCGCCTGCAGCCCGCTGGCCGCCGCCAGCCCCGCCGGAGCGAAGGCCGCAGCGGCTGCCCCCGTGTGCACCGCGCCGACCGCGGCGCTGGCGTCCTTCGCCTCCCGCACGGCGCCGAAGTAGCGGCGGGGGTCCACCTCGCCGCGCAGCAGCGTCGCTGCGAAGAAGCGCAGATCCTGCCCGCTCGCGCTGGTCACCGCCACCGGCTTGCCCTTCAGCGCGGCGAGCCCCTTCGTCCCCGCCGACGCGTAGAGCGTCATCGCCGGGCCGATCTGGCCGTTCGCGTCGACGGCGTGTGCGAGCACCTCGCCGGGGTTGCCGACCTGGAAGAGCGGGTCGGCGATGAGCAGGTCCAGCTTCCTCGCCCGCAGGAACTTCACCAGGTCGGAGCGGCGGGCGAAGGCTCGCGCGACCACGGTGAAGTCCTCGCCGGCCTCGCGGCCGATGGCTGCGGCGGCGCGCTCCGCGAAGAGGCTACGCTCGGAGTTCGAAGCGAACGCGGCGTTGGGCAGGAACACCCCCACAGTCACGACCCGGGGCCCCTTGGCCAGCCCGGGGCCGCCGACCAGCGCCACCAACGACGCCGCCACCCACGCGCGAAGCCAACCGCTCATGGCGCGCCTCCCTCGAAGCCGAACACCGCGGCCTTCGCCGCCGCCCGCTCGCGCGCCCGCTCGGCTCCGGGGCCTCCCGACGCCGCGTAGGCCCGGAAGAGCTCCCACGCCTGCTCGGGCGCCCCCGAGCGGTCGCGGGCCACCGCGAGGTTGAAGGTCGCCTGCGCGGGGCCGCCCCCGCTGAGCTGTCCCTCCCACACCTCGGTGGCGGCCTCCACCTCGCCCGATGCGAAGCGGGCCGCCGCCAGGTTGTGCTGGATGACGGGGTCCGTCGCGCCCTTGCGCAGCTTGCTCCAGACGTTGGCGGCCTTCTTCGGCGCGCCGGCCGCATACAGGCGCCGGGCCTCCGCGTCCCACGCGGCCGTCTCGATCTTGGCGATGGCGGCCGCGTAGGGCTCGCGGTCCTTCACGCGGCCCAAGGCCCGCAGCGCCGCCTCGCCGCGCTCCTGCCGGAGCTCGGCCCACGCCAGGTAGATGGCCCCCAGATCCCGCAGCGGCGCCAGCGACCGCGCGGCGAAGGGGCCGCTCCTCAAGAGGGCCTCCATCTCGCGCACCGAGCGCTTGCCGGGAGACGCCGCCAGGCCGGCGGCGGCCGCGGCGAAGTCCAGGTGCAGGCGGTCGTGGGCGTTCAGGTTGTCCCGGTCGCGCGCGGCCGAGCGCAGCGCGCTGCCGGCGGAGCCCGGGTTGCCGCGGGCGAGCTGGTCCAGCCCCACCTCGAGCCAGGCCGCCGCGCGGGCCGTACGCAGGGCCGGCGAGGGCATCTCCTCGAAGGCGGCCTCGAAGGCGTCGGCGGCGGCGCGCCAGTCGCCCTGGGCCGCCGCGAGCTGGCCGCGAACCTGCAGCGCGAGCGGCGTCAGGGAGGCCTTCCCCGCGATGGCGCGCTCCGCCGCGTCGTGGGCCTCACCCTTCTTCCCGGTCAGCAGCGCGGCGACCGCTCGCACCGCGTCGATGTCGGGGGTCGTCGACTCCCGCACGCTGTTGAGGGTCGCCGTGGCCGCCTCCAGATCCCGGGCCTCGATCTCGAGCAGCCCCAGGTTGACGACCGCGGCCTCGTAGCCAGCCCACACCGCCAGGGCGTGCCGCAGGTGCTGCCTGGCCTCGCCCAGGTCGCCCGCCGCCCTCGACTTGACGCCCTGCGCGGTCAGCACGGTCGCCAGCCCCAGGCGCGCGTCCTCGCGCTCGGCGTCGCGGGCGATGGCCGTCGTGAACGCCTCCTCCGCGTCCTCGAGCCGCTCCAGCACCCAGAGGTCGCGGCCCCGCTCGACGTGGACCGTCGCCTCGCCCGGCGCCAGCTCGGCTGCGTGGTCGTGCTTCGCCAGCGCCTCGCTCGCCTTGCCGTCACGCCGCAGCAGCGTCCCGTACCAGGCCACGATCTCCCACTGGTCCGGCCCCAGCTCCAGCGCCTTGCCGGCGTCCTCCAGCGCCTCGGCGCGCTGCCCGGTGCGCTCGGCGATGCGGCTGAGGCCGTGGTACGCCCAGGGGTTGTTGGGCGACAGCCGCAGCACGCGCTCGAAGCCCGACCGCGCGTGCTTCACGTCGCCCACGCGCAGGTGGCAGTCGGCGCGGAAGTACACGGCGGTGGCGTGGTCGGGTTGGCGCTCGATGAAGCGGTCGAGCAGCGGCAGGGCCTCGGCGCACTGGCCCTGGCGCATGCGGATCGCCGCCAGGTTGTAGGCCAGGCGCAGACGATCCGGGTAGCGCTCGAGCAGCCCCTCGTAGGCGGAGGCGGCCTCGTCGACGCGGCCCGCGCGGAAGAGCGCGTTGGCGCGGTTGATGAGCGCCGCCACGTTGTCGGGGTGGCTCTCGACGAAGCGGTCCAGCGCGCGCACCGCGTCGTCGAAGCGCTCCACCTTCAGCAGGTAGGTGCCGAGCAGCCCCAGCGCGCGATCGTCTTCCGGGCGCACCTCGGTGTAGTGCTGCACGAAGGGCAGGCCGGCCTCCCACTCCGCGCGCCGGTAGTAGTGCAGCGCCAGCACCCACATGGCGTCGTAGTGGCGGTCCTCGGCGGCGGCGCGGGTCAGCAGCGGCAGCGCCTGCTCCTGGCGGCCCTCGCGGTAGAGGTTCATGCCGAGCTGGTAGGCGAGGTCCACGTCGTCGGGCCACCGCTCGGCGAGCGGCTCCAGCAGATCGATGGCCCGGGCGTACTGCTTGGACAGGAAGTAGACCGCCCCCATCCCCACCGCGGCCGAGCGCTGGCCCGGGTCGGCGGCCAGGATCGTCCCGTAGGCCTGCTCGGCCTCCTCCAGCCGCGAGCGCGCGGCCTTGTCGCGCCCCTTCTGGAGCTGGTTGCGCGCCGACTCCAGCGCCCGGTCGCCCTCGATCAGCAGGCGCTCCACCTCGCGCTGCTCGAGCTGCTGCATCGCGCTGGCCCGCAGCGGGACCGCCGCCAGGACCACCAGCAGCGCCAGGCGCGCGGCGAGGGCCGCGGACGCCGCCATGCCCCGGCGCGGCTTCATTGCACCTTCCCGACGACGAAGGTGACGTCGTCCTCGAGGGCGACGCCCGCTCGGAAGCTCAGCAGTTCCTGCTCCAGCAGCGACACGACCTGCTCCGGTGTGGCGGAGGCGTCCAGGCGGCTCAGGCAGCGCAGCAGCCGGCGCGTCCCGAACTGGGTGCCTTGGGCATCGTAGCACTCGGTCAGGCCGTCGGTGTACCAGACCAGCAGATCGCCGGCCTCGACCCGGATGCGCTTGGTCTCGAACCCGCCCGGCGTGCCGTCGCCCAGCCGGTTGCCGCGCGACATCAGGCGGTGCAGCTTCATCCCGCTCTCGGTCCAGCGCAGCAGCAGCCCGGGCGGGTGCGCCGCCCCGGTGAAGAAGAGCGTGCTCTGGGCGCTGTCGAGCACGGTGGCGACCGCGGTCATGAAGAAGTTGCCGCGGCCCGTGTCGCGGATGATGCGGTCGAGCACGCGCATGGTCTCGGCGACCTGGAAGTTCTCGCCGTGCACCTCGCGCAGCGTGTCGATGCAGGCCTTGGCCGTGGCCGTCAGCATGGCGGCGGGCACGCCGTGGCCGGTGACGTCGCCGACGAAGATCGCGGTGCGGCCGCGAGGCAGCGGCGCGAAGTCCCAGAAGTCGCCGCCGCAGCTCGAGGCAGGCTCGTAGTAGCCGGCGACGGCGATGCCGGGCGCCTCGTGCCGGCCGGGGCCGGGCACCAGCACGCTCTGGATCTCGCGGGCCAGGTTCAACTCGCGCTCCAGCTCGGCCTTGGCGACGGCCTCCTCGAGCAGGGTGCGCACCCGCCCCGCCATGTGGTTGAACTGCAGACCCAGGGTGCCGACCTCGTCGCTGGTGGTGACGGCGACGCGGGCGTCGAGATCCCCCTGGGAGATGCGCGCCGCCGTGCTCGCCAGGCGGCGGATGGGCGCCGCGAAGCGCTGGGCGGCCAGCAGGCTCAGCAGCGCGCCGAGGATGAGCGCGATCCCATCGATGAGGAAGGTGGAGCGCAGGGACTCGCGCGTGCCGTCGCGGCGGGCAGCGTCGATGGCCGCGAGCTTCTCGTCGCGGCGTGACAGGTCGAAGCCGAAGATGACGAGGCCGCGCACCTCCGGCTGGCCGGCGATGGTCGCGACGATGGGTTGGCGGATCTCGAGCACGGGGACGCCGTTGGCGGACTCGCGCTCGACCATGGTGGAGGTGGCGGCGGCGGCCTCGGTGCCCTGCTCGAGCTGTGGGAGGTCGCCCGCGTCGATGGGGCGGGTGGAGTCGGCCAGCACGCGTCCGCGGCGGTCGGCCACCCGCGCGTAGCGGACCTCGGGGTCCTGCTCGACGAGGCCGTTGACCACCGACGAGAGGGTGCCGAGCTCGGTGCCTTCCAGCGCCTCGCGCAGCGCGATCGCGAGGACCGTGGCGCTGGACTCCGCGCGGCGAGCGGCCATCTGGGTGAATGCGTCGCGCATCTCGGCGGCGCGCGCGTCGTGCACGTCGCGGATCTTGAGGGCGTGCAGGTACCCCAGCACCGTCACGAGCACCGCGACGAGCAGCGTCGAGGCCAGGGTCATCTTGACGCCGAGCGGCAGCCGCATGCGCTAATCCAACGTCGTCATGAGGTAGAGGAGATAGCCCAGCAGGCCGCCCAGAGCGGTCAGCAGGACGAGGAAGAGGAGCTCGGTGCCTGCCCGTCGTGTCTCGGCGGGTCGCGGCGGTGCCGCCGGCAAAGGCTCGAGCACGGTCGGGCGAGGGGCCGTCACCGTCCGGGAGGGCGGGCGCGGCGGGGCGTCGCCCGATGCGCCTCCGGTGACCTCGTTCAGGGGGCCGCCGAGGGCCGCGCGAGCCTGGGCGATGACCCGGCGCAGGGCGTCGAGGTCGGCGGGGGGCTCGCGGTCATCGAGGAACGCGAAGTAGCCCTCCTCGATGTCGTCGAAGGTGAGGTCGCAGGCCGGCTTCCCGCACGAGAGCTCCGGGGCCTCGCGGGTGCCGGACCGGCGCAGGGCCACCGGGTCCAGGCGCTCGTCGCGCTCGAGGCCGCAGCGGTCGCAGAAGTAGGGCGCCAGGATCGAGTCGACCCACGCGCCCTGCGTGAAGTTCCGCACCAGGTTGACCTGGTCCATCATCGCCGGCGAGCAGTCCACCAGGACGATCCGGCGCCCTCCCTCGCCGACGGCCTTGAGCCAGTTCATCCAGTCGCGCACGCCCACGGAGTTGATGCGGGCGATGGCGCCGAGGTCCAGCACGACCACCGCGCCGCGCAGTGCCGCCGTCACTGCGGTGAGCCCCGCGTGTTCGTCGATGGTGCCGCGCAGCCCGACGGCCGTCCAGCCATCGCCATGCCGCACGATCTTCTCCAATCGGCCGGGTTGCGTTTCCGCAGGTTCCAAGGAGGGCGCGCTCCTGGCGGGAGGCCCACGTGGTTGCAGAGCGGCCCTACGAGTGGCACCACCGCAGCGAATGACGAGGATAGTCCGGGCCAGGAGGGTCCGCAACCCGACCCCTCGGGCCTCCTTGACCACGCGGGCCGCGCGATGCTAACGCACCGCCCACCGTACCCCCCGCGCGCGTCCAGCTCCCAGGACTCGCGTCGGCAGTCCAGGAGCCGGATGTACGACCCCATCCCGTGGGAAGGCCCGTTGCCGCGGCATCTGGCGATGATCATGGATGGCAACGGGCGCTGGGCGCAGGCACGGGGCTTGCCCCGCGTCGCCGGCCACCGTGTGGGTGCCGACACGGTACGGGCGATGGTGCGGGCGTGCCGCCGGCTGGGGATCGAGGCGCTGACGCTCTACGCGTTCTCGGCGCAGAACTGGAAGCGGCCGCCAGACGAGGTCAAGGCGCTCATGGAGCTGCTGCTCGAGTACGTCGAGGGCGAGCGGGCCGAGATCCTCGACAACGACATCCGCTTCAACTGCATCGGCGAGCTGGGCAAGCTGCCGCGCTTCGTGCGCGAGCCCCTCGAGGAGCTGTGCCGCGTCTCCAGCGGGAACCGGTCCATGGTGCTGACTCTGGCGCTGTCCTATGGCGGGCGCGAGGAGATCTGCGCGGCAGCCCGCCGCATCGCCGAAGAGGCGGCCGCCGGCACGCTGGCGCCGGACGCGGTCGACGAGGCGGCCATCGAGTCGCGCCTGTGGACCCATGACCTGCCGGGCGAGGTCGACCTGCTGATCCGCACCAGCGGCGAGCAGCGCATCTCGAACTTCCTGCTCTGGCAGCTCGCCTACGCCGAGCTCTGGTTCACCGATACGCCGTGGCCCGAGCTGGGCACCGACCAGCTCTTCGAGGCGCTGCGGGCCTTCGGCGACCGCGAGCGGCGCTTCGGGGACATCGCCCCCAAGGGGGCCTGAGAGCTCTCATGCTGACTCGTATCGCGACCGGGCTGGTGCTGGCGCCGCTCATCATCTGGCTGGTGCTGGCCGGGCCGACCTGGGGGGTGCTGCTCTTCCTGTGGGCGGCCGGCGTGCTGGCTGCGTATGAGCTGCTGGCGATGGCGATGCCCGGCCGCAGGGCCGAGATCGCCCTGGGCGTCCTCCTGGTGGCCCTGGGCCTCGCCCTGTGGGCGCCGGGGCTCGCGGGGTACGTCGGTGGGTCGCGCAGCATGTCGGAGGCGAGGGTCGGTGTCGCACGCTTCTTCGGCATGGCGTGGCCCCTGGCTCCCGGCCTGCTGGTGCTTGCCCGCCCTCGCCCCCTGGAGACCGCCGGCCACCGCCTCATGGCGCTCTACGGCGGCACGGCCTTCATCCTGGTCACCTTCGGCGCCGTGCTGTCGCTGGGCACCTCGCCCCCGGCGCTCATGGTCAGCTTCGCCATCGTCTGGTTGGGCGACACCGGAGCGTACTTCGCCGGCCGCGCCTTGGGCCGCCACAAGCTCTACGAGCTGATCTCGCCGAAGAAGACCATCGAAGGCGCGGTCGGCGGCCTGCTGGCCAGCGTGCTCGGCGCCTGGGCCATGGCCGCCTGGATCTACCCCACACTGCCCCTGTGGAAGCTCATCACCGCCGCGGTGGTGGGCGGCGTCGTGGCCCAGTGCGGCGATCTGGTCGAGTCCGCCTTCAAGCGCTCCTACGGCGTCAAGGACTCGGG
This sequence comes from Deltaproteobacteria bacterium, assembly GCA_020632695.1. Lineage (GTDB taxonomy): Bacteria > Myxococcota_A > UBA9042 > PHBI01 > JACKFB01 > JACKFB01. Next base: position 119,627 of record JACKFB010000013.1, read on the forward strand.
CAAGCTGCTCCCGGGCCACGGCGGCGTCCTCGACCGGCTGGACGGCTTCCTCTTCGCCGCCCCCGTCCTGGCGGTGCTGCTCGTCTGACGCCCGCTCGGCCGCTGGCCGTGGCGGCCTACTCGTCGCCCAGGGCCAGCAGCTCGCCGACCTTCTCGACGAGGTCGTCCAGCTCGAAGGGCTTGTCCAGGTGCGCGTTGGCGCCGTAGAGCGGGGCCGTCATCTCGTTGAGCGCCGGGCCGATGCCGGTGAGCATCAGGATGGGGACGCCGTCGAAGACGTCGCGCTCGCGCATGTACTTGGCTATCTCCCAGCCGTTGAGCTGCGGCATCATCACGTCGAGGATGACCAGGTCGGGATCCTCGGTGAGGATGGCTCCCAGCCCCTCCTCGCCGTCGTTGGCGATGAGCACCTCGTAGCCTTCCTGCTCGAGGTAGCCCTTCACGAGCTGGGTCAGCTCGAGGTCGTCGTCCACGTAGAGGATGCGTGCCTGCGCCATCATGTCACCTTCGAGCGGGGCTGGAGACCGAGGCGGGGTCGACTGTGGTCTGGCCAACCTTCGGGTCTCCATCGTCTAGCACGGCCCCGAACGGAGCGACAAGGTCAGCCGCACGCCGTCTCGATTGGCGCGGCCGCTCGCCCGGGCTAACATGCGACCCATGAGCGGCGACCTGCGCGACGACCCAGACGACGACGAGCCCGGCTTCGACTCCCTCGATCTCAGCGACGTCACGCCCGCGGAGGAGATCGCCCAGGCCATCGCCGCAGCCCACGCAGAGGCGGTGAAGCCCGCGCGGCCCGAGCCGGAGCCGATGCCGTCGGCCAGCGAGCTGGTGTCCCGCTACCGCGCGGCGCGGCGCCCGGTCGCCTGGACCGCGGACTCGCTGGTCGATCCGGGCGAGCTGTGGCCCGCCGCCGAGCCCGCACCCGCGCCCGCCGCCGAGCCCGCGCCCGCGTCGCCCGCGTCGCCCGCGTCGCCCGCGCCCGCGTCGCCCGCCTCGCCCGAGCCGCCTCCGTTCGAGCCCGCGGCCGCTTCGCCGCCGCCGCCGCCGCTCCCCGCCAGCCCGGACGCCGCATCTGCGCCGCCGTCGAGCTACGACGTCGAGCCCCCCACGCGCCCTCGCTCGGTGGAGGCCGAGCTCTCCCAGCGCCTCCGCCGTCCCACGCTCCAGGGCCCGCCCCGCGGCGTGCCCTTCGACGAGCGAGCCACCCTGGGCCTCCCCGACGCGACCCTCACCCAGCGCCTCGCCGAGGCCGGCCGCGCAGAGCAGGCCGGCTCACAGCGCGGCCCCCACGCGCCCGTGGAAGGTCTGCCAGGGGACCGCGGCCCGCTCCCGCCCGCCCCGGACGTCGCCCTCGAGCCCCGCGCCCCCGGCTCCACCGCGCAACCGACGGCCAAGGTGCGCTCCCAACGCCTGCACCACGTCCGCAGCGCCTCGGCGCCCGCGCGCAAGGTCCAGCCCGAGCCGGCCTCCCCAGCCACCCGGCGCCCGCGCGCCGACACCGACGCCGGGCCCTGGTACCGACGCATGCTCATCCTCGTCATGCTGGTCCTGCTCGACGCCGCGCTGCTGCCCGACCTCCGCGACGGCGTCCTGGTGGCCCCCTGGCGGGCCCTCGCCAGCCCCGGCAGCCCCACCTTCATCGCCACCACCTTCCTGGTCGTCCTCTCGCTGCTCGCCTTCGTACCGGCTCCCATGCGCGCCCGCGCCACCATCGGCGCCCTCCTGGGCCTCGTCCTCAGCGCCTTCGGGGCCGCGCTGCTGGTGGGCGCCGTCGGCGCCGGAGCCTTCGACGGCCAGCCCGCCCTCGCGCACATCATCGGCGCCGGCGCCCCCGCCCGCTGGGTGCTGGTGCTCGCCGTCAGCACCCTCACCGCGGCGCTCTTCTGGCGCCGTCACCACCCAGACGGCCTGGGCGCCCGTGTGCTCCTGGGCACCGGGCTGCTCTTCGTCGGCTTCATCTACTTCGCCGGCCACCGCATCGGCCTGGCCGACACGATGCCCCTGACCGCCCTGGTCCACGCCGCCCGCGGGGCACCCTTCGTCGGCGACCGCGCCGCCGCCTGGCTGGCCCTGGTGCCCCTGGCCCTCGCGCCTGCGGCACTGCTCTGCCTCAGCGAGCTGGGGCGGCGCGGCGCCAGCGTCCTCGGCGCGCTCTTCTGGGCCTCGGTCGCGGCGCCGCTCGTCGTGCTGGCCGCCTTCGTCGCCCCCGCCAGCCAGTGGGCCCAGACCCTGGCGCCGCTCCAGGTCAGCGCGGTCCTGGCCGCCGGCCTGCTGCTGCTGCCCGCCGGGCTCGGCGCGCTGCTCACCTCGGCGCTGGCCGACGACCCCTGAGCCGCCCCCGGCCCGCGCCCACAGGCTCAGTCGTGGGTGCCGCTGGCTCCCAGCTCGTTGAGCAGCTTGTAGGCCTCGGCGTACCGGGAGTCCCCTCGCGGGAACACCGCCAGCACCTTGCTCAGCAGCTGCATCGCCGCGCCCGGATTCGATGACGCCATCCCCTTGGCGTCCTGCAGCCAGGTCTGGGCCTTCGCCTGGACCTCGTCGTAGATCTTCTGCGCCGACGGCTGATCGGAGTGCAGCGCCAGCGCCTTGCGCGCGTGGTTTCCCGCCGCCCCGAAGTCCTCGCGCTGATAGGCGACGTTGGCGAGATAGGAGTGCTGCTTGGACAGCTCCGCCTTGATGGCGGACTGGTGGGCGCCGCTGACCGCCGCGTCCAGCTTTCGCGCCTCGGTCAGGTCGGTGATCGCCTGGGTGGCCTTGTAGCCTTTGGCGGCGGCCATCCCCGACTCCCACTTGGCCCGGAACTTCTTCACCGTCGAGGCCAGCCGCGCCGCCTTGGCCCGGTCGGCCTTCCGGCCATGCCCCGAGGCCTCCTCGAAGGCCGCCGCGGCGCCCGCCAGGTCCAGCGCCGCGTACTTCTGCAGGCCCGTCGCCATGTCACCGGTGGGCTTGCGCGCCGGCGCGCTCTTCCGCGCGCTGGCCACGCTCTTCGGGCGCGCGCTCTTGGTCGGGCTCGCCGTCTTCTCGCTCCTGGCGGTCGCCGGCGCTTCGGCCACGGCGGCCTCCTTCGCTGGCGCCTCCTCGGCGGCGGGCTCCTCGGCGACCTTGTCGTCGGCCGCCGCCGCTTCGGCGGGCGCCTCCTCGCCAGCGGGCTCCTCGGCCCCCTCCGCTTCGCCTGCCCCTGCTTCCGCCGCCGCCGCCGCCAGCTCCTCGCTGGTCGGCAGCTCCCCGCCCGACTCGACGATGGCCTGCTTGAGCTCCTCCCGCAGCGCCAGCGCGTCCGCGTCCTCCGGCGCCGCCGCCAGCGCCACGTCGACGGCCCCGAGCGCCCCGACCAGCTCGCCCTTCTCCTCGAGCTCCCGCGCGTCGCCGAGCTGCCGCTCCACCAGCCCGTCCCGGGCGGCCCGCAGCATCTCCCGCGACTGCGGGTAGTAGCTCGAGGTGTTGGGCACGGCCTTCAGCCGCTCGATGGCCTCGGCGAACTTCTTCTCCTCGGTGGCCTTGTCCGCGTCCTCGATGGCCTTGGACGCCGCCACCTCGGCCTCGGCCTGCGCCAGCGCCTCCGACGCCCCGGCCAGCTCGGCGTCGAGCTTGACCGCCTCCTTGAAGCTCTCCCGCGCCTCGTACCAACGGCGTGCCTTGAACTGCTCCAGCCCGCGGTCCATCGCCTCCTTGGCCTTGGGGTCGGGCGCCGCCTCGGCCTCCTCCTCCGCCGCTGCCTCCTCGGTGGCCTCCGCGCTGGCGCTCACCGGCTCGGCCTTCGGGAACACGATGCCCAGCCCCGCCACCTTGTCGGCGATGACGAAGCCACCTCCGAGCAGCGAGATCAGCCCCAGGGCGATGGCCACCCACTTCAGCGCGCCTCCGCCCCCGGAGGGCGCCGCCTCGGCCTCGGCCGCCGCCTCGTCCGCGCCGCCCGCGCGGCCGCTCTCGACCCGCTCCTTCCACTCGGGCAGCACCTCCAACGCCGCCATGTCGCCGATGCGGGTGCGCTCCTCCACCGGCTCGCTGCCGAAGTCCGGGCGCGCGCCCGCCGTCACCGGCGCCATCGCGATGGTCCGCTCCGCCTGGGCCGGCGCCATCCCCTCCTGACGCGGCGCCGCGCCGCCGGGGCGCGTGGCCGGCCGAGCCTTCGGCACCACGTGCGACCACCGGAGCTGCGTGGTGCCCGCCTCGATGACCATGCCGTCCTCGAGCGCCAGGAAGGCCGCCACCCGCTGGCCGTCGACCTTGGTCCCGTTGCCCGAGCCCAGGTCCACCAGCTTCCAGCCGTCGCCCTCGCGGTCGATGCGGAAGTGCTTGCGGCTGACGCTGGCGTCGTTGAGCACGATGCCGCAGTCCAGACCACGCCCCACCAGCGTCTGCTCGGCGGTCAGCTCGTAGCTGGTGCCCTTGTCGTTGCCGCTGATCGCCTCGAGCTTCGGCGGCCGCGCCGGCAGCCCGCCCGTGTCGAGCAGCATCGTCGGCGGCGGCACCTCGGCCTCGCCGCGCATCTCGTCCAGGGTCATCGCCATCGTCTTCTCGGGGGCGCCTCCGCCACCTCCGCCGCCCCGCATCTCGTCGAGGGTCATGGCCGTGGTCTTCTCGACCGGCGGCGCCGCCTCTCCCACGCCGGGCACGCCGGCGCGCCGCATCTCGTCGAGGGTCATGGCCGTGGTCTTCTCGACCGGCGGCGCCGCCTCGCCCACGCCGGGCACGCCAGCGCGCCGCATCTCGTCGAGGGTCATGGCCGTGGTCTTCTCGACCGGCGGCGCCGCCTCGCCCACGCCGGGCACGCCGGCGCGCCGCATCTCCTCGAGGGTCATGGCGGTGGTCTTCTCCACCGGCGCCGAACCCTGCGGCGCCGTCCCGCCAGTCCGCCGCACGGTGCCAGGACCCGCAGGCGGCCTCGGCGCCGCCGGACGCCCCGCCGCCCGCTGCATCTCGTCCAGCGTCAACGCCGTCGTCTTCTCGACCGGCGCGGCCGGCTCGTCGCCCAGGACCCCGACGCGCCGCAGGTCGTCCAGGCTGATGGCGCCAGTCTTGTCCATGTCGTCGGAGCCATCCGCTCCCGAGGGCCCATGCCCGCCGCCGGGAAACCCGTCTCCGTCCTTCTGGCCCATCGCGTGCTCCGAGCGGCTAATTGCTGGAAATCGCAGACTTTTGATGGTCGACATTCTAAGGCGCGCCCGCGCCTTGTCAATCAAGCTCGTCGCCGCGCCACAGCCGCGCCCGGCGCGCGGAACATATCCTCATCCCCACACATTGCAGCGTTTTGACAGCCCTCCGCCCCCATGCTAGCGATTTCGCGCCTCTCCGTGAGGCCCTCGCCCGCGCGCCGCACCCCGTCCCGAGGTCTCTCCGGCCATGTTGTCGCTCTCCGCCCTGCCTCTCGCCGTCGCCGCGGCCCCCGCCGCCCAGCAGGTGGACGTCTTCCAGCTCGTCCTCGAGTCCCGCGGCATGGTCCTGGCCGTGCTGGGCGTGCTCGTGCTGTTGAGCGTGGCTTGCTGGTTCGTCATCGGCGCCAAGCTCTTCTCCATCGGGCGCGCCATCCGCCAGAGCCGCAGCTTCGTCCGCACCTTCCGCAGCGCCACCCGCCTGGCCGAGCTCTACCAGATGTCGGAGACGCTGCCCGCCTCGCCGGCCCGCGCCATGTTCCGCGCCGGCTACGAGGAGCTGGAGCTCATCCTCCGCGAGCGCGAGGGTCGCGGCGCCCGCCCGCCCGGCGACGGCCCCGCGGCGCGCCCCACCGACGCGGCCTCCTCCTTCGAGAACATCGAGCGCAGCCTCTACCAGGCCTCGTCCACCGCGCGCGCCCGCCTCGAGTACGCGCTGACCTTCCTGGCGACCGTAGGCAGCTCGGCTCCCTTCATCGGCCTCTTCGGCACGGTGTGGGGCATCATGAACGCCTTCGCCCACATCGACCCGTCGCGACCCATCCTCGAGACCGTGACCCCGCACATCGCCGAAGCGCTGGTGGCCACCGCCATCGGCCTGCTCGCGGCCATCCCCGCCGTCATGGCGTACAACGGCCTCATCGGGCGGCTGCGCGGCCTCCAGATCCAGCTCGACGAGTTCGGCACGGACTACCTGAACATCCTGCGCCGCCACTTCTTCTCGTGAGCGGGGGGCTCCCTTGGGCATGACGATGGGCGGTGGCGGCGGGGGCTCGCAGCGCGGACCCCTGGCCGAGATCAACGTCACGCCGCTGGTGGACGTGATGCTGGTGCTGCTCATCATCTTCATGGTGTCGGCCGGCGTGCAGAGCATCCAGATGGAGGCCGAACGCGACCGCACCCTCGAGGAGGCCGAGCGCATCCTCGAGGATGCCATCCAGCAGAAGCAGAAGAAGGAGCCGGAGCATCAGAAGGTGGGCGTGGACCTCCCCAAGGTGAACAGCGAGGCGGTGAACCTCCAGGAGGTGAAGAAGCTGAAGCTGGTCGTCACCAAGGACCTGCAGTTCTCCATCGACGAGACGGTGATCGTCGACTGCCCCAAGGTCTCGCCCGACATCCGCAAGCACCTGGGCGCGCCGCGCGACGACGAGGAGGCGGCGGCCGAGGAGGTGGCCTTCGAGCCATGCCTGAAGGCGCTGGGTGAGAAGCTGGTCGACAACAAGAAGCTCCAGGAGGACAAGGAGCTCTACGTGCTGGCCGACCGGCAGCTCGACTACGGGAAGGTGCTGCGGGTCATGGCGGCGGTGCGGCAGGCTGGCGTCACGAAGTTCGGGCTGGTGGCCGCGCCGGGGCTGCTGGGCGGCGCTGAGGTGGAGCGGACGCCCGAGGCCCTGCCGTGAGGATCCTCGCCGCGGCGTCGGGCCTGGTGCTCACCCTCGTCGTGCACGTCATCCTGGTGGCCTTCCTCTACCTGGCGCAGCCGTCGGGCGTGAAGGTGGTCGCCGGGGCCGGCGGGCCGCGCGAGCGGGGCTCGGTCGGCTACGGGCTGTGCGGGGAGCGCCGGTGCTCGGTGCCCGAGACCGCGGCCGAGCCGCGCGAGCCGGAGCCGGACCCTGCCAACGAGCTGGAGGTGCTGGAGGCGGCGCTGATGCCTGCGCTGGGCGCCGTGGAGCCGGAGCCGGACAAGCTGCCGGAGCTGCAGACCTACGAGCAGCCGGAGATCATCGAGGACGGCATCAACCTGGACAAGGACAACCCGCCGCCCGAAGAGGTGAAGAAGAAGGAGTTCGACCCCGAGCCGGCCAAGCGGGACCCCAAGCGGAAGGACAAGAAGCTCGAGGACATCCTCAAGGACTTCGACGAGGACGACCCGCGCAAGCGCGCCACGAGCCTGGACCGCATCATCGGCCACTCCGAGGGCGAGGTGGGCGGGCAGGGCACCGAGGTGCGCGCCGGCAACATGTACGGCATGCAGATGACCCGCGCGCTGCGGAAGGTCTTCGTGGTGCCGCCCTTCCTCGACGAGGCGTCGCTCAAGAAGCTGCGGATGCGCGTCGTCGTCGAGCGCATCTCGGCCCAGGGCGAGATCCTGTCCTACAAGGTCGACAAGCCCAGCGGGAACCGCGCCTTCGACGACGCCGCGCTGGACGCCGTGCGGCAGTTCGTGCCCTCGGAGGGCGGCTCCAAGAGCTTCCCGGCGCCTGATCCCGACGTACTGCGCGACCTCAACGCCCGCGGCATCCGGATCGATCTCGACGGGCGGTTCGCCTCGCGATGATCCCGGGGGCGCTCACCGTCGCCCTGGCCGCCGCGATGCTGGCGCCTGCGGCCGACCCGCCGTGGTGCGAGGCCCCCTCCCAGTGCCCCGACGGCGCGGTCTGCGTGGGCGGCCTCTGCCGCACGGGCACGGCCCGCGGGCGCGTCGAGGTGCTCTATCCCATCGCCGTGCCGCCGCCCCTGGCCGTCGGCGGCGGCTCCTGGCTCGCCGCCGAGGCCGCCCGCGTCGGCGCCCAGCTCCGCGCCGACCTCGACTGGACCGGCTTCTACCGCGTGCTCGGCCCGGCCGAGCTGCCCGCCGGGCATGCCAACGAGGGCGTCAGCGCGTCGGAGATCGACCGCCTCGACTGGCAGATGGCGTCTGCCTCGCGCGTCGTCCGGGTGTCGCTGGTGCCTACCGCCCTGCCCGAGAGCTACCGCCTCCGGATCCGCGTCATCGAGGTCGAGCGCTTCGGCACCGTCGACCTGCCCGAGGGCGACGTCCTGGTGCGCCCGGGCGGCGAGCGCCTCGCGGTGGCGGCCTTCGTCAACGCCCTGGTCGGCCACGACACCGGGCGACGCGGCGTCGTCGGCAGCCGCCTGGTCGCCTCGGTGGAGGTGGCGCGTGGGGTCAAGGAGGTCGCCGTCTTCGACACCGACGGCGGCGCCTTCTCCTACGCCACGCGAAACGGCAGCCTCAACCTGAGCCCGACCTTCGCGCCGGACGGCGCGGTGGGCTACATGTCCTACCGCAGCGGCAACCCCGACTGGATCGTCGACGGCCGCCCGCTCTCGGCGCGCCCGGGCCTGAACGCCGCGGGGGCCTGGTCGCCCGATGGCCGCTGGCTCGCGCTCTCGCTGGCCGAGGGCTCCAACTCCGACATCGCGATCCTCGACGCCGCCACCGGCGAGCTGCAGCAGCGCTTCACCACCCACGAGGCCGCCGACACCTCGCCGGTGTGGTCGCCCGACGGCACCCGCCTGGCCTGGGTGAGCGACCGCACCGGCTCGCCCCAGATCTACGTCGGCCCCGTCGCCGGGACCGAACGCGACGCCCGCCGCATCACCAGCGGCGGCTACAACACCTCCCCGGCCTGGTCCCCGCTCGGCGGCGTCATCGTCTACGCCCAGCAGGTCAGCGCCTCCGGCTTCGCGCTCATGCGCTACGACCTGGACACCGACCGCATCTCGCGCCTCAGCGGCGCCGGTGTCAGCGCCGAGAGTCCCGCATTCTCCCCCGACGGGCGTTATATCGTCTACGCTCAGCGCAGCCCCGGACGCCCGAGCGCCATCTGGGTGATGGACGCCGACGGCAGCCGCCCCCGACCGTCGCTCATCTCCGACCACGCGCTCTTCGCCCCCGACTGGCGTCCGGCCCGCCCCGCCACCCCGGAGCCCGCCCCATGACCCGCCTCGCCCGCCCCCTCATCGCCCCATCGATCCTCAGCGCCGACTTCGCACGCCTGGGTGAGGAGGTGCGCGCCCTCGAGGCCGCCGGCGCCGACATCGTCCACGTCGACGTCATGGACGGCCACTTCGTGCCCAACCTGACGATCGGCCCGCTCGTGGTGCAGGCCGTGCGCCGCATCACCACGCTGCCCATCGACACCCACCTGATGATCACCAACCCCGAGGACTTCATCGACGCCTACGTCGAGGCCGGCAGCGACTGGCTCAGCGTCCACGTCGAGGTCGCCTTCCACCTGGACCGGCTGGTCGCGCGCATCGAGGAGGCCGGCGCGAAGCCGGGCGTGGTCCTCAACCCGCACACCCCGCCCGAGAGCATCGAGTACGTGCTGGACCGCCTGCACCATGTGCTGGTGATGAGCGTGAACCCCGGGTTCGGCGGCCAGAAGTTCATCCCCGGCGTGCTGCCGAAGATCGCCAGGCTGCGGCGCTGGATCGACGAGCGCGGGCTCGACGTGCGGATCGAGGTGGACGGCGGGGTCAAGCCCGACACCATCGGGGCGATCCGCGAGGCGGGCGCCGACGTGTTCGTGGCGGGCAGCGCCGTGTTCGGGGCCGACGACTACGGCGCGGCGATCGAGGCGTTGCGCGAGGCGGCCGGGTAGGGTCCTGCACGCGGCGCCGTTTCACCGGATACTGGGATGCACCCATCGCGGGGGGCGTGGCTCCCCCGGGAGCGCAGGAGGCAGGTGTGAAGGCAGGGAGATGGACGCGGGGACTGGTCGTGGCGGTCGCGGGCATGGTGCTGGGCGCGGCGCCGGCGGCGAGGGCCGAGATGGTGCTGGGGGCGGACGCGGCGCGTCCGGTGAAGGCCTGGACCTCGAAGCTCGGCACGCTGAAGCCGGAGCGGATCGAGATCCAGCAAGGGCGCGTGGTGGTCCATCTGGGCGAAGCGTGTCGGCTGCTCGTCTCGCACCCGAGCCGCGCGTCCTGTCCGATGGTGCGCTCGGTGGGCAACGCGGTGGTGTGCTGGGACGGCGGCGCCTGCCCCCCCGAGTCGGAGCGGGAGGCGGCGCTCACCCAGGCGGGGCCGCTCGCGTTGCCTTGGATCGACCTCAGCTCGGGCGGGACCGAGCCCGAGACCGTGGATCCGAAGCTGGAGGCGGTACGCGCGGCGGTGGCCGAGGCGCTGTCGAAGCGGGAGCCGGCCGGCGTGGCCAAGGCGCTCGAGCCGCTATTGCGCGGAAAGCAGACGATTCGCGTCGTGGAGTGGCCCAGCCTGCTGCCCGTCGCCGCCGCGGTGGGGCTCGGGCGCGAGGCCTTCGAGATGGCGATGAGCCCGCAGCTCGCCGAGCTGGGTCCGACGCGGCTGTCGGCGTTGCGGGTGGCGATCCTGCGCGGGCCGGTGCTCGGCGCGGCGGTGGCGGAGGCGATCCTCGACCGGCAGAGCGCTTGCGGGCTGGTGCCTGTGGCCAAGGCCTGGTCGAGCGTGGGGGCCGTCGCGTCCGCCGCCTCCCTGGCCGGGGCGGCGCAGCAGGCCAACCCCGACTGCTTCGAGGCCTGGGCGGTGGCGGTGGAGGCCCAGAGCCGCCTGGGCGACACGGCCGAGGCGGCCCGGTTGGCCGACGCCGCGCGGGCCCACTTCGGCGAGGATCCCCGCTTCGGCCAGGTGGCCGACGCCTTCCTCTGGGCCTCCGGTCGGGTGGAGGAGCTCCGGGAGCGCCTGGAGGCGAAGGTGGCGGCCGGCGACCGCACGGAGGAGGTGCTGCTCCAGCTCATCGGCATCTACAACCTGGACGCCGGGCGCACCGAGCGGGCGACCGACCTCGCGCGGCAGGTCGCCGAGCGGCCCGACGACATGCTGGTGCGGCTCTTCGCCGGCCCGGTGCTGCTCGGCGACCGCGACTATCCCCAGGCGATGAAGGCGCTGGACGGCCTGGAGAAGGCCTTCCCGAAGCTGGCGCAGGTCCACGCCTGGACGGCGATCGCCGCCTTCCACCTGGGGCAGCTCGACAAGGCCAAGGCCGCCATCGCCAAGGCGGCGAAGATGGCGCCACGGGATCCGGAGATCGCCTACCTGCAGGCCGAGATCCTGCGCGACGTGGACCGCAAGCGGGCGTTGGATGCGCTCGAGCGGCACGTGGCGCTGCTGGACGAGCTCGGCATCGGGCCCGGGAGCGCCGAGCGGAAGCGGGCCCGCACCGCCCGCGAGGCGCTGGAGCAGTGCGGCAAGGACCTGGCCGAGCCCTGCGCCGGTGCCTGGGAGCACATCTTCGACTCGGTGGCCGCAGACGCCCGTGGCGCGGCGGAGAAGGCGCGGATGGAGGCCGAGGAGAAGGCGAAGGCCGCCGAGGGAGGCGCTGGAGGCTCAGGCGAGGCACCCGCCGGGGGCGGCAGCCCGGACGCCGCTCCCTGATCAGCGCAGGGCGACGGCGACGGCCAGCACGATGACGGCCGCGAGCACGAGCCAGCGGAGCGCCGCCGCGTACCGCAGCGCGAACCCGACGCCCAGCCGGGCGCCGACGGCGGTGGCGACCCCCACGGTGAGGCCCGGGCCCCAGCGCACCAGCCCCTTCCACCAGAAGATGCCCAGGGCCACCACGGTGAGCGGCAGCACCAGCGCCACCTTGAGCGCGTTGGCGCGCACCAGGTCGTGCCGCAGCCGCCCGGCCAGCACGGCCAGCAGGATGAACCCCACGCCGGCCTGGAGGAAGCCGGCGTAGAAGCCGGCGGCGGCCAGCTCGACGAGCGCGCGCGGGCCCGGCTCGCGCGGGGCCTCCCCCGGGCTGGCCGTCAGGATCGAGGGGCGCAGCGCGAGCACCAGCGCCATCACCACCAGGGTGGCCAGCAGGATGGGCTCGAGCGCCGCCGTGGGCACGAACGCGGCGGCCAGGGCGCCCAGGGCCGCGCCGCCCAGGGTCGGGACCGCCAGGCGCGCGACCTGGCGCGGATCGAGCTGACGCGAGCGCACAAAGGCGTGGCTGGCCGCGACGCTGCCCGTCAGCACGCCGATGCGGTTGGTGGCGTTGGCGACCGAGGCGTCGAGCCCGGTGAGCATCAAGGCCGGCAGCGTCAGCAGCGAGCCGCCGCCGGCCAGGGTGTTGATGAAGCCGGCGACCAGTCCGGCGCCGCCGAGCGCCAGCAGCTCGCCGACGCTCGTCACGCGGGCGGCCGCTGACCGAACGCGGCGATGACGTGGGCCACCGCGGCGGTGAGGCGCTTGCCGGTGGCGATGTCGAGGAACTCGTTGGGGCCGTGGGCGTTCGAGCCGGGCCCAAGCACGCCGGTGATCACGAACTGGGCCTCGGGGAACTTCTCGCCCAGCATCCCCATGAAGGGGATCGAGCCGCCCTCGCCGACGTGGCAGGCCTTCGGGCCGAAGAAGGCCTCCGAGGCCTCGTCGATGGCCCGGCCCAGCCAGGGGGCGAGCGGCGGCGCGTGCCAGCCCCCGGCGGGGGGCTCCACGGTGCAGACGACGCGGGCGCCGTAGGGCGGGTCGGCCTCGAGGGCGCGGCGCAGGGCCTCGCCGGCGGTGTGCGCGTCGGTGGTGGGCGGCGTGCGCAGCGAGAGCTTCAGGGTGGTCGAGGGGCGCAGCACGTTGCCGGCCTGGGCCACCGGCGGCAACCCGTCGGCGCCGGTCACCGAGAGGGCGGGGCGCCAGGTGCGCGCCAGGAGCTGCTCCACCACGTCGTCGGAGACGGCCCGCGCGCCGGTGACGAAGGGCATCTCGCCCCTCACCTCGTCGCCGAGCACGGCGGCGGCCTGCCGGGCCTGCTCCACCCGCTGCTCGGGGATCTCGGCGTGGAACTCGGGCAGGAGGATCTCGCCGCTGTCGGGATCCTCGATCCGCGAGAGCAGGCGCCGGGCGATGCGGAAGGTGGAGGCGACGACGCCGCTGGCGCGCCCGGAGTGGACGCCCTCCCGCAGGATGCCGACCTCCAGCTCGGCCACGATGTTCCCGCGCAGCGAGGTGGTCAGCCACAGCCGCTCGTAGTCGCCGCAGCCCGAGTCGAGGCAGACCACCAGGTCGGGGGCGCCGATGCGCTGGGCGTAGGCGTCGATGTAGGCGCTCAGGTCGGGCGAGCCGCTCTCCTCGGAGCACTCGATGGCGACCACCAGCCGCGGGTGGGCGGTGCCCTGCTCGCCGAGCGCGCGCGCCGCGGCGATGGACGCGAACACCGCGTAGCCGTCGTCGGCCCCGCCGCGCCCGTAGAGCCGCCCGTCCCGCAGCACCGGCGTCCAGGGCGCGCGTCCCTCGCTCCAACCGACCATCGGAGGCTGCTTGTCCAGGTGGCCGTACAGCAGGATGGTCCCAGGCAGCTCGCCGCCGATCTCCACGAAGAGCAGGGGCGTGCGTCCCGGCAGGCGCCACACCTCCACCGTCGCCCCCTCGGGCGCGTGGCTGCGCACCCAGGCTTCGGCCAGGGCGACGGCGCGGTCCATGTGCCCGTGCTCGGCCCACTCGGGGTCGAAGGCCGGGCTCTGGTTCGGGATGCGGATGTACTCGACGAGGGCGGGGACGATCGAGTCGTCCCACATCGCGTCGACGAAGCTGCGGGTGCGCTGTGGGTCCATGGCGGGCTCCGGGCGGCCGGGTGCGCGGAGCATACTGCGCGATCGGCGGCCGCGTCATCTGCGCGCAGCCGCGCGGATCTGCGCTTGACACCGCGGCGCGAGCCACACTACAAGCTGGCTCCTCTAGCGTACGGGGCGTAGCGCAGTCTGGTAGCGCGCCTGCTTCGGGAGCAGGAAGTCGCTGGTTCAAATCCAGTCGCCCCGACCAGGCCGGGGTCGTGTCCCTCGCGGGCACGGCCCCGGGCACCGCTCGCGATCCGCGGGGGCCCTCCTAACCCGTCAGAATCACGATTCTTTCCTCCGGGGGGCGCGTTGACACTCACCGAGCCGGGTGATAGCGTGGCAATCTCGCCCGGAACCCGAGGCCCGATTCGCAGGTCTCGCTCTGAGAGATGGTGCCCCACGATGAAGGCTCTCGCCATCGCGCTGCTCTCGACGGTGCTCTTCCTGGGATGCAAGAGCGATCCCGAGAAGGACAGCGGCGGTGACGCGTACCGGAACGAGGCCCAGCCCGTGGCGCTCGACGAGTGGACCACGGACGACATCGCCCGGAAGACGGGCGACACCACGGACTGGAAGGCGGTGGACCTCGCCGACGCGGGGCAGCTCACCGTCCAGCTCGCCGCAGACGAGGCCGACGCCGAGGTCGCGGTCGCGGTGTTCAGCCGCTACGGCGAGCCGCTGGGCGAGGTGACCCGCAAGAAGGGCGAGGGGCGGACGAAGCTCACGGTGCCGATCGCCCGATCGGGCCGCCATTTCCTGAGGATCCGGCAGCTGAGTGGCCCCGCTACGGCCTACACGCTGCGGGCGTCGTTGGGAGTCGCTGACGACGGTCCCGCGCCGGGTCGCAGCGACCGTCCCGACTTCTGAGTGGGGCAGGGCGAGGCATGAGCACTGCGGAACTCCATCGATCGAGCACGGCGACGCCATGCAGAAGCTGACGCCTTTCGCGCTCACCGACGTGGGGCGCAAGCGCGACCACAACGAAGACGCCTACGTGGTGGCCGAGGAGCACGCGCTGTACGTGGTGTGCGACGGCATGGGCGGCCACGCGTCCGGTGAGGTGGCGAGCCGCCTGACCACCGAGCACATGGTGGGCTTCTTCGAGGAGCACGGCGACACGCCCCAGGAGCGGCTGCCCTACAAGGCGCGCGGCGCGCACACGCGGGCCGAGGCGCTCCTCTCGAACGCGGTCCAGTACGCCAACGACCGGGTCTACGTCGAGGGGATGAAGGACTCGAAGCTCGAGGGCATGGGCACGACCCTGGTGGCGATGCTGGCCCAGCGCGACACCTTCGTGCTGGCGCATGTCGGCGACAGCCGCATCTACCGCTGGTATCCGGGCGGTGAGCTGGAGCAGGTCACCCGCGACCACAGCCTGCTGAACCACAAGATCGACGCGGGCGAGCTGTCCACGGTCGAGGAGATCGCGAACTTCAAGCAGGGCAACATCATCGTCCGCGCCGTGGGCCTGAAGGACTACGTCGAGCCGGAGGTGCAGACGATCGCCCGGCGCCCCGGTGACGTGTTCCTGATGTGCTCGGACGGCCTGAGCGACATGGTCGACGACTGGTCGATGCAGAACGTGCTCGAGGTCAACGCCGACGACCTCCAGGAGGCCGCCGGCTGCCTGGTGCGCATGGCCAACGATCGCGGCGGCAAGGACAACATCACGGTGATGCTCGTCCGCGTGGACGACGAGCCGGCCCAGGCCGAGGAGGTCACCGATCCCGGCGGCCGGACGCCCTTCTACGTCGAGGACACCAAGCCCTCGGGCGTGCGCGTGCCCGAGGAGACGCTGCCGGTGCAGCAGGCCGTGCCGCCGGCGGCCCACCGCGACTTCAGCGGGGACTTCGACGCTGACGACGCCGAGCCGGGCTTCGGCGGCTACGCGGAGACCACCGATCCCGGCCTGCGCGACGACGACGACGACTTCGATCCGCTGGACCGCACCGACGTCTCCAAGCCGGCCTTCCTGGACGAGGACCTGCCGCCCGATCTGCGCAGCACCGCGGAGGTGCCGCCGCCCTCCGTCGCCGTCGAGGTGCGCTCCGGGACCGCCCGCGTCGGGGCCAGCACCGGAGACCGCGCCGCCGCCCCGGTGTCCGCGCCGACGCGCCCCTCGACGCGCCGCCGCCCCTCGGTCATCGTCGAGGAGCCCAGCATCATCGTCGACGACAGCCTCCGGAAGCGCTGAACGCCTGCGCCGCCGGGCTGCCCGGAGGCGGTCCTCGCGGAGGCGGTCCTCGCGGACGTGGTCAGTCGATGTCGAGCTTCCGGAAGCGCTTCGAGCGCCCGACGTTCTTGGGCGGGCGCGAGGGCTCCCCGGCCGGGGCCGAGCCGTCGCCGGCCTTGGGCGCCGCGGTCGGCGGGCGAGCCGCGGCGGCCGGCGAGATCGGGGCCGCCTGAGGCGCGGGCGCGGGCTCTGGCGCGCTGCGTGGGGCGCTCGGGGCTTCGCCCAGCTCGACCCACTCCTGGCCGGCGCGCACCTGGACGCTGCTGCCGCGCACCCGCAGGGCGTCGAGCTCGGGAAACTCGTGCTGGGCCTTGAGCTGGCTCAGCACCCCGGCGAAGCTGTCGGCGCTCGCCCGCGGCGAGGCGCCCTCGATGACGTAGGTGCGCAGCACGTACTCGAGCAGCGTCATCATCTCCTGCGGGCTGTAGGCGTCGAGCACCTCCCGCATGAAGCCGTGCTGGCGCCAGGGATCGTCCAGACGCGCCCGCTCGACCGCGGCGCGCTCGCCCTCGTCGAGCTGCCCCAGGTCCACCTGGACGTCGACCAGGTGCGCGCCGCTGAAGTCCGCGCCGCTGACGTTGGCGTGGCGGAGATCCACCTTGACCAGCAGCGCGTTCTTGAAGCTGGCGCCGTAGAGGTTCGCGCCCATCAGGTCGCAGTCGATGAGCACGGAGTTCGAGAAGTCGGCCCGGTCCAGGGTCACGTTCCCCCGCTCCTGGGCGTCGAAGCGCGTGTTGATGAGGGTCGCCCGCGCAAAGCGCGCCCCGAAGAGCTCGCAGGAGGTGAAGGTCCCCGACTGCACCCTGGCGCCGGAGAAGTCGGCGTTGCCCATGTGCGACGAATAGAAGCCGGTGCCGCTCATCGTCGTGTTGGTGAAGCCCGCCTCGATGAGCTCGCAGGAGAAGAAGGAGCAGCCGCGAAACAGGGTCCCGTCGAAGCGCACGCCACGCATGCTGCTCTCGCTGAACACCACGCGGCCCATGTCCGCGCCGGTGGCGTCGGCCGAGTGCAGCGCCACCCGGCGCAGGCGCACGTCGTTGGCCCGCACGCCCTGGAGCCCGGAGGCCGACAGATCGACATCCTGGACCTGGCACCCCTCGAGCCTGCCGTCGCTCGCGCGGGCGGCGACCTCGTGGGCGCTGCGCAGGAGATTGTCGTCGCTCATCGCAGCCCTCTGGCGGGTCAGGCCGGCGGATCGAGCCGGCGGATCGAGCACAAGCGGTCGCCGAGGGACGAGCGTATCACGCCCTCCGACGGCCACGAAAGCGGCGCCCCGGAGGCGATCGCCGCGGGCACGGCAGGCATGGACAAGGTTTCCGGGGCCAGCGTATCCTCGCGGCCCGCGGGTGACGGGTCGATTCGCCCGCCGACGCACCAATCCGCCAGGGTCGCCGTGCTCCAACTCGTCTGCAGGAACATCGAGGGCGAGCGGCAGGTCGTGCCGCTCACGCCCGGGACGCTCGTCACCGTCGGCCGGAACCCCGGCTCCACCATCCAGGTGAAGAACCCGTCGGTGAGCCGGCAGCATGCCGAGATCCAGGAGGCGGGCGGCACCTGGACCGTGCGGGACCTGGGCAGCTCGAACCACTCCTTCGTCAATGACGAGCAGGTGACCGAGGCCCCGATCTCTGCCGGCGACGAGCTTCGCTTCGGCGACTTCCCGGTGAAGGTGCAGCTCTACGTCGGGGCGCCGGAGGCCGACGCGGACGGCGGCGCCGGGGCGAGCCGGGAGCGCCCCTCGCGGGCGCGCCCCGAGGCGGCGGCGGCTGGCGCCGACGACGGGCAGGACGCGCGGGAGAGAGCGCGTCTGGAACGTGAGGAGCGCATCCGTCGTCGGCGCGAGGAGCGCGGCAGCCCCAGCGCCGAGCCGGTCGAGCCGCTGGCCGCGACCGCGGCCGAGCCGGCGCTCCCCGAGGCTGTGCGTCGTGAGCCCGAGCCGGCCCGTCGCGCGCCGGAGCCCGAGCCGGTACGTCGCGCACCGGAGCCCGAACCGGCCCGTCGCGAGCCCGAGCCGGAGCCGCCGCCCGCCGCCGAGCGCGCGCGGCCGCGCCTGAGCCCCGCCGGCCGGCCTGCGCGGCCCGCGCGCGTCGCGGGGGCGCGAGTCGGCCCCCGCCGAGGCGGCGGAGAGCGGCGAGGAGGTCGACGCGTCGGAGCTGCGCCGGGCCAAGGCGGCCGCGCGCGGCATGGAGCGCGAGCTGGGCGAGGCGAAGCAGCGCATCCAGGAGATGGAGGCGCGCATCGTCGAGCTGGAGACCCGCGAGGGCCGCTTCGACGAGGAGCTGGACGGCTGGCACGAGCGCTACAACCGAGTGCGCGAGCAGCTCGACCACAGCGGCTCCCTGCTGGACCGGGCGCGAGAGGACCTGGAGGAGCGCGACGAGCTCATCGCCGAGCACGAGGGACGCATCGCGAGCCTGGAGGGGCAGCTCGGCGCCTTCGAGGCCACGCGCGGCGAGACCGGCGACCTGCTGAGCGAGCTCAAGGCCAAGGTGGTCCAGAAGGACCGGCGCATCGACGAGCTCCAGCGCGAGCTGGACCTGATGGAGTACGACCTTCGCTCGTCACGCGAGGAGCTGGAGGCGCTGCAGGACTCGTTCAATCACGAGAACACGCAGGAGCGGCGGCTCAACCGCGAGCTGGAGACCTTGCGCGAGGTCATCGCCGACAAGGAGAACGTCATCGCGGAGCTGAAGCTCGAGATCGAGGAGAAGAGCCGCGAGAACTACGACCTGCGGCTCGGCACCGGCATGAAGGACCTGGAGGAGGCGCGCCGGGACGTCCTCGAGAAGTACTTCGAGAAGAACCGCGAGGTCGACGAGCTGCGGCAGCAGCTCAAGGCGCAGGAGCGCGAGACGGCCAGCGTGCGCGAGCAGGTGGGCGAGCTGGAGGAGAAGATCACCGAGCAGAAGGACATCTCGAGCCACCCGGACTTCCAGCGGAAGGTGCGGGAGCTGGAGCGCGCGCTCGAGGATCTGGAGGAGGCGCGGGCCGACCAGGAGAAGCTGGGCAAGCGGCTCGACGACTTCGGGCCCGAGCAGAAGGGCAAGCTCGAGGCGGAGATCAACTTCCTGCAGCGCAAGAACAAGGCGCTGCAGGACAAGCTGGAGTCGGTGCAGGAGGAGCTGGAGGACCTGGGCAGGAAGCTGCGCGAGGCGAAGCCGGCGCCGGCGGCCGAGGCGACGGCCGACCTGGACAGCGCGGTGGCGCTGCGAGCGCGGGGCTCGGAGAAGGTCGCGCAGGCCATGGAGAACTACGCCGCGTGGAAGGCGAACCTGAACCTGCTGCGCAACTATCTGGAGGAGGCCGAGGAGGCGGCGGGCGACGCCAAGGCCACCAGCAGCGCGCTGGAGAGCATCAGCGAGCTCCTCACCCTGGTGCTGTCGGACGCCGGCGAGCTGCGCAAGGAGCTGGTCGGCTTGAAGGACCTCCTGGCCCAGGGGTAGTCTGAGGCGGGCCGTGACGCGCCGTCCTGCGCGCATCCGCCGGCCCGAACCGGACGCCGAGGAGCTGTCGATGGCCCACCAGGAGACGAACTCGCGCGAGGAGCTGGAGTACCTCATCCGCGCACGCTACGCGCTGATCTACGTGGTCTCCTCGGAGGAGGAGCGCGTCGAGGGGGCGCTGCGCGAGATCGGTGCCACGCGCGGTCGCAAGGTGATGGCCTGGTCCATCACCGAGGGCTTCGTGAGCCTCGACGGCGGGCCCAGCTTCAGCGACCTGCGCGACCCGCTGAAGGCCCTCGATTTCATTGCCAACTTCGAGGACGACGTCATCTGTGTCCTGCGCGACTACCACCCCTACCTGAAGGACCCGTCCATCGTGCGGCGCCTGCGCGACCTGCACCGGCAGTTCAAGGAAGGGGACTACAACCAGCACGCCGTGCTGCTGAGCCCGGTCCCGAACTTCCCGCCCGAGATCGAGAAGGAGCTGGCGGTCATCGACTACGACCTGCCCGACCGCGAGGTGCTGGAGCAGATCGTGTGGAAGGTGGCCCAGAGCGTCGACGAGTCGGTGGATCTCGTCGTCAAGCGGGACACGCGACGGCGGGAGGCGGTGGTCGAGGCGGCCCTCGGGCTCACCGCGGAGGAGGCCGAGAGCGTGTTCGCCAAGTCGCTGGTGAAGACCCGCGACTTCGACATCGACACCATCCTGGCGGAGAAGAAGGGCATCATCCGCAAGTCGGGGATCCTCGAGTTCTACCAGACCGACGACAAGTTCTCGGACGTGGGCGGGCTCGAGGTGATGAAGGCCTGGCTGGGCAAGCGCAAGGCGGCCTTCTATCGCGACGCGCGCGACTTCGGGCTCCCGGCGCCCAAGGGCATCCTGCTCATCGGCGTCCCGGGCTGCGGCAAGTCGCTGACCGCCAAGGCGATCGGCGCCATGTGGCACATGCCGCTGCTGCGCCTGGACGTCGGCAAGGTGATGGGCAGCCTGGTGGGCTCCTCCGAGGAGAACATGCGCCGCGCCATCAAGACCGCGGAGGCGGTGGCGCCGGCGATCCTGTGGTTGGACGAGCTGGAGAAGGCGTTCTCGGGCACCAAGTCGTCGGGTCAGACCGACGGCGGCACCAGCGCGCGCGTCTTCGGCACCTTCATCACGTGGCTGCAGGAGAAGCAGTCGTCGGTCTTCGTCATCGCCACCGCCAACGACGTGAAATCGTTGCCGCCGGAGCTGCTGCGCAAGGGCCGCTTCGACGAGATCTTCTTCGTCGACCTGCCCAGCCCCGCGGAGCGCCGGCAGATCTTCAAGATCCACATCGACAAGAAGAAGCGCGCCTCCGCGGAGTTCGATCTGGACGCGCTGGTGGGGGCGAGCCAGGGCTTCTCCGGCTCCGAGATCGAGCAGGTGGTCGTCAGCGCGCTCTACGACTGCTACGAGGAGGACCGGGCCGACCTCACGACCGAGCGGCTGCTCAAGTCGATCGAGGAGATCATCCCGCTCTCGTACACGATGAAGGAGGGCATCGACGCGATGCGCGACTGGTCGAAGTCACGGGCGCGCAAGGCCAGCCTCGACGAAGAAGACGAGCGTGAGGCGGGCGTGGGCCGCAAGCTGGAGATCTGAGCGGTGACGCGCGCATGATTCGGCGCCTCGGCGGTGTCCGGGTACAGCGGTGCCGGTGGGCAGAGGGGGAGACACGTGTCGCATTTCACGACGGTCAAGACGAAGATCCGCGATCAGATCTGCCTGGAGCGCGCGCTCAAGGACCTGGGCTACGAGGTCACCGTGGCCGAGCAGGGCCAGGCGGTGCGCGTGCGGGGCTACCAGGGGCAGACCACCGACGCGGTGATGTCCATCAAGGCGTCGAAGACCTACGACATCGGGGTGAAGCTCGGTGCCGATGGGACCTACGAGTTCGTCGCCGACTGGTGGGGCGTCGAGACCACCCGCGGCGTGACCGAGCAGGACTTCATCAAGTCGCTGACCCAGCGGTACAGCTACCACAAGGTCATGGACGAGATTAAGAAGAAGGGCTTCACGCTCGAGAGCGAGGAGCAGAAGGACGACCAGACCATCCAGGTCCGCGTGCGGACCTGGTCCTGAGGGGGCCCCGGTGGCGAAGAAGCGAGACCTGGTCATCACCATCGACCCCGATGGGAACGTGAAGATCGAGGTGGAGGGCGTCGCGGGCAAGGACTGCCTGGACTTCACGGCCTGGCTCGAGGAGGAGCTGGGCGACGTGACCGAGCGGCAGTTCACCAGCGCCTACTACCAGGAGGAGGAGGAGGCCGAGACCACGGTCGACGTGGGCTCGGAGTAGCGCGGCGTGGTCGACGACCGCGAAGGGACCGCGCCGGACGCGGGTGAAGGGGGCGCCTGGGACCCCTTCAGCGGGCACCGCGCGTTCGCCGGGCGCAGCATGGGCTGGCGCTGCCAGGCGCTGGCCGACTCGCGCGTGCGCATCCGGCTGCCCGAGGTGGTGGAGTCGCGGGCGCGGCCGCTCATCGCGCCGGAGGCGGTGGAGGCCCTGATGCACTGGGAGGGGGTGGTGGCGCACCCTACCGTGCGTGACAAGGAGGACTACCCCATCGAGCTGCAGGAGGCGCTGGAGACCTGCGAGGCGCAGTTCATCCTGCGCAACATCCCGCGGCACGAGCTGTGGCGGGACCCGGAGGAGGCCCTCGAGTACGAGCGCAAGCAGGTGGAGTACGGGCTGCGAGCGCCGGGGGCGCTCGAGGGCGAGGTGCCGGAGTACGAGCCGGTGGAGCTGCTCGACGTGATGAACGCCGACACGCTGCGTCAGCACCGGGACTTCCGGCGGCGGCTGACCTCGGAGGTGGCGTGGGAGCGGTGCTTCGGTCACGAGGCGGGCAAGGCGGCGACGGGACCGCAGTGGCGCAACGTCCCCGCGGACGTGGGGGAGCTCTTGGGCAGCGAGTTCGCGGCGCCGAGGTTCAAGTGAGCGGCGCGCTCTCACCCGACGTGCGGGCGCTCCGGCGCACGCTGCATCGCGTCCCCGAGCTGGGCTTCCAGGAGTCGGTGACCTCGGCGCTGCTCGCCCGCGAGCTCGGCGCCATCGGCGGGGCGCACCCGATGGGCCAGCCGAGGCCGATCGCCGCGACCGGCTGGGTGGTGGATCTGGGGCCGGCGGACGCGGCGCGCACGCTGCTGCTGCGGGCCGACATGGACGGCCTCCCCATCCGCGAGGCCACCGGGCTCGACTACGCGTCGGAGCACGAGGGGCGGATGCACGCCTGCGGACACGACGCCCACATGGCGGCGCTGGTGTTCGCCGCGCGCCATCTGGCCGAGCACACGCCCCCCGGGGTGCGCCTGCGCCTGCTCTTCCAGCCGGCAGAGGAGGGCAAGGGCGGCGCGCTGCGCTGCATCGACGAGGGGGTGCTCGACGGCGTCGACGCGGCCTTCGGGCTGCACGTCTGGAACGAACTCCCCCTGGGAACGGTGGCCGCCACCGCGGGCGGCATCATGGCAGGCGTGGTCGACGTGAGCTTCCGCGTCATCGGGCGCGGCGGGCACGGCGCGCTGCCGGACCGGACGCGCGATCCCATCATCGCGGCGTCGCGGCTGGTGCTGGCGCTGCAGACCGTCATCAGCCGCGAGGAGTCGCCGCTGGCGGCGGCGGTGATGACCATCGGCATGATCCACGCGGGCGACGCCTTCAACGTCATCCCCGACGAGGCCACGCTGCGCGGCACCGTGCGCGCCTTCGACCCCGCCCAGGAGGAGCGCCTGCGGGCGGCCATCTCGCGGGTCGCGGCGGGCGTGGCGATGGCCTGCGACGTGCAGATCGAGGTGGACTGGCAGAGCTACGCCGCTCCCACCGTGAACGATCCCGGCATGGCGGCGCTGGCGGCCCGGGTGTGCGCCGGCGTGGACGGGGTGCGCGAGGTGCGCACCGACTACCGGACCATGGCCGGCGAGGACTTCGGGGATTTCCTGGCAGAGGTGCCCGGGTGCTTCTTGCTGGTGGGCAGCGGCGACCCGGCCGGCGGGTCGGAGCCGCACCACAGCCCGCGCTTCGAGATCGACGAGGGCGTGCTGCCCCTGGCCACGGCGCTGCACATCGCGATGGCCAGGGCCTGGGCGGAGCTGGGCTGAGCTCGGTCGGAGCCTGCGCCGCCGGCCCCTTCAGCGGGCGGGGGAGGGGCAGCGGCCCCCCAGCTCGAGGCCGTCGATGAACGCGCCCTCGTGGTCGTTCGAGGTGTCGTCCACCGAGTCGAAGGTGAACCGGAGCTGCACCGGCCGGCCGGCGTATTCGAGCAGCGGCACGCTCACAGGCACCCAGAGCCCCTCGGTGGAGCCTCCCACCTCGTCGGACGACCACACCTCGGTGATGTGGCCCGCCCCGATGATCTCGAGGGAGAGGCGGTCCAGTCCGGCGGGGTTGTCGTAGAGCTGACCGTCCCACTCGGTGCCCAGCCGCAGCCAGAAGGAGACCCCCAGCTCGCCGCCCGTGGTCGGGGCCTCGGGGAGGATGACCGAGCTGCTGGTCAGGCTGCCCCTGACGCGGCCGCCGGTCGCGTAGGTGCCGGTGGCGGGGTCGCCGAACCAGGCCGAGGTCCCACCCACGACGGCCAGCGCCGTGGTGGTGCGCCAGCTCACCGGATCCGCCGGCTGGTCGTCGTCCACGAACCAGCCGGAGAGCCCCTCCTCGAAGCTCGCCGACAGCACCACCTGCTCGAAGCAGCAGAAGGCGTCGTGCCGGCAAGCGAGCGCCGCATCGCAGGAGTCGCTGGTGCAGGGGTTGCCGTCGTCGCAGGCGTCCTCGGGATCGCAGGCGGTGCAGGGCTTTCCGGGGTCGGGCGGCAACAGCGCGCACACGTTGCCCGCGCCATCGGCGAGCGGTACGCAGCGCGGGACCCGACAGCCGTCGGCGCCCGGGAGTCCGGCGCAGTCCGAGTCCGAGAAGCAGCACCCGCCCTCGCAGCGCGACACGACGCTGAGGTCGTCCAGGTAGACGCCCTCGTGGTGGTTGTCGGCGGAGTCGAGCGTGTCGAAGATGAAGCGGAGCCGCACGGTGTTGCCGCTCCACGGCGTCATGTCGAAGGCCAGCAGCCGCCACTCACCCCCGGTCGACTTGCCGACGGCCAGGCTGCTGGTCACCGGCCAGAACTGACCGAGGCCCGGGTCCACCGCGACGCGCAGCACGTCGCGCTCGCCGGGGCCGCCGGTGGTCAGGGGTTCGACCTCCGACCACAGCCACACCAGCCCCGCGTGGCCGCCGGGGGCAGGCGGCAAGGGGATGGCCGGGCTGTAGAGGGTCAGCTCGACCGGGCTCGAGTCCGCGCCGGCGGCGTCGACCGGCTGGCAGTCCGGGTCGAGCGCGCCGTTGTAGTAGGTGGGGCAGGTCGCGTCCCCGAGCCGCAGCGAGGTGGGCGGCGATACGTAGCGTCGCGAGGAGCTGCGCCAGCTCACGTGGTCGTTGGGGTCGAGATCCTCGACGAAGAACCCGGCGGCCTGGGGCTCGGCCTCGGAGAAGTGCGCGGAGTAGAGCTCCACCGGCCCCTCGCAGGGGCACTCGACCGCGCAGTGCACGCAGCGCCCGCCCGGGCCGCTGCACTGGTCCAGCGTGCAGGCGAGGCCGTCGTCGCACTGGTCGCTGGAGGAGCAGCAGCCGGGCACCGCCTCCGGAACGCAGAGCCCCCCCACGCAGCGGATCACGTCGCAGGCCGACGGAGGGGTCACCGAGGCACAGTCGGCGTCGAAGTCGCAGCAGCCGGGCACCGGCACCGTCACGCACTGCCCGAGCGCGTTGCAGCGCCCCATCTGGCAGGGGCCGCTGATCGTGGCCGGACAGGGCGCCCCCTCGGGGCAGGCGCTGGCGTCCGCGTCGGAGGGGCCGGCGCCGTCGTCAGAGGCGCCATCCGCCGCGTCGGTGGACTGGTCGGGCGCGTCCAGGTCGGCGTCGCCGCCTCCCTCGTCGCCGGGCCCCGTCTCCCCGTCCCCCGGGCCCAGCTCGGTGTCCGGCGCGTCGAGGGCCGAGTCGAGCTCGGCGTCGCCTCCAGAGACGTCCACGTCTCCCGCTGGCGTGCTGCCTCCGCACGCGACCGCGCCCAGCCCGCCCAGCACCAGGCCAGCGAGCAGCGCCGCGCCGGGAGCCACGCGAGCGCGACCTCTGTGGAGGCCGCGCTCGCCTCGGCGCTCGATCACGGGAGTTCCGCGCACCCTCGGATGAACTGGATGTCGTCGACAGCGAGACCCGCCGTGTCGTTGTCGATGTCGTCGAAGGTGTCGAAGTTGAAGTGCAGGCGGATGGTCTTGCCGGCGAAGGCCGACAGGTCGACCGTGCGCTTGACCCACTTCGCGTAGTCGTTGCAGCCCAGCTGGACCTTGTCGAAGAGCTGGGTCGTCGTCCCCGCCTCGACGTCCTCGACCTGGATGGTGAACACGTCGGAGAAGGGCGGGCCGCCGTTGCAGGTCAGGCTCTTCTCCACCGCCACGTACACCTGGAAGGTCATCTCCCAGGGGACGTCGGCGTTGTCCAGCGTCACCTCGGGGCTGAGCGCCGTCCCGCAGGAGCCGAGGTTTTCCGAACCGCCGTAGTCGGTCCCGTTGCCGAAGTAGAGCATCTTCTGGCCCTGGTTCAGCGGGATCGTCGAGTTCTGGTCGTTGTTGGCGAACTGCCACACCGACGTGGGGTCCGCGTCCGCGGCGCCGGGATCACAGGAGGCGAAGCTCCAGTCCGTGGGCTCCCCCTCGAAGTTGATGGCCAGCTCGTCGATGGCGAAGGGCTCGCAGCACTCCGGCGTATCCTTGGGCGTGTTCACGCACACGAAGTCGTCGGAGCACGACACCAGCGAGCAGGCGTTCGCCGGCGTGCAGTTGCCGCCGTAGATGCACTTGATGGCCGCCGCCGGCTTGCAGGTCGTGTTGAAGCTGATGTTGTCGACGAAGGGCCCCGCGTAGGCGTCCTTGGCGCCGTCGCCCTCGAAGGCGAAGACGAGCTGGATCGACTGGCCGCGGTAGGCGTCGAGGTCCACCCGCGTCTTGAGCCACGCGCCCTTGGTGGTGTTGAAGACGTAGTCGCTGACCCACACCTTGGTGGCGCCCTTGATGTCGCCGTCGACCGCCACCGAGACCTTGAGCTGGTCGATCACGAAGATCGGGAGGAACTCGTCGGGATCGTTGTCGTTCCACTCGGTGGTGAGCTTGTACCAGAACTCGGCGTAGGGCCTGCCGCCGGTGTAGGGCGGGACCGTGACCGGCTTGGAGATGAGCCGCCCCTTCGACTTCCCGCCGGCCGGGTTCTGGTACACGCCGGTCGTGGGGTTCGAGAAGGTGAAGCTGTGGTTGCTGTTGAAGCCCTCGTCGTCGGCGACGTACCAGGTGACCGGCGCGCTGTCCGTCTCGACGGTGAAGCCGTCCTTGTTGGACTCGAAGCCGGCGGTGTAGGCGCCGATCCAGGGACCCTCGCAGCAGGTCGGCCCGCCGTCGTCGTAGGCGTACTCGCAGAGCGAGTCCACGCAGATCTCGGTGGTGCAGGCGTTGTCGTCGTCGCAGTCCTCGTTCGAGGCGCAGCAGAGCGGGTCATCCTGCTCGTTGTTGCAGGTACCGAGCTCGCACCAGTCGGTGGTGCAGGCGTTGTCGTCGTCGCAGTCGTTCGCGGTGATGCAGCCGCCGTCGCTGGTGCAAAGCGACGTCACGGTGAGCTCGTCGATGCGGGCGCCCTTGCCGATCTCGTTGGAGGCGTCGACGCTGTCGAACTTGAAGCCCAGGCGCACGGACTTGCCGGCGAAGGCCGACAGGTCGATGCCCACCTGCGCCCAGTTGAAGTTCGTGCTGCCCTTCACCGCCTCGAAGGAGTCCCACACGGTGACGGGCGTCTCGCCGGTCGCCTGGACCAGGACGGTCAGCTTGTCGAACTTGTCCTGGGGGTTCGGCGCGCCGTCGTTCTCGGTCGACAGCCAGAGCCAGAACGACGCCACCGGCGTGCGGAAGGGGTCGGTGTCGAGCGTGAAGGTCGGTGACCACGCCGTCGCCAGGGCCGGCTTGTCCTCGTTGGAGTCGTAGTTCTGGGCGACCGGGTCGCCGAAGAACAGGGTGTAGACGCCGGCGTAGGGCAGCACGTCGGTCACGGACCAGGTGACGTTGTCGGTGGGGAAGGGGTCGACGATCTCCCAGTCGCTGATGTCAGCGTCCTCGAAGCCTTCGACCGCCACCTCGGGAGCGGTGGTGACCGCCGGGAAGCTGGACGAGGGCAAGCAGCACTCGGCCTTCAGGGAGGCGCCACAGATGCCGGCGTCGCAGGTGTAGTCCAGGCAGGTGTCGCTGCCGCAGTCCGCGGCCTGCGCGCAGCTCGTGCACGTGGCTCCCAGCACCGCCGTCTGGTAGCCGCAGACGCCGCCCGTGCCGATGGCGTAGGCGGTGCAGGTATCGACCGTGCACCCCTGCCCGTCCGACGGGCAGGACTCGCCGCTCTGGCTGCACACCTCGGCCGCGCAGCTCGCGCGCACCGCGAAGTTGTCGATGTAGGCGCCGAACCAGCGCTCGCCGTCGACCGCCGTGTTGTAGTTGCCGTCGGCGTCGGTCGTGAACGTGAAGCGCAGCTTCACCGTCGCGCCCGCATACTTCGACAGGCGGGCCACCTGGTACTTCCACTCGCCGCCGGTGGTGTTGGCCTCTCCCAGCGCCGCGGTGGCCGTGCTCTTCCAGATGACCTCGGTCCCGTTGCCGTCATCGGCGATGAGCTTGAGCACGTCGGTGTCGAAGACGACCGGACCGTTGCCCAGATCGGCGGTGAGCGCCGGCTCGGCCGCCATCTTGAGCCAGAACCCGGCGATGGCGCCCGCGCTGGCGTCCAAGGCGATCTCCGGCGTCTCCAGCTCGAGCGAGACCGGCGTCGACCCGTTCGCGAAGGGGTCGGTGGGCGTGCAGTCCGCGTTCTTCGGCCCGTTGAAGTAGGTGTTGCACTCCGGGTCGCCGAAGTAGGCCGCGTTCGGCGGGCTCACCGCGTCGGTCTTGCGCGAGCTGACCACCACCTTGTCGGTGGTGTTGTTGTCCTTGGGCTTCAGCGCCTGGAGGGTGCCGTCGTCGAAGTCCTTGGAGGTGTAGATCTTGTTGAGCTCACAGACGGGCGGCACCACGTCGCAACCGTTGGAGACGCACTTGGTCAGGCAGACGTCCTGGGTGTTCGGGTTCCCGTCATCGCAGTCGGAGCTGGCCTCGCAGCACTCGGTCAGCGTGTCCACCTTGCACTTGTTGTCGATGCCGCACTTTCCGACGTTGCAGCAGCCGTCGCCCAGCGCGCCGCAGGCGGCGTCGTTCAGGCAGCAGTCGGGCTTGGTCTGCTTGCCGCAGACGTTCTGCACGCAGGTGTGGGTCTCGCAGTTGTTGATGGTGTCGGTGCAGTCGGAGGGCTGCTCGCAGCAGTCGGGCTTGTCGTCGGCCACGCACTGGCCGTCCACGCAGGCCGCGATCTGGCAGACCCCGAGCTGCAGATCGGTGCAGTCGGCTGCGGTGTCGCAGCAAGCGGGATCGGGCTGTGCGACGCAGGCGTTGTCCACGCAGGCCGCGATCTCGCACGTGCCGAGGGTGAGGCTGGCGCAGTCGCCCGCACCCGTGCAGCAGTCCGTGATCGGCATCTTGACGCACGCGTTGTCGACGCACGCGGCCTGCTCGCAGGCGTCGAGGGACAACCCCGTACACTGGCTGGCTTCGGTGCACTCGGGCGTCGCGTCGGTCTCCTCGAGCACCTCCGCGTCGCCGCCGCCGTTGTCCGTCGTATCACGGACGATGTCGGGGAATCCGTTCCCGCCCCCATCGCCGCCGCAGGCGGGGGTGCCAAGAAGGATCGCGAGGGCCGCGCAGGCGAAGGCTGACTGCCTCATCGTCAATAACTCCGTGCTGTCGAGCCGGGAGCGCCCGGTTCGTCGGGGGGCTGGGTACATCTCAGCGGTGGTCGTCTGGAGCCGGGCCCGGGACCCGCAATCCGCGTCCCCGAGCTCGCCTGTCTTTACGAGCATCCTCGTCGGAGGCGCGTCAGGGTTGCGTTTCGCTCAGGACACATTAGAAGGGTCCTCGATATGAATCAACCCGCCCCCCGCTCGACGGTGACCGGCCGTCGATACCCGCCGGGAATCCCGGGTCATGGCGCGGGCTTCGGTCCTGGCGGTGTGTCGCGATGAGCGGCCCGGGCGGGCCTGGACCCGACGAGCGCCTCGCGGTCGTGGACGGTCACATCGAGCGCCGCGTCGGTCCGCTCTGCTTCGTGCTCGCCCCTGACGGTCAGATGCACAGCTTCGACAACGAGGCGGCCGTGGCGGTCTGGGATGGCCTGGCGCTCGCCGGGACCCAGGGCACCACGCCGCGCGCCCTCGCGCTGCGGCTGACCGAGCGCTTCGAGGTCGGCGAGGCCGAAGCCTTGGAGGACGTGCGCGGCGTCCTGGCGTCCCTGCTCTCGCATTGCGTTGTACGTCGCGTCGGGTAGGCTAGGAATGGTCTGGGCGGCTCAAGTTCCTGCCGAGGCGCCCCGTATCCACACGAACCAGGACTCCCCCGCAGATCTCCCCCGAGATCAGGCGCGGCGTCCCGTTCCAAGGCTCGAGTTTCCCCCGGTGATCGGCTGCGCGTTCCCGGGACAACCAACTGATTCGTGAAAGGCAACGACCCGACCCGGTGAGCGGGTACCAGGCGCGCGGAGGTGTTGGCACCGCCGCGTTCCCCCATTCCCGTTCAACCGGCATGTGATCCTCGTCGGATCGTCTGAGGCGGGCTCGCTCGCCCGGGCCCGTTCCCCGGTTCTCAAAGGTGGTGATTGGTGATGAAGCGCTTCTTGATCGGCGTGGCGACGGTGGCGTTGGTCGGCCTCGGCTCCGGGTGCGGTGGCTGCGGGTCCAGCGGCAACGAACCGGACACCGACACCGCCGTCGACGGCGATGTATCGACCGACGTCGACGCGTCCGAGGTCGGCCCCGACGGGGGAGGGGACGCCGACGTGAGCCTGGATGCGGACGCCACGCCGGACACCGAGCTGGGTCCGGACGTGGAGGTGGACGGCGAGGGCGACGCCGACGTCAGCGTGGACGCCGACGCCGAGGTCGGCCCGGACGGGGACGCCGACACGGAGACGGTGAGCTGCAACGGCGCGCCGACGCTCAGCTTCTGGTTCGACGGCAGCGAGTCGATGATCGGGCTGGGTGACAGCGAGGTGACCCTGTACCCCGAGGACGAGGCGGACGCCGACCTGACGAGCGAGGGCTTCCAGCTCGCGGTGGTCGTCAACACGCACTGCGTGCCGGACGGCACGGCGCTGTCCCTGACGGTGGGCGACGCCGAGCCGATCACTGGCACGCTGGCCGTCACCGGAGAGGCGGGCGCCTACACCTTCGAGGGCGTCACCTTCCCGCCGGGCCTCGAGCCGGGCTACGCGGTGACCGTGGTCGCCGAGGACCCCTCCGGCACGCTGACCGAGGCGAAGACCGTGGTCGCCGACCTCGAGCCGTGCAGCATCGAGGTGGTCGCTGGCGACGGCGAGTCGGTCTGCGTCCACGAGGACGCCGACGGCAGCGTGCCCGGTCTCCAGATGGCCGTCACGGTCCGCAACCCCGACGGGCGCTGTGACCGCGCCACCCTCGAGGTGTCCACCGGCGAGGTGGTCGGCTCCCCCACCGAGCTCCTGCTGGTCGGCGGCGAGGCGCAGTTCCTCGTGACGGTCAGCGGTTCGGAGGACCCCGCCGAGGTCGACGTCAACCTGGTGGCCCAGGTGCTGCATCCCGTGTCTCCGGGCCTCACCGGCTCCGACAGCGTGGACGCCCGCTTCGATCAGGTGCCGCCGTCCCTGCAGATCGTGAGCCCCGACCCGACGCTCGGCCCGATCACCTTGGACTCGGACGAGAACGACGACCCGGCCGACGGCCTGCAGATCTCGGTCTCGGGCCAGGTGTCCGGCAGCGCCGGCGACGGCAGCGAGTCGCTCCAGCTCTTCGCGGGCGAGACGCTGCTCGCGACGACCACGCCCGAGGGGGGCAGCTTCGTGTTCGCCGGTGTCACCGTCGAGGGCAACGGCCCGGTCGAGCTCTCGGTGAAGGTGTCGGACACCTGCGACAACGTCGCGACCGCCGCGGTGACGGTGGACATCTTCTCGACGGCTCCTGCCCTGACGATCCAGGCGCCCATCGACGGCGAGACCCTCAAGGCCGTCGTCGACGCGGTGCCCGCCACCACCGATGTCTTCGACGGGACCTTCCAGGTGGCGGCTCCCGACGTCACCGACGGTTCGGTGGTCGAGATCGAGTGTCGGCCGGCCGGCTCGGCTGGCGTGTTCGAGATGGTCGGCTCGACGACCGTGGACCAGTCCCAGGCCGCCGAGGGAAGCGTGTTCGAGATCCAGGTCGCGCTGCCCGTGGCGACCCTGACCCACGACACCGAGTGCCACGCGACCGCGACCGGGCCCAACCCGGTGACCTCGAACCTGGTGACGCTGGTGATCGGCGTGCCCGGGCCCAGCCTCACCCTGACGCAGCCGCTGCCGGACGCGCGCCTCACGACGGCGTCGGTCGAGTTCGGTGGCACCGCGACGGGCC
This sequence comes from Deltaproteobacteria bacterium, assembly GCA_020632695.1. Classification (GTDB taxonomy): domain Bacteria; phylum Myxococcota_A; class UBA9042; order PHBI01; family JACKFB01; genus JACKFB01. The sequence goes on from JACKFB010000013.1 coordinate 151,459, forward strand.
TCGACGGCCAGTCGATCAGCGTCACCGTCATCCCCGGCGGCGGCGGTGAGCCGGTGTGCACGGCGTCGGGCGGTGCGATCGAGACGGGCGTCCTGTCGGGCACCATCGACCTGGACGCGGCTTGCGGGGCGCTGGCGGACGGCACCTGGTTCCTCCAGATCGACGCGGTCGACCAGTACGGCAACGCGCTGTCGGAGCTGGCCGGCCAGCCGACGGTGAGCGTGCGGCTCGACCGCACCGACCCCGGGCTGGTGCGCATCGCGCCGCCGGACGTGCTCGACCCGAAGAACGTGGCCGCGGACGCCGACGTGGCGCCCGGCGCGGAGAACCCGGGCTACCAGACCGACTTCGAGTACGAGATGACCGGCGAGACGGACCCCGACGGCGCCGAGGTCTGCCTCGAGGTCGACGGGAACCCGCTCGGCTGCCAGGCCGTCGACCCGCTGACCTTCAAGGCGCAGTGGAAGCGCGTCACCCTCAGCTCGGGCGACAACTCCGCGACGGCCGTGGCCACCGACGCGTTCGGCAACACGACGACGCTGACCCAGAACATCGAGCTGCTGCTGGACGCGCCGGTGGTGAAGATCCTGACACCGGCTGCCAACCTGGTCACGGTCAAGCCGACCCTGGACGTGAAGGTGTCGGTCAGCGACCCCAACTCGGGGCTGCCCGTGCCCGGCGCGGTCGTCAGCCTGCGCGTCGACGACGGCGACAGCGGCATCACCCCGGTCGGCAACGGCGACGGCACCTTCACCTTCGTGGGTGTGCCGCTGGTCGCCGACACGGCGGTCACCATCCAGGCCGTGGCCAACTTCGGCGGAACCGAGGGCGCCAGCGGCCTGCGCACCATCACCTACAAGACCACCAAGCCGACGGTCAGCCTCAGCGGCCTGACCGACGGGCAGCTCCTGACACTCGCCAGCTCCGAGTGCCTGGGCACCGGCGCCAACTGCCTGCTCTCGTTGGACCTGGACACCACCAACGCCGAGGACGACAGCACGGTGACCCTGGCCGTGGACTGCGTGGCCACCTCGGGTGACAAGACCTACACGAAGAAGGTCACCTCCGGCACGGCGACGATCGCCGACGTCATGCTCGTCCATGGCGGCGTGTGCACCCTCACTCCCAAGGTCGTGGACCTGGCCGGGCAGCTCGTCACCGGCGACGTGATCACCGTCACGGTGGACCGCGTGGCGCCCAAGCTGCTGGCCTTCATCAATCCGTCGGGTGACAAGCTCCTCTTCAACCAGGACGCCAACGCCAACCCGAACGACGGCATGCAGCACCCGCTCAGCCTGCGGGTGACGGGCGTCGAGGCGGGCCAGGTCGTGTCGGTGCTGCTCAGCTGGACCGACCCCGTGCTCGGGCCGCAGACCCTGGGGCCGCTGACCCACACCGTGACCGCCAACGTGGCCGACGGCACGCCCTACGTGGCGGCCTTCGCCGACCCGCCCGAGGGCGGCACCATCACCTACCCCGAGGGCACCATCACGCTGACGGCGACGGTCTCGGATGCCGCGGGGAACAGCGCCCAGCTCGCCAAGACCATCCTGGTCGAGAGCTTCGCGCCCTCGATCCGCATCGTCTTCCCGGTCTATCTGGGCGGCATCTCCTGCGGGCCCAGCGTCTCGTGCCCGGGTGGGTCCTGCTTCGAGGGCCACTGCTGGACCCAGTGGGGCATCGCCGAGACCAAGCAGGTCAGCGTGACCGTCGGTGGCGTCATCACGACCACCGACAACGTCCGCGTCTGCAGCGACCATCCGACCCTGGCCGGCGACGGCGTGCCCTGCGCGAGCGAGGGCTACTTCGAGGTCGTGCGCGCCAGCGTGGACGGCGACTCGGCCATCATCCCCCTCGGCGGGAAGCTGCCCTCGGGCTACCAGACCATCATCGCCGAGACCCAGGCCGAGCCGGGCGGCGCCTGGACCGCCAGCCTCGACGAGGTCAACCCGCTCGACCGTTTCCGGCGGGTCTTCGTCGACGAGGTCGCGCCCACGGTCGACAGCCTGCAGATCACCTCCGACTCCCAGGCGCCGCTCGGCACCCTCAACATCGCCGAGCAGATCGCCCCCGGACGCACGTACCGCGTCCGCGTCGCCACCTCCGAGGAGGCCACGGTCGACGTGTACGTCAACAGCGTCCTGCGCGGCACCGCCACCACCACCAGCGGCATAGCACTCCTCTCGATCGCGTTCGACGAGGGACAGAACGTCGTCTACGCGGTGGCCCGCGACGGGGCCAACAACAAGAGCGGACAGCCGCCGGCGACCCCCTCGCTGACCGTGACCGTGGACACCAAGGTGCCGTCGCTGGTCTTCACCAGCCCGACGAAGAGCCCGCTCCTGGCCGGCGACTCCCTCGACGTCACCCTCGAGAGCGACTCGCCGGGCGCCGTCGTCGCGCTCTTCGACGGGATCGTCGAGATCGGGTCGGAGACGGTCACCGGTGGCACGGTCACCTTCGCCGACGACGTCTACGGGGCGCTCGCCGACGGCACCCACGTCCTCTCGGCGACGGTGACTGCCCCCTCGGGCAACTTCAACAGCACCGAGACGACGCCTCCGACCATCCTGGTCGACACCCAGCCGCCCTCCGGCCAGATCGCGTCGCCCACCAACGGCAGCACCTTCGCCCAGACCGACGACGCGTCGTCGACCGTCGCCGGCTTCCAGCTCGACGTGGACTTCTCCACGTCCGCGGGCGCGACCGAGTGGGAGCTGTGGGTGGCTCGCGGCTGCGACGCCTCCTATGAAGGTTGCGCGGCGCCCACCTTCCTCACCAGCGGCGACGTGACCAACCCCGACGGGCTCGAGCCCACGGTGCAGGTCACCGTGACCATCCCCGCGGCGCTCTCGAACCAGCGGCTGATCCTGCGCGTGCGCGACGCGGCGGGGAACGTGCAGGACCAGGGCGTCGGCGTGACCTTCGAGGTCAGCTCCTGCCTGGTGAACCTGCTGGGCCTTCCGCCGGGCCTCTGGTTCGACGGGAGCCTCTGCCCCGACGGCATCTCCTGCGCCAGCACCACCTACACGGTCGACGGTGAGTTCATCGGCCCCTGCGGCGCCGTGGACGAGCTGCGGCTGCTCAACGGCGGCGCCCTGCTCGCCAGCGAGACGCCCACCGGCTCGGCGGCCACCTTCACGCTCACACTCAACGACGGCGCGACCCTGGACCTGGAGCTGCAGGCCTACGCCGGCGGCACGCTGGTCGACTCGACGGGCGTGTTGACCCGCAAGGTCGACTTCTCGCCGCCCCAGGTCGAGCTGGTGGCCACCAGCGTGGTCGGCTTCACCACCCCGGCGACGGGCGCGGAGGTCGTGTACAACGCCAGCCTCGACGCCTCGGTCAGCAGCGGCTTCCAAGGTCACCTCGCGGTGGAGATCGACGACGCCAACATCGACGGCGGCAGCATCCAGTCGGTGGTGGCCTCCATCGGCGGCACCGAGACGGCGCTCAGCCCCACCAACGTGACCCTGCCGCTGGCCCTGGTCGGTCCGGCCCCGGTGAGCCGCGACCTCCGCAACCTCACCTACGCCGACCAGGCCACCTCGGTGGTGACGGTGACCGCGGTGGACGCGGCCGGAAACGCCGGCAGCGCCAGCTTCACCGCCACCGTCGACATCATCGCCCCCGCCGCGGTCGTGCTCTCCGACATCGACCCGCTCCTGGTCGACCCGCGCCTGCCCGCCGTCCCACTCGCCTGGACCGCCGTCGGCGACAACAGCGCCACCGGTCAGGCGGCGGCCTACGACATCCGCTACAGCCGCACGGCGATCACCACCGTCGACCAGTTCAACGAGGCGTGCCACGTCTCCGCGCTGGCCAACTCGGCGCCGCTGCCCACGCCGGCCGCCTCGGGGACGGGCGAGACCTACACGGTCGAGGGCCCCGACCCGCGCCCCCGGGACACCGAGGAGAACGGCAAGCCCTGCAAGTTCAACGCTGAGCTCGGCGGCCCCGAGCTGTGGTTCGCGGTGCGGGCCCAGGACGCCGCCGGCAACTGGTCGCCGCTGGACGCGACCACCCCGTCGGTGTCGACCACCGCCGTCGGCCTCGAGGTCGGCCGCGTGACCTTCAGCGCGGCCTTCAAGCAGCTCAGCGGCATGGCGAACGCGAACTTCATGACCACCGGCGTGACGGTCATCGGGGACGTCGACGGCGACGGCAGCCGCGAGATCGCGGTGGGCTCCAACGTCTCCAACTCCGTCTGCATCATCTATGGTGGCGGCATCCCGGACCTCCTGACCATCGACACGCTCGCCGGCGCGACCCATGAGTGCGTCTCCGGCGCGGCGCTGACGGTCCCGGCAGGCTTCGGCACGGTGTCCCAGTTCGGCGCGATGCTCACCCGCATCGGCGACGTGAACGGCGACGGCCTGGCCGACTTCGGCGTCACCGGTCGCATCGGCAGCCCGGTCCAGGGCTTCCTGGCCATCTTCCTGGGCCGCCAGGACGTGGGCCCCGACCTGACCAGGCCCAACATCTTCATCACCGGCGCCGACCCGGACGGGAACGTCCCCTACGGCGCGGCGTGCGGTGCGGGCAACTTCGACGGCGACCTGAACGGCCTCAACCCGATCTCGGACATCGCGGTCGGCGAGCCCTCGGCGGCGAAGAACCGGATCCACATCATCCGCGGCGACGCGACCTGGACGGCGACCGGCCCGACGCCCACCAACCTGACCATCAACCTGGACGACCCCACCGACTTCGCCGCGCGCGTGGGGCTGACGGTGGTGGGCGCGACCGAGCTTCCGCGTTTCGCCTCGCGGTGCCAGCGAGCCGGCGACCTGCTGCCGACCCCTGGCGGCGGTACGACCTCCACCGGCGACCTGCTGGTCGCGCAGACCGGCAACGACGACGGCCGCCTCTTCGTCATCCCGGGCCGGCCGCTGCCGGCCACGGTCCTGGTCGAGAACCTCACCGATCTCGCCGGTACCAAGACCGACGAGGACAACCGCACGGTGCGGCTGCGCCAGGATGCGGGCGCCACGGCGGGCAACGGCTTCGCCACGGCCTTCGAGGGCGTCGAGGATCTCACCGGCGACGGCCTCGCCGACGTGCTCATCGGCATGACCACCAACACCAAGGGGCGCGAGATCTACGTCTTCGACGGTGCGACCATCCCCACCAAGGTGGGCGGCGACTTCCGGGTCAACGGGACCGTGCAGGTGGGCCAGTCCTGGGTGGGTACCGGCGGCTACGCGCTGCAGGTGGACATCGCCGGCGGCTTCCGCGGCGTGGCGGCCATCGGCGACTTCGACGGCTTCGAGGTGGAGGGCGTCGGCGGGCCGCTGCCGACCGCCGACATCATCTACGGCCTCGGCGGGCAGCCCTTCAACACCTCGGCCGAGATCCGGATGAACCAGGAGACGGAGAGCGGGACGGTGGAGCTGGGCCTGTACCCCTACCGCGACGCGCTGCTGACCAACCCCTTCGTCGACCCGGCGCTCTTCACCTTCGGTCCCTCCTTCGACGGCGGGTTCGATCTCACCGGCGACGGCCGCCCCGACATCGTCGTGGGCTCGGGCATCGGCGACGTCTATTTGATCAAGTGATGCATCTGTGGCAACCCAAGGGTGGCCTCACGCACAGGCGCTGGGGCCACCACATGCGAGGTACAGGTTGAGCGACCAGAGGACCGGACAGCCCGGGACCCCGCCGGCTTCGGAGCAGCCCGCCGACCGAGCGAGCCGACGTCCGTACGAGCCCCCGCAGGTCACCAGCGGTCCTGCGTTCGAGAAGGTCGTGCTCTTCAGCGGATGCCCCGAAGGGGTGTTCTCCTGCGGCGCGTCGGACCCGAACTGCGGTCCGTGACCTGGACGGTCCGTCTGGGGCGCTGCCTGGCTCGTATCCACGGAGCGGGCCGCCTGCCGGACGACGCCTGGGCCCAGCTCATCGAGGGGTACACGCCGCCAGGCGATCCGTGGGCGGGCACCCTCGCCGTGGAGGTCGGGCCGCCGCTCGCGGACGCCCCGACGCTGCCCGATGTGATCGATCTCGTCCCAGCGGGGGAGGGCGCCTGCGTCCACGAAGGCCCGGTGTGGAGCCTGCGCCTCTGTGGCCTCGGGGGCGGTGGCTCCCCCGCCGCGCAGGTGCGATTCCGTCGCGCGATCGCCGAGCGCGGCGCCCAGGCCGAGGCGCTGGTGATGCTGGTGCGCGCGCTGGCAGCGACCGTGGCGGTGCTGGATGACGCGGTGCTGGTACACGGCGCGGCGCTGGTGCCTCGGGGCAGCACCGGAGCGCTGATATGCCTCGGCCCCAGCGGGCACGGGAAGTCCACCATGCTGCGCCGCCTGCCGGGCGCGGCCGTGCTGGCCGACGACACGGTGCTGCTCCGGCGGCCCGCGGGCGGCGGGCCGTGGCTGGCCTACGGTACGCCGCTCGCCGGCAAGGAGCGCCACCCGCGCACCGGCGGGCCGGTGGTCGTGGAGCGCCTGGTCACGCTCGTCCCCGGCGCCGAGCGGCTCGAGCTCGCCCGGCTCGAGCCCGCGGCGGCCTTCCGCGAGCTGGTCGCTCGCACCTTCTGGTTCGTGCGCGACGGTGAGCTGCCCCAGCGCCTCATGACGCTGCTGCACGCCCTCGCGACCGAGCACGGCGTCCAGCGCCTGAGCTCCTCGCTGCACCACGATGTGCGCCCCCTGCTCGGCGCGCCGCTAGCGGAGGTCCCGTGCTCGCCGGCCTGAGCCAGCGCGTGCGCACGGCCTACGCCCGGGCCGGCATGCTCTGGGAGGTCCACCTGGATCTCCTCTACCAGTGCGATCTGGACTGCGAGCACTGCTACCTCGACGACAAGTCCACCCGCGTGCTGCCGACGGCCTTCTGGCGCGACGTCATCGACCAGATGGCCGACATGCAGGTGTTCACCGTGCACCTGTCCGGCGGCGAGCTCTTCCTGCGCCCCGACGCCTTCGAGCTCATCGCCCACGCCCGCAGCCGCGGCCTCTACGTCCACATCAAGACCCACGGCGGGCGCCTCGACGAGGCCGCGGCCCGGCGCCTGGTAGCCCTGGGCGTCTCGAGCGTGCAGCTCAGCTACTACTCGCACAGGCCCGCGGTGCACGACGCCATCACCCGCCGCGAGGGCAGCCACGCGGCCACCCTGGCCACCCTGACCGCGCTGGCCTCCGCGGGCGCCAACGTCATCGCGGCCTGCGTCGCCATGGAGCGGAACCGCGAGGACCTCGCCGCCACCCAGGCCCAGATGCACGCGCTGGGCGTGGCCTTCCGCGTCGGCGGCACCGTGCGGGTCGCCCAGAGCGGCGCCGCCTTCCCGCGCGAGGTGGCGCCCTCGTCCGAGGCGCTCATCGAAGTCGCCGCCTTCCGCGACGGACCGGTCGATCCCTGCGCGCCGGAGAGCTCCGAGGCCACGGGCCCCGACGCCGACGGGGACCGCGCGATCTGCGGCGCCGGCCACATCTCGCTCTACGTGGACCCGGAGGGGAAGGTGACGCCCTGCGTGACCTGGCCCCAGCCCATCGGCGATCTCACCGCCGGCGAGCGGCTCGACGAGATCTGGCAGCGCTCCCCAGCGCTGGAGCGCATCCGGGCCCTGCGGCGGCGCGACCTGGCCTCGTGCCAGCGCTGCGAGCACCGGGCGATCTGCGACATCTGCCCCGGCCAGGGGTGGCTGGAGACCGGCGACGCCCTCGCGCCGGCCCGCGCCGTGTGCGAATCCACCTTCGCCCGCGCTCGCGCCCGCGCCCGCGCCGCCGGCCTGCCCGAGCCGCCCCCGCCCCCGCCGCTGGCCGGCGCGCGCTTCCGGATCCTCTCGAGCGCCGAGGTCGAAGCCGCGCGCCACCCGAGCTCGGCCGGCTCCGCCGCTCCGGGCTGACCCCGATGGGCCCCGATCCCGGGCTGCGGGTGGAGATGGCGCGCGAGCACCTGGCTCGCGGTCGGTCGCTGCCCTTGCTCACCAGCGGCTACAGCATGTGGCCGCTCATTCGCCCGGGCCGCCGCGTCCAGGTGCGCCCCTGCGGGCCCCGGCCGCTGCGGCGCGGCGACGTCGTGCTCATCGCCACCCCCACCGATCCGGTGCTGCACCGGGTGCTGGCCGTACGCGCCGACGCGATCCTCACCAAGGGCGACGCCGTCCGCCACGACGACGGCTGGGTTCCGCGTCGCGACGTGCTCGGTCGCCTGGATCGTCGGCCCTGGGACGGCGCCGTCGCTCGCGCCTCGCCCGGGCTGGCGCGACCGCTCGCGATCGCGCTAGTGGTGTGGCGGACGATATTTGACCGGCCATGGGGCCCCTCCTAGCATCGCCCGACGGAATCCGGAGGCGTGGCAGTGGTGAGCAACGAGATCGAACCACGAAGGACTCCGGGCGTGCCCTGGCTCGCGGGCCTGCTGCTGCTGACGCTGCTGCCCGCCGGATGCACGCACAACCAGGATCTGGCGGCGCGCGAGCTGGAGCTCCTGCGCCGCGAGGTAGCGCTGCTCAAGGCCGAGCGAGCACGAGACCTCGCGGACGCGCGGCGCGAGGGCGCGCGCCCGGCCACCGCCTCGCCGCGCGCAGCGACCCCTGCCGGTCCGGCCGTCGCCGCCCGCCCGCCCGACCCGGGGGCCCCGCCGCCGCTGCCGGTCGTCAAGCTGGACCCCACCCGCGATCCCTTCGCCGGCGGCAAGGAGCCGACCATCCGCATCGGCAAGGGCGGCCGCGAGGCACCTCCCGCCAAGGCGCGCGTCTCGGAGGCGCCGCTCGAATACGACCACATCGACGAGTACGGCAACCTGGTCGATGGCGAGGGGCGCATCGTCTACAAGGCTGGCAGCACCAGCCCGACCATCGACACGGAGACCGAGGCGGAGGTCGAGCCGGGCTTCGAGGATCCCCACGAGTCGCCGCGCGCGCGCATCGACCGCGCCATGCAGGTGCCGCGCGTCTACGATCCCAAGCAGCACCGCGCCGCGGAGGTGCGGCCGGGGCTCGAGGCCCTCGATGGCGGCCCCCCGCCCGAGGGTGCGCGGTCCGCGCCGCAGCGCCTGCGCCAGCTCGTCATCGGCGACCCCGAGCTCTCGCCCGATCGCCACCGCAACATCGTGGTCGACGACAGCGTGATGGGCGACGACGACGCCCCCATCCGCATCGGCCAGTCGCCGCCGCCGCTGGACGAGCCGGCGCCCGCCCCGGTGGCTCGTCCCGTGCCGCTGAGCCCCGCCGCCGAAGGCGCGCCGCCGGCCGCGCCTGAGTCCGACGACGAGCCGCCGATCCACGTCACCCCGCCGCCGGCCGCCCCGGAGGTGGTCAGCGCCCCGGCGCCGGCGGCCGCTCCCCCGGCCCAGCCGGCCGTCCCCCCGGCGCCGGCGGTCTCGCTCGCGCCCCCCGAGCGCGCTCCCGGACCTCAGCGTCCGACGACACAGCGCAGCTATCGGGGCAAGGCGGAGCGCCAGATCCAGGCGCTCTACGCGTCCGGGATCGCTCAGGTGGAGGCGCACGACCTCGAAGGCGCCGCCGCCACCTTCAAGAAGCTGCTCGCGCGCCACTCCGACCACGAGCTGGCCGACAACGCGCTCTACTGGCTGGCGGAGACCGCCTACTCCGCCGGCAACTGGGCCCAGGCCAACGTGTGGTTCCAGGACGTCATCCTGCGCTACCCCGAGGGCAACAAGATGCCCGACGCGATGCTCAAGTCGGCGCTGTGTTACGCCCGGCTCGGTGACACGTCCTATGCCGTGCAGATGCTGACGGAGGTCGAGGCGCTCTTCGCGACGGCCCCCGTGGCTGAGGTCGCACGGCAGCGGCGACTGCTCCTCTCCGAGGGGGACGACGGATGAAGAACGCGACGGTGACACGGATTCTGGCCCGACGCGCCGCGCCGCGCGTCGTGAGCTTGCTGGCGGGAGCCGCGCTGCTGGCGTCGGTCGCGCCGCTGGCCCGCGCCTACGACCGTGACGCGCCGAGCATCGTCACCAAGAACCCGACCGTCGGCGCACGTGGCCTCTACCTGGTGCAGGAAGGCGACACGCTGTGGGACCTGAGCGAGGTCTTCCTCGGTCTGCCGTGGAGCTGGCCCACCCTGTGGTCCTTCAACCCGCAGATCACCAACCCGCACTGGATCTACCCCGGCGACGCGCTGCAGATCCGGCAGCCGCAGCCGCTGTCCCAGACGACGATCGTCTGGAGCGACACGATCCACAAGACCGACAAGACCGACCTGCAGATCCTTGCGCGCTACGTCGGCTACCTGCCCGACCGTGCCTTCGAGTCCTCCGGCAAGATCAAGTACAGCCGTGAGAGCGTCACGAACTTCGGCCAGTACAACGAGGTCTATCTGGAGTTCGGCGAGGACATGCGGGTGCGCCGGGGCGACCGCTTCACCATCTACCGCGACATGGGGAAGGTGAAGCACCCCATCACCGGCGACGTGGTGGGGCGGCGCATCAAGCACCTGGGCGTCGCCAAGGTGCTCGACGCCGACAGCCACTACGTCAAGGCGCTCATCCTGCAGTCCTACGAGGAGATCGAGCGCGGGGACCTGGTCACGACCATCTTCCCGCACAGCTGGATCGTCGCCCCCGAGGTCGGCGAGGAGGAGGTGCTCGCCACCCTGGTCGCGCTGGACGACCCGGTCCGCTTCGCCGGGCAGTACCAGTACGTCTACCTCGACAAGGGCCGCAACGACGGCGTCCGCCGCGGCAACCGCTTCATCGTGGAGCGACGCGGCGACGGCACCTGGTACGACGGCCCGCCGCGCCGGGTCGACCTCGACAAGTTCCCCTGGGAGAACGTCGGCGAGGTGATGGTGGTGGAGGCCTTCGAGGAGACCAGCCTCGGCATCGTCAGCCGCTCCATCCGCGCCCTCGAGAAGGGTGATCGGCTGCACATGCCCAAGGGCTACTGAGCGCGACCGGGGGCTGCGGCGACCGCAGGCAGGAGCAAGGAAGCGAGCGCGGAGGCGCACTCCGAGTGCGCCGCACAAGCGAGCGCCCGCCGCGACGCCGCCTGCGTACGGCGCAGCCCCCGGCTACTCGGTGTATTGGTAGTGCTCGGTGTAGAGGCTGAAGGCGCGGAGGGAGGCGCTCAGGTCGGAGCCGGGGGCCATGTAGAAGGCGTCGATGCCGCATCGGCTCATGTAGAGGAGCTGGTCGCGGAGCACGTCGCCGAAGGCCAGCAGGCGGCCCTGGTAGCCCCAATGGGCGCGCAGGCGGCGCGCGTGCGAGTAGCAGCGGCCGTCGGCGAACCTGGGGAAGTGCAGGGCGATGACCGGCAGGTGGTCGAGGTGCGCGCGCAGCGGCGAGATGTCGTCGTCGCCCTCGACGATGAGGCCCACGCCTGCCAGCCGCTCTCCGGCGTCGGCCAGGCGCAGCCAGTCCTGCATGGGGATGGCCGTGTCGTCGCTGGCCGTCCAGTCGCTGGGCAGACCCGCGTAGAGGGACCACCGCGCCGGCGCGATGCGGCGGTCGAGGATCATGTGCTCAGACATAGGCGGCCTCCTTGAAGGGCTGGGTCCCCGTGCGGATGACCGTCTCGATGAAGGTCTCGGTGCCGCGTCGCTCGGAGGCGTAGGTCTCGAGCAGCCGGTCCATGATGTCCACCACCTCGTCGGTGGGGACCGCGGGCCCGAGGATCTCGCCGATGCGCGCGGGCAGACGCTCGTTGGTGCCGGCGTGGCCGCCGACGCTTATCTGGTAGTACTCCTCGCCCCGCTTGTTGATGCCGAGGATGCCGATGTGGCCCGTGTGGTGGTGGCCGCAGGCGTTGATGCAGCCGCTCATGTTGATGTGGATCCTGCCCAGGTCGTAGAGCTCGTCGAGGTCCTGGAAGCGCTCGGTGACGAGCTTGGCGATGGGGATGGAGCTGGCGTTGGCCAGGCTGCAGTAGTCGAGCCCCGGGCAGCAGATCAGGTCGGCCACGGTGTCGATGTTGGGCTCGGCCAGATCCAACGCCACCAGCGCCGAGTAGAGCTCCTCGAGCGCGCCGTTCGGGATGTCCTGGAGGCACACGTTCTGGTTGTACGTGGCGACGGCGCGGCCCTGGTTGAAGCGGTCCATCAGGTCGGCCAGCCCGTAGAGCTGCTCGGTGGCCGCGTCCCCGGGCGGGCGCCCCCGCTTCTTGAGGCTGGCGTAGACCACGTTGTAGCCGGGGACCTTGTGGGGCTTCACGTTCCACCGCATCCAGCGGTCGAAGGCGGGGTCGGTGGCGCGTCGCAGCTCGTGGGACTCGTCGGCCGCCGCCTCGGCGTCGTAGCGCACCTGCTCGAAGAAGGCGGTCACCTCGGCCAGGCGCGCGGGGTCGATGCGCTGGTCGCGGATCGGCTCCCACTCGGCGGCGACGGCCTCACGGAAGGCCTCGACCCCCATGTCCCCGACGAGGATCTTGATGC
>JACKFB010000014.1 GCA_020632695.1 Deltaproteobacteria bacterium
GCCGCGCCGCAGGCGCCGGCCGAGCCGAACGCTCCAACCCCGCCACCGGCGAGGCGCCGTCAGCGGCGAGCGAGCGCGTCGTGGGCAAGGAGCGAGCGAGGGCGCACGGAGGCGGGCTTCAGGCCCGCCGCACACGCGACCCGAGCGAGCGACGCCGCCCACGGCGTGCGTAGCCGCCGCTGACGGTGTCTCGATCGATCTCCAGGGAGGAAAAGATCCTTGTCACCTCCGGCGCCTCCTCCCGGATCGCGGCCTCGAGGTCCTGCAGGGCTCGGGCGGTCTGTTCCACCGTGAGGGTGGGATCGACGGCCACCTCCAGGTTCAGGAGCACCTCGTCGGGGCCGAGCTGCATGGTGAGGACGGCGCCGATGTGGCGAATGGGGTCGCAGCCCTCGGCGGCGGCGCGGATGCGGTCGGCGAGGCGCGGGTCGGCGCCCTCGCCGATGAGGAGGTTCTTGGTCTCCCGGGCCAGGTAGAAGGCGACGGCGGCCAGGATGAGGCCGATGACGATCGACGCGGCCGAGTCGATCCATGGCGCCTGGAGCTGGTGCGAGAGGAGCACGCCCAGGAAGGCGACGAGGATGCCGGCCAGGGCGGCGGTGTCCTCGCCGACGGGCACGAAGACGCGCGGGTCCTTGCTGGCGTTGAGCGCGCGCAGCAGGCCGCGGCCCTCCGGGCGGGTGCGCTGGAAGGCCCTGACGGCGATGGTCCAGGAGATGCCCTCGGCCAGGAACGCGACGCCCAGCACGATGTAGTTCCACATCGGGTCGCCCAGCTCGCTCGAGTGCGACATGAGCTGGTGGATCCCCTCGTAGATCGAGAGCCCGCCGCCGAGCCCGAAGAGCACCAGGGCCACGATGAGGCCCCAGAAGTAGAGCTCCTGGCCGTAGCCGAAGGGGTGCGCGGCGTCCGGGGCGCGCTTGCTGCGGTGGGCGCCGAGCAGCAGCAGGGCCTGGTTCGACGTGTCCGCCAGCGAGTGGATGCCCTCCGAGAGCATCGCCGAGCTCCCGGTCACCGACGCGGCGACGAACTTCGCCACGGCGATGACCGCGTTCGCGCTCAGCGCGGCCAGGACCACGCCCGTCTTCTCGCCGCTGCCCGACGCCTCGTCGCCCATGCCGCTCCCCTCCGCCAAGGAGCGCCGGGCGAAGCGCACCCGCGCCGACGCTCACCCTCATCCTAGCGAGCGGCCGCAGCCCTGTCCCGAGAGAGGCTCAGGCCGACTCGGCGTGGCTGGCGGCCTGGTCGTCGGGCGCGGTGGGGCCGGGTGGGCGGGGGTCGGGACGCTCGGCCGCGGCCGCGGGTGGGCGCGCCAGGAGGTGAGCGCGCAGGGCGTCGTGGTCGGCGTGGGCCAGGCGCGCGGGGTCCGCGGAGGCGTCCTCGATGCGCGCGGCCAGCCGGGCGAGCAGCCGCAGATGCGCCTCGTGCCCTCCCTCGGGGCTGAGCAGGAAGAAGAGCACGTAGACCGGCTCCGAGGGCTCGGCGGCCGCGTCCCCCTCCGCGACGTCCACGACGACGCCCCGCGGGAGGTGGACGATGACCAGCTCGGGGCGCGCCAGCGTCTCCAGACGCAGGTGCGGGATGGCGGCGCCGCGGGCGATGGGCATGAAGCCCTGGCGCGCCTCGAGGAGCAGGCGGTCGCCCAGATCCGGCTCGCGCAGCGCCCAGCGCCGATCGGCCAGCGCGGCGGCGGCCCCCAGCGCGCCGGTGAGGCTCTGCGCCTCCGGGAGCGTCAGGACCGCGGCGCGGCCGACGAGCTGGGCGAAGCCGTCGGGGTCCTCGCGCTCCCGCTCGTCGAGGATGCGGCGCAGCTCGTGGTGCAGGCCGGCGTCGGCGCCGCGCCCCCAGCGCTGGAAGGCGTGGAGGATGGCGCCGCTGCGCTGCGCGTTGCGGCGCCCCCACACCGCGAAGCACACGGCGGAGAGCAGCAGCACGAACACCGTGAAGAGGAGGACCGCCATGCCCATCGACGCGACGAGCAGCCCGGAGATGGCCACGCCGCCGAGCGGCAGCCAGGGGTAGAGCGGCACGCGGAAGGTGGGGCGGTACCACGCGATGCCGCTCTCCCGCATGACGATGAGGGCCACGCAGATCAGCGCGAAGAGGATGAGCTGGAAGGCGCTCGCCAGCTTGGCCAGGGCGGCCACGTCCAGGGCCAGGATCAGCGCCAGCATCGTGGCGGCGGTGAGCAGGATGCCGCGGGTCGGCGTGCCGAAGCGGCCGACGCGCGCCAGCGCCGGGGGGGCGAGGCCGTCGCGCGCCATGGCCATCGGGTAGCGCGACGACGAGAGGATGCCGGCGTTGCCGGTCGAGGCGAAGGCGGCGAAGGCGGCGCCGATGACCAGCACGACGCCCCAGGAGCCACCGAAGACGCGGGTCGCGGCGTCGGCGACCGGGGTGAGGCTGCCGGTGAGCTCAGCGTGGGGGACGGCGACGCCGATGACCAGCACCCCCAGGGTGTAGATGGCGGCGGCGGTGCCGAGGCTCAGCGCCATGCCGAGGGGCAGGTTGCGCTCGGGCGAGCGCACCTCCTCGGCGACGCTGGCGACGGTGGTGAGGCCGGCGTAGGACACGACCACCAGCGCGACGGTGGCGAAGAAGCCCTCCACGCCCGAGGGCGCGAGGGGGCCGAGCTGGCTCAGGCTGAGGTTGGCCGAGGGCAGCGCCAACAGGCGGAAGAGGCCGGCTGAGACGAAGGCGCCCAGCACGCCGACCAGCAGGCCTACCAGCCAGCGCTGCAGGCGGGCGGTCTCCTGCGCACCGACCAGGTTGATGGCGGCGAAGGCCAGGGTGAGGCCCACGGCCAGCGGCTTGATGGGCAGATCGACCAGCAACGCCAGGTAGGCGCCGAAGCCGATGAGGGCGAAGGCGCTCTTGAGGACCAGGGCGACGAAGCTGCCGAGGCCGGCGACGGTGCCGGCCAGGGGCCCCAGGCCGCGGTCGAGGAAGAAGTAGGCGCCGCCGGCGCGGGGCATGGCCGTGGAGAGCTCGGCGACGGCGAGCATCGCCGGCAGGACCAGCAGCGCCGCGGCGAGGTAGGCCAGCGACGCCGTGGCCCCGGTCTGGGCTGCGGCGAGGCCGGGCAGGAGGAAGAGCCCCGAGCTGAACATGGTGCCGGTGGAGATGGCGTAGACGTCGCGGAGGCCGAGGCTGCGTGCGAGGCGGGGCGGCGCGGGCATCGCTCACTCCTGGGATCGGGCGCCGGACCGCGGCGCGGGCCGGCGAGTGGCGGCGACGATGAACGCGACGCCCAGGGCGGCCGCCAGGGCCGAGCCGAGCAGGAGGCCGAACTTCGCCTGCACCAGGGCGCTGCCGTCGCCGTCGAAGGCGAGCCCGGCGATGAAGAGGCTCATGGTGAAGCCGATGCCGCCGAGCCAGGCGGCGCCGTGGACCTGCCGCCAGGTCACGCCGGCGGGGAGCTCGGCGAGCCCCAGGCGGTGCGCCAGCAGGGACATGCCCAGGATGCCGAGCGGCTTGCCGACCAGGAGCCCCAGGAGCACGCCCAGCGCCACCGGGGAGGCGATGTGGTCGGCGCCTCCTTCGAAGGTCACGCCGGCGTTGAGGAGCGCGAAGATCGGCATGATGAGGAAGAGCACCCACGGGTGCAGGCGGTGCTCCAGGCGGTAGGCGGGGGGGCGCCGCTCGGCGCGGGTGTGGCCGTCGAGGGCGGGGACCGCCGGGATGGCCAAGGCCAGGATGACGCCGGTGGTGGTCGGGTGGATGCCGGTCTTCAGGATGGCGAACCACAGGATGGCGCCGCCGGCGAGGTAGGGGATGAGGTTGCGGATGCCCATGCGGTTGAGCGCGAGCAGTCCGGCGAAGATGCCCATGGCCCAGAGCAGCGGGAAGAAGTTCAGGGCGTCGGTGTGGAAGATCGCGATGATGAGCACCGCCCCGATGTCGTCGACCACCGCGACGGTGGTGAGGAACACCTTGAGCGCCGTGGGCACGCGCGAGCCCAGGATGCCCAGGATGCCCAGGGCGAAGGCGATGTCGGTGGCCGCGGGGATGGCCCAGCCGCTGGCGGTGGGTCCGGTGGGGTTGAAGGCGGTGTAGACCAGGGCCGGCACGGCGATGCCGCCGGCCGCGGCGAAGACGGGCAGCGCGCAGGCCTTGAGGGAGGCGAGGGAGCCGTCGAGCAGCTCGCGCTTCACCTCCAGGCCGACCAGGAGGAAGAAGATGGCCATCAGGCCGTCGTTGACCCAGAGCAGCAGCGGCTTCTCGAGGGTCACCGCGCCGTAGCCCAGGGCGAGAGGCAGCTCGCGCAGCCCCTCGAGGTGGTGGCCCAGCGGCGAGCTGGCCCAGAGCACGGCGACCACGGACGCAGCCAGCAGGAGGATGCCGCCCCAGGCGGCGGGCTCCAGGGCGAGGGGGCGGGGACCAAGGGTGGCGGGGCTGCCGCCAGGAGAGGCAGTCGGCGTCATCGGAGGCTCCGGCGCTGAAGGGAAGCAGACGAGCTGTGTGTCCATCCAGGCTAGGAGCGTGCCAACCATTCGTCCATGAGATAAAATGGAGCACACCATTCGCTCTCATCGAATCCTTGGGGGACGGCGTTGGAGTGGCTCAACTATCATCATCTCAACTACTTCTGGTCGGTGACCCGCCACGGCAGCATCACCGCGGCCTGCGACGAGCTGCGCCTGTCACCCTCCACCGTCAGCGCCCAGCTCAAGCAGCTCGAGGACAGCCTCGGCCACCCGCTCTTCCACCGGGTGGGGCGCGGTCTGGTGCCCACCGACTTCGGGCGCTCGGTGTTCCGCTTCGCCGACTCGATCTTCACCACCGGACGCGAGCTGATGGACTTCGCCCAAGGCCGCCAGACCGGACACGGCCTCCGGCTGGAGCTGGGCGCCCACGCCAACGTGCCCAAGCTGGTGGTGGCGAAGCTCCTGGAGCCCACGCTGGACATGGACCCGCCGGTGCGCCTGCTCTGCCGCGAGGACCGCACCGAGGGCCTGCTCTCCTCGCTCTCGCTTCACCACCTCGACGTGGTGGTCACCGACTCGCCGGTCGGCCCGAGCTCCCACGTGAAGGCCTTCAATCACCTCTTCGGCGAGTGCCCGGTGGCCCTCTACGGCATCCCGGCGCTGGTGGAGCGATACCGCCCCGGCTTCCCCGCCTCCATCGAGGGCGCCCCGCTGCTGGTCCCCACCGCCGAATGCGCCGTGCGCCTGCAGCTCGACCAGTGGCTGGACAACCGCCGCATCGCCCCCGTCCTGGTGGGCGAGATCGAGGACAGCGGCCTCCTCAAGGAGCTGGGCGGCGGAGGCCTCGGCCTCATCGCCGCACCCACCATCATCGAAGAAGAGATCGCCGTCCGCTACGACATGCACCGGGTCGGGATCATGGAAGGCGTGAAGGAGCGCTTCTACGCAATCACCGGCGAGAGAACCATCGCCCACCCCGCCGTGGTCAAGATGCTCGAATCCGCACGCCTGGCGCTCTTCCGAAGCGACTGATCCGCCGCTGCAGTGGCGGCCGCGGTGTCGGTCTCGGCCCCGGCCCCGGTCTCGGTCTCGGCCTCGGCCTCGGTCCCGGCCCCGGTCTCGGTCTCGGCCTCGGCCCCGGCCCCGGTCTCGGTCCCGGCCCCGGTCTCGGCCCCGGCCTCGGCCCCGCCCCCGGCCTCAGCCGCCGCCACCCCCACCGCCACCGTGGCCGCGCGCGCTGGGCGCTGGTATCTTCCGCGCATGTTCGCTGGCCCCGCCGTGTCGCTTCGGTCTCGCTTGCTCCTGGGCGCCTTCGCGGTCGCGGCGGCCTTGTCCGCTTGCCGCTCGGAGCCGCCGGTGCCGGCCTCGGGCACGGCCGCGCCGCAGGTTGCGGACGCCGGGGCGCTCGTCGGCGCACCGGCTCGGGACCCGCGGCGCCGGCCGCGGGAGCCGGAGGGGCGACTCGAGCCGGAGGTGGCGCCCCGGGAGCTGTCCGACTACGACCGGGCGATGATCGAGGCTGACGGCGCGCTCTACTCGGGGCGCTTCGACAAGGCGCGCGAGCAGTACCTGCGCGCGATGGAGCTGGCGCCCGACCGCACCTCGGCGGCGCTGGGCGCCCTCCGCACGATGGCGGTCTCCGGCCACGGCGAGGAGCGGGCCGGCATCGAGCAGCGCATCGAGCGCAAGATCGACGAGTACCGCGCGCACCCGGAGACCACCGGCGCGGCGTGGCTGCTGAGCGCGCGCCTGGCCATCGCGCTGATGGAGCCGGGCGAGGCGATGGACCGCGCGCGGCTGGCAGTGGAGCGGCTGCCGGACCTGGGCGTCGCCTGGCGCGTGCTGGGCGAAGCGGCGATGGTCAGCGAGCACTGGGGACAGGCGGTCGAGGCGTTCCGCAAGGCGGCCAGCCTGGGGCTGGCGGCGCAGTCGGGCAATTGGGAGCACATGGCCGACGCCCTGGACGAGCACGGCGAGCAGGCCCAGGCGGCCCTGGCGGCGCGGCGCTCGCTGGAGCTGACCGGCAGCGACGTGCACGCGCGAAGGCGGCGTCTGAACCTGCTGGCCGCCATCGAGCACCACGCCGGCGACCTGGACGCCGCCCAGCGCGCGGTGAAGGCCGCGCTGGCGCTGGGGCCCGAGGATCCGGCGGTGCTGCACAACGCCGGCGTGCTCGCCGAGGCCCGCGGCGATCAGGAGGAGGCGCTGCGCCTGTACGAGCGCGCGCTCTCCGAGGTGCCGGTCCCCATGACCTCCTGGCGCATGGGCCACCTGCTGCTGGAGCTGGATCGTCGCCAGGACGCGATGGATGCCTTCACCCAGGCCGCCGCCCACCTCGACCGCTGGACCTGGCCGCGCTCGACCCGCTGGTGGCCCGCCTACGAGGTCGGCAAGCTCTACGCCCACGCCAGCCGGTTGAAGGAGTCCATCGGCTGGTTCGAGGACGCCCTGCGGGAGGCACGCTCGGTGCGCGCGATCCGCGAGGTGCAGAGCTGGCTGGCCTTCGTGCGCGTGCAGACCGACGAGGACACGCCGACCGGCCAGCCTCGAGAGCTGGATCCCATCCAGGCGCCGTGAGCATTATCCGTGCGCGCGGCGTGGCGCCGCTGATACCGTGCGCGGGCCAACGACCCCGGGGAAGCACCACGTGACCAAGCGCGAAGAGCACACCGCCACCTGGCAAGGGACCGACGACTACATCGCGTCGGACGATCTGCGTCGCATCGTCGACGTGGCCGTCCGCCTGGCGCGGCCCATCCTCATCAAGGGCGAGCCCGGCACCGGCAAGACCCTGCTGGCCCGCTCGGTCGCCGCCGGCCTCGGCATGCCGCTGCTGACCTGGCACGTGAAGTCGACCACCAAGGCCAAGGACGGCCTCTACGTCTACGACACCGTCCAGCGCCTGTACGACAGCCGCTTCCAGGACCACGACGTCTCGGACATCCGCCAGTACATCCGCCTGGGCCCGCTCGGCGAGTCCTTCGCCGCCAAGGAGCGGGTGGTGCTGCTCATCGACGAGATCGACAAGGCGGACATGGAGTTCCCCAACGATCTCCTGCACGAGCTCGATCAGATGAGCTTCACCATCCCGGAGACCGGCGACACCGTCACCGCGACCCGGCGCCCCGTCGTCATCATCACGTCCAACAGCGAGAAGGAGCTGCCCGACGCGTTCCTGCGCCGCGCGGTCTTCCACTACATCGCCTTCCCCGACCGGGCGCTGATGGCGGAGATCGTCGCCGTCCACTTCCCCGATCTGGGCCACGATCTCCTGGAGGCGGCCCTGACCGCGTTCTTCCGCCTGCGAGGCGTGGACGGCCTGCGCAAGCGCCCCAGCACCAGCGAGCTCATCGACTGGATCGGCGCGCTGGTGGCCACCGGCGTCGATCCCGAGCGCCTGCGCACCGAGCTGCCCTTCCTCGGCACGCTGCTCAAGCGCGAGCAGGACCTCCAGGTGGTCCTGCGCCAGCGCGCGCGATGAGCGATCGGGCCCAGCGCATGCTCTTCGGTGAGTTCTTCTTCGGGCTGCGCGACGCCGGCGTGCGCGTGGGGCTCTCGGAGTGGATGGCGCTCATGCAGGCGCTGGCCGAGGGCGTCGTGCGCCCCGATCTCTCGGACTTCTATCACGTGGCGCGCGCGCTGCTGGTGAAGCACGAGGCCGCCTTCGACCTCTACGATCAGGTGTTCGCCGCCGTGTTCGCCGACGGCGCCATGCCCACCGGGCTGGCCGACGAGCTGCTCGCGTGGCTGGAGGACCCGAAGCCGCCGCCCATGCTCAGCCCGGAGGAGCTGGCCCTGCTCGAGTCGCTGCCCCTCGACAAGCTGCGCGAGCTCTTCGAGCAGCGCCTCGAGGAGCAGGACGAGCGCCACGACGGCGGCAACCGCTGGATCGGCACCGGCGGCACCTCGCCCTTCGGGCACGGCGGCAAGAACCCGGCGGGGGTGCGGGTGGGCGGCGGCGGCGGCGGGCGCTCGGCCGTCCAGGTGGCCAGCGAGCGGCGCTTTCGCGACTACCGCAACGACCGCATCCTCGACACGCGCGACATGGCGGTGGCGCTGAAGAAGCTGCGGCGCCTCACCCGCCACGAGGGCGAGCCGGAGCTGGACGTCGACGAGAGCATCGACGAGACCTCGCGCAACGCTGGCGAGCTGAGCCTGATCTTCCGGCCGCCGCGGCGCAACGAGGCGCGCGTGCTCCTGCTCATGGACGTGGGCGGCTCGATGGACCCCTACGCCCACCTGGTCGAGCGCCTCTTCTCGGCCGCCAGCGGGTTGAACCACTGGCGCAAGTTCGAGGCCTTCGCCTTCCACAACTGCCCCTACGAGAAGCTCTACTCGAGCATGTGGGGCGGCGAGGGGGTGCCCACGGCGGACGTCCTGCGCGATCGACCGCCGGAGACCTTCCTGATCATGGTGGGCGACGCCTCCATGGCGCCCTCGGAGCTGACCTCGAAGCACGGCGCCATCGACTACTATCACCGCAACGAGACCCCCGGGCTGGTGTGGCTGCACCGGCTGCGCTCGCGCTTTCGCCGCGCGGTCTGGCTCAACCCCATGCCCGAGGCCTGGTGGCGCGGCTACTCCATCGAGCTCATCGCCAGCGTCTTCCCCATGTTCCCGCTGTCCTTGGAGGGACTGGAGCGGGCGATGGACGCGCTGGTCAAGGGTCGCACGCCCGACGTGCCGGACCTTGATCCGCGGTTGATGGGCGGGTTTCATCTGGGCGGCTCGTGAGAGACGCACCGGGAGGCCTCGCGCGGCGGCCCGGGTAACTCCAGCGACAATTCGACCGTAGACAGTGGGTGCGCGAGGGCGGGTTGCCTCTCGCCACGACCCCCGCTCAGTGCCTGGTGGCCTCGAGAGGACCGATGACACGACCGATGAGGCGACGGATCCCGCTTCTGGGATGGATGGTGATCGCGGCGCTGGCCGGCTCGCTGGCGCAGGGCGAGGCGGCGGCGGCGGAGGGCGAGGCCCCCGCGCCGACGGCCGCAGCGCCTGCCAGGGCCGCCGGCGACGCGGCCGCGCTCGAGCAGACGCCGCGGGTCGAGGCCCGGCTCGTCAGCGACGTCGACTCGATGGTTCCCGGCGGCAGCTTCCGGGTGGGCGTCCAGTTCACCATCGCCCCCGACTGGCACATGTACTGGATCTACCCGGGGGACGTCGGGCTCCCCACCGAGGTGCACTTCGAGGGCCCCGACGGGGTCGACTTCGGAGAGCTGCGCTGGCCCACACCGCACCGGATCGAGAGCAGCAACGGCCTGGTGAGCTACGGCTACGCCGACTCGGTGCTGCCCTGGAGTACCGTGCGGGCGCCGGCAGGGCTGCTCGAGGGCGAGAAGGTGACGCTCACCGCCCGCGTGCGCTGGCTGGTGTGCGCCGAGAACTGCATCCCCGGGCAGGCGCAGCTCGCGTTGACGCTACCGGTGGAGAGCACGGCCAGGCCCAGCGCGGCGGCCCCGAGCATCGACGCCGCGGCGACCCTGGTCCCGGGGGAGCTGCCCCCCGACGTTCGCGTGCGCAGCGAGCTCTCGACGACGGGAGTCGCGCCCGGCGAGAGCTTCGAGGCCGTCTTCCTGATCGAGAGCGCCGGCAGCCGCTCGCTGGCCGACGCCGAGTTCTTCCCCGCGCCGGCCGACGGCCTGGACACCACCAGCGTGCGCACCGAGACCTCGGGCGCCCATGTGCCCGACGGCGGCCTGCTCATCCGGGTGGCGGGCGCCGCCTCCACCGACCCCGCGCGCACGGGCGACCGCCTGGACGGCGTGCTGCGGGTAGGCCACGGGGCCAGCGCGGCCGCCTGGGAGCTGTCTCTGCCCGTGCCGCGCCTGCCGCTGGGGCAGAACGGCGCGCCGGTGACCAGCGGGCTCTTCGCCACCGCCCCGCCCGCGCCGCGGACGCCGCCCCCGCCGAAGCTCGAAGCGGCGCCGGTGACCACGCCGCCCGCGGAGGTGGGCCCGAGCCTCATGGGGATGCTGCTCTTCGCGCTCCTGGGCGGGCTGATCCTCAACGTCATGCCCTGCGTGCTGCCGGTGCTGTCGATCAAGGTGCTGGGGCTGGTGCAGCAGGCCGACGATGACCGGCGCTCCATCTGGTATCACGGCCTGGCCTACACCGTAGGCATCCTGGCCTCCTTCGCCGTGCTGGGGATCATCCTCATCGCGGCCAAGGCCTCGGGCGAGGCCGTGGGCTGGGGCTTCCAGTTCCAGGAGCCCGCCTTCGTCGCCGCGATGGGCGCGCTGGTCTTCGCCTTCGGCCTCTCGCTCTTCGGCGTCTTCGAGGTGGAGCTTCCGGGTGCCCACCACATCGACGCCAAGGCCGCGCGCCACCACGGCTACACCGGCTCGTTCATGAACGGCGTGCTGGCCACGCTGCTGGCCACGCCCTGCACGGCCCCCTTCCTGGCCCCGGCGCTGGGCTTCGCCCTGGCCCAACCACCCGCCATCCTGCTGGTCTTCCTGCTCACCATCGGCTTCGGGCTGGCCCTGCCCTTCCTGGTCCTCGCCGCCATGCCCGCCTGGGCCCGGCATCTCCCGAAGCCCGGCCCCTGGATGGGCACCTTCAAGAAGGCGATGGGCTTCCTGCTCATGGCGACCACCGTGTGGCTGGTGGACGTCCTCTCGGGCCAGTGGGACCGCACGGCCATGACCCACTACCTGGGCTTCCTCACCTTGCTGGCCTTCGCGGCCTGGATCTACGGCCACTGGGGCAACCACCCCTTCGCGCGCAACACGCGGGTCGGCGCCCTCATCGTGGCGGTCGCCCTGGTGGCCGGCGGCGCCGTGGGGCTCCTGCGACCGGCCCAGGTCGAGGTGGGCGACATCGCCTGGAAGGACTTCACCCAGGTCGACGTCGAGGCCATGTCGCAGAGCGGCAAGACCGTGTTCATCGACTTCACCGCCGACTGGTGCGTGACCTGCAAGGTCTACGAACGCACGGTGATCAACACCGACCCGGTGAAGGGAGCGCTCGCCCAGGGCTGCGTGCTGCCGGTGCGCGCCGACTACACCAAGGAGGACCCGCGCATCACCCACTGGCTCGAGCGCTTCAAGCGGCCCGGCGTCCCCATGTACGTCATCCTCCCCGCCGGCCGCCCCCACGAGCCGCTGCTGCTGCCGGACGTCCTGACCGAGTCCTCGCTCCTGGAGGGCCTGATTCAAGCGGGGCCAGCCACCGACTGCCCCACTTGAGATCGGGGTCGATGGCCGGGGCGGCCGCTACGAGCCTCGCTGGCGGCGCTCCCTCGGGTCAGGCCTGCGACGGGCTGAAGCCCGACTCGGCCTGCCCTCGGTCGCGCCGCCACCAGCGAGGCTCTCGCTGGCCGCCTCGGCCATCGCACACGGGGGCGTAGTCGGTCGGGGTTGGGGGTTTGGGTGGCGGGTCGGGATGTCGGGGCTCGGCCTTCGGCCTCGGGTTGGGGGCGGGCTGCGATCTGGGAGCTCGGCCTTCGGCCTCGGGCTGACAGACGGGGCAGTGACGGGCTTGGCTCGGGCGCGGTACCGGTCTCGGTGGCGGCGTCAGGCTCAGTGCCGGGCTCGGTGCCGGGCTCAGGCACGATCCGGTCTCGGTCCGGTGGCGGCTCCGGCCTCCGGTCTCGTGTGGCAGGCTCGGTGGCCTCAGGCTCGGCTCGGTGTCGGGCTCGGATCGGTGTCGGCTCAGGCTCGGCCTCGCTGACGATCTCGGCCTCGGTCTCGTGACTCATCTCGGCCCCGGCTCGGTGACGGGCTCGGTCTCAGCCCCTCCTGTCAGTCTCCAGTTCGGCCTCGGGCTCAGGTGACGGCTGATTCTGGTCTCCAGTCGACTCGGACTCAGTCGGACTCGTGGCTCGACCGGTCTGCTCGGACTCGGACCAGGCTCGGTCCCGGGCTGGACTCGTCAGCCTCGCTGGCCCTCGGCCGTTAGGACCGCCAGCGGCTTCCTGCCAGCAGCCAGCGGCG
The DNA here is from genome assembly GCA_020632695.1 of Deltaproteobacteria bacterium. GTDB lineage: Bacteria > Myxococcota_A > UBA9042 > PHBI01 > JACKFB01 > JACKFB01. The sequence goes on from JACKFB010000014.1 coordinate 12,365, forward strand.
CTCGCCGTACCAGCGTCCACAGGCAGGCGCAGGCGTCCGGTGGCTCGCTCGACCGCTCCATCGAGCTCGAGATGGCTGGCCCACGCGGCGCCGTATCACCTCTTCGCGCGACTACCGGGCAGGCCCAGCTCCCGCTCAGCCCGGTGACGATCGCCAGGCGGTACCACCGCCTGCCTCCCGAATGCCGGTTCGCGGGTGCGCGGTCGGGCGTCATCCAGCTTCCACGAGCTCTGCACTGGCGCCTGTGACGATAGCTGACGCCTCGTATTCCGCTCGCTCGAGCCCTCGCGGGGCCCACGCACCGTCGTCGCCGCGCCGCATCTTCGCCTCGGCAGCGTCGCCACCGGGAAGTCGGACCCGCCGATAGTCCAGCACGTGCGGGCCTGTGCCCTCGATGGACCGCAGCGACCGTCGGCCGCGTTTTGGCAGCGCAACTCCCGTTAACCGCCGCAGCTCCGCACCTCGTGGTCGGCACCACCGGCTCCAGCGTCTGCAGCTCGTCTCCGATCCTGGCGAGGCCCTCCGGGGCCACCAGCCTGACGCCCTGATGCCTCAGCCCCACCTCCCACCGGGTGAACTGCCCCGCCGCGCCGTCAGCAGCTCGATCCTCGCCTGCGCGCGAAGGGCGGCGCGCGTCCACGCCTCTCGCGCGACCTCGCCGCCACGGCGCATGCGCCCTGCCATCGCTGTCAGGTCGCGGCTCGCGAGTCAGCAGCGGTCGGTGCGCCAGCATCGCGCGCCGGTCCGACGCAGTCCACCACCTGCGCCTCGACGTCGCGCGCAGCACCACCTCCCCTGGGTCCTCCAGGTGTAGCCAGGCGCGGTCCAATTCAGCCCTACCGTCAGGCGCCAGCACCTGCAGGCCGCGCCCACGGGTCGACGCTCGTCCACCGAGAACACGAGATCCCCACCTGCATGCGATCGTCGGGTCGGTCGACGTCGGTCCATCAGAAGCCAGGGTGTCCAGCCGCCTGAGCCTTTGACCGCGAGGGACTCGAGAAGCGCGCCTGCGGCTCGGCGTCGTTCACCACGTCCACGGCGAGCGCCTCGGCGGCGTCCACCAGATCATCGCCTCTCGGCCCCGTGAAATCTGCCAGGTCCCTCAGCGCGTCCGCCGCCGGGGCGTCCCCGCGCGCCTCGTCAACGCCAGCCGCAGCTTCTCCTGCCCGCTGCCGCAGATCCCTTCGCCGCGGGCGTCCACTGGTCCCAGCGCCACCACCCGCACGCGCGACCGGCGCCAACGCGCCCTTCAGACGCGCTGTCGGTCACACGCCGGCGCCGGCCTCGGCGCCAACAACCCCCGATCCCTACCAGCAGGGTCACCGCACCACGCGACGGCGGTCCGGCCAGCGCGTCGCCTTCGGTCGACCTTGCCGCGGCGCCTCGAACGCTGCCTCGCCTCCTCCGCTGCCCGGCTCCCGACTCCGCTCACCCGGCACCACGCCCAGCGCACGTCACCCCCTCGTCGGCGCCCGCCGCCGGTCGACCTCGACACCGCCCGCTGCCGCCGCCCGCACCCCGCCGCGCCAGCCACGCCACCGGATCCAGCCCCACGCGCCTCCTCCACCGCCCTCGCGCCCCGCAGTGCAACTCATGCCCAGATCGCCGCCCGCCGCACCACCACCACCGCCCCTCATCATCCTGCACCGGTCCCCAACCCTCTACCGCCCCCCCCCGCCGAACCCGAAGCCCGTCCACGAAATCCAGCCACAGCCACGGCCGCGTTCGGTGACGGCTCGCCCTCGGTCTCAGTGGGACGCGCGGTCTCGGTCTCTGTCGGTCTCGGACTCGGCCTCGGCCTCGGCGACAGTCTCGGCCTCAGACTCGGCCCCGGCCCCAGCCTCAGTCTCGGCCCCTCAGCCTCACGGTCCGGTCCAGCCTCGGTGTCGGTGACGGCCTCGGCGACAGTCTCGGTCTCAGCTTCGGCCTCGGACTCGGCCCCAGCCTCGGCCCGGCCACGGCGGCCCGGCCTCGACCCCAGCCTCGGTCCCCCTCCTCGCCTGTCCCTACAACTCGAGCAGACGCCACCGCGCGCAGTCGGGGATCTCCTCCAGCGTGCGGCCGACCAGGATCACCGCCAGGTCGGAGGCGTAGATGCCGTAGGCCTCGTGGTTGTCGGCGATGGCTATCTCGGTCCAGCTCGCCGGTCGTCGGGTCGGCGTCTCGCAGCACGATCCACAGCGTGGCCTGGACGTTCCCGGTGGGTCGGGCGAGCGGCCGAAGATGAACACGTGGGTGCTGTTGGTGGCGATGCCGAAGGCCGCGGCCACGGTCGAGGCAGCCCGGGCCTTCCCAGCGACCCAGCCCGTGGTCGTGCGGCGGCGCAGCGTGCCGTTCCCCCGACGATCCAGGGCTCCGCGCCGACGTAGGCGATGTCGTGCATGTCGATGCCGATGGGCAGGTGCTCGACCTGCCAGGTCGGAGTCGCCGTCGCTGAACAGCACGCTGATCCACCGTTGTATCCCCGGCGAGCACCCGACCCGGCGACGGCTCCGGCGTCGGTACGGCCGGCGATGGCGGTGGGGTAAGAGCGCGCCAGCCACCGAGGCCTCAGGTCTGTCAGGCGCGCCGCAGGTCACCGCCACCGTGCAGCGTCGTCCTCGCGCTCGCAGCGGACGACCCGGATGCCAGCGCGTCGCGGCCGGCGATGTAGTACGCGTCGGTCGTGGTCCCGTCGTCGAGCGCCGCGCTCCAGACGCCGCTGGAGCCGATCGGCAGCACCGCCTCGAGCGCGTCGGACGTCGCTGCCGACGAGGTCGACGCTGTCGGAGCCGGGCTCGACGCGGCCGATCTCGCCGTCGACACCCACCGTGAGGTCGCGAGGAGCCCGGTGAGCGCCCAGGGGATGGGCGTGCCGGCCAGCGGCGACGCGGGGCGGCGCCTGCAGGCGATGCAGCACGCTCCAGATGCCGCCGTCGCCGACGCACTCGTCGCCGACCAGCAGGTAGCGGGTCAGGACGTATAGGACCCGCCGAAGCGCGTAGCCTGATGGTGCCCTCCGCCGCCACCGCGCAGGTAGCGTCCCCGAGCGGGACCTGCGCCACCTGGGTGCCCGCACAGCCCACCCACGCACAGGTCAGGCGCCGTGGCGGCCGTAGCGTCGTCGCAGCTCGTGAAATCAGGGGCGCGCCTCCTGGACGCAGCCCGTCTCCGCGCTGCAGGTGCCGATGCTGCATCCGCTGCCGTCGTCGCACGCGGCGTCGTTCGGGGTGTGGGTGCAGGCGTCGCCAGTGCAGGCGTCCTGGGTGCAGGCGCCGTCGTCGCAGGGGCTCGCCGACGCCACCGCAGGTCCCGGCGTCGCAGATCGACGCGGAGGTGCACGGGTCCCCGTCGTCGCACGAGAGGCCGCCGGTGACCGGGCTGCTCTCGCAGGCGCCCGTCGCCTGGGAGCAGGCGTCGGTGGTGCACGGGTTGGCGTCGTCGCAGTCGGGGGCCACGCCGGGCGGCAGGCGCCCTCGACGCAGAGGTCTCCCACGGTGCAGAGGTCTCCGTCGTCGCACGCGCCGGCCACCGCCACGTGGCTGCAGCCCGTCCCGACCACGCAGGCGTCGGTGGTGCAGGGGGTTGCCGTCGTCAGGCCCCGTCGTCAGGCGGAGATGCACCCGCGAGCGGGTCGCACGCGTCGGCGCTGCATGCGGCGCCGTCCTCGCAGCGGCTGTCGCGCGGCTCGGACACGCACCCTCCAGCGTGCAGAGATCCTCAGTGCACTCGACGGCGTCGCTGCACAGGCGTCGTCCAGCGTCGTGCGGCAGCCCTCGAGGATCGCAGACCTCCGACGTGCAGGCGACCTCGTCCTGGCACGCCGTGTCGACCGCCGCGTGGCTGCACCTGATGTCCGGCACGCAGGCGTCGAGGTGCAGTCGATGGCGTCGTCGCAATCGGTCGGGCTCGTCGCTTTTACAGTCCGGACTGGCGGACCTCCGCGGTCGTGCACGGGTCGTTGTCGGGCACGGGGTGCCGTCGTCTACGGCGACGGACTCGCACGCTCCGTGACGGAGCTGCAGGCCAGCACCTGGCAGGGGCTCCGTCGACGGCGGGCACACCACCGGCGGCGCCGTCTGGATCGCACTCGCCGGTCAGGTCAGGCAGCTCCACGCAGTCGAAGGTGGCCCGCAGCGTCGCCGTGCCGCGATCGGCGGCGACGGTGCACTCGCAGACGTTGTCGCCCGGCTGGCAACCTCCGCCGGAGCACAGGTCGCCGTCGGTGCATGGGAGCCGTCGTCGCACGCGGCGCCGTCGTCAGGCGTGTTCTCGCGCGGTGATCGCTCGCAGCGGTCGCTGGTGCAGGGTTCCCGTCAGCGCACGGCGAGTCGTCGAGCGTGTGGACGCAGACGCCGTCGGCGCTGCACGCGTCGATGGTGCAAGGCACGTCGTCGTTGCAGTCCGGCGGCCCGGGCACGCAGACGCCGCCATCGCACGCGTCGCCGACGGTGCACGGGTTACCGTCGTCGCAGGCCCCGACCCGAGGCGGGTTGCTGGACAGCCGGCGACGGGGTCGCAGGACTCGTCGGTGCACGGTTGCCGTCGTCACAGCTCGCCGCGTCCGGCGTGTGGACGCACTGGCCCGACTCGCAGGCGTCCATCGTGCAGGCCACCGCGTCCGGAGCAGTCCAGGGCGACGCCGGCGCAGACCCCGGTCGCGCACTGGTCGGCGGTGGTGCAGGGGTCGCCGTCGTCGCACTCGCCCGTCCACGGCTGGTGCGTGCACCCCTCGGCCTCGGTGCGCGTCGGTCGTGCAGGGTCGCCGTCGTCGCAGTCGGTGGCTTCGTGGTGCACCGCCCGCCCGCAGACGCCGTTCTCGGTGCAGGGCGAGCCGTCGTCGCAGGCCCCGCCGTCCAGCGGAGTCGCCGCGCAGGGCGCCGTCTGCGGGTCGCAGGCGTCGCTGGTGCCAGGGTTCGAGTCGTCGCAGGGCAGCACGTCCCCTGGCAGACGCCCGCTGCGCAGGCGTCGTCGATGGTGCGGGGTCGCCGTCGTCACAGAGCCCGCGCCGGTGTCGGGCTCGTGCGTGCAGGCCGGTCGCCGCAGCGCAGGCGTCGATGGAGCAGGGGTTCCGATCGCTGCAGTCGCGCGGCTGACCGCGGCAGGCGCCCTCGTCGTCGCAGCGGTCGTCCAACGAGCAGGCGTCGCCGTCGTCGCAGGCGGCCGCCGAGGACCGTCGCCGCGCAGAGCCCGGTCGCCGGTCGCAGGCCACCTGCGTGCAGGGGTCGTCGTCCTCGGTGCAGGTGGTGACGGTGCCGGGGTCGATCTCGCAGGCGCGCTCGCCACCGGGAAGGACACGCAGCGGTTCGCCAGCGCAGAGGTCCTCGGGCGGCGCGCAGTCCTCGTCGACCTCGCAGGGGCAGGTGCTGGCCCCGCCGCCGCAGGCGCCGGCCTCGCAGACCGTGCCCTCGGTGCAGGGGTCCGAATCGTCGCAAGCGGTCCCGTCGGCCGCCGGCCCCGAGACGCAGCCGCCGCTCACGGGTCGCAGGACGCCTGCTGACAAGGCGCGTCGGGCAGGCACACGACAGGCTCCCCAGGCGAACACACCCCGCTCCCGGTACACGCCCCACCCCCGCGCGGGGTCGCCTCCATCGCAAGCGACGCCGACCGCCACCTCGACCACGCACGCCCCCAAGCCATCGCAAGCAGCCACGCCGCACTGAGGATCCACCGCGCCCGGCAGCGGGCACGGGCTGCCCAGCTCAAGGCCTGCGGCACGCAGAACCCGCCCACACACGCGCTCGGAGCACACGGCAGTCGCCCGCCATCACGCACTATCGCGGCCCGGGCGCCGGACAATCGCCAGCCGTCGTGCAACCCGATCCCGCATCCGTCTCCACGTCCGGGCCAGTGTCGGTCTCGGTCTCGGTCTCGGTGTCGGTCTCGGCGTCGGTGTCGGCCTCGGTGTCGGTGTCGGTCTCGGTGTCGATGTCGGTGTCGGTCTCGGCCCCGGCCCCGGCGTCGGTGTCGGCGTCGGTCTCGGTGTCGGCGTCGGTCTCGGTGTCGGCGTCGGTCTCGGTGTCGGTCTCGGCCCCGGTGTCGGTCTCGGACCCGGTGTCGGTCTCGGACCCGGTGTCGGTCTCGGTCCCGGTCTCGGTCTCGGTCTCGGCCCCGGTGTCGGTCTCGGTCCCGGTGTCGGTCTCGGCCCCGGTGTCGGTCTCGGCCCCGGTGTCCGAGGCCGCGTCCGAGGCCGTATCCGCGTCCGCGTCCGAGTCCGAGGCCGCGTCCGCGTCCGAGTCCGAGGCCGTGTCCGCGTCCGCGTCCGAGTCCGCGTCCGAGTCCGTGTCCGTGTCCGTGTCCGAGTCCGCGTCCGAGACCGCGTCCGTGTCCGCGTCTGGGACCGCGTCCGCGTCTGGGACCGCGTCCGAGACCGCGTCCGAGTCCGCGTCGGGGATCGGGGAGGCGTCGGCGTCGGCCGTCGGGCCGACCTCCGCCGTGTCCGGGTTCTCCAGGTCGCCTTCCCCGGAGCCGCCCTCACATCCCAATGCGATGAGGGCCGCTACGGCCACCCACGCCAACCTCGAACCACGCATCCTCGCTCCCGCATCAACCCGTCATCGCGCGACCAGTGTCTGTTACGGGTGCAGACGAAGCAAAATGAAGCGACGCGGCGCGGGGGTGCGGTCGACTGCACCGCTGAGCCCCGGCCTGGCGGCGCCGGACGGCCGCCGCTCGGGCGCCGCCAGGCCGGATGGCCTGGGTGGCATCTGCCGGCAGCTTCAACTCGCGGCGCGATCCGGGCTAAGCTCCCGGCGCTCCCGCGGGGGGAGCCCCCCGGGACGAGGAGCGGACGTGCGAGCAGTCGTCATCACCGAACGCGGCGGGCCGGAGGTGCTGGCCCTTCGTGAGGTGGCCGAGCCTTCGCCCGGTCCCTTCGAGCTGCTGGTCGACGTGGCGGCCTCGGCGCTGAACCGGGCCGATCTGCTGCAGCGGCGCGGACTCTATCCCGCGCCCCCGGGGGCGCCGGCCGACATCCCGGGGTTGGAGTTCGCGGGCACGGTGCTCTCGGTCGGCGAGGCGGTCACCCGGTTCGCGGCCGGCGACCGCGTCATGGGCGTCGTGGGCGGCGGCGCCGCGGCCGAGCGCCTCGCCATCCACGAGCGCGAGGCGATGCGCTGCCCGGAGGGGTTGGCGCTGACCGAGTCGGCGGCCATCCCCGAGGCCTTCGCCACGGCCTTCGACGCTGCGGTGCTGCAGGGCGGGCTGGCCAGCGGCCAGTGGCTGGTGGTCAACGCCGTCGGGAGCGGCGTGGGCACGGCGGCCGTGCAGCTCGCCCGCGCGCTGGGCGCCCGGAGCGTCGGCTCGAGCCGCACCCCGACCAAGCTCGGGCTCGCCCGCGGCCTGGGCCTGGACGTGGCCGTCGAGGGCGACTCCACGGCCCTGCCTGCCGCCGTGCGCGAGGCCACCGGCGGCGCCGGCGCGGCGGTGGCGCTCGACCTGGTCGGCGGCCCCGGCCTCGCCGCGATGCTCGAGTGCCTGCGACCCACCGGCACCCTGGTCCTGGTGGGCCTGATGGGCGGCGTGGAGGCCGACCTCTCGCTGGGACGCGTGCTGCGCCAACGCCTGCGCCTGGTGGGCACCGTGCTGCGCAGCCGCCCGCTCGAGGAGAAGATGGCCCTGGCGCGCGCCTTCGAGGACCGCGTGGTGCCGCTCTTCGAGGGCGCCGACGCGCCGCTACGCCCGGTGGTGGACCGCGTCCTGTCCTGGGAGGCGGTGGCCGACGCCCACCGCGCCCTGGAGTCCAACGACAGCTTCGGGAAGATCGTGCTGGAACATCGATGAGACCCGGCCTCGCCGCCATCCGGGGCGTCGCGTCCCTGGCGCTGCTCCTGTCGCTGCCCTCGCCTCCCGTGCGCGCCGCCGAGCCGCCGCCCGGCGACCTGGCCACCGAGCCCGAGCTGGACGACGATGAGGAGGCGACGCTCCCCGAGCCGGACGACGCCGACGACGACGCCGACGAGGACGCTCGAGCCCTCGCCCCCATCGACGCCAGCGACCGCCACCAGCTCGCCCTCCTCGCCGACAGCCTGCCGGCCCACGGCGTCCCCCCGGTCCTGGTGCCGCCGCCCGACGCCGACGATCGCGCCTTCCACGACCTCGCGCGCCGCCTCGCCCGCGTCTTCGCCCCCCGTCGCGACCGGCACGGCGCCCGCCTCGCCGCGCTGCTCGCCACCCGCCCGCTGGCCCCGGCCATCGAGGCCCTGGTCCCGCGACATCGCCGCTACCGCGCGCTCATGGACGTGCTGGCCCGCGAGCGCAACCAGCTCCTGGCCGGCCAGCCCACCCTGCCCCGCACCACCTACCGCGTGCAGGCCGGCACCACCGCGCCGGAGGTGGCCCTGCTGCGCCAGCGCCTGCTGATGGAAGGGTACGGCGACCCCGGCGTCACCGGCCGCCTCGCCAGCTACTTCGACGACCGCCTCAAGCGCGCGCTCTGGGGCTGGCAGCGAGACCACGATCTCCCCGTCACCATCTGGCTGGACGACCTCACCCGCGCCCGCCTCAACGCCCCGGTCGCCAGCATGGCCGAGGCGCTGCTCCTGGCGCTCAGCCGCTGGCGGGACATCGGCTTCCGTCAGGACGCCGAGCGCCAGGTCCTCGTCCACCTCAACGCCCAGCAGCTGGTCGCCGAGCGTGACGGCAAGGCCGAGCTGACGATGCCGGTCAGCGTGGGGCGCTCCGAGCCCGCCAACCAGACCCCGATGCTGTCCACCCGGCTCGTGAAGGTGACGGCGAACCCCTCGTGGCGCGTGCCCCGACGCATCGTCGACGAGGAGCTGCGGCCGTCGGTGGCCGACCAGCCGGGGCTGCTCCGGGACCGCGGCTACCTCGTGGACATCAGCCCCGCGGGGCGCTGGCGGGTGATCCTGGGTCCCGGACCCCAGAACCCGCTCGGGCGCCTGAAGTTCAGCCTCGCCGGCACCGGCGGCGTGTACCTGCACGACACCCCGGACGCGCGCCAGTTCGACGCCCGCCGCCGCAGCCTGTCGCACGGCTGCGTGCGCGTGCAGTCGGCGCGGGAGCTGGCGAGCTGGGTGCTGGGCGACGAGGCGGAGCCGCGGCTCGACGCGGCGCTCGCCGGCACGGCGACCCGGAGCTTCCAGGCCGCCCCCTCCATCCCGGTCCATCTGGTCTACCAGACCCTCACGGTCGACGAGGACGGGCGCGTCCTGCGCTTCCCGGACATCTACGACCTCGACCGCGAGGCGCTGGCGAGCATCGACGCCCGCAGCGTGCTCGCCGCGCGTCCGCCGCCGGTGCGGGAGGCTCCGTCGACGCAGGAGGCCGGGGGCGGGGCCGAGGCCGGGGCCGGGGGCGGGGCCGGAGCCGGGGCCGGAGCCGGAGCCGGGGCCGGGGCCGGGGCCGGAGCCGGAGCCGGGGCCGGGGCCGGAGCCGGGGCCGGAGCCGAGGCCGGGGCAGGGGCCGGGGCCGGGGGCGAGGCCGGGGCCGGGGCCGGGGCCGGGGGCGAGGCCGGGGCGGTCTACGGGCTGCGCTTCGCCGTCGTCGACGAGGCCGGGCGCACCGGCTCGCTGGATGGCCACGCCGGCCACCTGCTGGCCGTGATGTTCGCCGGGGAGACCTGCGCGCCGTGTCACGACCTGGCCCCGCGCGTCGTGACGCTCAGCCGTGAGCTGCTCGCCCGGGGTCAGACCCTCGACTTCGTGGTCATCGACGCCGAGCACCCGAACGACGCCCCGCCGCGCCAGTGGGAGGAGGGCATGCCGGCGCCGATCCTGCGGGTCCCGGAGTCGGTGCTGCGCGGCGCGTCGTCGCTGGGCACCATCGAGGTGTTGCCCACCCTCTGGATCGTCGGGCGCACCGGGGTCCCGCTCTACCGCTACGAGGGGACCGGCGACGAGGTCGTGGCGGCGATGCGCGAGGACGTGGAGCGCTATCTGGAGGCCGAGGCCCGCTTCCGCACCCGCGCGCGTCCGCTACGCTGACCCGGGGGCGCGCCAGAAGCTGCCGCGGGGCACCCGGCCGCGGCGCGCCGGTCAGGGCGACGCCGCCTCGCCCTCGGGCCGCTCGCCCAGGTCCAGCCCGTAGCGCCGGGCGGTGTCCGCCAGGTAGCGGTCCAGCTCGCTGGCGCCGCCGTCGCGGTAGATGCGGGCGAAGCGGCTGCGGTAGGTGGCCGCGAGGCTCACCCCGTCGACGCTGACGTCCCAGGCCGCCCAGCCGGTGTCACGATGGATGAGGCGGAAGGCCAGCGCCTTGTCCGAGCGGTCCTTGACGTGGATGAGGGTCGCCACCACCGACGCGCGATCGCAGCTCAGGGCCGCGCGGCCGACCTCGAGGCGGTGGTGACGCGGGTCCTGGAGGCGCTCGATGTAGCGGTGCTCCAGCAGGACGCGGAGGCTCTGGCGCCAGCGGTCGCGGGTGGCGTCGTCGGCCTCGGCCCACGCCTCGCCGAGCACGCCCTGGGCGAAGCCGTCCACGTCGACGACGGCGCGCGCCACCTGCTGCGCGCGCTTCTTCCGCAGCGCCTCGCCCGCTGGTCCCGGGAGGTCGATGGCGTAGGCCTCGCCCAGGCGTTGGAACAGGGTCTCGATGGCGCGCCGCGCCGACTCGGGGTCCTCGACACAGCCGCCGGCGGCAGGCTCCGCCGCCTCGGGAGAGGTCGCCTCGGCCGCCGGGGGCGCCGCGGGAGGCGCGCCGAAGCTCGCCGGGACGGTCAGGACCGCCAGCACCGCGGCGGCGACGCTCGAGAAGGTGGGCTTCATTCACACCCAGGGTACGGGATCGAACACGTTCTACTCAACGGCGCGCGCGCGAAGTGCCGGCCGGCGGATAGTGTTTGCGAGTCCTGTGGCATGCGTTTAGCCTCCCGCCAATGAGCCCGTCGAACCAGTGGCCGGACGACCCGCCCGAGCCCGCCTCGGCTCCGGCCGTGCTCGACCCCTCCCAGGCTGCCCCCCGACCGAGCGAAGCCGCAGTCTCCGAGGCCCTCCTCGCCGAGGCGCGGCTGCCGGCGCGCGTGCCGCCGCCCCGCCGATTCCCCGACCTCGAGGGCGGCGAGGGCGGCTCCCACCTGTCGAACCCGGGGCGCATGCTCTCCCGGCTGGGCCTGACCTGGCGAACCCTGCTGCACCTGGTGTTTCGCCGCGTCGCCTTCGACGAGCGCTACCAGCGCATGGTGCGCGAGACGGCCCGGGACGCCGACGTGGTGTTCGTCATGAACCACCACAGCCTGCTCGACTACCTGTACTTCAACTACGCGTTCCTGCGCTTCGGCCTGCCGCTGGTCTTCTTCGTCAACGGCATCTCGCTGCGCTGGATGCGCCCGCTGTGGCGCATCGTGCTCGCCGGCCTGCGCCGCCTCATCGGCCGACGCCCCAAGGCGCTGCCCGACACCGATCTCCTCTCCTACGGCCTCGAGCGCGGCCGCCCGGCGCTGATCTTCCTCAAGCGCCGCGGGCTCTGGCCCTGGTCGCCCGACCTGCACGCGGTCGAGTACCTGGAGACGGTCATCGAGGCGCAGCTCGCCCGCCAGCGCGAGTGCGACGGCCGCCCCGAGTGCGAGCCGCGCCCGCTGGTCGTCATCCCGCAGCTCCTGGTGTGGAGCCAGAACCCCAACCGCTACCGCCGCACGATGAGCGACCTGGTCTTCGGCAACCCGGAGGCTCCCGGGCGCGTCCGCAAGGCCTTGAGCTTCGTCATCAACCGGTCGCGCGCCTTCGTGCAGATGGGTCAGCCCATCGACCTGGGCGCCTTCATCGCCGAGCAGGCCGACGACCTCTCGGTGGCCGACCTCGCCCGCAAGCTCCGCTTCGCCTGCCTGCAGGCCCTCTCGGTGGAGGAGCGGGTCATCAAGGGCCCCATCCTCAAGGACGCCAAGCGGATCCGGCAGGAGATCCTGCGCACCCCCGAGATGCAGGCCGAGATCCGCCGCCTGGCCGCCGAGGGCGACCGCACCAACGAGGAGGTCACCAAGCAGGTGGACCGCTACCTCGACGAGATGGCCGCGGACTTCTCCATGGCCTACATCGAGGGCATGTGCCTGTTCCTGACGGTGCTCTTCGACCGCATGTACAGCGAGGTGATCGCCGACTCCGACGGCCTCGAGCGCGTGCGCGAGGCGGCCCGGACCGCGCCGCTGATCCTGCTGCCCTGCCACCGCAGCCACGTCGACTACCTGGTCATCAGCTACCTCTTCTACGCCAACGGCCTCATCCCGCCGCACATCGCCGCAGGCGACAACCTCAAGTTCTTCCCGGTCGGCCACATCTTCCGCCGCTCGGGGGCCTTCTTCATCCGGCGCAGCTTCAAGGAGAACCCGGCCTATCGCGCCACCTTCCGTCACTACCTGCGCAAGCTCGTGCGCGAGGGCTACTGGATCGAGTTCTTCCCCGAGGGCGGGCGCTCGCGCACCGGCAAGATGCTGCCGCCCAAGTACGGCGTGCTCGCGACGATCCTGGACGCGGTCAAGGGCGGCGCCACCCACGACGTGAAGCTGGTGCCGATCTACGTCGGCTACGAGCAGGTCATCGAGGAGCGCGCCTACACCCAGGAGCTGTCGGGCGGCGAGAAGAAGAAGGAGAACATCACCGGCCTGCTGAAGACGACCAAGGTGCTGTGGTCGCGCTACGGGCGACTGTATGTGCGCTTCGGTGAGCCGCTGTCGGTGCGCGAGCAGATGGACATCGCCCAGGTCGGCGACTCGCCCAACGAGTCACCGGAGTATCAGCTCTTCGTGCGGCGCATGGGCTATCGGGTGCTCGACGGCATCCAGGACGTGGCGCTGGTCACGCCGAGCGCGGTGACCGCCATGGCGCTGCTCACCCACCCCAAGCGCGGCGTCGCCAAGGAGGTGCTGCTGCGGCGCATCGGCTTCCTGCTCGGCGTGGCCAGCCAGAAGCAGGCGGCGCTCTCCAAGTCCCTCGAGCACGCCCTGAAGATCCGGCGCCCCGACGTGGCCCAGGCCCTGGAGGAGGCCGCCGAGCAGGGGCTTCCTCCGGAGGTGCTGGCCCTGGGCGCGGCGAGCCCGGTGGCGCGCGCCCGCGGCCTGGCCGTGCAGGAGGCCGTGGAGCCCGTGCTCGAGCGCTACCTGAAGGAGAAGTACATCGAGGCGCGGACCTTCGAGGACGACGTCGTCTACACCCTCGTCGACGACCAGCGCGTCAACCTGGACTTCTACAAGAACAACATCGTGCACCTGCTGATCCCGGAGGCGATCCTCGCCGCCGCGGTGCGGGGCACCTGGCAGGACCGGGCCACCGACGAGCACACCCTGCGCGACGTCGCGCGCTTTCTGTCGAAGACCTTCAAGTACGAGTTCATCTACGACCCCGACCGCAGCTTCGACCAGCAGTTCGATGCCACGCTCGAGTCCTTCGAGCGCGCCGGCATCCTGGTGCGCGTGCCCGGCGACGACGACGCGGTCGAGCGCCTGCTCGGGCCGGCGGAGGACGACCCCCGGCACGAGACGCTGCTCTACCTCCACCAGATCTGTGTGCCGTGGATCGAGTCGTACTGGCTGCTGGCCACCGGCATCCTCGAGACCGTCGACGAGGAGATCCCGGAGAAGGACCTGCTCAAGAAGCTGCAGCGGATGTCACGGCGCCGCTTCCACGAGGGCGACGTGCGCTGCCTGGAGGCGGCCAGCACGGTCACCTTCAAGCAGGCGCTGGAGGCCTGCGTGGAGCTCGGCTACGTGGCGCGCGTCCGCCGCGGGCGTGACAGCTTCATCCGCCGACTCGGCGGCACGGAGGGGGCGCCCGACCCGCTCCTGGAGCTCACCGCCGAGCTGCACCGCTTCATCGGGAGCTGAACCGCCCGCCGGTCAGCGCGTGGGCGGGTGCTCGCGCAGCCACCGCGCCAGGCGCTCCATCCCCTCGTCCAGGTCGACGCGGGGCGCGTAGCCCAGGCGGTCGCGGGAGGCGGCGATCGAGTAGGTCGCCGTGCGGCACAGGTAGCGCACCGAGCTGGCGGTGAAGGGCACCGGCCCGCCCACCAGCTTGCCGCCCAGCTCGAAGGCCCGCCCCAGCGCGGTCGCCGCCGACGCCGGCAGCGAGGTCCGCGGCGGCTGGAGCCCCGCCGCCTGAGCCAGGCGCGTGAAGTACTCGCGGTAGGTGGTCGTGTCGACGCCGTCGTGGATCTGGAAGATGCCACCCTCGATCTCGGGGGTGTCCAGCGCCAGCATCAGCCCGTCGACCAGGTTGCCGATCCAGCAGTGCGCCATCAGCCCCGCGCCGCCGCCGACCAGCACGGGCACCTTCTTGCGCATCATCGCCAGCGGGCGCTCCACCCAGGGCTTGCACCGGGGCCCGTACACGTCGCCCGGCCGGACGATGACCGTCGGCAGCCGCCCGTTGGCCATGGCGTGCCGCACCAGCTCCTCGCTGGCCGCCTTCGTGTCGAAGTACGGCGCCCCGGTGTCGGGACAGAGCGGCGTGCCCTCGCCCGCGCCGACGCCCGGGTCCAGCCCCAGCGCCGCGATCGAGGAGACCTGCACGAAGCGCTGCACGCCCACCGCCGCCGCCGCGTCGAGCATGTTCTGGGTGCCGGCGACGTTGACCTCCTGGAAGCGCGCGTACTCGCCGCGGTCGTCGACCAGCGCCGCCGCGTGGACCACGCGACGCGGCTCCAGCCGGCGCAGCAGCTCCAGCACCGCCGAGCCGTCGGTGACGTCCAGACGCAGCGTCGGGACCTCCCCCGCAGCGACGTCGACGCCCTGCACCGACACGCCCTCCTCGAGCAGCCGCTGCACCAGCGCCTGGCCGATGAAGCCAGCCGCCCCGGTGACCAGGACGTCCACCGGTCCCTTGGGGTCAACCGGCATGCGCGGCCTCTTCGGCGAGTCGGATCATGCCCTCACCATGCCCCCTCCCGCGGGCGGCGCCAAGGTCGGATCGCCACGCCGGGCACGCGGGCGCCCGGGATGAGGCGGCGGCTCGTCGTTGTTCACCGGCGATGGAGCGCGTAACCTCCCCCTCCGTGACAGCCTCCCCCTCCGCGCCGCGCGTCCGCGTGCATCCGCGTCGCCCCGGCGGCGTGCTCGGCGTCCTGCTCCGCGCCGTGGTCGCGCTCGGCCTGTGGCTGGGTCTGCTCGGCGCCGCCGCCGTGGTCGCCGTGTACGCCTGGTACGCCCGCGACCTGCCGCGCCTGGACGGGTTCGACGACCTGAGCAGCGCTGGCGTCACCAGCTTCACCTCCGCCGACGGGCAGGTGGTGGGCGAGTGGTACCAGGAACGCCGCATCCTCATCCGGTGGGACCAGCTCCCGCGCCAGCTCGTGCTGGCGGTGCTGGCCGCCGAGGACGCTCGCTACTTCAGCCACAGCGGCGTCGACTTCAAGGGTGTGCTGCGCGCCATGATCACCAACCTGCGCGCCGGCGACGTCCGCGAGGGCGCCAGCACCATCACCCAGCAGCTCGCCAAGACCCTGGTCGGCGCCGACCGCAGCTACGTGCGCAAGATCCGCGAGGCCATCCTGGCGCGGCGCATGGAGGACCTCTACAGCAAGCACCAGATCCTGACCTGGTACTTGAACGCCGGCTTCCTGGGGCACGGGAGCTACGGCGTACAGGCCGCCGCGCAGAACTACTTCCGCAAGGATCTCTGGGACCTGGACCTGGCCGAGCTGGCGACGATCGCCGGCTCCTTCCAGTCCCCCGGGCGGGTGAACCCGGCCGTGAACATGCCGGGGTCGCACGAACGCCTGGCGCACGTGCTGGCGCAGATGCAGCGCCGGGGATGGATCAGCGGCGAGGAGGCGCGGGCCGCGCTCCAGAAGGAGCTGGTCGTCTACCCGATGCGCGACCCGCTGGGCGACCACGTGCCCGAGTACACCGAGGCGGTCCGGCGCGACATCGCCGCTCGCTATGACAAGGATGGGCGCTCCTGGCTGGACCTGGGGCTGAAGGTCTCGCTGGCGGTCGAGCCGGCCATCCAGCGGGAGGCCTCGGCGGCGCTGCGCTCGGGCCTGGAGGAGGTCGCGCGCAAGCAGGGCTATCCGGGCCCGCTGGCGCGGCTGGGGCGTGACGCCTTCTTCGAGCGGGTGGCCGGGCAGCTCCCCGCCGAGGGTCCCCGCGAGGGCCAGCGCTACCTGGGCCGCGTGTCCAAGGCCAGCGCCAAGGAGGCCACCGTCGAGCTCGGTCCGAAGAGCGCCGGCACCCTCACCCTCGAGCGCACCCGCTGGGCGGTCCCCTACACCGAGCTCCCCGTCGACCCCAAGGGCGGCCGCGACCGCTCGAAGTCCGTCTCCTTCGAAGGCAAGCTGGGCGCCCTCGACAAGGCGCTGGCGCCGGGCGACGTGGTCTGGGTCGAGGCCTTGGCCGCCGAGGGCCAGGGGCAGCCGCTGGCCCTGGTCCCCATCCCGATGATGGAAGGTGCGCTCATCAGCTACCGCAACGTCTCCGGCGGCGTGGACGCCATGGTGGGCGCCTGGGACTTCGACCGCAGCCAGGTCGACCGCACCCGGGCGCTGCGCCAGACGGGCTCGACGATGAAGCCCATCGCCTACTCCAAGGCCTACGACTCGGGCCTGCCGCCCTCGGCGCTCTTCTCGGGCGCGCCCTTCCGCGAGGGCACCTACAACCCGACCGGCGCTCGCTCCAAGGACGACATGCTGGTCTGGAACGCGCTGGTCAAGTCGGAGAACTCGGTGAGCCTGAGGGTGCTTCAGGACGTGCTGCGCCGTGCCGGCCTCCCCGCCTGGCAGGCCTGGGGACGCACCCTGGGGCTGAGCCGCCCGCTCGACGGGCACACCTCCGAGGTGCTGGGCGCCGACCAGACCCCCTTCGACATGGCCCACGCCTTCGGCGTCTTCGCCCTGCGGGGCATGGCGCCGGCGATGAACACCGTCCGCAAGGTGGTGGACGCCGAGGGCCACGTCCTCGAGCGCCACATCGGGCCGCTGGACCCATGGAGCGGCACGGCCGACGCCATCACGGCGCTGTGGGAGTCGGTGCTGGTGCCGCGTGACCGCCTCATCGAGGCCAGCACCGCCTACCTCATCACCGCCAACCTGAACGAGGCGGTGAAGCGTGGCACCGGCAAGCGCGCCAAGATGGACGGCTACGAGGTCGCCGGCAAGACGGGGACGCTGCCCTACGACGTCTGGTTCGACGGCTACAACCACGACCGCACGGCGGTGGTCTGGATCGGCGCCGACCGGCGCGAGCGGCCGGTGGGGCGCTCGGAGCGCTCGAACAAGATCTACGGCGGCGACGCCGCGGCGCCCATCTGGAAGGAGTTCATGGACTCGGTGCAGCCCTCGCGGGGCGTGGGCTCGCTGGTCGAGAAGCCCCCCGCCGACGTGACCTGGCTGCTGGTGGACCCGGACACCGGCCTGCTCGGCTGCGACGGCAAGGGCCAGCGCATCCCCCACAAGAAGGGCACCGAGCCCACCGAATGCGCCCTGCAGCCCGAGTCGCCGCAGAACGTCATGGACGCCGAAACCAAATTCTGATCGAGGCGCCGCGCGGGATCGATCGAGGCACCGTCAGCGACTGCTGCGAACGCCGTGGCCGGCGTCGCTCGCTCGGGTCAGGCCTGCGACGGGCTGAAGCCCGACTCGGCCTGCCCTCGCTCGCTCCTTGCCCACGACGCCCGCAGCAGCCGCTGCCGGCGCCTCGGACGGGGCGCCTTGGGGGGGGCTCGGCGTGGGGTTGGTGGCGGGCTCGGGCTCGGGGTCGGCCTCGGTCGCGGGTTCGGGCTCGGGCTCGGTGTGGGCCTCGGTCTCGGGCTCGGGGTCGGGCTCGGACTCGGGCGCGGACTCGGTCGCGGCCTCGGACTCGGGGTCGGGCTCGGACTCGGGCTCGGGCTCGGGCTCGGACTCGGGGTCGGGGTCGGGCTCGGGGTCGGGCTCGGGGTCGGGCTCGGGGTCGGGGTCGGGGTCGGGGTCGGGGTCGGGCTCGGGCTCGGGGTCGGTCTCGGTCGCGGCCTCGGCCCCGGACTCGCCATGGGTTCGGTCTCTTGCCGGGGGTTCGGGCTCTCGTTTCGGCGTTGACAACCTGCCACCGGCATTCGAATTTGGGCGGTGATGCGCGCTCTCGGACCTGCCGCGACGCGTTCGAGACGCTGTGTCGGCTCCTTTGTCGGGCCGAGACACCCCGAGACGCGATGAGGTTTGGGATGGCCGGGCGCGCGACACGATGGTTCTCGTTGGCTCTGGCGCTCGCGTGGGCGCACCCCGCGTTCGCGGGCGACCCGGGATGGGAGAGCGATCCCTTCGCGGCCGCGCCGGCGGAGCTGCTCGCCGCCGCCGAGGGACCCAGCCCCGCGGGCGCCGACGTGGAGGTGCTGCTGGAGCACGGCGCCTACGCCTACGACGCCGAGGGCCGCCAGAGCCTGCGCACCGTCCGGGTGTTCCGCATCCTCACCCCGGCCGGCATCTCGGGCTGGCAGAGCTTCGG
Source organism: Deltaproteobacteria bacterium (assembly GCA_020632695.1). Classification (GTDB taxonomy): domain Bacteria; phylum Myxococcota_A; class UBA9042; order PHBI01; family JACKFB01; genus JACKFB01. Next base: position 30,699 of record JACKFB010000014.1, read on the forward strand.
GACCTCGTGGCTGCCTTCGACCGACGACGCCCCCACGCTGCGGGCGCGGGTCGTGACGCCGGCGGGGCAAGCGTACGATCTGGACCCGGCGACCATCGCCGACTCCGGTGCCGACGTCCGCTCGAGCGAGCAGTTCGACGACAGCCGCGTCATGCGCGCCCCGCTGCCGGCGCTCCAGGTGGGCGCGGTCGTGGTCGAGGAGCGCGCCGTCCGCGAGCACACGCCCTTCTTCCGCGGTGGCCGCGGGTCGGGCTGGAGCTTCCAGCTCTCCGTGCCGGTGCGCCACACCCGGCTCGAGCTGCGCTCTCCGAAATCCCACCCGCTGCGCTGGCGAGCCCAGCGCCTGGAGATCACGCCCACCACGACCAAGGACGGCGACGAGGTGGTGCTCACCTTCGACGGCGGCCCCACCCCGGCGCTCGAGGACCTGCCGCCGGCGCTGCCCCACGACGCCGAGGGCTGGCCCGGCGTGACCTGGACCACCGGGACGACCTGGCGCGACGCCGCGCGCTCCTATGCCGAGATGATCGCGCCCGTGCTCGCGAGCACGGTGTCCCAGGCGGACTTCGCGGCGGCGGTGGGCGACGCCAAGGGCCGGGACGCGATCATCGCGCGCGCAGCGGCCTACGTTCAGGGGAACGTGCGCTACACGGCGCTCAACTTCGGTGAAGGCGCGATCGTGCCGCGTACGCCCGAGCAGACGCTGGCGCGCGGCTACGGCGACTGCAAGGACAAGGCCACGCTGCTGGTCGCGCTCCTGTCGCGGGCCGGCATCCGCGCGCACCTGGCGCTGCTGCAGCCCGGCGAAGGACCCGATCTGCGCCCGGACCTCCCCTCGCTCAGCCCCTTCAGCCACGCCATCGTGTACATCCCGGGCAAGCCCGAGCTGTGGATCGACGGCACCGCGCGCGACGTGCCGGTGGGCGCGCTGCCCTCCGGCGACCAGGAGCGCCTGGCGCTCATCATCGCGCCCGACACCAAGGGGCTGGTCCTGACGCCCGGCTCGTCGGTGGGTGAGCACTGGAAGCGCTCGCGACGGGTGATCCGCCTCTCCCGCAGCGCCCCGCCCGAGCTGAGCTTCGAGACGACCTACGGCGGCTCGGCGGCCGGGTCCACCTTGCGTGCCTGGTGCCGCGAGCGCGACCCCGAGGAGGACCGCGCCCAGATCTCGCGCCATCTGGACTCGGACTTCTTCGGTGCCCGGCTGGTGTCCGGCCCCGAGTGCGAGGCCCCGCCGGCGCTGGACGAGCCCGTGCGCCGCGCATACACGGCGACCGCCCCGGGCATCGTCGCCACCGACGCCAGCGAGGACATGGAGGTCACCCTGGTGCTGACCAGCCTGACCTCGTGGCTGCCGGACGCGTGGACCCAGCCTCCAGCCGCCGGGCCCAGCGGCGACGAGGCGCGGCAGCGGGACGCCGCGTGGCTGGAGCGCCCCGAGGACGTCGAGCTGGACGTACCCCACCGCGTCGAGGTGCAGTACCGGATCGAGCCGCCCATCGGCATGGTCGCCAAGGACCTGCCCCCCTCGCGCACGCTGCCGCTGGGTGGCGGCTCGCTGCGCGAGCGCTTCGAGGTGACGGCGGATGGCGCGCTGGAGGCGTCCTTCGCCCTCGAGACCGGGCCGCGGCGCATGAGCACGGCCGCTGCGCGCGAGGCCATCGAGGGCGTGCGCGCCTGGCTGGCCGAGCCCATGGTGAGGGTGACCTTCGCCTACGCGCCGCTCGAGCTGGAGCGCGCCGGCAGGATCGCCGACGCGTTGGCGGCCTTGCGGTCTCTGGCCGAGCGCGACACGGCCACGCAGCTCCACACCGATCACCTGGTGCGCATCCTCGGGGAGGTCGGGCTGCCGAGCATCGCCCGGGAGGAGGCCGAGAAGGGGACGCGGCTGCGACCCGACGACCCGGCGGCGCACTTCCTGCTGGGGCTCGCCCGCTCCAACGGCGCGTATGGCTCGGAGAAGATCCGGGGGATGGACCTGGAGGGCGCGACGAAGGCCTATCGCCGGGCGCTGGAGCTGGACCCGACCCTGTCGGGCGTGCGCCTCAACCTGGGGCTGCTGCTGGCGCTCGGCACCGACGGCGTCACGTTCAGCCCGCTCGCCGACCTGGACGGGGCCGCCGAGGTGTTGCGCGGGGCGACCGACGACGCCGGGCGCCTGCAGGTCGCCGCCGCCCTGATGGCCGTGCTCATCTCGGCCGGGCGCAGCGCCGAGGCCGTCAAGGTGGCCGAGGGGCTCGAGCTGCCGGCGAGCGCGCGCCAGACCCGCCTCGCGGCGCTCGCGGCTACCCAGGGACTCGAGGCGGCGCGTCAGCAAGCCGCGCGCTGGTATCCGGACGCGGACCAGCGGCGCGCGGCGCTGGACGGGGCGGCGGACTTCGCCGTCGCCGCTCGCGACTACCCGCTGGCCGCCGCCCTCGTCGCGAGCAGCCCCAGCTCCAGCGCGGAGGCCAGCGCGCGCTCCACCCGGGTCAGCACCCTCCAGAAGACGCGCCGAGTGGATCCGACCACCCTCGACCCGAGCGAGCCCTGCACGCCGCTGTGGAGGGCCCTGGCGGAGCTGATGGGCCCCGCATCCGAGGCGAGCGACGAGGCCATCCTGGCGCAGTTCGCCACGCCGACGAGGTCCTGGTACGACGGCGAGCGCCCGGACGGCTGGTTCGATCGCAGCACCTTCGCGGCGCTTCGCCACAAGGGAATCAGCACTCCTACGAACCTGGATCTCACGTTGAGCCTCGGCCGCTGCGAGGTCCTGGAGACGGTCGGGGACGCCGCTCAGTTGGAGTTGAGCATCAGCGTGGGTGGCCAGGGGCCGAGCCGCCCGTGGGTGGTGCGCGAGAAGGACGGCTATCGCCTGGTCGGGGACCTGCAGATGCGGCCCTTCGCGTTGATGCTGCGCGACCGGCTGCAGGCGGGCGATCTGACGGCGGCGCGCGCCTGGGCGGCGCGGGCTCGCGAGCGGCTGCCGCGGGCGACGCCCGAGGTCTTCGAGGCCATCCTGAGCGGCGCCTGGCCCACGGGCGACCCGCTCTCGGAGCAGGAGCTGCGCCTGGTCGACGGGTTGGCGAACATCGGCGACGAGACGGCGACCGAGGTGGTCGGGCGCGTCGAAGAGGCCGCGACGCAAGAGAGCGATCCGGCACGACGCGACGCCCTCACCGCCTGGCGGGTCGTGGTGCTCGGCGGCGCCGAGCGCTACGACCTGGCGCTTCCGCTCATCGAGGCGCTCCGGGCGGCGCACCCCGACGATCTCTCGGTCATCGCCTACCAGGCCGAGCACCTCTTCGACGCCGGCCGGACCGACGACGCGGCTGCGCTCGCCCGCGAGGCGCTCGCCCGCCGCGATTCGGATCCGTACGCGTCGCGGATGAGCACGCTCATCGCCCTGGCCCTGAAGAAGGGAGGCGACGAGCCGGGCTACTGGTCCACGTTGCGCCAGGCGTGCGAGCGCCCGAGCGGCAGCAGCTCGCTCTGCAACGACCTCGCCTGGAGGCTGACCGCCGTGCCGGGTCAGGGCGCCGAGGCGGCTCGCCTGGCGCTGGTGGCCAACGAGAAGAGCAGGTTCGCCAGCGCGGCGACCCTGGACACGCTCATGGTGGCGCTGGCCGAGCACGGGGACCTGGCTCAGGCGGTCGCCTATGGGCGCAGCATCGCCGAGAACGGCAAGCGGGCGTCGCCACCGAGCGACGAGTTCGTGACGGCGCGGCTGGCCGAGACCTACGGCTACCCGGACCGCGCCGAGGCGGGCTACCGGCGCCTGCTGGACGCGAAGGGCAGCGGGACCATCCTGCAGGCCCTCGCCGAGCGCCACCTCGCGGCCCTCACCGCGGGAGGTCGGGCGACGGAGGGCCGCGCAGGCCCGCCCGCCACTGCGCCGCGCTGAGGCTTCGCCGAACGGGCGCCCATCGGAACCGTGGCTTGCTGGGGCACGCGTCGCGCCGTATGATTCGCCGCCGCTTCCGCCGCGAGGATGAAGGCCATCCGGACGCGTGGGTCGGAGGCGGCATGTCCGGGGCCGTGCCCCGGGAGAAAGACGATGTTCGGCCTGGGAACCTGGGAGTTGGCGCTCATCCTCGTGGCGGCCCTCATCTTCATCGGACCGAACAAGCTGCCCGATCTGGCGCGAAACCTGGGCAAGGGCGTGCGCGAGATGCGTCGCGCGATGGCCGGGTTCGAGCGCGAGGTGCAGGAGGCGTCGCGGCTGGAGGACGAACCGTCCCCGCCCGCGAAGGCTGACAAGGCCGCGGCGAGCGCCGGCGGCGCGCCCGGCGGCACCGGGGCGGCCTCGGGCGAACCCGGGCCCGATGGTCGCGTCGGTCGTGCGGCTCCGCACGCGCCCGTGGCGCCGACGGCCAACGCCGCCCCCGACGCGGAGTCCAAGGACGCGTGAGCGACACCGCGGTCATGTCCTTCCGCGAGCACCTCGCGGAGCTCAGGACCCGGCTCATCCGCGTCGCGGCCATCCTGGCCGTCGGCTTCTTCGTCTGCTGGTCCTGGCGGATCGAGCTCTTCGGCCTGCTCTCGGGCCCGATCGCCCGCGCCCTGGCCGACAACGGCGTCTACCACTTCCAGGCGATCGAGATCACCGAGAGCATCATGGTCTACATCAAGACCTCGCTCGTCGCCGCCGCCGTCCTCACCAGCCCGCTGACCTTCTGGCAGCTCTGGTCCTTCATCAGCCCGGGGCTGCTGGACAACGAACGCCGCTTCATCGTCCCGGTGACCTTCTTCACGGTCATCTTCTTCCTCATCGGCTGCGCCTTCGCCTACGAGGTCATCCTCCCCTTCATCACCGACTGGCTGGTCAAGCTCACCCTCGAGGGCGGCCAGGCCGATGTCGTGGTGACGCTGCAGAACGCCTACTCCACGTCCATCGTGTTCCTGCTGATCTTCGGGCTCACCTTCGAGCTGCCCCTGGTCATCTTCTTCCTGGCGCTGTTCGGCATCGTCAACTACCGCAGCCTCCTCCGCTTCTTCCGCTACTTCGTCGTGCTCTCCTTCGTCATCGGCGCGATCCTCACCCCGCCCGACCCGATGAGCCAGGTGCTGATGGCGGTCCCGCTGAACGTGCTCTACGCGTTCGGCATCCTCGTCGCCTGGGGCGTGGACCGCTCGCGCGGCGAGGACGGGCGCGCCACGGCGGTCGGCGCCACGGTCACCCGCATCTTCGGCGCCTCCTTGTTGCTGGTCGGCCTCGCGGCAGCGCTGGTGGTGGTGTTCATCCGCAGCCTGCCCGAGAAGGAGCTCAGCAGCCTGCTGCCGGCGGAGATCACCTGGTTCGTCGGGGCCAACCCCGCGATCATCGAAGAGAACCGCTTGCTGCTGCCCGATCTTCGCGACCAGCTCGGCGGCTCCCCGTGGCTGGCCGCCCTCGGCGCGGCGGGTCTGAGCGTCGCCGACGTCCATGACGCGGCCCTCGCCGGCACCAGCACCGGCAGCCGGGTCCTGCTGGTGCGCGCCGACGGTCTGGGTTTGCGCGTCGCCACCCTGGGCCAGGGCCTGCCCGAGGGCAGCCTGGCGACCCGCGTCGACGAGGACACGGTCGCCATCGGCGACGCAGCGCTCGCGGAGTCGGTCGCGGCGGTGGCCCGTGGCGACGTCGACGGTGAGCGGCCCGACGACGACGAGGCGCGCCTGCTGGTGGCGCTGCGCGGCAGCGGCCCGGTGTGGGCGTGGCTGCCCGAGCCGGGCGCCCACGCCAGCGCGCTGCTGGCCGGCGGCATCGGCAGCGAGATCACCGCGGCGGGCGGCTGGCTGCGAGGCGGAGAGAACGCCCGGATCTCCCTGGTCTTCCACGCGCCGGACCGCGCCCTGGCCGACGAGCTGGAGACCCACCTGGACGTGCTGCGCAGCCAGGGCCCCGCCACCGCCGAGAGCCCCCGCGAGGCCGCGCTCGCCCAAGCGCTCGCCGCGCTGGCCCGCGAGGTGAAGCCCCTGGTCGCCCCCGAGCGCCGCGCCGGCGTCGAGGCCCTCGAGGCCCAGGTCACCGCCCTGCACCCGAAGCAGCCCACCTTCCAGCTCCCGGGCCTCACCGCCCTGGGCACCCGCGCCACCGGGTGGGCCTTGCGGCGCCAGGACCTCCGCGTCTCGCTGACCGCCGACCTCGACCAGGAGAGCCTGCGCAGCCTCCTCCAGCCGCTGGGCCGCGCGCTCACCTCGGGTGCCCTCGCCCCGAGCGACGCCCCGTGAACGCCGCCCACGCCGCCGCCGCCGCCCTCGCCGCCTACCTCGTCGGCTACTTCGTCTACAGCCGCTTCCTCGCGAACCGCGTCTTCGGCCTGCGCCCCGACGCCGTCACGCCCGCCCACGCGCTCGAGGACGGCGTCGACTTCGTCCCCACCCGCCGCGGCGTCCTCTTCGGCCACCACTACGCCTCCATCGCCGGGCTCTCCCCCGTGTTGGGGCCGGCCGTCGCCGTCATCTGGGGGTGGCTCCCGGCGCTCACCTGGGTGGTGCTCGGCGCGCTGCTCATCGGCTGCGTCCACGACTTCGGCGCGCTGGTCCTGAGCGTCCGCGCCCGCGGCGTCAGCATCGGCAAGGTCGCCGAGGGCATCATCGGCAAGCGCGCCAAGACGCTGTTCCACCTCATCATCTTCTTCCTGGTCGCCCTGGGCATGGGCGTCTTCGTGTACGTCATCGCCTTCCTCTTCCGCCCGGCCACCGGCGCCGAGGACCCGGCGATCCACTTCCCCCAGGCCGTGCTCCCGTCGGCGGGGCTGATGCTCATCGCCGCGGCCGTCGGCTGGCTCGGCTACCGGCGCGGGCTGTCGTGGCGCATCCTCACGCCGCTCGGCTTCGGCCTGCTCCTGGCGCTGGTGTGGCTCGGCGTCGACCAGGACCTGCTCGCCACCCTCGGCACCGCCGACCCGGCCCGGGCCCCCGGCCAGCTCGGCTGGAGCCTCATCCTCCTGGCCTACGCCTTCGCCGCCGCCGTGCTGCCGGTGTGGAGCCTCCTCCAGCCGCGCGACTTCCTGAACAGCCTCCTGCTCTACGTCGGCCTCGGCGGGCTGTTCGCCGGCATCTTCGTCCTCCAGCCCGCCTTCGTCGCCCCGGCCCTGCGCCCCCACCCCGAGGGCGCCCCCAGCCTCTTCCCCTTCGTGTTCATCGTCATCGCCTGCGGCGCCGCGTCCGGCTTCCACAGCCTGGTCTCCAGCGGCACCACGGCCAAGCAGCTCGACCGCGAGACCGACGCCCGGCTCATCGGGTACGGAGGCATGATCGGCGAGTCCCTCCTCGGCCTCATCGCGGTGCTCGCCACCACCGCCGGCCTGCTCAGCGCCGACGAGTGGTCGACCCAGTACGCCACCTGGGACAGCGTCAAGGGGCTCGGCGCCCAGGTCGGCGCCTTCATCCACGGCTCCTCGACCTTCCTCGCGGCGCTGGGCATCGAACGCTACGCGGCCGCCTCCTTCATCAGCCTCATCGTCGTCAGCTACGCCCTCACCTCGCTCGACTCGGCCACCCGCCTGCTCCGCTACAACCTGGAGGAGATGGGCGAGACCATGGGCATCGGCCTGCTGCGCAACCGCTACGTCTCGGCGGCGCTCGCCGTGGGCGCCATCGCCGTGTTCGCCTTCCTGCGCCTGGACGGCAAGCCCGCCGGCCTGGCGCTCTGGGCGCTCTTCGGCACCACCAACCAGCTCCTCGCCGGCCTGGCCTTGCTGGCCATCACCCTCTACCTCCTGCGCCGCGGCCGCCTCTGGGTGGTGACCGCCATCCCCATGGTGCTGCTCCTGAGCGTCACCCTGTGGGCGATGGCCGTGAACATCGTCCAGTTCTACCAGGACCAGGCCTGGCTCCTCCTCGCCGTCGGAAGCCTCCTCCTGGTGCTAGGCGTCTGGCTGGTCATCGAAGCCGCCCTCTCCGTCCTCCGCTTCCGCCGCTCCGGAGCCCGCATCGAAGGCCTCGACATAGCGCTACCCGGCTGAAAGGAACCGAGCCCGGAACCGAGACCGAGACCGAGACCGACCCCGAAACCGAGACCGAGTCCGAGCCCGAGCCCGAGCCCGAGCCCGAGACCGACACCGACACCGACACCGACACCGAGCCCGAGCCCGAATCGGAGACCGCCACCGAGCCCGCGCCCGAGCCCGCCACAGAAACCGAGCCGACCGAGCCGACCGAGCCCACCGCCCCCGACCCCGCCCGAGCCCCCACGCCGAGCCCTGAAGGCGCCCGTTCCGAGGCGCCGGCAGCGGCTGCTGCGGGCGTCGTGGGCAAGGAGCGAGCGAGGGCGCACCGAGTCGGGCTTCAGCCCGTCGCAGGCCTGACCCGAGCGAGCGACGCCGGCCACGGCGCCCGCAGCAGTCGCTGACGGTGCCTCGATCTATATCACCAGGGTTTCTCGATATACCCCAAAGACTCGCCGCATCGTGCCGGCGATCTCGCCCAGGGTGCAGCGGGCTCGGACGGCCGTGACGATGAGCGGCATCAGGTTGGCGTCGGTCCTGGCCGCCGCCTCGAGCGCCGTCAGGGCGCCCTCGGCCGCTGCCTTGTCGCGTTTCGCGCGCAGCGCCTTCACGCGGGCGCGCTGCTGCCGCTCGCCCTCGGGGTCGATGCGCTGGATCTCGGGCCGGACGCCCTCGCCGCCGGCGTGCACGTTGACGCCGACCACCTCGATGGCGCCCGAGTCGATGCCCTGCTGGTAGCGGTAGGCCGTGTCGAGGATCTGCTTCTGGATCCAGCCGGCCTCGATGGCCCGCACGACGCCGCCCATGGCGTCCACCCGCTCGATGAGCTCGCGCGCCGAGCGCTCGATGTGGTCGGTCAGGGCCTCGATGGCGTAGCTGCCGGCGAGCGGATCGATGAAGTCGGCCACGCCCGACTCGCTGGCGATGACCTGCTGCGTGCGGAGCGCTATCTGCGCGGCGTGCTCGCTGGGCAGCCCCAGGGCCTCGTCCAGGCTGTTGGTGTGCAACGACTGGGTGCCCCCCAGCACCGCCGCCAGCGCCTGGATGGTCACCCGCGCCACGTTGTTGTCGGGCTGCTGGGCCGTCAGGGCCGAGCCCGCCGTCTGCGTGTGGAAGCGCAGGCGCCGGTTCTCGTCGGTGCAGGCCGGGTGACGCTCGCCCAGCAGCCGCGCCCACAGGCGCCTGGCCGCGCGGAACTTGGCGATCTCCTCGAGGAAGCCGTTGTGCACGTTGAAGAAGAAGGCCAGGCGGCCGGCGAAGTCGTTGATGTCCAGGCCCGCGTCGATGGCCGCCTGCACGTAGGTCAGCCCGTTGGCCAGGGTGAAGGCCACCTCCTGGACCGCGTCGCAGCCCGCCTCGCGGATGTGGTAGCCGCTGATGGAGATCGTGTTCCACCGGGGCAGCGCGTCCTTGCAGTAGGCGAACACGTCGGTGATGAGCCGCAGGCTGGGCCCGGCCGGGTAGATGTAGGTGCCGCGGGCGATGTACTCCTTGAGCACGTCGTTCTGGATGGTGCCGCGCAGCTTCGCGCCCGACACGCCCTGCTCCTCGGCGCAGACCTGGTAGAGCGCCAGCAGGATGGGCGCCGTGGCGTTGATGGTCATCGAGGTGGACACGCGGTCCAGCGGGATGCCGTCGAAGAGGACGTGCATGTCCTCGATCGAGTCGATGGCCACCCCGACCTTGCCGACCTCCCCGGCCGACAGGGGGTCGGTGGAGTCGAGGCCCATCTGGGTGGGCAGGTCGAAGGCGACGCTCAGCCCCTTGCCGCCCGCCGCCAGCAGCATGCGGTAGCGCTCGTTGGACTCGGCGGCCGTCCCGAACCCGGCGTACTGGCGCATCGTCCACAGCCGGCCGCGGTACATGGTGGGCTGCACCCCGCGCGCGAAGGGCGGCTCGCCCGGAAAGCCCAGGTCGCCCTCGAGGCGCGCGCTCTGCTCACCGGCGTCGCCGGGCAGGTAGAGCGGCTTGATCTCCGTGCCGTCGGACAGCACGAAGCGCTCCTTGCGCAGCCCGCTGCTGGCCGCCTGCGCCTCGTACTGCTCCTCGAGCCACGCCTCTTCACGCCTGTCCGGCATCACCGATCTCCATGAGCACCGCGTCGGCCTCCACCGAGCCACCGGCGGTGACGTGCACCGCGGTCACCACGCCCGCGCGGCCCGCCTTCACCTCGTTCTCCATCTTCATGGCCTCGATGATCAGCACGGGCTGGCCCGGCTCGACCACGGTGCCCAGGGGCGCCAGGATCTTCACCACCAGCCCGGGCATCGACACCGTCACCCGCCCGTCGTCGTGCTCGTCGGCCCCCGCGCCCAGCCAGGCGTCGCGCTCGGACACCGCCACCACGTCGACCCGGTGCTCGCCGATGACCGCCGTCACCGCCCCGTGGCTGGCGGGCACCATCCGCACCGGGAGGCCGCGCCCGTCCTCCAGCAGCAGGTGCGCCGCCCCCGCCTCGCCCGTGGCCCGTTGGAAACGCAGCTCCCGCGCCGGCTGCCCCTCCTGCTCGATGCGCGCCCGCACGCTCCCGGCGTCGGCCTCCAGGATCTCCACCAGGGCCTCGACCCCGTCGATCCACGTCACGTAACGTCCCGACATCAGAGCCCCCCGCCGAGCTGGCGCCGCAACCCGTCGAGCGCCCACGGCGTCCACTGTCCCCCGCCGGCGACGCCCCCCTCGACCTGTCTGGGCGCCCGCGCGTCCACAGCCAGCGCCGCCAGCACCCGCGCCAGGTCCTCGGTCGCCTCGTCGGCCACCGGCGGCGTCACCCGCGGCAGCTCGGCGAGCAGCCCCGTCGTGTAGCGACCCGCGCGAAAGGGCGCGCTCTCGAGCACGTGGTGCAGCAGCGGCAGGTTGGTGTGGATGCCCTCGATGGCGTACTCCCGCAGCGCCGCCAGCCCGCGCGCGATCGCCGCGTCGCGCGTCCCGGCCGACACGATGAGCTTGGCCACCATCGGATCGTAGAGGCTGGACACCTCCGAGCCGTCCTCGACCCCGTCGTCCACGCGCACGCCGGGCCCGCGCGGCGGCCGGTACGCCGTCAGCACGCCGGGCGAGGGCATGTCGTTCTGGTAGGGGTCCTCGGCGTACACCCGCAGCTCGATGGCGTGGCGCCTGGCCACCAGCGAGGCCTGGTCGAAGGGCAGCGGCAGCCCCGCCGCGACCTGGAGCTGGGCGTCGACCAGGTCCACGCCGAAGGCCTCCTCGGTCGCGCAGTGCTCGACCTGCAGCCGCGTGTTCATCTCCAGGAAGTAGAAGGACTCCGACTGGTCCACCAGGCACTCCACGGTGCCGGCGCCCTCGTAGCCGACCGCCCGCGCCGCCTGGACCGCCATCTCGCCCATCTGGCGCCGGGTCTCCTCCGACAGGTTCGGCGCCGGCGACTCCTCGATGACCTTCTGGTGGCGGCGCTGCACCGAGCACTCCCGGTCCCCGACCCACACCACGTTCCCGTGGCGGTCGGCCAGGAGCTGCACCTCGATGTGCCGCGGACCGACGATGGCCTTCTCCACGTAGACCGCGTCGTCGCCGAAGGACGAGCGGGCCTCGCGCCGGGCGCCCTCGAAGGCGCTGGCGAGCTGCTGGGGGTCGGCGACGATGCGCATGCCCTTGCCGCCGCCGCCCGCCGCCGCCTTCAACATGATGGGGTACCCCACCTCGGCGGCCACCCGGGTGAGCTCCGCCAGGTCCGCCAGGGGCTGGGCGGTGCCCGGGACCACCGGCACGCCTGCGGCGATCATCGTCTGGCGGGCCAGGGTCTTCTCGCCCATCAGCTCCATCGCCTTGGCCGGCGGGCCGATGAACACCACGCCGGCCTCCTCGCACTGGCGCCGGAAGCCGGCGTTCTCACTGAGGAACCCGTACCCCGGGTGGATGGCCTGGGCGCCGCTGCGCCGCGCCACGTCGAGGATCCTGTCGCCCCGGAGATAGCTCTCGCGCGAGGGCGGCGGCCCGATGCACCACGCCTCGTCGGCCATGCGCACGTGCAGCGCGCGCCGGTCGGCCTCGGAGAACACCGCCACCGTGCGGATGCCCCGCGCCCGGCACGCCCGGATCACCCGACAGGCGATCTCCCCGCGGTTGGCGACGAGCACCTTGTCGAAGAGCGGGTTCCCGTCCTGCGTCAACGCCACACCCTCACCTCCCGACGGGTACGCCCGCGGGTCTAACTCGCGAGCGGCGCGCCGCGCAAGCACCGCCGCCCCCGCGGCGCCTCGCCTGGACCCTGGCGCCCCCCAACGCGCTCCGGGCTGTGCATCGGCGCGGGCGCGGTGCTACGGTCCGCGCCCCGGCCCTCCCCGACGGTGCCCCCGTGACCCAGCCAAGCGCCCCACGAGAGCCCATGCCCGATCCCAGCGCACCCGCCGGGCGCCCGCCCGCGGCGACCCGCGACGCCCTGACGCGCACCGAGCACCTGCTGGTACACCTCGCCGGCGAGCTCTACACCAAGAGCGCCCGTACCCGCCGACGCTTTCGCGGGCTGCTGATCGCCAACCTGCGCGCGGCGCTGGCCGCCCGCGGGGTGGCGGCGACCGTGCTCAGCGATGGCACGCGGATGCACGTGCTCAGCGACGAGCTCGACGCCGCGGCGGCCGTGGCCGCCGACGTGTTCGGCGTGCACCGGGTCGAGCGGGTGGTCCCGCTGCCCTACGACAGCCTCGACGCGCTGGCGACCGCCGTCGCCGAACGCGCGCGCCCCCGCGTGGCCGGCCGCACCTTCGCCGTCCGCGTCCACCGGCGCGGCACCCAGGCCTGGACCTCCATCGACGCCAACCGCGCCATCGGCAGCCAGCTCATCGCCGCCAGCCGGGGCGTGGACCTTCGCCAGCCGGAGGTCGAGGTGCGCGTCGACGTGCCCGACGAGGTCGCCTATCTGGTGGACGAGGCCCGCCCGGGGGCCGTGGGCCTGCCCATCGGCGCTCAGGAGCGCAGCCTCGTGTTGCTCTCGGGCGGCTACGACTCGGCCGTCGCCGCCTGGCAGCTCCTGCGCCGCGGCAGCCCGGTCGAGTTCGTCCACTTCCGCCTGGAGTGCTCCGCCAGCGAGCACGCCGCGCTGGTCGCCCAGACCCTGACCGAGCGCTGGGGCGCCGGCTACGACCCGCTCCTGTGGATGGTGGACTTCCAGCCGGTCAAGGAGGCGCTGCTCGCCAAGGTCAGCTCGCGCAATCGCCAGGTGGTGCTCAAGCAGCTCATGGTGGCGGCCGCCGACGCGCTCGCCGACCGCCTGGGCATCCACGCGCTGGTCACCGGGGACGCCGTCGGCCAGGTCTCGAGCCAGACGGTGAGCCACCTCGCCGCCATCGACGCCTGCGCTCACCGGGCGGTGCTGCGTCCGCTCTGCGGCGCCCTGAAGGACGAGATCATCACCCGCGCCCGCGCCATCGGCACCGCCGATATCTCGGCCCGCGCCCAGGAGGTGTGCGACCTGTCGAGCGGGCCGGTCTCGGTGTCGGCGCGCTGGACCCAGCTCGAGCGCGCCCACCGCGAGCTGCCCGCCTCCCTGGTCGCCGATGCCCTCGCCGGCGCCCAGGTCGCGAGCCTGGCCGACTGGTTCCCGGGCGCCGACATGGTCCCCGTCGTCGAGGAGCCGCCCCCCGGCATCCCGCTGGCGATGGCCAGCGGCCCCCTCCCCGACGAGGGCCCCGTCGCGCTCCACGGCGCCCGCGCCGCGTCGACCGCCTGCCGCCTCGCTCGCGAGGGCCGCCGCGTCTGGGTGGTCCTGCGCCCGGGCGGCCCCCCCGAACCCCGCCCCTGAGGCCACCGATGGCTCCGATCACCGTTCTCACTGGTCGTCTCCCCGCTCGCGCGCTGCTCGGCACCGCCGCGCTGGCCGCCCTGCTCTCGGTCACCGCGTGCCGCGACACCAGCGCGCCCCCGGTGACCCGCTCGACGACGGCGCTCCCCAAGGACGGCCTCGAGGGCGCCCTCGCCTTGCCCCCGCCGGCGCTGGGGGCCAAGGCCCCGCTCGTGGTCGTCACCCTCTTCACCGACTTCCAGTGCCCCTACTGCCGCGAGATGGCGCCGGCCATGCACCGCGTCGTCGAGACCTGGCCCGACGCGGTGCAGGTGCAGTTCCGGCACCTCCCCCTCTCCTTCCACCCCCTGGCGGAGGCCGCGGCGCGCGCCTCGGTGGCCGCGCAGCTCCAGGGTCGCTTCCAGGCGGTCCACGACCTGCTCTTCCACCGGCAGGCCGAGTGGTCCGAGCTGCCCGACGTGGCGGCCTTCGAGGGCTGGGTCGTCGGCGAGGCGACGCGCGTGGGGTTGGACGCCGCCCGCTTCACCGCCGACCTGCGCGCGCCCGCCACCGCCGCCCGCGTGGCCGCCGACGACGCGAAGGCGCAGGGGCTGGGGCTGCCCGGCACGCCGGCGGTCTTCGTCGGCGGCAGGCTCGCCGAGGCCAGCGGGGGGGTCTCGGGCATCCTCACCCTGGTGCGGCAGGCGGTGGCCCGAGGCCAGAGGGACCTGGCCCAGGGCGTGCCGCGCGCCGAGATCCCGCGGCGCAGCGCCGCCACCGAGGCCACCGATCCCCGGCTGGCCGGGTGGCTCATCGACGACCGGCCGGCCGACGGCCCGGACGGCGCCGACGGGCCGGACGAGGGCGAGCGGCCGCAGCCCTTGCCCAGGAGCGGCGACGCGGGCCGGGCCGTGCCCCAGGAGCGCTGGGAGGTGCCGGTGCGCGCCGACGACCCCGCCCGCGGGCCGGCGCGGGCCCCGGTGACCCTGGTGCTCTTCGAGGACATCCAGTGCCCCTTCTGCGCGGACCTCTTCCCCACCCTCGAGCGCCTGCTCGAGCGCTACCCCGACACCGCCCGGCTGGTGGTCAAGTCGCTGCCCCTGCCCTTTCACGCCCAGGCGCGCCCCGCCGCGCTCGCCCTCGAGTGCGCCCGCCAGCGAGGGCAGTTCTGGCCGCTGCGCCAGCGCCTGGTCGAACAGCGCGACGCGCTCTCGCCCGAGCTCATCGACGCGCAGGCTGCGGCCGTCGGCCTCGACGCCGACGCCTTCGCCGCCTGCCTCCAGGCGCCCGCCACGGCCCAACGGGTGGACCAGGACATCGCCCTGGCCGAGCGGGTCGGCGCGCGAGGCACCCCGGTCCTCTACGTCAACGGCCGGAAGGTCGCCGGGAGCCGCCCGCTGCCCGAGCTCGTCGCGCTGGTCGACGCCGAGCTGGAGCACGCCCGCGCGGTCGCCCGCGACACCCTGGACCCCTATCCGGCCATCCTCGCTGGCGCCGCCGCCCTGGACCCGCTCTCGCCGGACACCGCCGCGCTGGACCTGGCCGACGCGCCGCGCCGCGGCCCCACCGACGCGCCGGTGCGGCTGGTGCTCTGGAACGACCTGGCCTGCGAGCCCTGCCGCCAGGTGGGCCGCGCGGTCGCCGGGCTGGCTACCGCCGCTCCCGCTCCCGGAGAGCCTGCGGTCGCGGTGCACGTGCGTCCCTTCGTGCCGGCGGGGGACGCCGCCGCCGAGCTGGCCGCCCGGGGCCTCCTCTGCGGTGGCAGGCTCGCGGTGTTCTGGGCCCTGCACGATCTGCTGAGCCGCCGCGGCCCCGGCTCGCGCCAGGACCTGATCGACGCTGCCGGAGCCGTCGGCGCTGCCCCCGACGCCATGGCCGCCTGCCTCGACGACGAGACCACCAGCGCCGCCGTCGCCCGAGCCGCCGCCGAGGCCCGCCGCCTGGGCGTCGATCGCGCGCCCACCCTCTTCGTCGATGGGCACCGCTACGACGGATCCCTGGGCTTCGGCCCGCGCTCGTTGCGCCGCCTCATCCGCACCGCACCGTAGCCGATACCGCGCTGAACTCGGTGCTTCAGACTTGATCTTCCGGGGCCGATGCTCCATGGTACGCGGTGCCGTGGGCGCTCGGAGACGAGCCCTCGCGGGCGGACCTTCCGCCAGGTCGCGCATCCACAGGGATCGCGCGGCGATACGAAGATCGTTCAGGAGTCTTTGCGAGATGGTCGACGGCGATACAGGCGCCTACCCGCCGAGTATCAAGCCGTAGCAGCCCTGGGCACCTCACCTGTCCGGTGAGTCCTCAGTAGGCCGCTACGGTCAACTCAGGACGCACAGATGAGCAGGAGGTGGTCCCATGACCATCCAGGCGACGCGAGCGCTGCTGCTTCGCAATCTTCTCCGCTCGGGCGATTCGGTTCGCCTGGCGCGGCTCATGGATCGGCTGGCTGCCGATGATCTCTCACGCCTCGTAGACGGCCTCGAGCCGCACGAGCGACGCCGTGTGGCCACCGTGCTGCTCGACGGCGAACGCGTGGAGCGCACGCTGAGCGCGCTCCCCAAGCGTACGCTGGACGGGCTGCTCGCGGCGGCCACCCCGGAGGCGCGCGAGCGCGTGGCGGCGCTGCAGCAGCCGGAGGCGCCGCCCGCGCGTGAGCGGGGGCTCTTCTCGGCGCTGCGGCTGCGTCGCCTCTTCGCCTGACCGAGGGCGGACGGGCACCCGCCGGGCGCGGCGTTCAGAGGCTGATCCGGACGTCCGGACGTCCGGATGTCCGGATGTCCGGATGTTCGGACGTCCGGACGTTCCGACCGGGCGAGGCGTCAGCGTCGTCTTTTCAGGGCCTTGCGCGCCGAGGGCGCTCGCCGCGCGCAAGGCACCGAGGCGCGCGGGTCCGTGGAGAGACATCATCCAGCCGCGCGCCGGCAGCGTGTGGGAACCCCCTCTCAGCCGGGGCCGAGGGGATCGACGCCGAGGCGGCGGAGCAGCGCCAGCAGCTTCAGCATCGGCAGGCCGATGATGGCCGTGTCGTCGGCGTTGTCCGGGTCGGCCTCCACCCGCTCGAAGAGCGCGACGCCGGTGCGCTCCAGGGCGTAGGAGCCGGCACAATCGAGCGGCGCGTCCAGCGCCACGTAGCGCGCGATCTGCTCCTCGCTGAGCCGGCGCATGGTCATCCGGTGGACATCCAGGGCGCTGCTGAGCGCCCCGGTGGCCGTGTCGTACACCGAGACCGCGGTCAGCAGCCGGTGGGTGCGCCCGCTGAGCCGGCCGAGCTGCGCCCGCGCCCGCTCGGCGGTGCCCGGCTTGCCGAGCACCTCGCCGTCCAGGTCCAGGGCCTGATCCGAGCCGATCACCAGCGCGTCCGCGGCCTCGACCGCGCGGGCCTTGGCCGTCGCGAGCGCGCGCACCATCGCCTCGGGCGCGAGGTGGCGGAGGGCCTCCTCGTCGACGCCGGGCGAGGCCACCTCGAAGTCCAGGCCCACGCGCTCGAGCAGGGCGCGGCGGTAGGGGCTGCTGCTGGCCAGCACCAGGCGGCGGTGAGAGGACATCGGCCGATGCTACCCGAGCCGGCGCGCGCCGCAACAGCGCCGCCCGGCCGGCGAGGAGGCCAGCGAGGGGCGGGCGCTTGCGTCGCCGCGGCGCCCCGCTACCATGGACCGGCAGTCCCCCCGACTTCGACGAGGCCACGATGGGCAACGAGACGCCGCGCTACGATCTGATCATGGTGCCCGCGGTGCGAGACACCAACGTCGGCGAGGGGGCCGCCGACTCGCTGATCCGCGTGCTGGCGACGCCGAAGCTCGTGGTGCCGGTGGCGGAGTCCCTGGCCGAGACCTGGTGCGAGGTGTACCTGGCGCCCGGCCCGGCCTCGCACCAGCTCTTCGTGCGGGGCGGCTACGACGGCGAGGAGCCGGTGTTCCTCGACGGCGTCGTGCGGTGGGGATCGAGCACCGAGTCCCTCGAGTACGCCGCCGGTGACGTGCCGGTGCACTTCTTCTTCGAGCTGCGCGGCTGCCTGTACGACCACTTCGCCGCGTCCTTCCTCGCACGGATGAAGGACATCCTCTTCGTGCCCGTGCACACCTTCGCCCGCCCCCACGCCGGGCCGCGCCCGCGCCGCGAGGTGCCGCCGGGCGAGGAGCGCACCGACAAGCGCAGAAAGCGCGGCGGCACCGGCGCCCTCGCCGGGACCCGCGTCGAAGAGCTGTGATCGACTCCATCTGTGTGGACTGCCTGGCGCGCACGGCGCCCGACGCCGAGTCCTGTCGGAGCTGCGGACTGGCTCGGCCGGCGGACGGGTGGCCGGCAGACCCGCTGCTCGGGATGGTCATCGGAGACCGGTACAAGCTCGAGAAGCGCCTGGGCGAGGGAGGCATGGGTACGGTGTACCGCGCCCACCGCACCGGACGCCTCGGCGGCGAGGTGGCGATCAAGGTGCTGGCGCCAGCGCTGTCGAAGACCGTGGCGGCCAAGCGCTTCGAGCGCGAGGCGCGGGTGGTCGGGCAGCTCTCCAGTCCGCACATCGTGCGGGTCCACGACTTCGACCAGTTCGCCTGGCCCCGCACGGGCCAGCCGCTCTACTACCTCGCCATGGAGCTGGTGCGCGGGAACACCCTGGCCTCGGTGATGGCGGGCGGTGGCAAGCTGAACTTCCTGTGGGTCATCGACGTGATCCGCCAGACGGCGCTCGGCCTCGACGAGGCGCACCGGGCCGGCATCGTGCACCGCGACCTCAAGCCCGCCAACCTGATGATCGTCCAGCAGCACGGCTCCAGCCACGTGAAGATCCTGGACTTCGGCGTGGCGGGGCTGGTGATGAACGAGGGCGAGCGCTCCGTCAGCGATCTCGAGCGCCTCACCCGCACCGGCTACATCACCGGGACCCCCGACTACATGGCGCCCGAGCAGGCGCTTGGTCGGGGCGACATCGGGCCGCCCGCGGACATGTACTCGCTGGGCGTCATCGCCTGGAGGATGCTCTCGGGCACCCTGCCCTTCACCGGGCAGACCACCATGGAGGTGCTGACCCGCCGCCTGGCAGAGGACGCGCCGCCGCTGGCGTCGGTGTGCCCGCCGCCCGAGTTGCCCGCGGGCGTGTACGCGGTGGTGGACAAGCTGCTGGCTCGCCAGCCGGGCCAGCGCTACCAGGACGCCGCGGCCCTGCTCGACGATCTGGCCGTGTTCCCCGTGGTCGACGCGGCGCCGGACGTGCTCCCCGACCCGACCGTGCTCGAGCGCTACGCCGCGCTGACGCCCGCGTCCACCGGCTCGCGGACGGCCGTGCTGCAGGACGGCCCGACCGGCGGCGAGCCGCTCGGGGGAGGCGCCGGCAGCGACGCCGAGGCGGAGCCACGAGCGCGCCGCAGCCTGGGGCTGCTGCTCGCCGGCGCGCTGGTGCTGGTGCTCGGCGCCGGGTTCGGCATCTGGCGCTGGATGGCGACCCAGCAGGCGGAGCCGGTGACGGTAGCCGGGGCCGGAACCGAGACCGGGACCGAGACCGAGACCGAGGCCGGGACCGAGGCCGGAACCGGGACCGAGGCCGGAACCGAGACCGGGACCGGAACCGAGACCGGAACCGAGACCCGACCCACGACCAAGCCCCCCATCGATGGAGAGGCGCCGAATGAGGCGAGCGAGGGCGCCGCTGACGGCGGCGCGACCGAGGGCGGGCCGAGTCGGGCCCCAGGCCCGTCGCAGGCCCGACCCGAGGGAGCGACGTCGTCAGCGGCGTCCGCAGCCGCCTCAGGCGGTGCCTCGGCCAATCCGAGCGGGCCGAGTCTCGGGGCGCGGCCGCCGCTCAGCCCCCCCTTCGCGGCGGCGTGGTCCGCGGAGCGGTCGGGGGTCACCGTGCAGATCGCGCTGCCACAGCCGCGCCCGGCCGCTGCGGATGCGGTGTCCCTGCTGGTCACCGCCGATCGCGGCCAGGAGGTCACTCGCCTCGCGGGCGCCACGCTGCGGGTCGGGGACGGCGCCGCCACCCGCGCCGCGCCCCGGGCCGGTGATGGGCGCGCCCTGGTCACCCTGCCCGGCGGGGCGGCCGGGGGCCCGCGCAGCTTCGAGCTGACGCTGATCCTCCCCGACGGCGACTACCGCCGGCTGGAGCTGCGCTACGACCCGGCCAGCGGCGCGCTCTCCGCTGTGCCCTGACGTCAGAAGCCGCCCATGCGCCTTCACCGCTTCCCGAGGCATGATCGTTGTCTCGGGCGCGTGGGCGGCTACGCGGCCCGCGTCGGCGGGCCGCCTCGGGGGGAGGGGCCCTGCGGGCTCTGCCCGCGGGGAGGGGGGCGCGAGGCGTCCCCCTGCCTAATAGATCGGCGGGCACTCCCCGGGCGAGGGGGTCTCGGAGATGATCCAGACATCGACTCCCGTGCGCAGCAGCGAGCTGTTCGACTGGGCGTCGTCCACGTGGGGGGTGGCGTAAGGGAGGCCGTCGGGGCCCTTGAACTTGTCGGTGTTGGCGCCGCCGTAGACGACCGCGTCGACCGGCAGCGTCGCCGACGTGATGGCGGAGGCCTTCACGTGGAAGAGGCCGATGGCGTCGGCGGTGGCCCCGGAGTTCTGGAGGTCGGGGTCGAAGTTCAGCTCCTGGTCGTAGACGGCCTGACCGTTGGCGACGCTGCTCTTGGGACCGCCGACCACGAAGCAGGCACCCGGGGGCACGACGCCCGCGAGCTGGTAGGTCTGCGTCGCGTAGCTCCCGCCGCCGGCGCCCAGCGACCACTCGGAGAGGTCCACCGGAGCGGTGGAGCCGTTGTAGAGCCGAACCCACTCGAAGCCGTCGTCGTCGCCGCTGACGTTGTAGAGCACCTCGGCCAGGAGCAACCCGACGGGCGGCACGTCGATCACCTCCACCGGGAACAGGAAGGGGTCGCCCCCCGCCGTCGCCTTCAGGGTGCCGGTGCCGGCGGTGGAGCCCGCGACCAGCACGAACTCCGCGGAGAACGCGCCGGCTGGCACCGGCACCGAGGCCGGCAGGTCGAGGAGGCCGCCGCTGAACTCGAGCGCCACCTCCAACCCCGCCGGGGGGGCTGGGGCGTCGAGGAAGAGCTCGACGGTGACGGCGGTGCCGATGAGCAGCTTCAAGGGATCGGGCTGGATCTCGACCACGGCGGGCAGATCCGACGGGCTGCGCACCTCGACGGCGGCGGAGACGCTCACGTCATCGAGCGTCGCGGTCAGGGCGACCGGCGACTCAGCCGTCGCCGGGGCGTCGAAGCGCAGCTCGGCGAAGGACTCGCCGGCCAGCACGGTGACGCCGCCGCCCACGACGGAGAGCGCCCCCGGCGTCCCGCTGGTGACGCCGACGAAGGTGTCGGTCAGGGCCGGCCCGGTCAGGCGCACGCGCAGCGGCGGCGCCGTCGGCTGGCCGGTGACCCCCTGATAGATCGTCGCGAACCCGGGCTCGATCGCGTAGAGCCTGGGCGCCCCGAACACCACGTCGGCCGCGTCGCGGGGCAGCAGCTTGTTGCGGCTCCACGCGAAGCGCAGCACGCCAGTGACGCTGGCGAAGCCCTGACCAGCCTGCGGCGCAGGGCTCACGGCGAAGATCGCGTCGTCCACCGGCAGGCCGGGTGCGGTCGGCTGGGGCACGGCCTGCTCGAGCACCTCGAACTCCCCGATGACGGTCTCGCCCGGCTGACCGGCCGGCGAGGCGTCGACGACGACCAGATCGCTGACGGTGACGAGCACGCCCTCGTAGGCCAGGGCGTCGCCCCCTCCGGTCTGCACATCGGACGTCTTCACCGGGACCGGCGCCGGCAGGGTCACCCCGGTGTCCACCACCGTGAAGTCCGCCGACTCCAGCTCGAGCGCGCCGTGGAAGAGCGCGACGGTGCCGCTCAGGTTCACGCGCGCGCCTCGCGGCGGCGTGGTTCCCGACGGCTCGTAGACGAAGAGCCCCGAGTTCTCGGCGCCCGTCCACCCGTCGCCGGCCGGGTCCATGGACACGAAGTAGCCGCCGGCGCCGACGGCGGTGACCAGCACACCTGAGAGCGACACCTTCGCACCGACCGCCGCCACGCCGGACTTCACGTCGTAGATCGTGCTCGGGCACGGCGCGCCGTCCGGGTTCGAGTCCAGCGGGCAGGCGTCGCAGGCGTCGCCGACCTGGTCCTTGTCGCCGTCCTCCTGCTCCGGATTGTAGAGGTTCGGGCAGTTGTCGAGGGCGTTGGCGATGCCGTCGGCGTCCAGGTCCTTGGGGTCGACCGACGAGCAGGCGGTGGTGTTGGCGTCGAAGGGGCAGGGATCGCAGGCGTCGCCGTCGCCGTCGCCGTCCACGTCGGGCTGGGAGAGGCCGTCGAGGGGGCGCGGCGGGTTGAACACGTCCGGGCAGTTGTCGACCGCGTCGGCGAACCCGTCGCCGTCGGCGTCACCGGCCGTGGGCACGCCGTCGAACTCGCCGGGGCGCAGCGGCGTGCAGGTGGGCTCGTCGGGCGGGGCGCCGCAGAAGAAGAGGTCGTAGGTGTTGCTGCCCAGCTCGGTCTTCAGGGTCGCGGCGCTCTTGCCGAGCTCGCGGGTGGCGCAGATCCGCTTGCCGCGGCCGCACACGTCCATCGTCTCGCAGTCGCCGGGCTCGGTCAGGGCCTCCACGGTCGCCGCGTCGCCGTAGAGCGCCAGGCCCCCTCGCATCACCAGGGTGACGTCGTCGACGTCGGCCTCCAGCACGGCGCGGTACCCGGCGTGGCTCGTCGCGTCGAAGATCGCGATGTCGGCGACCTTTCCGACCGACAGGCTGCCGAGCACGTCGCCGAAGCCCAGCAGCTCGGCCGCCGACGACGTGGCCATCGCCACGAGCTGCGCGTCCGAGAAGTAGCCGTCCCAGTACACCTCGTTCCACGAGCGCGCGCAGGCCAGCTCACGCAGCATGTTCACCGAGCCCGAGGCGGTCCAGTCGGTGCCCAGCGCCACCAGCGCGCCCAGCCGATCGTACATCGGCGCGTCCGCCGTGAAGCCGTAGAGGGAGGTGTTGGTGCGAGGCGACCACACCAGCCCGGCGCCCTCGCCGGCCACCATGGCGATGTCGGCCGCGGTCAGGCCGATGCCGTGGATGAGGGCGGTGGTCGGGAAGATGAGGTCGACGCCGCCGGTCTTGGTGCCCGACGCGCAGAGCACCTCGTTCTGCGCGGAGCTCTCGATGCCCTCCGCCATGTGGGGGACGTAGGCCACCTGGGCGGCGGCCGTCTCGGGATCGTCGAACGAGTAGGGGGCGCAGGTCTGGGTCAGGGACTTGAAGCTGGCGTCGCCCAGCGGGAAGGTGCTGTAGTCGGCGGCCGCGTGGTCGAGGCCCTCGAGGCGGTTGTCCCGGTCCAGGTTGCGCTGGAAGCCGACCTCGGCGCCCGAGCCGAAGAGGCTGGTCGAGCCACCCATCACCTGGCGCATCTCGCCCCAGCCGTCGCCCAGGGCGTGGCTGTTCTGGACCGTCGGCAGCGCCTTGAAGCCGTTGAGCCCCTTGCGCCACTCGTTGCGGTGGGAGTAGCGGATGGTGCCGTGATCGACCGGCTTCATCTGGGTGAAGGTGATGTGGTCGTGGGCGTTGATGAGGCCGGGAGAGACCACCGAGGCGGGGCAGGTCAGCACCGTCGCGCCCGGCGCCTGGTCGGCGCAGTCGCAGCCCACGCAGGTGATGGTGCCGTCCACGACCAGGACCTGACCGCCCGGCTGGATGCCCGTCGGCAGGAGCAGGTCGCCGCGGATGAGGAGCGAGGCGTTGCCCGGGGTCACCGTGCAGGTGCCCGGGGTGCCCGGGAGCGAGGCGCCGCAGGGATCGGGGGCGGTGTCGGTGTCGGTGTCGGTGTCGGTGGCCGTGTCGGTGGCCGTGTCGGTCGCCGTGTCGGAGGCCGTGTCGGAGACCGTGTCCGGGGCCGTGTCCGAGGCCGCGTCCGAGGCCGTGTCCGAGGCCGTGTCCGAGGCCGTGTCCGAGGCCGTGTCCGAGGCCGTGTCCGGGGCCGTGTCGGACGTCGTGTCCGGGGCCGTGTCGGACGTCGTGTCCGAGGCCGCGTCGGACGTCGTGTCCGAGGCTGTGTCGGAGGTCAGGTCGCCCTGGGCGTCGGTGTCCGTCGCGATGATGTCCGCGAGGCTTCCATCGTCGCCGTCGGCGCGGCAAGCTGTCAGGATCGAACCCAACGCGAGCAGCACCACCGCGCCTGTCACCGTCGCGCCCGTCGAGCGGGCGTGCCGAAGCGTGCACTTCATGTCTTCGTCCCCACAGCTACACCGACGACCGGTCGCCGGGATCGCGGGTTCTAGCAGATGCCCGCATTCGCTCCCAGGAGATACCGCGCCGGAAGGCCACCGGGCCGCCGGTGGCTGACCTCTTCGACCACCGCCCTCGGCTGGCCGACGAGGTCCATGTGCGCGAGTCGTCCGAGGGGCCCCTGCTCTTCCGCACGGGCAGCCGCCGCACCTTCCTGCTCTCCCAGACCGAGATGGCGGCCGTCGCGTGCATGGACGGATCGCTCACCCTGGAGTCGATCGCCGCCAAGGTGCTGGTCCGTCACGGCCGCACCAGCTACGCCGGGCTGATCCAGCTCTACCAGTCGCTGGCCGCCGCCGGCTTCCTCTCCGAGCCCGTGCCCCGCCTGGGGGTGCTGGGCGCGCGCCACCGCACCGGCTGGATCTTCGACCTCCCGCTGGTCGTGGTCCCGGGCTTCGGCCGCCACTCTCCACCCCTGCCAGCCCGGGCCACCGCGCTGGGCGTGCTCGCCACCACCTCGGCGGTCGCCGCGCTGCTCTCCCTCCCCGCCCTGGTGGCGCTGGTGCAGGCTCCCGCGGCCAGCGCCGCCATCGCCGGCGTCTGGGAGGCCGCCGTCGTCGCGCTCTACGCCGCCGCGCTCTTCGCCAGCCTCTGCCGCGCCTTGTGCCGGGCCGCCTGGCTCCGCGCCCACGAGGGCATCCACACCGACCGCCGCGGCGGACTGCGCCTGCGCAACGGCCTGCTGGCCTTCGACACGGCCGACCCCGACGAGCACCTCCGCCCACCCGGCGAGCGCGCATCCCTCGGCCGCGCCGGGCTGCTCGGCCTGGTCGCCGCCGCCGGCATCCTCGGCGCCGCGTCCCTGGCCCTCCCCCCTGACTACGCCAGCGCCGCCCCCTACGCGCTGGTGCCCTGGCTGCTCGTCTTCATCGAGCTCTGCCCCTTCGTCCCCGGCTCCGACGGCGCGCGCCTCGCCGCCCCCTCCTCGTCGACCCCCGCCGCCCGCGCCCGCCTGGTCGCGGCCCTGGTCCAACCGCGCCTCTCCGCCATGGCCGCCGCGCTGCTCCGAGGCGACCGCGCCTCGCTCCGCTCCCTGGCGTGGCTGGCCACCGCCGTGCTCCTGCCCCTGGGCGCCCCCGGCCCCACCACCGCGGCGTGGGCGGCCAGCCTCAGCGCCTCCGACAACCTGGCCCTCCGCATCGCCGGCGCCGTCCCCTTCGTCGCCTGGGGCGCCGTGGGCGTCGTCGGGGTCATCGGCGGCATCATCTCGGTCGCGCGCCGCATCCTGCTCACCGTCGAGCTGCGCACCGGCGGCTCGCTCCGCCCCCGCACCACCGTCCCGGACGAAGAGGCCGACCGCGTCCTCCTCTCGATGCCCCCGCTCGGCGTGCTCCCCCAGACCCGCCGCCGCGGCGAGGCCGAGCGCCTGGTCACCCGCGTGGTCCGACAGGGCGAACGCCTCGGCGGCGACTCCGCGCGCGCGCTCTTCGCGGTCGCCGTCGGTGCCTTCCGCCTCGAGTGCCCCGACGCGCCCCCCATCGAGTTCGGCCCCGGCGACGTGTTCCTGGGGCGGATGGCGGCGCTGGGCTCCTCCGCCGAGGCCGACGTGCTCGCCCGCTCCGCCGGCCGCCTGCGCGCGCTCGGCGCCGACGCGGTGGACCGCCTCCTCGGCGAGATCCCCGAAGCTCGCGGCGCCCTCACCGAGACCCTGCTCTCGCGGGCCGCGTTGCGCTCCTGCGCCGCCTTCGCCGCCCTGCCCGCCCACGCGCTCGAGGTCCTGCTGACCCACAGCGAGTCGATGGTGGTCGCCCCCGGCGCCACCATCGGCGTCGACAGCCACGCCTCCGCCGCGATCTTCCTCATCCGCCGCGGCCGGGCCCGAGCGGCCGGGGACGGAGCCCTCGCGCGCACAGCCGGCCCCAGCGAGCTGCTGGGCCTCGACCCGCTCTTCCACGGCCACGCGGTCCCGCGCACCTGGGTCGCCATCACCCGCTGCCACCTGCTCCGCCTGCCGGTGCGCGGCCTGGCCGACATCCTGCACCGGGCCGCCGGCGTCGGGCTCGCCCTCGAGAGCCACAACCTGGCCGACGCGCGCGCGCGCCGTCGCCCGCTGGCCGGCGCCGACACCGCATAGCGAGTGGTCCGGAGCGATTGTTGTTGATTCGATCCGCGGAGCGGCCGCAGCTTGAAGCTCCCCGCCGCGACCCTCCCAGGTCGCGCACCGGGCATCGCGGAGGGCGCCTCGAGGGGCCCTCTCGGAGGTGCCTCCATGATGCTGTGTGTCTCGTGGTTCCAGCCGCGTAGCGGAGCGGCGTCGGCGTGGCTCGGAGCGCTGTGCGTGGTCGCGGCGCTGGGCGCGGCGTGCGATGGCGGTGAGGACGGGGGCGGGGCCGACTCGGGGGCCGAGGCCGAGGCCGACTCCGGCGCCGAGACCGAGACCGAGGCCGAGACCGGGGCCGGCGCCGAGACCGAGACCGGCGCCGAGGCCGGGGCCGAGACCGAGGCCGAGGCCGAGACCGAGACCGCGACCGAGACCGAGACCGGCGCCGAGACCGAGACCGGGGCCGAGACCGAGACCGGCGCCGAGACCGACGCCGACACCGGCGCGGAGACCGAGACCGGCGCCGACACCGGCGCCGACACTGCCGTCGCGGCTTGCAGCCCGGAGCTGCAGGACTGCGGCGACCCGGAGCACTACTTCTGTTCGGCTTCGGGCAAGTGCATGGCGCACCCTGCCGTGGGGCTGTGTCCGGCGACCTGGAAGTTCGTGCTGCCCACCTCGCTGCCGGGGCTGGTGCTGCCGGTGGTGGAGGACCTCCCGACCGACGAGGTCATCACGCCTCGCAGCGCGCTGGACGTGGACTCACCGAGCTGTGCGGAGCATCCCAACGCGCTGCCATACCTGCTCTGGGCCGATGAGCACCGCGTCGACCCGCCGCCGCCGATCTGGCCGGAGGTCTACGCCCAGGAGCAGTCGCAGGCGGTGCAGGGCAGCAAGGTGTGCCCCTCGACCTTCCTCCACGTGCGGAGCTGGTTTCTGCGGCAGATAGGCGCCGATCTGGCGCTGGCGGGGCTGGGCGACGCCACGATGGTGGCTCACACGTCGACCGGTTGGACCAAGGAGGACGGCTACCGGTGGACCCGCGTGCGCTTCGAGGTGCCGGACCTGGGTGAGACCACCGGGCTGCTCGCGATCCCGCTCTCCCCGGGGCCGCACCCGGGCGTGCTGCTGCTGCACGGTCACTTCAGCTCGGCCGACGACGCCTTCGCCAGCCAGGCCGGCGCCGAGATGGCCGCCGCCGGGATGGTGGTGTTCGCCTCCGACAGCCGCTCCTATCAGACGCGCTCCGGTGGCGCGTCGTGCGAGACGCTCATCGCGCGCACCCTCTGGGATCGATGCGGGCTGCCCTTGGTGGCGCTGCAGCTTCGCGAGGAGCTCTCGGCGATGAGCTACCTCCTCTCGCGTCCGGAGGTCGATCCCTCCCGCGTCGGCGTCAACTCCCACTCGGGCGGCGCCCAGCGGGCCCTCGCGCTGGGGTTGGCCGAGCCGGCCGTGCGCATCGTCGCGCGCGACGACGACTTCGGTACCCGCACCTACTGGCCGTGCGAGGCCGAGGCCGGCGGCTCCTGCACCCCCGAGCCGCACTGCACGGTGCTGCCCGACGTGACCGAGCCGGTGCGCGACGCGCTGCTGCGCCAGAGCGCCGTCCCCTTCGTGCTGGGGACGCGCGCCTACGAGTCGGCGATGACCGTCCCCGACGCCGACGCGCTGACCGGGCTCTTCGAGGATCTCCTCGAGCCCTGATCCGCCGCGGATCCTCGCTCGCCCGGGTCAACCCCGGTCGGCGCTCTCGTCGCGGCGCACCGTCAGCCGCGCGCCGATCTCCAGCTCGAGCTGGCGCGCCGCGTGCCCGTCGCGCACCGCCACCTCCAGCCACCCCTCGCTGCCGATCACCGCGACCAGGTGCCCCGCCACGACCTGCGCGTAGGTCTCGGCCACCACGGCGCTGCGCCCGGCGATCTCGACACGCAGCCCGGCGGGCTCGCCGATCTCCTCGAGCTCGGCGAGCCCGATGTTGCTGATCAGGTTGCCGAAGTGATCGATCGAGACGATCTCACCCACCAGGCGCCCGTCCTCGAGCCGGCGCGCCGCGGGCACGTCCAACCCCTGCGGCTCCAGCGAGGGTCCCACCACCTCGGGCCGCAGGAGCCCCGCCGCCATCGCCGCCGCGGTGGGCGCGAAGATGTCGCGTCCGTGGAAGGTCCGGGCCGTCCGGTCCGGCAGCCACGGGTGCCGCTGGATGCGCCACGCCGCCTCGATGCCCCCCAGCGCGGCGGCCACCAGGTCGAAGAGCCCATTGTCCGGGCCGACGAAGGCGTGTCCGCCCGCCAGCATCACCAGCGGGGCGCGCTCGGTACCGACGCCGGGGTCGATCACGCCCAGGTGCACGGTGCCCGGCGGAAACAACGGCGCCGCAGCCCTCAGCGCGACCGCCCCGGCGCGGATGTCCTGCGCCGGGATGCCGTGGGCCAGGTCGACGAGCCGCAGGTCGCGGCCGATCGACATCATCACGCCCTTCATCGCGCCCAGATAGCCGTCGCGCGTCCCGAAGTCGGTGGTGAGGGTCAACACGCCCGAGGCCGCGAAGGCCGGCGTCTCTCGCGTTCCGGGGCTACCCATCGACGAACATCAACCCGGCGACCGCGCCGGTCATCATGGCTGCCAAGGTGCCTCCTATCATCGCTCGCAGTCCCAGGCGGGCGAGGTCGTGGCGGCGCTCGGGGGCGATGCCGCCGATGCCGCCGATCTGGATGCCGATGCTGGCGAAGTTGGCGAACCCGCACAGCGCATACGAGGTGATGACGGCCGAGCGCGGGCTCAGGGCCGCGGCGCTGGACTGGAGCTCGCCCAGGTGCAGGAAGGCGATGAGCTCGGTCAGGACGATCTTCTCGCCCAGCAGCGTGCCCACGACGCGGGCCTCCGACCAGGGGATGCCCATCAGCAGGGCCAGCGGCGAGAAGAGCCAGCCGAAGAGCGCCTGCAGCGTCAGGTCCAGGCCCACCAACGAACCGAGGAAGCCCAGCATCGCGTTGACCATCGCGATGACGGCCACGAAGACCAGCAGCATGGCGCCGATGTTCAGGGCGAGCTGGAGGCCCTCCAGGGTGCCGCGGGACAGGGCGTCGATGCCGTTGACGTCCGGGCGCTCCAGGCGCATCTCGGTGCGGCCCATGGTCGCCGGCACGCCGGTCTCCGGCACCATCACCTTGGCGACGGCCAGGGCCGCGGGCGCGCTCATGATGCTGGCGATGACCAGGTGCCCGGCGATGCCGGGGATGTGGCCGAGCACACCCACGTAGATGGCCATGACGCCGCCGGCGATGGTCGCGAAGCCACCGACCATGACCGCGTTCAGCTCGGAGCGGGTCATGGCACCCACGAAGGGGCGGATGACCAGGGGGGCCTCGGTCTGGCCGACGAAGATGTTCGCCGCCGCCGACAGGCTCTCGGCGCCGCTGGTGCCCATGGTGCGCTGCATGATGCGGCCGAAGATGGCGACCACCCACTGCATCAGGCCGTAGTGGTACAGCACGGCCATCAGCGCCGAGAAGAAGACCACGGTGGGCAGCACCCAGAAGGCGAGCGTCTTGAGCGGCGGTGAGATGTGGCCGATGTAGGTCGCGGTCTCCCGGCCGCCGTCGCGCAGCACGGTGATCTCGTGCGGCTCGATGGTCTGGAAGAGGAAGTCGCTGCCGGCCTCGGAGAACGAGAGCAGCCGGTGCACGCCGGTGTCGACGCCCTGGAAGAGGAGCTGGCCGGCGTCGGGCAGGAGGATGACGACGCCGAGCATGAGCTGGAGCGCGACCCCCCAGAGCACCGGGCGCCAGCGAACCGCCCGCCGATCGGTGGACAGCAGCCACGCGACGAGCACCAGCCCGACCAGCCCGAGGGCGGAGAAGAGTCGTTCCACGAACACGCTGATAGCATGGGGCTCGCGCGCTGCCTACGCCCGCCCGCGCGCGAGGCCGCGGGGGCGTCACACGGCGAAGGCCTCGCGCCACAGCTCGACCAGGACCAGGGCGAAGACCTGGCGGCCGGCGAGGAAGGGCTCGCGGTCGGCGCGGTCCAGGAGGCGGGCGACGGCCTCGGGGCGGAACACCCCCTGGCGGCGGACGCGCTCGGGGCTGAGCAGGTCGCGGGCCATGGCCGGCCAGCGGGGCCCGAAGAGCGCCAGCGGCACCCGCACCGGGCCCTTCGGGCGGCGAGCCAGACGGGGCGGGAGGCGCCGGGAGGCCAGGCGGCGCAGGAGGCGCTTCTCGACGGGGGGCAGCAGGCCCACCTTGAACGCGCGGGCCAGGGGCAGGATGGCCGCGACCACCGCGTCGTCGAGGAAGGGGTAGCGGGCCTCGACACCCCAGGCCATGGCGATGCGGTTCTCGCGGCCCAGGTGGTAGCCCGGCAGCCAGTCGGTCAGGTCACGGTCGATGAGGCGGTCCAGCAGCGCGGCGGGAGCCGGCTCGGGGGCCCGCGGGGCGCGCGGCGGCGAGTCGAGGGTCTCGGCGAAGTCCGGGGTGTAGAGCGCCGCGCGGCCGGCGGGGTCGAAGAGCGAGGTCAAGGCCTCGACGCGCGCGTTCAGCGAGGGCGAGGTGAGCGCGGTGGCCAGGCGCGCCCGTCCGGCGGGGTCGGCCAGGGCCCCCGGGTAGGGGCCGAGGCGGCGCATCAGCTCGGCAGGGACGAGGCGCAGCGCCAGGGCGGCGGCGCTGGCCCAGCGCGGGTGGCGGGCCGCGCGGTCGAGGAGCTGCTGGTGCGGGTAGCTGCCGAAGAGCTCGTCGGCGCCCTCGCCGCACAGCACCGCCTTCACCTCACGCGAGGCCTCGCGGGCCAGGGCCCACAGGCCGATGACGTCGGGATTGGCGACGGGCTCCTCCATCGCCGCGGCGATGGCCGGCAGGGCGTCCAGGTCCTCGGGCCCCAGGCGCACCGGGCGCCACGGGCCGCCGCTGAGCGCCGCGGCCTGCTCGGCGTAGGCCAGCTCGTCCTCGCTGGGGTCGTAGCCGTGAGAGAAGGCCACCGCGCCGGGGCGCGCCCGCCCCGCGGCCGAGGCGATCATCGAGGAGTCCAACCCGCCCGAGACGTAGAGCCCCACCGGCGCCTCGCCGTGGCACAGGCGCAGCGCGGTGGCCTCGTCCAGCGCGCGCTCGAGCGCCCCCACCGCCTCGTCGAGCCCGCCGGCGGGCGCGGCGCCGCTGCCCGAGGCGACCGGGCGATACCAGCGCTCCACCTGACCGCCGCCTCGGGCGTCCATCAGCAGGCGCCCACCCGGCGGCAAGGGCTCCAGCCCGGCGAAGAGGCTGCGCGCGGAGCCCACGTGGCGCTGGTCCAGGTAGTGGTCCAGGGCGGCCGGGTCCATGCGCCGGCCGAGCGCGGGCAAGGCCAGCAGCCCCTTGGCCTCGGACGCGAAGGCCGCCCCCTGGGCGCCGCGCCAGAGCATCAGCGGCGCGATGCCGAAGCGGTCGCGCGCCACCAGCATCCGCTTCTCGCCGCCGTCCCAGAGCGCGAAGGCGAAGAAGCCGCGCAGCCGGTGCACCAGGTCGGGCCCCCAGGCGCGGTAGCCGTGCAGGATGACCTCGACGTCGCAACCGGTGGTGAAGCGCGCGCCCCCGGCCCGCAGCTCGTCGCGCAGCGCGTCGTGGTTGTAGATCTCGGCGTTGGCGACCAGCGCCAGCTCCCCGTCCAGCATCGGCTGCGCCCCGTCGCCGGGCGCCACGATCGCCAGCCGCGCCGCCCCCAACGCCACCCCGGGGGCGCGATACACGCCGCGCCCGTCGGGGCCGCGGTGGCGCAGCGCCTCCACCATCGGCTCGATGGCCTCGGCGGCGGCAGGGCCCAGCACGCCCGCGATGCCACACATGGGCTAGCCCGACCGGCGCTGGAGCGCGTTCTGGTGCCTGGGTCGCCACCAGCGCACCAGCGAACGCCAGGCGGCCTCGTCCCGATGCTCGCGCCACCAGCGCCACGCGTCCACGACGCCGTCGATGTTGGCGCGCTCGGCGACGAAGTCCAGCTCGGCTCGGGCCCGGCTGGTGTCCAGCACGAACTGGCGCGAGGCCACCCGGTACTGCTCGGGGACCAGCGGCCCCACCCCCAGCCGGTGCAGCAGCGCGAAGGCGGCCGTGGCCGCGCCGGCCGGCACGGGCACCACGAAGGAGCGGCTCCCTGCCCTGCGGAAGAGCTCGGCCAGGTCCTCGCGCAGGGTGCGCTCGACGGCCGAGCCGACGTTGTAGATGCGCCCGGGCCGACCCCGCTCGGCCACCCGCTCCAGGGCGCGCACCAGGTCGTCGACCGCGGTGAACTGGAAGCGGAAGTCCCCGCCCGCGGGCAGCGGCAGGGGCAGCCCCAGCTCCATCATCGCGAAGAAGGTCGCGAAGATCCCGGCGCGACCGGCCCCGACCACGACCCGGGGGCGGATGATGCTGACGTCGTAGCCGTCGTCGGCCTGGCGCAGGCACAGCTCCTCGGCCGCGGCCTTGCTGCGGCTGTACGCGCAGGCCGGGCTCAGCGGGTGATCCTCGGGGATGCTGGGGATCTCCGGGCGCCCGTACACCGTGCTCGAGGACAGGTGCACCACCTTGCGGGCGCCGGCGCGGCGGGCCAGGCGCAGGACCCGCTCGGTGCCCTCCACGTTGGTCGCGGCGTAGGTGGCGTCGGGCGCGCGGGCGATGGCCGGCAGGGCCGCCAGGTGGAACACGACCTCGGCGCCCTCGAAGGCGCGCGCCAGGGCGTGGCCGTCGCCCAGGTCGGCGGTCACGAACGCGCGCACCGGCAGCGGCGTCGCCGGGGCGTACCGGTCGGTGCCGACCACCTCGTCGCCGCGCTCGGCGAGCGCCTGCACCAGGGCGGTGCCGATGAAGCCGCTGGCGCCGGTGACCGCTACCCGCATCGTCGCCTCCGACCCGCCCGGGGAGCGCGGGCGCCGAACCGCATCGCGGCCTACTCGCCCCTCGGGAAGGTGTGGCCCTGGGCCCGGCACCAGGCGACCGAGCGGCTCATGCCCTCCTCCAGGCTCACCCAGGGCTCGTAGCCCAGCTCGTCGCGCGCCTTGTCGATGGTGCAGGCGATGTCCTCCGCCATCTCACCGGCCACGTGGACCTCGGTCCAGTAGACACCGACCCGCTGCAGCACCCCGTCGGCCACCGCGCAGAGCCGGCTGACCAGGGCGGGCAGCTTGCGCGGCCTGGGCCTCGGCACGCCCAGCGCGTCGGCGATGGCGTCGTAGATGTGCACGGTCGGATACGGCCTGGCGTCAGCGATCCAATACGTGCGTCCGTTGGCCTCGGGGACCGTGGCCGCCAGCATGAGCGCAGAGACCAGGTGGTCCACGTAGGTGAGGCTGCGGAGGTTCTGGCCCTCGCCGAACATCACCGGGTTGCCGCGGGCGATCATCCCGAAGAAGCGCGTCTGGCGGGCGGCCTGGTGGGGGCCGTAGTACCAGCAGCCGCGCAGGCTCACGCCCTCGATGCGCCCGGCCGCGACGGCCTGGGCGACCAGGTCCTCGGCGGCGGCCTTGCTGCGCCCGTAGGCCATGTAGGGCGCGACGCCGTCGTCCTCGCGGAAGGGGCGCCCCAACTCGGTCGAGGTGCCGGCCACGCTGTTGGAGCTCATCAGGACGAAGCGCTTGCAGCCCGCGGCGATCGCCGCCTCCAGCACCGTGCGCGTCCCGCCGGTGTTGATGTCCATCAGCTCGTCGATGCCGCGCCAGGTCGGGTGGATGATCGCCGCCAGGTGCAGCACCACGTCCGCGCCCTCGACGGCCTTCTGTACCGCCCGGGCGTCGCGCACGTCGCCGTAGACGACGCGGGTGTGTGCCGGTCGCACCGCCGGCGGCTCGAGGCCCGGCTGCACCAACAGCGTCAGCGCCTCGACAGACGGCAATTCCGGCGCTCTCGGGTCGCCGAAGCCTTCCGCGAGCACCTCAACCAGCCGGCTGCCCAACCAGCCGGGAGCCCCCGTGACACACAGCTTCATCGTGGGCAGAGATGACACGCTCGCCCCCGCGGCGTCAATGACGGTCGCGCGCCGAACCGGATCGCGCCGGCTCAGAGCGCATCCAGCACCTCCTGGGCGGCGCGCTCGCCCGACTCCAGCGCGCCGTCCATGAAGCCGGCCCAGCGCGTGGCCGTCTCGGTCCCGGCGAAGTGGATCCGCCCCACCGGCGCGCGCACGGCGTCCCCGCAGGTGGTGAGCGCGCCAGCGGTCCCGATGCCCACCGAGCAGCCGCGCGCCCAGGGATCCGCCATCCAGTCGTGCTCGATGACCGCCTCGGGGGCGCCGGCCGGCGGCCCGAAGAGCCCCTCCAGAGCCCGCACCACCGCCGCCTCCCGGGCCGCGGGGCCGCGATCGGTCATCGCCCGCGCCGCGTCACCCAGCATGAAGCTCATCAGCAGCCCGGGACCGCCCTCGGCCCGCCCCACGTCGAAGACCAGGCTCACCGGCCCGCGGTTGCACACCGCCTCGCCCGAGTAGCCGGCGTCCCGCCAGAAGGGGCGCTGGTAGGCGGTGATGACCTTGATCGACGCGCCGATCGGCATGCGCTGGCAGAGCTGGTCGCGCACCGCGGGCATGGCCGGCTGCCAGTCGATGCGCGCGCACAGGTGCGGCGGCACGGCGACGATGAGCCGGCGCCCCTCGAAGGTGCCGGCCTCGGTGTGCACGCGCACGCCCGCGTCGTCCTGGCTGATGGCGCGCACCGGCCGTCCCAGCGCCAGGCGCTCGTCCAGCCCCTCGGCCAGGCGCTCGGAGAGCTGCTGCGCCCCGCCGCGCAGCCGCCGCTCCTGCGCGCCGCCCTCGACCTCGCACAGCGGCATGATCCCGCCGGCGCAGCGCACGTACCATAGGAAGTAGAGCAGCGAGACCTCGCGCGGCTCCGAGCTGAAGATCGCCCGCACCGCCCCCGCGATCGTGTCCCGCGCGCCGCGGGTGCGCACCTCGGCGTCGACGTAGGCACCCACGGTCAGGGAGTCCCAGGCCCGCGCCCGCGGCGCGCTCTGCGGGCTGTGCGCCGGCACCTGGCGCGCCATGCGATCGATGCGCCCGATCGCCCGCTGCAGCTCGATGAGCGCGATCACGTTCAGCGCCGGGATGGTCCCCCGGTAGGCCCGCATCCGCTCGCCCACCTGCATCAGGCTCTTGCCCTCGGCGCGCTGGGGGTCGGTCGCGATGCCCAGCTCCTGGGCCAGCGCCAGCACGCGGGTCTGCGTCGGCCCGACCCAGGTGCCCCCCACGTCGACCACGTCGCCGGCGAAGGGGCGCGTGAAGGTGCGGCCGCCCACCCGATCGCGGGCCTCGACCACCTGCACGCTGCGGCCCGCGCGCCGGAGCACGCGCGCCGCCATCAGCCCGGCCAGCCCTGCCCCGACCACCACCACGTCGCTCTGGCTATGCGCTCCCATGGGCTGCCCATAGCATGGTGGCCACCGCGCCGACGAGACGCGGTGGCGGTGGCGACGCGTTCGTCGCAGAGTGCGGCCACCGCGCACCCCCCAGGAGGCCGTATCCCATGGCGCGCCGCTTCATCCTGCCCGCCATCGCCCTGCTCGCCGCCTGCGTCCCGCTGATCGGCTGCGGGCGGGTGAGCCGCGAGGACGCCGAGGCCGCGATCGATCAGGCGGCGCTGGCCAGCCAGGCCGAGGCGCTCATGGCGCAGATCGTCGAGCTGGGCGGCGAGATCCCCGCCGAGGGCTCGGTCGAGCAGGCCGCCGAGAGCCTGGCCACCACCATCCGCCGCCGCATCGAGTGCGTGGACGCCACGGTCAGCGCGGACACCGTCCAGCTCGACTTCGGCGCCCCGGACAGGCCGTGCGCGTGGGCGGGGCGCACGCTCTCGGGCTGCGCCTGGCTCCGCGTGCTGCAGAACACCGCGGACACCGTGGTGGTGGACCACTATTGGGTGACCGGCTCCGAGCGCGACTGTCACGGCGACGACTTCAGCGACGGCGCGATGACCGTCGACGGCACCGCCACGGTGACCTGGACCACGGCCACCGGCGCACGCCAGGTGGCGCAGCACGACATCGTGTGGCGCCAGAACGGCGCGACGCGCACCGCCTCGGCCAGCGGCGATCTCATCGAGCACGCCCTGAGCGATCCGGCCGGCGTGCGCTTCGACGGGAGCCAGGAGTGGACCAGCGACGGCGCCGCCTGGCGCGTCACCAGCGGCGACATCGCCCTGGCCTGGGACGACTTCCTGCCCCGCTCCGGCACCCACCGGGTCATCGACCCCGCGGGCGACGAGCTCATCATCACCTACGAGCGTGACGCGGACGGCCGCACCCAGGTGCGCGTCGAGGGCGACGGCGACTCCTTCGCCTTCGAGGTCTTCGAGCGCTGAGCGTCTCGGCCCCCGCTCAGAGGTCGCTGAGGTTCAGCCCGGCCGTGTAGCCGTACGAGACGTCCTTGTCGTAGCCGTAGGCGACCACGCCCACCGGCATCGTGGACGAGAGCCGGTGCACACCGTCGGGCACCTTCATCCGTGCGACCCGGAAGCCCGTCGCCCCGATGGCCTCGAAGTTGCCGCCCGGGATGGTGGTCCCGTCCAAGACGACGCTCGCGCCGTCGGGCGCCACCACGTTGATGTAGTCGTCCTGGTACTTGTCCGGCGACAGGAACACGTAGTCCTTGCGGAACTGCTCGGTCGGCGCGATCGAGATGAGGGCCGGGTCGCCGATGGCCTGGCAGTAGCACTGCTGCGGCGAGAAGCAGGTGCAGGTGTGGCCGCCGGGGCAGCCCGTCGCCTTGCCAGCCTCCGGGCACTCCGGGGAGAGGCAGACGCGCTGGGTGAAGCTCACCTGGACGCAGCCGTAGCCCGGGTGGCAGTCCTGGTCGACCGTGCAGGGCGATCCCTCCCGGGTGGTGAGGATCTCCTGGGAGCTGGCCAGGTACTGGGCCGTGGCGAAGGGCTTGTCCGAGCTGACCAGGAAGTCGCTCTTGGTGGCGATCTCCACCCACTCGCCGCGGTCGAGGGTGCGCGGCGCGGAGACCGAGGCCGGCTCGAAGGTCAGCACGGTCCCGCTCTCGGCCGCGATGAAGCGCCAGTAGTCCTTCTCGACGCCGCGGGCGAAGGACTTGGTGGCCAGGTAGCTCTTGCCCCAGGTCTTGGTCGGGAACATCTGCTGCTCGAGGTGGTCGGCGCAGCACTCGGTCGACGAGACGGCCGCCTCGTGGCCGGAGAAGACCCCCACCGGCTTGTCCGACGCGATCACCGTGCCCGTGAGGTCGGAGCCGTCCTGATCGCTCTTGATGTTGAGCGCCTCGTAGGGCTCCAGCGTGTACTGGTAGGCGGCGCCGGCGTTCATGACCGCCATCCCGTTGCCCGCCAGGGTGCGGCCGCTGGGGGTCACCGTGACCGTGGTCCCGGCCTGCGGGGCCACCACGGTGATCTCGCCGCGGTAGGGGGCGGTGCAGATCGTGTCGGTGCCGTCGCTCAGGCAGGACCCGCCGGGGATCCCGCCGCAGTAGCTCGAGCAGGTCTTGCCCGGCGGCACGTCCAGGCCGCCCACGAACTGGCGCCGGCTGATGGCCAGGTACTCGGTCCCGTAGGTGTTGGCCGGGATGAGCAGCGACGCGTCGTTGGAGAAGACGTCCACGTTGTCGAGCGGGTTGAACTGGTAGGCGATGATCGGCGCCGTCGACTGGATCCGGAAGGCGTTCCAGCCCAGGCGCGGCCCGTCGGGCTCGCGTCGCGGGAGCTGGAAGATCTGCAGATCGCCCGGCGCGACCTCCTCCTTGCCGACCTGGTAGGGACTCGACGCCGGGTCGTCCTTCACCGTGATGGTCACGATCGACTTGGTCGTGGACAGGTTGGACACGATGACCGCGAAGGGGCTGTCCTGGGCCTGCACGTGGTTGTCCATGTCGATGGCCCAGTAGTCGCAGCCGCTGTTGGACTTGAACTTGATGTCGCCCGAGCAGGGCGAGACACAGGTGCCGGCCGCGCAGCTCTCGCCGGCGACGCTGCAGTCCTCGGCGAACGCCCAGGCGCCCTGGTCGCTGCAGGCCTCCGCGACCTCGCCCACGCAGCGCCGCTGGCCCGGGAAGCAGCTCGTGCACGCGCCCTGGGTGCAGACCTGGTCGCCGCCGCAGACCTGGAGCTGGTCATAGGTGCTGCCGTCGGGTCGGCACTGCATGACGGTGGTCGTGCCCTTGCAGAGCTTCTGGTTGGGGGTGCACCCCTGGCAGGCGCCGCCCACGCACTGCCCGCCGACGCAGAAGAAGGGGTCCCACCCGGTGCCGGCCGCGTTGCAGGTGAGCTGGGTCTGCCCGTTGCAGCTCGTCTGCCCCGGGGTGCAGCTCGCCGGGACGCACACGCCATTGGTGCACACCGAGCCCGCGTCGCAGTGCGTCGCGTCGAGGCACTCGAAGCAGAGCTTGGTCACGCCGCAGTACGGCGCGCCGACGGGGCAGTCGACATCGGTGGTGCAGCCGGGCGGCCCGCCGACGTCGGGGCCCGGGCCCAGGTCGCCCTGCCCGTCGCCTCCGATGGGCGTCCCGTCCAGCGTGGTGAAGGTGCCGTTGTCGGCGATGATGACCGGCGGCTTGCCCGTGTCCCCATCGGAGCTGCCGGCGCTGGAGCAGGCGGCGAGCGACGCGCCGGCTGCCACGAGGGCGATCGAGGCGAGGCAAAGGCACGAGCGGATCTGGGCAGGCTTCATGGCGACCGTCCGGGAGCGCGGGCTCGGCGGTAAACCCCGCGAACTCCCTTGATTAGCACCGCTGCGCGGCTCGGAACAAGTTCGTGTTCGCCAACCGCGCCGTCCGGGGCTCCCGTTCACCGGGCGTCCTCGACGCAGCGGTCGGCGATGACGTGGCAGCGCCCGTCCTGGCAGGCCTCGGCGGTGCAGTCGACCCCGTCGTCGCAGGGGCGCGGCGCGTGCTCGCACGCCCCGGCGACGCAGGCGTCGTCGGTGCACGGGTCGCCGTCGTCGCAGCCGCCGGCCAGGGCACAGGGCACGCCGCAGCCCGCCCACTCGGCGCCCCAGAGCTGGATCGCGTGCAGCACCGGCCCGGCCCCGAGGCCCGCATCACCGTCGGCCTGGAACACCACCGACAGCGTGCCGACGCCGGGGCCGCCGAGGGCGATGTCGACCGTGACCGGCGCGTCGCCCTGCCCCAGGTCGGCGTCGGCGTCCCACAGCAGCGTACCGTCGCGGAACACCGACAGGTGGTCGGCGAAGGGGTCGGCCGGGTCCAGCTCCAGGCTCAGGGTGAGGCGCAGCGTGGCCTCGGGCGGCAGCGTCGCCGAGCCCCAGCGCAGGATCGCCAGGACCGGCGCCGAGCCGTAGTCGGCGGCGAGGCCCGTGGCATCCCCGAGGCGCAGGTGGCCCGCGTCCTCGACCCAGCCGAGCCCGCCGTTCGGGGCGAGGAGCTCGACGTCGGGAGGCAGCGCGGCCAGGTCCAGCTCGCGCGCGAGGGCCGGCGTGGCCACGAGGGGGGTGAAGCTGCAGTCGGCCGGGTCGTTGCCCGCGGCGCCTGGGGGCGCGGCGCAGGCGTCGACCGTGCAGGGGTCGCCGTCGTCGCACTCGGCCTGCTCCAGCGTGCACAGGGACTCGGCGTCGCAGGGAGCGTCGGCGCAGGGCGCGCCGGGCAGGCAGACCACGGGCACGGACTGGCAGGCGCCCGACTGGCAGCGCTCGGCGTCGCAGGGGTCGCCGTCGTCGCACTGACCGTCCAGCACGCACCCGGGAGAGGCCGCGCACGCAGGCGCCAGCGAGACGATCCGCAGGGTGCCGATCGCCGCGCCGCCGACCAGCGCCGGCGCCCCCCGCGCGCGGAAGCGCAGGGTCAGGGGCGCGCCGGCCGCGAGCCCCGGCGGCAGGGCCACCTGCAGCGTGCGCGCCCCCGTGCCGCTCGTCTGCAGCACGGGCTGGCCGTCCAGGTGCACCTCGAAGCGGTCGCCGGTGAGGGCGTCGTCGGCCGTGGCCAGCGCCACCTCCAGCTCGAGCACGCGACCCGCGGCGCCGGCCACCGGCAACGGGAGCGTCGCGCGGCCATCGGCGGGCAGGCCGCCGATGCCTACGTCGCGCGGCATGTAGAGCACGTCTCCGCCCAGCTCGGAGAAGGGCTCGGGCAGCGCCGACGCCGGAAACACGGCCCAGGTCGGCGAGCCGATGGGCTGCTGGGTGGACCAGCTCGCCAGCGGGTGGGGGCCGCTCCAGTCCTCGAGCGGCTCGCTGGTCAGCGGCGCGCCCAGGCTGGCGCAACCCGCGGGCCCGCAGCCATCGACCGTGCAGGGATCGCCGTCGTCGCAGGGGTCGGGCGCCGAGACGCACTGGCCGCCCAGGCAGGAGTCCACGGTGCACGGGTCGCCGTCGTCACAGTCGCGCGGCACGCCGCCGCAGCTCCCGCCGGGCAGACAGCGCGGCTCCAGACAGGGGTCGACCACGGGGCAGCCGGCGTCGATGACGCAGGCGCCGGGCGCGCAGCCGTCGGGCGCCGCGACCTCCAGACGGACGGCGTCCAGCCAGGCGCCGCCGGGGAGCTGGCCCGGCCCGCCCTGGGCGACGAAGCGGAACGACACGACCACCGGTGAGCCGGCGAGGCCGAGCAGCGGCACGCGGAAGGTCTCGAAGCCCTCGGTGTGGACCAGGGTGAGGCGCAGCACGCCGTTGACCCGCACCTCGACGCGAGCGGGCGAGGCCGGCGCGAGGGCCAGCCGCAGCGCGAAGGCGAGCTGGGCGGTGTCGCCGAAGCCGGGGACCGGGACGGTGAGGATCGCCGTCGCGTCGGTGAGCGGGCCGCCGTAGCCCAGCGGCGAGGCCTGGGGGTTGCCCCCGTAGAGCGTGTAGCCGCCCTCGGGGGCGTCGTCGGTGGCCTTGGGCGTCCAGCCGTAGCCGCCGGGCTGGGCGATGACGGTGGCCGCGGCGTCGCCGGGCTCGAACCCGGTGACGGCCACGGTGGTGACGGGCGGCAGGAGCTCGTGCACGCAGAGCGAGGCGAGGCAGCGGTCCTCGGTGCAGGGGTCGCCGTCGTCGCAGAGCTCGCGCTGGCAGACCGGAGGGCCCGCGTCCGGCGGCGGCAGCTCCGAGCCCCCATCGTCGGGCAGCTCCGGGCCCGGCTCCACGTCGAGAGCAGCGTCGCCGACCTCCGCGTCCGCCGACCCGTCGGGCCCCTCCGCGTCGCCGCCGTCCGCACCCGGGTCCGACAGCTCAGTCCCCGCGTCCGCGGTGTCCCCCGCGTCGCCAGGCCCCTCCGCCGCGTCGCCCGGGTCGGGCGCGCCCTCGTCTCGCCCTCCCCGATCATCGTCAGCGCGCAGCTCGGCCGCGTCGTCGGGCCGCTGGTCCGTCCCGTCGCGCGCGTCGCCGGGCGCCTCGCCGCCGGCGCAGGCCGCGAGGCAGAACCCGACACACACCAGCGCCCGCGAGGGTGCGGCGCTGCGCTCCCGCCGTCGGCGCTGCGCCCTGCCAGCCTCTGGGAACAGCCCGATACGTCTCATTCGGAGAGTCTACATCGAACACCGCCCATCGCTGCGAGGGCGGCCGATCGCTTTTCTGGACAGCACCTCGAGCCGCCCCGACCCTTTCATCGCACGGTCGGGCGCCAGCTCGGCCGCCGACTCGCGAGGAGGATCCAGACCATGAGCGCAGCGGCCCCCACATCCCCCTCCGATGGAACCGCCCGCGGCGACAATCGCCTGGTCGTCGTCCCGCCTGCGCCAGCGATCCTCCCCTTCCCGGTCGGCGAGGGCGACGATCTCGCCGTGGCCCTGCGCGAGCAGCTCGGTCGCATCTCGCGCCACTACGCGCGCGACGTGGGCGATCTGCGCCAGCGCCTCTCCGACGCGCGCGCAGCCGAGGAGCTGGCCCGGCGCCGCGCCGCCCAGGCCGAGACCGAGGCCAGCGAGGCCCGCGC
Organism: Deltaproteobacteria bacterium; assembly: GCA_020632695.1. Lineage (GTDB taxonomy): Bacteria > Myxococcota_A > UBA9042 > PHBI01 > JACKFB01 > JACKFB01. The sequence continues at coordinate 72,437 of JACKFB010000014.1, forward strand.
CGAGGCCAACGGCCTGCGCCGCGTGCTGGCGGTCACCCAGCTCCACCTCGAGGACGCCCGCGACCGCCACGACGTCCTGGCGTCGGCCATGGACATCCCCTGGTACCGGATGATGCAGCGCCGCGCCGCCATGCGGCAGGTGCGACGGCTGACCCCCGAGCGCTGAGCCCGCGCGCCGCGCGCCCGGAATGTGGTCTGGCGCCGGTCGGTTGTGCCAGTCTGGGTCGCAGACCGGCCGGAGTCAGCTCGTAGCTCCGGGCGCGTTGCGTCCGGGAGACTCCGGTGCAGTCCAACCCCGTCGACCCCGCCCTGGCACGTCACATCCTGACGCGCGCCGGCTATCGGGTGCTCACCCGCAGGGACGCCTGGTGGGACTGCCTCGTCACCGGCCACGGCGAACGCTGGGTCGGCCAAGGCCACGACGAAGCCGAAGCCATCGACGCCGCCCTGCGAGCGATGGCCCCATCCCGAGCCGCCTGGCGAGCGCTGGTGGGGGCCGGGACCGAGGCCGGGGCCGAGACCGGGGCCGAGGCCGAGGCCGGGGCCGAGGCCGTCACCGAGACCGAGACCGAGACCGAGTCCGAGACCGAGACCGAGACCGAGACCGAGACCGAGACCGAGACCGAGACCGAGGCCGCCACCGAGCCCGCCACCGAAACCGAGGCCGCCTCCGAGCCCGCCACCGAAACCGAGCCCGAAACCGAGCCCGCCACCGAGACCGAGACCGTCGCAGCAGCGACCCCCAAACCCGCGACCGCGCCCCCCATCGATGTAGAGGCGCCGAATGAGGCGAGCGAGGCCGCCGCTGACGGCGGCGCGCCCGAGCGCGGGCCGAGTCGGGCCCCAGGCCCGTCGCAGGCCCGACGCGAGGAAGCGACGTCGTCAGCGGTGGCCGTAGCCGACTCAGGCGGCGCCTCGGCCAATCCCCCAGGCCCGTCGCAGGCCCGACGCGAGGAAGCGACGTCGTCAGCGGTGGCCGTAGCCGACTCAGGCGGTGCCTCGGCCACCGACTCAGGCGGCGCCTCGGCCGATCCCCTCGAGGAGCTGGGGGTTCTTGCGGAGCGCATCACCGACGCTCGCAGCGAGGTGGCGGTGATGAGCGCGGAGCTGCAGCGGTTGCACTTCCTGACCTGGATCTGCCGGGCGCGGGCGGTGCAGTTCCGGGTGCCGGACGATCTTCGGGTGGAGCGGGCGGCGGGCGAGATCGCGCGGACGCTGGGGACGCTGAGCAAGCGATGGTGGCCGGGCTCGGTCAGCGCGCTGCAGATCCGGGCGACGCCCCTCGACGCGGGCGCGGAGATGGGGCTGCCGGGCGGCGGGCGGCTGCACGACTGGCTGGAGGCCGCGGAGCAGGCGGAGGAGCTGCTCGCCAGGCGGCTGGACGCGCTGGGCGACGGGCGACACGACGACTACGGCTGGGTGGATCAGGGGGCCCTGTCCCCGGCGCCGAACGACCCCGGCGCGCTGCTGCGCGAGACGCTGGCGACCTCGGAGCGCCTGCTGGGGCCGCTCGGCCGCGAGCCGTCGCGAGACGTGCGTCGGCGGCTGTCCGGCGACAGCGGCGGCGCGGTGGCCGGCGAGCTGGCGGGCGTCGCGCGAGCGCTGCGCTGGCTGCGCGGCCACACCACCGCGCCCGAGACCTGGGCCGCCGCGCTCGGCCGCCTGCGCTGGGCCGCTTCCCAGCTCCGCGGGGACGCCGCTGGCAGCCTGCGCGCGCTGCTCGACGCCGAGTACCGCCCACCGACGAGTTGGGCGCAGACCCTCGGACAGGACCCCGAGCGCAAGCGGCTGCGGCGCCGGCGCCGCGACATCCTGACCACCATCCCCGGGCTTGGCGACGACGTCGATGACGGCGCCCTGGCCCAGTGGCTCAGCGAGGCCTTCGAGCTGGGGACCGAGCTCCCCAACCCTCGGCTCGCCGGGCTCCTCTATCCGATGCGCGAGCGGATCCTGGCGCTGGACGCCGAGGACCTGCCCGGCTCCAATCGGCGCGTGCGCAAGCGCCTGGCCGATCTCAAGAAGCGCCTGTCGGTCATCGGCTCCGAGGAGGCGATGTCGATCCGGCGCACGGCCGAGCGCGAGTTCGACACGGCAGACCGGACGCCCGAGCCGGAGCCCGAGCCCACCGAGCAGGCCCCCGAGGCCATCGATCTGCTGGCCGCGCGCGTGCGGCGCGAGACCGAGGGCCGCCGCGCGCTCTTCGTCTCCAACCGCGAGGACCCGGACCTCAAGAGCCGCCTCGAGGCGCTGCTGCACCTCGAGCTCACCTGGTCGGTCATCGATCCGCGGCGCATCCAGGCCAAGCGGGACTCGGTGATGCAGGGAAGCTACGACTTCGTGCTCAGCGCGACCGGCTTCCAGGGCCACAACGTGGACGCCGCGCTCTGCCGCGCCGCCCGCTCCGCTGGCATCCCCTACGTGCGGGTCAACCGCGGTCGCCCGGTCACCTGCGTGCGTTCGCTCGCCCGCGAGCTGGGCCTCGATCCCGCCCAGGAGGCCGCCTGACCCGGCCGGACCGCGCGCCGGTCAGAGCAGGGTCGCGGCGTCGTCGTAGAGCAGCATCTGCATCAGGAAGCTGCCGATGACCCGCTCGTCCTCGGGCGTCAGGCGCGAGAACGCCAGCGAGACCTCGTAGAGCGTGCCGTCGGGCCCCTCCTCGTCGGGCTCGCTGCGCACCACCACCGCGTTGGTGACCACGTCGTGGAAGCCGACCTCGCCCTCGCGATCGGCCAGCGGCAGGGACATCGCCAGCTCGAAGCGCTCGAAGAGCTCGAAATACGACGGGAAGGTGGCGCGCAGCCCCGACAGGCAGACGTCGACGGTCATCCCGTGCAGCGGCGGCTGATCGTCGGCCACGGTGAGGCTGACCGGGAAGGCGAGCCGGATGCGCGGGTAGACCCGCCGCTCGGTCTGGGCACGGCGCGGCCAGCTATGTGCAGGACGCCGGGTATGCTTCATGAGCGAGGGGTCCATGGGGGGTCGGAGCATCATCGTGCCGCATGGCCGCGCTGGCCCGCAACCGGCTCGCCGCGCGTGCGAGCTTCAGTGCAGCATCTCGACGATCACGTCGTCGTCCAGCTCGTTCTCCAGGAAGGTCTTGAGGCGCGTCTTGATCCGCACCTCGAGCTGGCGCACCCGCTCCTTGGACACGCCGAAGCGGTTGCCCAGGTCCTCGAGGCGGATCGGATCCTCCGACTGGAGCCGCTCGTCCCAGATCGCGCGCTCCCGCTCGTCGAGCAGCTCGCGGAAGCGCGTGAAGGCCTCCTGGAGCGCCTGCTGGACCTCGCCCCCGCGCGCCGCCGTCTCGGGATCCTCGAAGGTGTCGCCCGCGTAGTTGTCGCCGCGGGTGCGCCCCTCCTCGTCGCCGTAGATCGGCACGTCGAAGCTCACCATCCGCTGGTCCAGGATGGGCGCCAGCTCGGTGACGTCCTCGGGCTGCACTCCCACCCGCTCGGCCAGCAGCTTGGGCGTCGCCTCCAGCCCCTCCTGCTGGAGCTGCCGCCGCTCCCGGTCCAGCCGCCAGAAGAGCTTGCGCGCCGCCCGCGACCCGGCGTGCACCAGGTGCTTGTTCTCCTGGATGAAGGCCAGGATGCGCGCCCGGATCCAGAAGCGGGCGTAGCTCGGGAAGGGCACCCCCCGGTCGGCGTCGAACTTGCGGATGGCCTCCGCCAGCCCGACGTTGCCTTCGGAGACCAGATCCATCACGTCGGCCCACTGCCGCCGGAACTGGAAGGCGATCTTCACCACCAACCGCAGGTTGGACGCCACCAGGCGCGCGGCGGCCTCGGCGTCGCCGTCGCGCTGGTAGCGCTCGGCCAGGCGCGTCTGCTCCTCGATGGGCAGGATCTCCACGTCCTGTAGCCGAGCCAGATAGACGTTGAGCGCGTTCATGCGCTCGGGCAGGCGCCGGGCGCGCACGACCGGGAGGTGGGTGGCGGAGGACACCTCGATCACCGGCCCGTCCGACGCCTCGTCGTCGTCCTCGTCCTCGTCCTCGTCGGCGTCCTCGTCGAGGGTCAGCAGACTCTCGAGATCGGCGTCGGCGGGCTCCGAGTCGTCGTCCCGGTCGTCGCCGCTCGCGGGGTCGGGCGAGACACCGCCGGAGGAGCGTGGCGCGCGCTGCTTTGTCGGTCGCTGGCTCATCCGCCTCCCCGTATCACGCCACGCGGCCGCCCGGTTCCCCGGACGGGCCCACCGCCTTGACCCGTGAGCGCCCCGTGCTTCCCGTCATGCGAGGACGGGCCGTACGCAGTTCAGTCAAAGGCGCAATCGGCGCTTCTGTAGCGCACCCGCCGGGGGGGAGGCAACCCCCGGGCACGGACGGTCCCCGGCACCGGCTCCGCTGGCAGCGGAACCGCACAAGTGCGTGAAAGAACTGGCGTGAGGCCAGCGAGCACCATCAGGAGAGGCCATGGACATCCAGAAGTTCACGACCAGGTCGCGCGAGGCGCTGAGCGAGGCGCAGGCGAACGGTGTGCGCTGGGGCCACACGCAGGTGGACGCCGAGCACCTGCTGCACGCCCTGCTGCTGCAGGAAGGCGGGCTGGTGCCGCGGATCTTCGAGCGCATGAGCCTGGAGCCGGCGCCGCTGGCCGCCGCCCTGGAGCGCGAGCTGCAGAAGCGCCCCTCGGTGAGCGGGCCCGGCATCTCGCCCGGCTCGATCACCCTGACCCAGCGGCTGTCGCGCATCCTGGTGGCCGCCCAGGACGAGGCCGACCGGCTCAAGGACGAGTACGTCTCCGTCGAGCACCTCCTGCTGGCGCTGCTCAGCGAGCCGCGCTCGACGGCGGTGGGCGATCTCCTGGCCAGTCATCAGGTGGATCGCGCGCGCGTGACCGAGGCGATGACCGCCATCCGCGGCAACCAGCGGGTCACCAGCGCCGACCCCGAGCAGTCCTACGAGGCCCTCGAGAAGTACGGCCGCGACCTGTGCGCCGAGTCCCGGGCCGGCCGCCTGTCGCCGGTGATCGGCCGCGACGAGGAGATCCGCCGGGTCGTGCGCATCCTGTCGCGGCGCACCAAGAACAACCCGGTGCTGGTGGGCGAGCCCGGCGTCGGGAAGACCGCCATCGTCGAGGGGCTGGCGCACCGCATCGTGCGGGGCGATGTGCCCGAGAGCCTGAAGGACCGGACCCTCTTCGCGCTGGACATGGGCTCGCTCATCGCCGGCGCCAAGTACCGCGGCGAGTTCGAGGAGCGGCTCAAGGCCGTGCTGAAGGAGGTCAAGGCGGCCGAGGGGCGCGTCATCCTCTTCATCGACGAGCTGCACACCATCGTCGGCGCGGGCAAGAGCGAGGGCGCGATGGACGCCGGCAACCTGCTCAAGCCGATGCTGGCGCGCGGCGAGCTGCACTGCGTGGGCGCGACGACCCTGGACGAGTACCGGAAGTACATCGAGAAGGACAAGGCGCTGGAGCGGCGCTTCCAGCCGGTGCAGGTGGAGGCGCCCTCGGTCGAGGACACCGTGTCCATCCTGCGCGGCGTCAAGGAGATGTTCGAGGTGCACCACGGGGTGCAGATCCGCGACAGCGCGCTGGTGGCGGCCGCGACCCTGGCGGACCGGTACATCACCGACCGCTTCCTGCCCGACAAGGCCATCGACCTGGTGGACGAGGCGGCGGCGACCATCCACACCGAGATCACGTCGATGCCGGCCGAGCTGGAGCAGGTCACCCGGCGGGTGACGATGCTCAAGATCGAGGAGCAGTCGCTGGTCAAGGAGAAGGACAAGGGCTCCAAGGAGCGGCTGGAGGCCCTGCGCCAGGAGCTGGCGAGCCTCGAGGAGGTCGAGCGCGGGCTGCAGGACCAGTACGAGAGCGAGAAGCGGGCCATCGACGAGGTCCAGAAGAAGAAGGAGGCGCTGCAGCAGGCGCGGCACGAGCTGGAGCGGGCGCAGCGCACCGGCGACTTCGAGTCGGCGTCGAAGCTGCAGCACGGGCAGATCCCGCGGCTGGAGGCGGAGATCGCCGAGCACGAGGAGCGGATGCGGTCGCGCGGCGCGGGGCTGCTGCGCGAGGAGGTCACCGAGGAGGAGATCGCCCAGGTGGTGAGCCGCTGGACCGGCGTGCCGGTGGCCAAGCTGCTCGAGGGCGAGCGGCAGAAGCTGCTCGAGCTGCCGGAGATCCTGCATCGGCGCGTCATCGGGCAGGACGAGGCCGTGCAGGCGGTGGCCGACGCGGTGCTGCGCTCGCGGGCCGGGCTGCGCGACCCCAACCGGCCCATCGGGTCCTTCCTGTTCCTGGGGCCCACCGGCGTCGGCAAGACGGAGCTGGCGCGCACGCTGGCGGAGGCGCTCTTCGACGACCAGGACACGATGGTGCGCATCGACATGTCCGAGTACATGGAGAAGCACGCGGTGAGCCGCCTCATCGGGGCCCCGCCCGGCTACGTCGGCTACGACGAGGGCGGTCAGCTCACCGAGGCCGTGCGGCGCCGGCCCTACGCGGTGCTCCTCTTCGACGAGGTGGAGAAGGCGCACCCCGACGTGTTCAACGTGCTGCTGCAGCTCCTGGACGACGGTCGGCTGACCGACAGCCAGGGGCGCACGGTCTCCTTCAAGAACACCGTGGTCATCATGACCTCGAACATCGGCTCCCAGGCTCTGCTCGAGGGCATCACCGACGACGGCACCATCCGCGAGAGCGCGCGGGTCGAGGTGATGGCGGCGCTGCGGCTGCACTTCCGGCCCGAGTTCCTCAACCGCATCGACGAGACCGTGCTCTTCAAGCCGCTGACCCGGGCCGAGACGCGCCGCATCGTCGCGCTGCTGCTCGAGCAGACCAACCGCTGGCTGCGCGACAGGCACGTCACGCTGGTGCCGACCGAGGAGGCGCTCACGCTCATCGCGGCGGGGGGTTACGACCCCACCTACGGCGCGCGGCCGCTGAAGCGGTACCTGCAGCGGCACGTCGAGACGGCGCTGGGCCGGCGCATCATCGCCGGCGAGATCCCCGACGGCAGCACGGTGACCCTCGACGCCGAGGGCGGGGAGCTGCAGTTCAAGGTGAGCTGATCGGTTCGGTCCGACCGACCGATTCTGAAAGAAGCCTCTCAAGCTTCCGAGCGCAATGGCCGTTGATACTCGCGAACCGGAAAGGCCACGCGGGTGCTGGTCGGCCGGCCATGAACCACGCTCAGCAGTACGGAGGCCGCCTTGAACACGAGGAACTCGCTCACCCACATCTTCGCCGCAGCATCGCTGTATGGCGCATCACTCATGGGATTCGGCGCCTGCGCCGACGCCCCCGCCCCGGCCCCGGCCGAGGCGCCTGACGACGGGATCGGGCTCAGCGCCGCTGAGCTCGGTTCCGTGCTCGCTTCCTGCTCGACCGCCGGAAGCAGCGGGTACGACTCCGACACGAAGACCCTGACCTTGGCCCTGGGCGGCGGCGTGACCGAGGTGGTCATCGCGGTGCCCAACAAGCAGCTCGCGGTCAACCACAACCCCTGCGTCGACTCGAACGGCGTCGCGCTCACCACGACCAGCGTGAAGAAGATCGTGGTCAACGGCACGACCGGCGACGACGAGGTCATCATCGACGCGGCGCCCGGCTCCTTCGGCGGCATCTTCTCGGTCCAGGGCGGCATCACCGTCGACATGGGCGGCGGCACGGGCGACGCGTTCAAGGTCCGGGGCAGCTCGGGCGTCGACAAGTGGACGGTCGGCGTCTCCGGCTCCGACACCTTCTTCGAGCTGTCGGGCGACAAGAACGCCGACGTCATGGTGAGCAACGCCGAGTCCTTCGTCATCGCCCTGGGCGACGGCGCGGACACCTTCACCGGCGCCGGCGGCGCCATCTCGGCTGCGCACCTGGCCGACGGCGTCACCTCGCTCAGCGCGGTCACCGACGACCTGGTCATCAACGGCGGCGCGGGCAACGACACCCTCACCGGCGGCGACGGCGACGACACCATCAGCGGCGGCGACGGCGACGACACCTTCAAGGCCGCGGCCGTGGCCGACGGCGCCGACACGCTGGCCGGCGGCGCGGGCACCGACACCGCGGACTACAGCGCGCGCACCGGCGACCTCACCGTCACCCTGGACGGCGTCGCGAATGATGGGCTCGCCAGCGAGACCGACAACGTCGGTACCGATGTCGAGAACATCACGGGCGGCGCGGGCGACGACACGCTGACCGGCAGCAACATCGGCAACAAGATCCTCGGCGGCGACGGCGACGACACGCTCTCGGGCGGCACCGGCAACGGCGACTGCACGCTGGACGTGGACGTGCTCGAGGGCGGCGCGGGCGACGACATCTTCAACCAGGGCAGCGCGGCCGACTGCGGCGACTCCATGGTCGGCGGCGCCGGCACCGACACCGCCAACTACGGCTCGCGCACCAACGACCTGACCATCGACATCGACAACTCGTCCGACGACGGCGAGGCCGCCGAGGGCGACAACGTCAAGACCGACGTCGAGAAGGTCGTCGGCGGCGCGGGCGACGACGTCATCACCGGCAGCTCCGGGGCGGACATCCTCGACGGTGGCGCGGGCGACGACACGCTCAGCGGCGCGGCGGGCGACGACACCTTCCTCGAGGGCGCGGCCGACAGCGGCTCGGACGTCATGAACGGCGGCCTCGGGACCGACACCGTCGACTACAGCGCGCGGGTGGCCGACCTCACGGTGACCCTGTGCATGGACTCCGCCGCGGCGACCGGCGACTCCACCGTGGGCGACTGCGCGACCCACAACGACGGGCTCGCCGGCGAGCTGGACCAGCTCATCAACATCGAGGGCGTCCAGGCCGGAACCGGCGACGACGACATCACCGGGTCCACCGGCAACGACACCCTGGAGGGCGGCGCCGGCGACGACACCATCGCTGGCGGTGGCGGCGCGGACAGCATCTTCGGTGACGACGACGACGACACGCTGACCGGCGGCGACGGCGACGACTACATCGACGGCGGCGCGGGCACCGACACCGGCGACGGCGAGGCGGGCGACGGCGACATCTGCACCCAGGTGACGCCGACCAACTGCGAGCTCTGAGCCTCCTCCCTCCGCCAGGCACCCCGAGCCCATCGGGGCCGCCTGGCGGATGGGGAGCCCGGTTCCGAACCCGGACGAGAGCTCGCCAGCGGCCGGCGGGCTCTCGTCATTTCACCCCAGGCCCCTGCCCACGTCGATGGCCACGCCTCCCTGCGGAGGCAGGTGCGGCCCGACTCCGGAGGCACCCATGAACCGCACCCACCGATTGCTCGGCGCCATGGCAGCCGTGCTCGTGTTCCAAGCGCCGGCGGCTCTGGCCTACGACTGGTTCCTGGCGCCCACGTCGTCGCAGCCGATGCGCTGGTTCCGCGACACGGTCGAGGTGCGGGTCAGCACCGTCGAGCCGGCCGAGCTGCCCTGGTTCAAGATGCGCGACCGGGTGGAGCAGGCCTTCGCCACCTGGGCCGAGGTCCCCGACTGCCGGGTCCCGCGCATCGAGGTGGTCGGCACCACCAAGGCCCAGACGATCACCACCCCGCAGAGCCTCGACGACGAGCCCGACAACGTCGTCGTGTTCATCAAGTCGGCCAACAAGTGGGCCGCGCTGCCGGGAGCGCTGCCGGGGACCATCGCGCTGACCTTCATCTCGCACGTGCCCTCGACCGGCGAGATCATCGACGCCGACATCGCGTTCAACGACGCGGCGTTCAAGTTCACGGTGGACGACGAGGCCGAGCTGGGGGTGGACCTGCTCAGCGCCATCACCCACGAGAGCGGACACTTCCTGGGGCTCGGTCACAGCGACGACCCCGAGGCGAGCATGTACGCCGACTACGGGACGAAGGGCTCCGACCGCCTGGCTGCGCGCACCCTGGCGCCCGATGACATCGAGGGCGTCTGCGCGCTGTACGAGGGGGCTCCGTGGGAGCCCCAAGGCGGCGACGGCACCGAGGAGCAGCCGATCGTGAGCGCTCCGGCGGCCCAGGGCTGCGCGGGAGGCTCACCCGCCGAGTCGATGCCCTGGTGGCTGGGCGCGCTGGTCCTGCTGGTGCTCGCCCGCCGGCGCATGGCCGCCGCGGTCGGGCTGCGGCAGGGGGGCACCCGGACCCTGGCGCCAGCGACCCACTCGGGCCGCCCCCACGTGTCGCCCCGCTGATCGGTCAGGGGCAGCCGTCGGCCGTCGAGAGCCGCAGCCCGAACGCGACGCGCCCGGCGCTCGCGCAGCCGGCGGTGCAGCTGCTGAGGGCGGTGTCGCACTCGAGCTCACCGCCGGCGCATCGCGCCACGCACACCTCCTGCAGCGCGCGACACACCGCCGCGCAGCCCGGCTCACCGAGGCCCGGCCCCAGGAGCGCGCGCAGGTCGCGGAGCGCGCGATCGACGCCGCCGATGACCCGCGCGACCTCGTCGGGCTCGGCCGCGCCCCAGTCGCTGCCGAGGCGCTCCAGACCAGCCGCCAGCTCCGGCGCCTCGGCCAGGGCGACCGACGCGTGGCGCACGGTGGCCAGCGCGCGGGCCGCCTCGTCGCGAGCCCGGCGATCGCCGCTGCGCAGCGCCGGGCCCAGCTCGTCGAGGGCTCCCCGCAGCGCCCACGCCGCGGCCGCCTGGCTGAGCTGTTCCAGGCCGGGCTCGCCGCGCAGTCCGCGCGTACGCCAGGCCTCGAGGACGGCGGCCGCGTTCTCACCGCGCCCCTGGCGAGCACCAGCGCCGCCGCGGCCGCGAGCACGGCGCCGCGCACCGCCTCGACCGCGTCGCGCCCGTCCGGCGCCCCGGGCGCGACGGCGGGTGGCAGGTCGCGCAGCCGGGCGCTCAGCGCCGAGACCACGCGCTCGAGCGCGGCGATCTCATCGGGATCCCAGCGCCGGAAGGGGTCCAGCAGATGGTCCCCCACCAGGGCCGTGACCCGGCGCGCGGCGGCTGCCAGGCCCGGCCCGGCGTCCGTGGCTGCGGCGGCCAGCGGCGCCACCAGGGCGGCGATCGCCTCGGCGCCGCCGCCCCGGGCCATCGCCTCCTCGACCGCCGTCGCGGAGGCGCGCGCCACCAGCGCGTCCAGGCGGCCGAGGTCCGGCCACCGCACGCCCGATCGCCGCAGGGGCTCGAGCAGGGCCGAGGCCTCGTCGGCCGCGCCGGCGTCCAGGGCCGCGGTGATGCGCGACGCGATCGTCGCGACCGGCACCAGCGGGTGGACGAACACCCCGCGCCCCGCCGCCACGTAGAGCAGGTCGCCAGCGAAGGCCGCACCGTGGACCGCCTCGGGCACAGCGCCCAGCTCGCCGGCTGCCAGCACCCGGCCGCGCTCGGGCTGGACCAGCAGCCCGATGGCCGGCGCCCCGCCGCCGACGTAGAGCCCCGCCTCGCCGGCGGGGAGCCAGCGCCCCGGTGCCGCCTCGGCGACCCCGTCGCGCTCCCACACGGCCCGTCCCTGGGAGAGGCCGTACCCGGACAGGCGGTCGAGCCCGCCCTGGCGCTGCACGACGAGCGCGCGATCGCCGAGCAGGATGGGCGTCGACGCGACCGAGCCGAGGGCGACGCGCACCGAGCCGTTCAGGTCGATGGCCAGCAGGGTCTGCTCTCCGGCGCGGTCGCCGGTGAGGCCGAGCACGCTGGCGGCGCCTGCTCCGAGCCAGCGCAGCCCGCCCGCGCCGGACTCGGGCATCGCGACGGGCAGCGCCCTCCCCTCGCCATCGGCGCCCAGCACCCGCAGCGCCCCCGGCCGCCCCTGCGCCGTCCAGGGGAGCGCCAGCAGCGCGCCCCCGCCCGGCCGCGCCACGAGCAACGGCGTCCCCGAGCCGAGGGCCTCCCCCAGCGCGACCTGCGCCCGCTGCCGGCCGCTGGACAGCTCCAGGCTGCGCAGCGTCGCCTGCGCGCCCCCCTCGAGCAGGTGCACCACCCCATCCCCGACGGCCACGGCTCGGAGCTGCGCGACCGGCGCGGCGTTTCGCCACCGCGGCTTGCCGTCGTCGAGCCCCATCAGCCCCACCCGAGCACCTTCCCCGCCGCGGTCGGCGACGACCAGCAGCCCCTCGGGCCCGACCCAGGCGACCCGCTCGGTGCAGGCGTCCGGCAGCCCGCAGCCCAGCTCCCGCCGCCACGCGAGCTGGCCGCTCTGGCGGTCCAGCACCTCGGCGGCCGCTCCGATCATCACGACCCGCTCGCCCACCACCTCGACGCGCTCGGCGTGGGCGCGGAAGGCGGCCGCGTTCCACACGGTCTCGCCGGTCTCCAGGCGAAGGGCCGCCGCGCCCGACGCCAGGTCCGACACCACCAGCAGGCCAGCGCCGACGTCGAGCCAGCGCGCCTCTCCCACGGGCGAGGCGTAGAAGCGCGGAGCGTCGAGGACCCGCGGCGGCGAGGTCGGCTCCGGCGGGGTCGCGGAAGCCCGCGGAACGGCGCAGGAAGCGGCCCAGAGCATGGCGGCGAGAGCGGTCCGCGCCTTGCCCCGCCGTGCCGTGGCTGTCACAGTCCTTGGCTCGCCGGCGCGCTTCGGGCGCCGGACGCCGATGGAGGAATCGCCAGCATGTCGCAGTCCCGCCAAGCCTCGCCGGCGTCGACCGATCCCGCTGAGGAGCTGCGGCTGTCGCTCGAGCGGGAACCGCCGCAGATCCCCAGCAAGTACTTCTACGACCGGCGCGGCTGCGAGCTGTTCGAGGCGATCACCCACACGCCGGAGTACTACCAGACGCGCACCGAGCTGGCGATGCTGACCGAACACGCCGACGCCCTGCTCGCGACCACCGCGCCGCGCGATCTGGCCGAGCTGGGTTCGGGGTCCGGACGCAAGACCCGCGTGCTGCTGGACGCCCTGGTACGCTCGGGTCGCGGTCGCGCCTGCACGCTCATGGACATCGCCCCCGACTTCCTCGAGCCCTCGGTGCGCGAGCTGCAGGCGGCGTATCCGAGCCTCGACGTGCGCGGCGTCGTGGGCGACTTCGTCCACGAGCTGCACCGCCTGGGCCCCGGCGGCGAGCGCATGCTGGTGCTGCTGGCCGGCACCTTCGGCAACCTGGACCGCATCGCCGCGCTGGACTTCCTGCGCAGCATCCGCGCGGCGCTGGCCGAAGACGACGCGTTCCTCATCGGCGTGGATCTGGTGAAGGACCCGGCTCGGCTGGAGGCCGCCTACGACGACGCGCAGGGGGTGACCGCGGCCTTCAACCTCAACGTGCTGGACGTGGTCAACGCACGCTTCGGCGCCGACTTCGACACGGCGGATTTCCGACACCGCGCGGTCTACGACGTCGAGCGGGCGCGCATCGAGATGCGCCTGCGCGCGGTGCGCCCGGTGCGGGTGACGGTCGCGGCCACCGGGACGCGCCTGTCGCTGGCCGAGGGCGAGGAGCTGCTGACCGAGCTGAGCTGCAAGTACACCCGCGAGAGCCTCGACGCCATGGCCGGCAGGGCCGACCTGGCGATGGCGCGCTGGGTGACCGACCCGGACCAGCTCTTCGGCCTGGCGCTGCTGCGGCCGCGAGGGGACCGCCGATGAACCCCAGCGAAGCCCGCGCCGCCCTGAGCGTCGCCTGGGGCCGCACCGACCGCCTCTTCGAGCTGCTCACCCCACAGGCCCTGCACGCGCGGCCCATTCCGCTGCGCCACCCCTTCATCTTCTATCTCGGCCACCTGCCCGCCTTCGCCTGGAACCAGATCGCCCGCGGCGTGCTGGAGCTCCCACCCTTCGAGCCGGCCTTCGACGAGCTCTTCGAGCGCGGCATCGACCCGCTGGACGAGCGCGCCGCGCAGGACGCCAGCATCAGCGACTGGCCGGATCAGGCCCGGGTCCTGGCCTACCGCGATCGCGTCCGCGCCACGGTGCTGGAGACCGTGGACGCCGTGGCCGCCCGCGCGCCGACCGACCCGCTGGCCGCCGGGCTGCGCATCCACCACGTCGTGCTCGAGCACGAGCTGATGCACCAGGAGACCCTCCTCTACATGGTGCAGGCCCTGGACCCGGCCCTGAAGCACCGGCCCCCGTCGATCCCGTTGCCCGAGGGCGGCCCTGCGCCCGCTGCGGCGCGTGTGGCCGTGGGAGCCGGGCGCGTGAGCCTCGGCGTCACCCTCGAGGACGTGCCCTTCGCCTGGGACGCCGAGCTGGGCCGACTGGACGTCGAGGTGCCCGCCTTTCTCATCGACCGCCTCCCGGTCACGGTCGGCCGCTTCGCCGACTTCGTGGCGGCCGGCGGATACGCCGACCACCGGTTCTGGCGGCCGGACGCCTGGGCCTGGCGCCAGCGCGCCGGCTTGGAGCACCCGGCGAGCTGGCGGCGCACGCCCGACGGAGGCTACGAGGTCGCCTGGGTGCTCGGCCACGCGCCCCTGGCCACGGCCAGCGGGTGGCCGGTGCAGGTGAGCCAGGCCGAGGCCGCCGCCTACGCCCGCTGGCGCAACGCCCGCCTCCCCAGCGAGGCCGAGCTGCACCACGCCGCCTTCGGCACGCCCGACGGCCAGACCCGCCTCCACCCCTGGGGCGCCTCGGCGCCCGACAGCACCCGGGGCGCCTTCGACTTCAACCGCTGGGCGCCAGCTCCCGTCGGCTCGACGCCGCTGGGCCAGAGCGCCTGGGGCGTGGAGGAGCTGGTCGGCAACGGTTGGGAGCACACCTCGACCGCCTTCGCCCCGCTGCCCGGCTTCGAGCCATGGATCCGCTCCTACCAGGGGTACGCGCGCGACTTCTTCGACGACCAGCACACCGTCGTCTTCGGCGCCTCCTGGGCCACCGACGCCCGCCTGATGCGCCCGAGCTTCCGGAACTGGTACCAGCGGCACTACGCCTTCCCGTTCACCGCCTTCCGCTGCGTGTACCCCGAGGAGCCCTGATGCGTATCGTGTCCTGGAACGTCAACGGCCTGCGCGCCTGCGCAGGCAAGGGTTTCGCCGACTGGCTGGCCGGCGCCGAGGCCGACGTCGTCGGCCTGCAGGAGGTGCGCGCCCGGCCCGACCAGCTCGACGCGGCCCTGGCGCGCCCCGAAGGGTGGCACGTCCACGCCAACCCCGCCGAGCGCCCCGGTTACAGCGGCGTGACGCTGTTCAGCCGCCAGCCGCCGAGCGCGGTCCACACCAGCCTGGGCGACGCGGCCTTCGACGTCGAAGGGCGCTACCAGGAGGCCCACCTGGGCGACCTGGTGGTGGTGAACGCCTATTTCCCGAACGGAAACGGAAAGAACCGCGACCTGAGCCGCATCCCCTACAAGCTGGACTTCTACCGCGCCGTCTTCGACCGCCTCGAGCCCGCCCGCGCCGCCGGACGCCCGGTCCTGGTCATGGGCGACTTCAACACGGCGCACCGCCCCATCGACCTGGCGCGCCCCAAGGACAACGAGAAGACCTCGGGCTTCCGCCCCGAGGAGCGCGAGGAGCTGGACCGCTGGCTGCGCTCCGGCTGGACCGACACCTTCCGCCACGTCCACGGCGACACCGAGGGCGCCTACACCTGGTGGAGCCAGCGAGGCGGCTGCCGCGAGCGCAACGTCGGCTGGCGCATCGACTACGTCCTGGCCTCCCCCGGCGCGCTCGAGATCCTCACCGACGCCTTCATCCACCCGCACGTGGCGGGATCGGATCATTGTCCCATCGGGGTGGCGCTGAACCTCTAGGGCGAGTTGGACGAGGCACCGCCTGAGGCGGCTACGGCCACCGCTGACGACGCCGCTCCCTCGGGTCAGCCCTGCGACGGGCCTGGGGCCCGACTCGGGCTGCGCCTCGGTCGCGCCACCGTCAGCGGCGGCCTCGCTCGCCTCATTCGGCGCCTCTACATCGATGGGGGGCGCGGTCGGGATTTCGGTGGCCGCCGCGGGCTCCGGCCTCAGGCTCAGGCTCTCAGGCCGGGCTCGGCCTCAGTGCTCGGGCTCGGCCTGCCAGTCTCGGGCTCAGGCTCGGTCTCAGGGCTCTGGGCTCGGGCTCGGGCTCAGGCTCGGCCTCAGTGCCGGGCTCAGGCTCAGTGCCGGTCTCGGTCTCGGTGCCGGTCTCAGTCTCGGCTCGGTCTCTCGGCCTCGGGCTCGGCTCAGGCTCAGGCTCGGCCTCAGCCTCGGCCTCAGGCTCGGCCTCGCGGGCTCGGTCTCTCGGTCTCGGTCTCGGTCTCGGTGCCGGTCTCGGTCAGTCTCTCGGTCTCGGTCTCGGTCTCGGTCTCGGCCTCGGAGTCGGTGCCGGTCCCGGTCTCGGTCTCGGGCTCGGTCTCGGTCTCGGTCTCGGTCTCGGTGCCGGTCTCGGCCCCGGCCCCGGTCCCGGCCCCGGTCCCGGCCTCCGCTATCGCTCGGCGAGCCTGCCGTAGAGTTCCAGGCGCTCGCGCAGCGCGCTGGCGGTGTCCCGGTTGAAGGCCTCCGCTCGCACTCGCCAGGTCCAGTTGCCCTCGGCGCGGCCGGGGACGTTCATGCGGGCGTCGCCTCCCAGGGCCAGGATGTCCTGCAGCGGCAGGATGGCGGTCCGGGCTACCGAGCCCAGGGCCGCGCGGCACAGCACGTCGGCGATGTCCGAGCCGTCGGTGCGCAGATAGCGGCGCACGTGGTCGCGCACCGACTCGTCGGCCGAGCCCCACCACCCGACCGTCGTGTCGTTGTCGTGGGTGCCGGGGTAGACCACGGCGTTCCGCACGTGGTTGTGGGGCAGGTAGGCGTTGTCGGCGCCGCCTCCGAAGGCGAACTGCAGCACGGCCATCCCGGGGAACCCGACGGCCTCGAGCAGCGCGTGGACCTCCGGGCCGGCGATGCCCAGGTCCTCGGCGATGATGGGCGCCTCGCCGAGGGACTCGCGCATCGCGTCGAAGAAGTGGCGTCCGGGACCCTCCACCCAGCGGCCTCCGCGGGCGTCGGGCGCGCCCGCCGGCACGGCCCAATAGGCGGCGAAGGCGCGGAAGTGGTCGATGCGGACCACGTCGACCTGCTCGAAGGTGCGGCGCAGGCGCCGCCGCCAGAAGGCGTAGCCGTCTTGGGCCATGCGCTCCCAGTCGTAGAGCGGGTTGCCCCAGAGCTGCCCGGTCGCGCTGAAGTAGTCCGGCGGCACCCCGGCCACCGCCCGGGGCGTGCCGTCGGGGTGCAGCTGGAACTGGTCGCGCGCGGCCCAGACATCGGCGCTGTCCCGATCGACGTAGATGGGCAGATCGCCGATGACGCGGATCCCTCGAGCGGACGCGTAGGCGCGCAGGGCCTGCCACTGGCGCTCCACCAGGAACTGGGTGGTGACGAGGTCCTCGATGGCGTGGGCGTGGGTCTCCCGGGCCGCGGCCAGGGCGCCGGGGTCGCGGTCGCGGAGCGGCGCCGGCCAGCGCCACCACGGCTCGCCGCGCCGAGCGGCCCGCAGGGCCAGGAAGAGCGCGGTCTCCTCGACCCAGTCGGCCTCTGCCCGGAACGCGGCCAGCGCCGGGCGCAGCGGGTGGTCCGGTCGTGCGTGCAGCCGCGCGCTCGCCGCACGCACGAGCTGCGACTTCCAGGCGGTCGTGCGGTCGAAGTCGGCCCGGTCCAGGCTGTCGGCCGCCGGCGCGTCCGGCACGCGGTCCAGCAACCCCCAGGCGACCAGCTCGCGCGGGTCGATGAGGCGCGGGTCCATGGCCAGCGCCGCGGGCGTGGCGTAGGGCGAGTGCCCCGAGCCGGGGGGGACCAGCGGCAGCACCTGCCAGAAGCTCGCGCCCGCCTCCGACATCCAATCGAGGAAGCGCCGCGCCTCGACGCCCAGCTCGCCCACGCCGTGGGGACCGGGCAGCGAGGTGGGGTGGAGGAGCACGCCGGCGGCGCGCGGGGCGTCTGCGAGCAGGGACATGGGACCTCGGTTCTCTGGGAGCGCGCGAGCCGCCCCAGGATAGGCCCAGCGCCCGTCTGACCGCGAGCCCTCAAGCTTTGCCGGCGGCGTGCCGAAGAGAGGTGGGCCAACCCGGGAGAACCGATGAACACTCGCATCACCACACTTGGAATCTCGAGCGCCCTGGCGCTGGCCGGGGCGTTTGCCCCCGCCAGCTCTGCGTCCTCGCCGCCGCGGCTGGCGACGGCCGAGGTCCATCAGGTGTCGGCGTCGACCTCCAGCGGTGAAGGCGACGCGGCGCGCCTCACCGACGGCCGTCTGGGCTCGGCCTGGATCGCCGGACCGGGCCGCGGCGAAGGCGAGGAGCTCACGCTGCGCTTCGAGGCCACCCGCTACCTGTCGCGCCTCGACGTCCACCCGGGCTACGGGCGTGACAACCGCAGCTTCGCCGAGCACGCCCGCCCCACCCGGCTGCGCGTGAGCTGGCCCGGCGGGGCGCAGATCCTCGAGCTGGCCGACGCGCGCCGCACCCAGAGCTTCGAGCTCTTCCCGCTGGCGCGCACCGACGTGCTGACCGTCACGGTCGACGCCGTCACCGGGCCGATCGAGGCGGGCGTCGCCATCAGCGAGATCATGGCCTACGAACCGGTGGACGTGCTGGCCGTCGATCAGGGGCTGCGCGAGGAGATCTCCAGCCTGGTGAGCAACCTGGGCGACCGCGCCCGCAGCGCCGAGGCCAGCGAGCGCCTGGTGCAGCTCGGCGTCGCCGCGGTCCCGTGGATCTCCGACCTCGCCCGCCAGGCCGACGCCGACAGCGGCACCGTCGCCCTGCGTACGCTCTTCCGCATCGACGGCGGCCGCGCCCGCGACGTCAGCCTGGCGTTGCTCCGGACCGGCGCCGCGACGCCCTCCGCCATCGTCCTGTCCGCGCTCGGCGACGGCAACGACGCGCGTGGCCTCGAGTCGGCGCTGCTCCACGCGGCCCGCGAGCTCGCCGACTCCGAGCCGAGCCTCGCCGCCGCCGCGGTGGACGCCCTGGCCAGCACCGGCGACACCCGGGCGCTCCCGCTGCTCGCCCGCGGCCTCGCCTCCGAGGTCCCCGCCCAGGTCAACGTGGCGGTCACGCGGCTCCCGGCCTTCGGCGCCGTCGGCCGCGAGATCGCCTCTCGCCTGCTCCAGAACCCGTCGGACCTCACCCGCCGCGCCGCCCTGGTGACGCTGGGCGGCTTCGCCGACGACCCGAGCGCCGTCGCCGCCATCGCGCCTTTCGCCCGTGACGGCTCCCACGCCACAGCCCTCGCCGCCATCCGCGCGCTGGGCCGCCTCCACAACGACGACGCGCGCGCCGAGCTGGCTCGCCTGGCTCGCGCCGAGGACACCTGGCTCGTCCGCGCCGCCGTCCCGGCGCTGGTCGCCCACGGCGCCGGCGCCATGCCCATCCTCTGGCAGATGCTGGCCGAGCAGGACCCGGCGCTGCAGAACCGCATCTTCGACGAGCTCGCCGCGGCCCGCACGCCCGAGGTGCGCACCCGGCTCATCGACGAGCTGCTGGCCGACGTCCAGTCGCCCTGGCACGCCCGGGCCATCGAGACCCTCTCGGCCCACGGCGCCCAGGGCGTCGACGACCTGCTGGCCCGACTGCAGACGCGCCCCGACGACGCCTCCCTGGCCGCGTCCTACCTGCGCCACGTGGCCCCGACCGCCGCCCCCTCGGCCACCCGCCTCCTGGCGCAGCTGCGGCCCGACCGCAGCCTCGACGAGCTGCGGGTCGTGCTGCTGGAGACGATCGCCCAGGCCGGCTACCGCGAGGCGGTCGACACCGTCGCCGACCTCTACGAGGCGGTGGAGACCTCCGAGCGCACCCGGCGCGCCGCCCTCGACGCCATGGGCTACCTGCCCTCGCAGCGCACCCGTGACCTGGCCGTCGCGGCGATGGACCACCCGAACCCCCAGATGTCCATCCTCGGCCGCGAGGCCGCGGCCCGCCTCGGCGACCCGCGCGCGACCCTGAAGATCCTCGCCATGCTGCAGCAGCGCCAGCCCGTCGACTGGCCGGTGGACGCGGTCGAGGCCCTGGGCACCCTGCAGGCCGACGCCGCCCTGCCGATCTTCGCCCGCCAGTTCCCCTCCTGCGGCCGCGGCCTGAAGCTGGCCATCCTCCGCGCCAGCCACGCCATCGGAGGCCGCCGCGCCGTGTCCATCCTGGTCGACGGCTCCATCAGCCCCGACGTGGCAGTGGCGAGTCTCGCCAGGAGCCTCCTCGGCCGCGATTGATCGGCGTCGATGGCCGGGGCGGCGGCTACGGACGCCGCTGAGGGCGGCGCTCCCTCGGGTCAGCCTTGCGACGGAGATCGGCGTCGATGGCCGGGGCGGCGGCTACGGACGCCGCTGAGGGCGGCGCTCCCTCGGGTCAGGCCTGCGACGGGCTGGAGCCTCAGCGGCGGGGTTGAGCGATCGGCTCGGCCGAGGCCTTCGGCCCGGCCTCGGTTGGGTCGACTCGGCCTCGGTCTTGGGGGCGGTCTCGGTGACGGGGCCGGCCTCGGGGCGGTCTCGGTGACGGGGCCGGCCTCGGTCTCGGTCTCGGTCTCGGTCTCGGTGACGGGGCCGGCCTCGGGGCGGTCTCGGTCTCGGGCTCGGTCTCGGCCACCGCTGACGACGTCGCTCCCTCGCGTCGGGCCTGCGACGGGCCTGGGGCCCGACTCGGCCCGCGCTCGGTCGCGCCGCCGCCAGCGGCGGCCTCGCTCGCCTCATTCGGCGCCTCTACATCGATGGCGGCCTCGGCCTCGGTCTCGGTCCCGGTCTCGGTCTCGGTCTCGGTCTCGGCCTCGGTCTCGGTCTCGGTCTCGGCCTCGGCCTCGGTCTCGGTCCCGGCCCCGGTCCCGGCCTCGGTGCCGGCGCCGGCCTCGGTGCCGTCGCCTGCGCCTCGCAGACTTGGAATCGCGCTTCACGCGGGCTAGAACCCTGGGCATGCCTGCTCGACCCCGGGTCTCTGCCACTACCGCCGCTCTCAGCGCCCAGGTGTTCACGCCGCTTCGCGAGCGCATCGCGGCGCATGTGGGGCCGCTTCATCTGCTGAACATCGGCGACAGCTTCCTCGAGCCGCCCGCCGTCGCCCGCACCGAGGCGCTGCTGAGCGCGGAGCTGCCTCATCTTCATCGCTACGCGCCGGTGCAGGGGCTGCCGGAGCTCCTGGATGCGGCGGTCCGCAAGGTGCAGCGGCGCTCGGGGGTGGCCATCGACCGCGCCGATGTGCAGGTGGTCTCGGGCGCCACCGCCGGCCTGATGACCCTGTGTCAGGCGCTCATCGATCCTGGCGACGAGGTGCTGCTGCCGGCCCCCTTCTGGCCGCTCTTCCCGGGCATCGTCGCCTGCCGGGGCGCCCGGGCCGTGCAGATCCCGCTATACGACCGGCTCGACGACCCCGCGCTCGACGCCGAGGCGCTCTTCGAAGCCGCCTGCACGCCGCGCACCGCGGCCATCTACCTCAACTCGCCGCACAACCCCACCGGCCGGGTGCTGCCGGCGCCGGTCGTCGAGGCCGCCATCCAGGTCGCCCGCCGCCACGACCTCTGGGTGTTCTGCGACGAGGTCTACGAAGACCTCTACTTCGGCGACACCCCGCCCGCGCCGCTCTGGACCCACCCCGACCTGCGCGAGCGCGCCTTCGCCATCCACAGCATGTCCAAGGGCTACGCCATGGCCGGCGCCCGCGTCGGCTTCATCCACGGCCCGCCCGAGGGCATGGCCGCCGTCCGCGCCGCCCAGACCTTCACCACCTACTGCGCGCCCCGGCCCATGCAGGTCGCCGCCGCCCGCGCGCTGGACGCCGGCGACGCCTGGCTGGCCGACGCGCGCCGCCTCTACCAGGGCGCCGCCGAGCAGGTCACCGCCGGGCTCGGCCTGCCCCCGGTCGAGGGGGGCACCTTCCTCTTCTTCGACGCCGCACCCTGGTGCGGTGGCGCCGCGGACTGCACGCCGTTTCTCGAGCGTTGCATCGACTCGGGGGTCGTGCTGACCCCCGGCGCCGCCTCGGGTCAGGCCTACGCCTCCTGGGTGCGCCTGTGCTTCTCCATCCTGCCCCCCGACGAACTGGCCGACGCCGTCACGCGCCTCGCCGGCGTCATGTCCCGCTGAACACCGGAGCCACGCCCATGCAGCTCATCCACGCTCGCCGCGCCATCTCCACCCTCGCCGTCCTCCTCGCGGCGGCGTGCGCCCCGGCGGCGCTGGCGGCGCCCACCCCCATCGCCCGCGAGTTCCGCTTCCAGAAGGTCGACACCAAGGGCGTCGAGGGCGAAGACCGCGCGATGCTGGCCGGTGAGGAGGTGTGGGGCGCTCCCTGCTTCTTCGAGGCCGAGGCCTTCCACGACACCAAGGCCTTCGCCCTGCTGGTGCACGTCAAGGATGGCGTCCGCCAGGCCTACGTGGGCGGCCTGACCACGCCGCTGGCCCCCTTCGACTTCAGCGCCCTGGCCGAGGGCGGCCGGCCGGTGCTCGAGCCCGAGGGGGCGTCGATCCAGTGCGTGCGCCTGGCGACCTCGCAGCGCATGGGCGCCATCGTGGTCCCCTACCGCCTCGAGCAGGAGCGCAAGCCCCGCTACGCCCTCATCCGGGTGAAGCTGCTGGGCCAGCAGGCGCCCGAGGCGGTGCTGGTCGGGGCCTACGGCAGCAACGCCGAGGCCATCCGCGAGGCGGCCAACGTCATCCCCCAGTGGGACGATCGGCTGCCGGCGCCCTGGTTCGGGTTCCTCAAGCCCAAGCTGGCGGAGGTGTGCCTCCGCACCGACTGCCCGCGCTGACGCCGCAGGCCGATCGCGCCTCGCGCGGCGCCCTCGCGTCTCCGCCGGGTGGATGAAGCGTACTCCACCCCGAGGCCCCCACGCCGGCCCGACGGGGGCAGCGTTTTCGCAGTCATGGATTGGGTTTGCCCGCGCGCATGCTGCGTGCTAGACACCGCGCCACCCGGTACCGGACTGTGCCTGCCTGGCGTGGCACGGACCGTGCACACCGCAGCGCGACACACATGCGGCGCTCCCGTCTGGTCTCCCCGAGGCACCCCCGCCCCGCTCCGGCCAGCGCCACGCGCCCGCTCGGGAGCCTCGTAGCCATGACCCACTCCGCGAACCCCATCCCCCCGCACTCCGGCAAGCTGCTCGTCCTGACCCCCGGCATGGGCGCCGTCGCGACGACCTTCATCGCCGGCGTCGAGGCCATCCGCCAGGGCAACGCCCAGCCGGTGGGCTCGGTGAGCCAGCTCCAGACCATCCGCCTGGGCCACCGCTCGGAGAACCGCAACCCGCTGATCCGCGACTTCGTCCCGCTGGCGCCGCTGTCGGACCTGGCCTTCGCCGGCTGGGACGTCTACCCCGACGACGCCTACGACGCCGCCGCCCGCGCCCAGGTGCTGAACCCGCAGGACCTCTCGCCCCTGGCCGACTTCCTGCACACGGTCAAGCCGATGAAGGCCGCCTTCGACCCGGCCTACGTCAAGCGCCTCGACGGCCCCAACGTCAAGCCGATGAAGGGCAAGCGTGAGCTGGCCGAGGCCCTGCGCCAGGACATCCGCGACGCCATGGCCAAGGCCGGTGCCAGCCGCGCCGTCATGGTGTGGTGCGGCTCCACCGAGATCTACCTGCGCCCGGCCGCCTGCCACGAGAGCATCGAGTCCTTCGAGGCGGGCCTGGACGCCAACGACCCGGCCATCGCGCCGTCCCAGCTCTACGCCTACGCGGCCATCATGGAGGGCGTGCCCTACGCCAACGGCGCCCCGAACCTGTCGGCCGACTCGCCGGCGCTGGAGCAGCTCGCCATCGAGCGCGGCGTGCCGGTGGCCGGCAAGGACTTCAAGACGGGCCAGACCCTGATGAAGACCATCCTGGCGCCCGGCTTCAAGGCCCGCATGCTGGCGATCAGCGGCTGGTTCTCGACCAACATCCTGGGCAACCGCGACGGCGAGATCCTCGACGATCCCGACAGCTTCAAGGCCAAGGAGGTCACCAAGTCGGGCGTGCTGGACACCATCCTCCAGCCGGAGCTCTACCCGCACCTCTACAAGGACCTCTACCACAAGGTCCGCATCAACTATTACCCGCCCCGCGGCGACGCGAAGGAGGGCTGGGACAACATCGACATCCGCGGCTGGCTCGACTACCCGATGCAGATCAAGGTCGACTTCCTCTGCCGCGACTCGATCCTCGCCGCCCCCATCGTGCTGGACCTGGCGCTCTTCCTCGACCTGGCCAGCCGCTCGGGCCGCAAGGGCATCCAGGAGTGGCTCTCCTTCTACTTCAAGAGCCCCCACACCGAGCCCGGCCACGTCCAGGAGCACGACCTCTTCATCCAGCACGTGCGCATGAAGAACACCCTGCGCGTGATGGCGGGCGAGCGCCCGGTGACGCACCTGGACGAGCACGAGGAGTAGGCGATGGGGCAGCATCCCCGACACCCGACGACCGACCGCACCGGCGTCATCCTGGCCGCGGGCTTCGGGTCGCGGCTCCAGGGCGTCAGCAGCACCACGTTCCTCAAGCCGCTCACCTCGGTGGGCGGCGAGCCGCTGCTGGTCCGGGCCATCCGCAGCCTCGAGGTCGCCGGGTGCGCCCGCGTCGTCGTGGTGACCGGCTTCGGCTCGGGCGACGTCGAGACCCAGGTGCGCCGCCTCCACCAGGGCCCGGCGGAGCTGATCTTCGCCGAGAACCCGCGCTACGACCTGAAGAACGGCGTCTCGGTGCTGGCCGCCGCGCCGCACGTCCCCGGCGAGTTCGTGCTGATGATGGCCGACCACGTGGTGGACGACGACGTGATGATCCTCGCCGGCTCCCACGCGCCGGTGGACGAGGGCGCGACGCTGCTGGTCGACTACAAGCTCGACACGATCTTCGACATGGACGACGCGACCAAGGTCCTGAGCGACGGCGATCGCATCCGCGCCATCGGCAAGCAGCTCACCGACTTCGACTGCGTGGACACCGGGGTCTTCGTGTGCACCCGGGCGCTGATGGCCGCGCTCGAGCGGGTCTTCGCGGCCCAGGGCGACGCCTCTTTGTCGGACGGCATCCAGGCGCTGGCCGACGCCGGCCGGATGCGCCTGCTCGATATCGGCGGCGGCTTCTGGCAGGACGTCGACACGCCGGAGATGCTGGCCCACGCCGAGTCCGTGCTCTCGGCCCGCCAGCAGACCGCGCGCGCCGCCGGGATCTGACCGCGGCGCGTTCGCCTCGCCACCCACGCCCTGGCGCCCGAAGGTGGAGTACGCGTGCTCCACCTCGCCTCCCCGTGGGTACTGCCGCCCCCGGATCCCCCGTGGTAGATTCGAGCCATGACCCGAGACACCCCCATCCGCGTCGGCATCTGCGGCATCACCGCCTACACCGGGCAGGAGGCCGCGCGCCTGGTCGCCGGTCACCCGGACATGCACGTGGTCACCGCCTCGAGCGACGGCATGGCCGGCCGGCGCCTCAGCGCCCTGGACCGCGACCTGGGCGAGCAGGGCGACGCGATGGTGGTCGGGCACGGTGACGCCGTGGCGGCCGCCCGCGACCTCGACTGCGAGCTGATGTTCATCGCCACCACGCCCGAGCTGGCGGTGCGGCTGGTGCCCTCCTTCCGCGAGGCGGGCGTGCGGGTGGTCGACCTCTCGGGCGCTCACCGCCTGTCCGACCCCGCCGTCCACATGAGCGCCTACGGCCTGGACAACCGCAGCGACGCCTGCAGCGCCGAGGCCGTCTACGGCCTGAGCGAGTGGGCGGGCCCCGAGCTGAGCACCGCCGGGCTGGTGGCCAACCCGGGCGGCTTCCCGACGGCCATCCTCCTGGCGCTGCTCCCCCTGTGCCACGGCGGGCTGGTCGACCTGGGCAGCGTGGTGGTCGACGGCAAGTTCGGCACCACAGGCGCCGGCCGCAGCGCCCGCATCCCGCTGCTCTACAGCGAGCTCTTCGGCAACTTCTACATGGATCTGGTGGGCCCCAACCGCCACATCCCCGAGATCGACCAGGCCCTGCGCACCCACGGGCACGCGGCGCCCGGCATCACCTTCGTCGCCCACCTCCTGCCCGTGCCCCGCGGCATCTACGCCACCATCTACCTGCGCGTGCCCGGCGAGTCGGACGCCCGCGTCGCCGCCGAGCGGGTCGCCTCGACCCTGGCCACCCACTACGAGGGGGCGCCCTTCGTCCAGGTGCTCGAGCGCCCCGAGGAGGTGCACCTCGACCACGTGGTGGGCACCAACCGCTGCCGCATGGCCGCGACCTCGGACCCCCACGGCGGGCGCGTGGTCGTGGTGAGCGCCCTGGACAACCTGGTCAAGGGCGGCGCCGGACAGGCGGTGCAGAACGCCAACCGCATGTTCGGCCTCGACGAGTCGGCCGGCCTGGCCCTGCGGAGCTTCGGCCGGCCCTGACCCGCCGCCCGGGTCAGCGACCCAGGACCGTGTAGAGGCTCTCGCGCACGTCCTCGGCCGGCGGGACGAAGGGGCGCCCCAGCAGCCGCTCGTGCAGGCGCGCGTAGGTCTCGGCCAGGTCCAGGCGCACCGCGTCGGGGATCTCCGGCGGCGTGCCCTCCCCCTGGTAGCCGACCCCGATGAGCCACTGCCGGATGTTTTCCTTGTCGAGCATCTTCTGGGACTCGCCCGCGGCGAAGCGCGCCTCGTACTCGGAGGCCTCCCAGTAGCGGCTGGAGTCGGCCGTGTGGATCTCGTCGATGACGATCAGCTCGCCGTCCACCAGCCCGAACTCGTACTTGGTGTCCACCAGGATGAGTCCGCGCTCGGCCGCCAGCGCCTCGCCCCGGGCGAAGAGCGCCAGCGCCAGCTCGAAGGCGCGGTCCAGCACGGCCTCCTCGACCATGCCCTGCTCCAGGATGACGCGGCGGCTGATCGGCTCGTCGTGGATGCCCACCTCGGCCTTGGTCGAGGGCGTGATGATCGGCTGATCCAGGCGCTGGTCGCGGCGGATGCCGGCCGGCAGCGGGACCTCGTACACGCCCGCGCGCCCGGCCTCCAGGTCGCGCCAGAGCGATCCGGTGACGTAGCGGCGGACGACCACCTCGATGGGCAGCGGATCGGCGCGGCGCACCCGCATCACGTTGGGGTGCGGCACCTCGAGCAGGTGGTTCGGGCAGATGTCCGCGGTGGCCTCGAAGGCCGCCACCGCGATGGCGTTGAGGATGGCCCCCTTGCAGGGGATCGAGGTCAGCACCACGTCGAAGGCCGACAGGCGATCGGTGGTGATCATCCAGATCTCGTCGTCACCGACGAAGAGCTCCCGAACCTTGCCGCGGCGGTGGGTGCCGAGGTGGGCGAGCCGGTCGGTGTCCAGGTCGACGAAGTGGCTTCTGAGGTGGCGCGCGAGGCCGTCGCGGAGAGACATCGAAACCCCCGTGTGGCGTGAGGAGGCCGCATCCTTGAGCGGATCCGGGCGAGGATCAACCCTCGATTCGCGGCGGCGAGCGCCGGCCGAGGTGTTGACACTCAGTGCCACGAAATCCTAGCGTGGGCTCCACCGAGGCAGTGGAGGCTGCGTTGCAGGAGCGCTGGTCGTGGTCGGTGGGGCTGCTGGCGGCGCTGGGCCTGCTGCTCGCGCCGAGCTGCGCCGACACATCCCGATCGTCGGGCGACGCCGCCGCCGACGCCGGCACGGACCTCGGCGAGGCCCCGGACCTGGTGGATCCGCGCACGGTCGCGCTGGATCCGCCGCCGGTCCCGATGATGGCGCGGCTGACCCGCGCCCAGTACGCGGCCAGCGTGCACGACGTCCTCGGCGCCGACCTGGTGGTCCCCACCGCCCTCGAGCCCGACGTCAGCGACGGCGGCTTCGTGGCCATCGGCACCAGCGGCGCCAGCGTCTCGCCGCGAGGCGCCGAGCAGTACGAGACCGCCGCCCGCTCGCTGGCCGCCCAGGCCCTCACCCCGGAGCGCCGCGCCCGCCTGGTGCCCTGCCAGCCGGCGGCCACCCGCGACGACGCCTGCGCCCGCGCCGCGCTGACGCCGCTCGGCCGCCGCCTCTGGCGCCGCCCCCTCTCCGAGACCGAGCTGGCGCCCCTCATCGCGGTGGCCGGCTCTGCCGCCGAGACCCTGGGCGACTTCCACGCCGGCCTCGAGTATGCCGTGGCGGCCCTGCTCCAGTCCCCCTGGTTCCTCTTCCGCGTCGAGCGCGGCGAGCCCGACCCCGACGCCCCCGGCCTCCGCCGCCGCACCGCCTTCGAGCTCGCCTCCCGCCTCAGCTTCCTGCTCTGGCAGACCACCCCCGACGACGCGCTGCTGGACGCCGCGGCCTCGGGCGCGCTGGACACCCCCGAGGGCCTGGCCCTGGCCACCGATCGCCTGCTCGGCGACCCCCGCGTCCGCGACGGCCTCCGCGCCTTCTTCACCGACTACCTGGACCTGGACGCCCTCGACGAGCTGCGCAAGGAGCCAACGATCTTCGTCCACGCCAGCCCCCAGCTCGGCCCCTCCGCCCGCGAGGAGACCCTTTCCACCCTCGAGCACCTGGTCGTGGACCTCGACGCCGACTGGCGCGAGGCCTTCACGAGCCGCACCACCTTCCTCGACCGCACCCTGGCCGCCGTCTACGACGTGCCGGCGCCCGCGCGCGAAGGCTTCGCCGAGACCCGGCTCCCGCCCGACGGACCGCGCATGGGGCTGCTCGGCCAGGTCGCGTTTTTGGCGCTCCAGTCCCACCCCACCAGCAGCTCGGCGACCCTCCGCGGCAAGTTCATCCGCGAGCGGCTGCTCTGCGAGGAGGTCCCGACCCCGCCGGTGAACGCCAACACCGGCCTCCCCGAGGCCTCCCCCGAGTCGCCGACGCTGCGCGAGCGCGCGGCGGTGCACCTGTCCGACCCGGACTGCGCCGGCTGCCACACCTACATGGACCCCATCGGGCTCTCCCTCGAGCAGTTCGACGGCATCGGCCGCTTCCGCACCAAGGAGCACGGCGCCCTCATCGACGCGTCGGGCGAGCTGGACGGCGCCACCTTCCCCGACGCCGCCGGCCTGGCCCAGGCGCTCACCGAGCACCCCGCCTTCAGCCGCTGCTTCGTCCTGTCGCTGTATCAGTATGCCCTCGGGCGCTTCGAGGCGCCGGGCGACGAGGCGGTCATCCATTCCCTGGCCGCGTGGTTCGACCACGAGGGCCGCCGGGTCCTGCCCCTGCTGCGCGAGCTGGTGCTGACGCCCGCCTTCCGCCGCATCGCCGCGGTGGAGCCGGCCCCGGAGGCGTCGCCATGAGCCTGAGCCGACGCACCCTGCTCAAGGGCATGTTGGGCGGCGCCGCCGTCACCGTGGGCCTGCCCGCCTTCGAGCGCTTCATGAACGCCCACGGCACCGCCTGGGCCGACGGCCTCGGCTTCCCCACCCGCTTCGGCCTCTTCTACTGGGGCAACGGCGTGCTCCCGTCGCGCTGGGTGCCCCAGGACACCGGCGCCGACTGGACCCTGTCCGACCAGCTCGCGCCGCTGGCCCCGGTCAAGGACGTCGTCACGGTGGTCACCGGCATGCGCCTGCCCAACGAGAACCTGGTGCCGCACTTCTCGGGGGCCGCCGGCCTGCTCACGGGCATCGATCTCATCCTGGACCAGGGCGACGGCCAGTTCGCCGGCCCCACCTTCGATCAGCTCGTCGCCAAGGCGGTGGGCGCCGACACGCGCTTTCGCTCCCTCGAGTTCGGCGCCCAGCCCGAGGGCGGCCTCTCCCACAGCGCCAAGGGCCTGAAGAACCCGGCTGAGTCCTCGCCCCACGCGCTCTTCGAGCGGGTGTTCGGCGTGGGCTTCGCGGCGCCCGGCACCGACGCGCCGCCCGACCCCACCGTCGGCCTGCGACGCAGCGTGCTGGACGTCGTGCTGGACCAGGCCAGGGCGCTGCGGCGCGAGCTGGGGCAGGCGGACGCGCTGCGCCTGGACCAGCACACCGAGAGCCTGCGCGAGCTGGAGCTGCGCCTGGCCAAGGCCGCCGAGGGGCCGCCCGACCTCGCCGCCTGCGCGCTGCCCGCCGAGCCGCTGGCCGACTACCCCGACATCGACGCCCGCCCGCAGCTCGAGGCCCAGAACCGCGCCTTCGCCGAGCTGCTGGCCATGGTGCTGGCCTGCGACCAGACCCGCGTGTTCTCCAACTGGTTCACCGCGCCGGTGAACAACCTGCTCTTCCCGGGCGCCACCTCGGGCCACCACCAGCTCACCCACGACGAGGCCGGCGACCAGCCCCAGGTGCACGCCATCACCGTCCAGTGCGTGCAGGCCTTCGTCGAGCTGGTCACGGTGCTGCGCGAGACCCCCGAAGGCGACGGCACGCTCCTCGACCACATGGCGCTGCTGGGCACCTCGGAGGTGGCCCTGGGCCGAAACCACACCGTCGACGAGATGCCCGTGCTGGTGGCCGGCAGCGCGAACGGGCGGCTGCGCACCGGCATCCACCACCGCGAGCCCGCCGGCGACAACGTGCACAAGGTCACGCTCAGCCTGATGCGCGCCGCCGGGGTGCCCGCGGCCAGCTTCGGCGAGGGCGACGCCTACACCGCCGACGGCCTCTCGGCCATCGAGACGTGATGGGCACCCGCGCGATCCGGTGGGCGCTGGCCCTGGGCCTGCTGCTGGGCGCCGCGGCCTGCGATGGCGGCGGCGGCGAGACCACCGACGCCGACGCCAGCGCCGATCCAGGCCCCGCCGAGGTCGCGGGGAGCCCCGACGCGGACGCGAGCTCCGACCCCGGTCCCATCGGCGCCTGCGGCCCGCTCGGCCAGCCCCGCATGACCGTCATCCAGAGCCTGCGCTTCGCCCGCGAGTCGGAGTCGGGCGCTGTCTGGGGCATCGACATCGACGGCGCCGTCACCGCCGCCGGGGACCCCACCGGCTGCGGGCGCGCCGACTTCACCAGCCCCTCGGGCCAGCCGGGCGTCGACAACCAGTTCGCCACCCTGGCCCCCATCCTGGACGAGCTGGGCGGCTCGTCGCTGGACGAGCCGGTGGAGACCGCGATCCGCACCGGCGAGCTGCTCTTGCTGGTCGAGCTGCAGAGCGTGGACGACCTCGTCGACGACGCCTGCCTCAGCGTCGAGATCTTCCGCGGCGCGGGCCAGCCCAGCCTCGGCACCAACGGCCTCATCGTCCCCGGGCAGAGCTTCGACATCGATCTGGAGCGCCCCTGGTCCCGCACCGACGAGGCCTCCATCACCGCGGGCCACCTGCGCGCCGGCCCCTTCCCCCTGCAGCTCCCGCTGACCTTCTTCGCCACCAGCTTCACCCTGGACTTCGACGCCGCCTGGCTGGACGCCGACCTGGACCCCGAGACGGGCGAGCTGAGCGGCGTGCTGGCAGCCCAGGCCAGCGTCGAGGCCCTGCTGGACGCCATCGAGGACATCGACCCCAACCTCGCGAGCACCGCCACCCTGCTGCTGGCCGACGCCGCCGATCTCGACCCGGACGCCGCGGGCACCTGCCGCTCGATCTCGCTGGCCTTCGAGGTCCGGGCGGTGAGCGCCCACCTGTATCCCGACACGGCGCGACCGGAGGCGGGCACGGAGCTCTGACGGAGGGCGAGGCGGGGAGCGAGGCCGGGGGCGAGGCGGGGAGCGAGGCCGGGGCCGAGACCGAGACCGGGGCCGGGGCCGGGGCCGGGGCCGAGACCGAGACCGGCACCGAGGCCGGGGCCGGGGCCGAGGCCGGGGCCGAGGCCGGGACCGAGGCCGAGGCCGGGGCCGAGGCCGGGACCGAGGCCGGCGCCGAGGCCGGCGCCGAGACCGACACCGGCGCCGAGACCGAGACCGACACCGGGGCCGAGACCGAGACCGAGACCGACACCGGGGCCGAGACCGAGACCGAGACCGGCGCCGAGACCGAGACCGAGACCGGCGCCGAGACCGAGACCGAGACCGAGACCGAGACCGAGACCGAGACCGAGACCGAGACCGAGACCGAGACCGGGGCCGAGACCGGGACCGGCGCCGAGACCGAGACCGAGACCGAGACCGGCACCGAGGCCGAGGCCGGCGCCGACGCCGACGCCGAGACGGGTGCCGGCGCTGCGACTGCGGCTACGGAGGGGGGTGGATGGTGATCTGCTCGATCTCGACGCTCTCTTCTCGGTCGGTGCTGACCACGAGGAGCTGCGGATGTCGCGGATCGATGGTGGCTCGGGCTGCGTCTGGGGGGTGGGAGTCGATTCGGAAGGTGGCGCCGGGGGGGATGGGGGCGTCGAGCTTCGCGAAGGCCCGCTCGCCGCGGGCCACGGCTGCGACGAGGCCGCCTCGGGCACCGATGATCGTCGGGGTCCTGGTCAGCAGTAGATATCCAGGGACGACGAGGCCTTCCGAGCTGGCGCGGATGCCTGTCCGCGGGCTGGATCGTCGGAGGTAGAAGACGCCCTCGTGCACCCGCGGGGAGCGCGCCTCGAAGCGGACCGGTTGGTAGTCGCGCGCGAAGGCCTCGGTGGCCGCCATCTCACGGCCGGCGCGGTAGCTCGGGCCGCCCCCGACGTCGAACACGATGAGATCCGGCGCCCGGCCCAGCACGTAGGCGCCGTTGCCGTGCTCGTGGCCCAGCATGCCATGGCCGATGTCGGGCGGTGGGTGCTCGGCCAGGTAGCGATCGTTGAGGCCCAGCATGTCGATGGCGTCCAGCTCGGACCAGTAGGCGATGCACCCGGCGGCGGTCACGGCCACGACCGCCCCGGAGTCCCCGAAGGTGGTCTGGAGCAGGCGGCCCGTCGCCTCCCCCTCCCACTCCCAGCGCTCCGTGATGGCGCGGCGGTTGGCATCGCGTTCGGGCTGGTCGACCCAGAGCAGCGCGCACACCGCACAGGTCGCCAGCCCGAGCGCCAGCGGCACCCAGCGCATCGCGCGCTGCTCCAGCCGGCGCATGGCCTCGACCAGGGCGAAGGTCAGGAGCACGACCACCGGCACGAGGTGCCGCGCGGCGGGGAAGATGTCGCCACCGACGCACGCCACGTAGAGCAGCCAGGCGCACACGTTGCCGGCGAGGATGGCGAAACGCACCCGGTGCTCGCGCTGGATCAGGCCGAAGACCAACGCGGCGGCGCCCAGGTCCGACAGGGGCCTCAGGTCGTTCCAACCCTCGCGCACGTACGCCAGACCGGCCGCGACCCGCTCTGGAGTGAAGGCGACCTTGATCAGGGCCGTGTTGGGCACCCACTGGCCGTAGTAGAGCCTGCGGAACGCGAGCTGCCCCAGGAAGAAGAGCAGCGGCACGAGGGCGAGCCGGGCGAGCAGGCGGAGGTTCTCGCGTGCCCCCCCCGCCACTGCCAGGCCGCAATCGCGCCGACGGTGGCGACGACGAAGATGGGCCCGTCGGGTCGGGTGAGGCAGAGCAACCCGAACGCGACCGCCGCGACGGCTCCCTGGCGTGGCCTCCCGTCGGCGTCGGCCAGCGCCGAGAAGGTCGCCGCCAGGGCGACCGCCAGCAGGGCCGCGACCATCGGCTGCTCGAGCCCGCCGATGGTCCACACGGCGACGGGTGCGGTGAGCGCCATCATGCTGAGGCCGAGGAGCGGCGCGAGCTCGAAGCGGCCGCCGGGCCGCGGGCGGGCGATCACCGCCGCGACGACCAGCATGCAGGCCGCCCCGAGCAGCCGCGCCGCCACGATCAGGTCGACGCCGAGCGCGCCGAGGGCGGCGACGGACAGGGTCCAGAGCAGATTGCTGTAGCCCTCGACCGCGGGCCCGGACGCCCAGGTGAGGCCGCGACCGTCCAGAAGGCGTGCCGCGTACCGCAGCGAGATCAGCGCGTCATCCGAGATGAACGGATGATAGCGCGCCGCGTTGAGGCCGAGCAGCACCGCGAAGACGGTGAGCGCCAGCAGGGTGCCGAGGTCGAGAGATCGTTTCCACGCGCTCAAGCGGCCGTCCTTGGGCGAACGAAAGCTCCCCTCTTTCACACCTTGGCTGGCTTCGTCGAGCACTATCCACCCGGCGCGGCGGGCGGCGCGGCCCGGCGGCGACGCAGCCAGAGCAGGCCGGTTGCGATCAGGATCAGGGCCGCCAGCAGGCTCACCGCGCGGCCCAGGGGAGCGGAGCCCAGGTCCGCGTGGCGCACCTCCATCGTGAAGGCGCCGGGACCCCGGACGGGCGCCAGGATGAAGCCCAGCTCGGGATCGGTCCGGTGCGCCACCGGCTGGCCGTCGAGCAGGACCTCGACCCCGGGGAAGTCGAAGGCGCCCAGACGCAGCACACCCGCGCGATCGGCCTCGCCCGCCAGCTCGAAGCTCCCGCAGGTGCGCCCGGTCACCGACGCGCGTATCCACGGCGGCCCCTCGACCATCGGCGTCGCCTCGGTCGGGTAGCGCACCACGGTCTTGGGCAGGTACTCCAGGAAACCGGCCGTCGTCGTGTACGGGTCCGCCAGGTCCGCGATGGCCGCCGCGCCGCGCCGGGCTACCGGTCGGTAGACGCCAGCCTCCTCGGGGGTCATCTCGCGGATGGCGCCGAAGTACAGCGTCGCGGTGCC
Organism: Deltaproteobacteria bacterium; assembly: GCA_020632695.1. Lineage (GTDB taxonomy): Bacteria > Myxococcota_A > UBA9042 > PHBI01 > JACKFB01 > JACKFB01. Next base: position 106,551 of record JACKFB010000014.1, read on the forward strand.
CAGGGAGACGAGGATCAGGCCCGCCGCCAGCCCGCGGGCGAGACGCCGGCCCAGGAGGCGGGACGCCACCAGCGGCACCGTCCAGGCCAGGAGCAGCGCGATCGGTCCCAGGAACCGAAAGGGCGCCTGGGCGTGGTGTAGCAGCGGCACCACATCGTAGAGACCGGCCGCGAAGGGCAGCGTGAGCGCGACCAGCGCGGCCGAGAGCGCCAGCAGCAGCCACTGCCGCGCTCCCACGCGTCGAGGGCGGGCCAGCGCCAGCACGCACGAGGCCAGAAGCGCGAGGCCCACGCCGAGCCCCACCGACAGGCTCATCGCGTCGTCGGGCCCGGGGACGCTGGGCCCGCGCCCGAAGGCCACCCCCAGGAGCTGGCGCGGGTAGATGCTCTGCTCGGCCATGCCGTAGAAGCCCCGCGACATCTGGTCCACCCGCACCAGGGAGCTGTCGAGCAGCGCCGGCACCCAGAAGAACGCAGTCAGGCCCAGCGCCATCCCGAACGCCGCCAGCAGGCGCAGCAGGGCCCGGTGGTCCCGGCGCGGCGCGGCCATGCCGAGGCCGAGGGAGACGAAGAGCCCCGCGGTGAAGAGCGCCACCACGTTGTGGGTGAGGACGGTGAGCGCCAGACCGCCTGCGGCGTAGAGGAACGCGCTCGGGCGGCGAGAGCCCTCGGCCAGATCGAGGGCGCCGGAGAGTGCCAGCGGCATGAAGCAGAGCCCGAGAAACTCTGCCCAGGCGTGGCGCACCTGGAGATCGACGTGCAGGTAGGGCGCGGTGACCCACGTGACGGCTGCCGCCAAGGCCCAGAGGCGGCCGGCGCGCCGGGCGATCGCGCCCTGGACCACCCACGCGCTCAGGGCGAAGGCCGCGGTCAGGACGAAGAGCAGCGCCGACCGAGGGTCCACGCCCAGCGCCGCCAGGGGGCGGGCCAGCAAGTAGAGCCCGGCCGGGTAGTAGTGGAAGAGCGGGAAGCCGTGGCCGTGCGCCAGGTCGGGCAGCCAGCGGGGCCAGAGGCCGTCGCCGGGCGTGCAACGCGACAGCGCCACCAGGCGGATCTCGTTGAAGAAGCGATCGGTGCCCCAGAGCTCCGGGTGCAGCCACATCGGCAGCGTCAACGCCACCGCCAGCAGCACGGGCAGCGCCTGCCACGCGGCGCCGATGGAGGGCCGAGGCGGGGTCGGAGGCTGGTGGCGGTCCGGTTGAGGCTCGAAGGTCACTGGCTTCCTGGAGCGCCGAGGCGGCGGGATCAGAGCTTTATCGGCGCCGTGTAGAGCTCGACCATGGCGCCGGGCGGGGCCGTGGCAGCGTAGCGCTGGAGGGCCTCGGTCACACCCGGCACGCGGTCGCGGCTGGTGGCGACCACGGTGACCGCGCGCTGGGCCGCCGCGACGAGGGGGCCCGCCATGTGCAGGCGGCCCACGGCCAGCCAGCCCGGGGGGAACTGGCCGCTGAACCACTCCTGGTACACCAGCGCCGCCGGGACGGGGTCGCCGCCGACGAGCTCGGCCATCCAGGTGCGACGCCCGGTCATCCGGAGCCTGCGCGCGCGCTCGGAGCCCAGGCCCCAGAGGTCGAGCACGCGGTGCGGGTTGCGATAGGAGAGCCAGCCGATGTCGTTGGCGGCGACGTCGGCGTCCAGGAACTCGGTGGCGATCCGGTGGAGCTGGTACTGCTGGAGGTAGATGTTGTTCGCTCCCAAGGGGGTGCGCGCGGTCACTTCGAGGTTTCGCAGGCTGAACGGGACCAGCGCCAGGGCGAGCGCGGCGGCCAGCGCGAGGAGCCGCGGTTGGCTGAGCCGGTCGGCGGCGACCCGGAGGGCGAGCACCAGGGCGACCGTGGCGCAGACGGTGGTGGCGTAGATGTCGTAGCGACCGAACGAGTCGTACCGGCCCGCCGCCAGGTGAGCGAGCGCGACCAGCAGGCCGAAGAGGGCGAGGCCTCGGCGTGCCGGGCGGTGGCGCTCGAGGACGCCGAGGCCCAGCAGCAGGCCGGTCAGGGCGATGAGCAGGAGCCCGCCGCCGTGGTCGAGGGACTGGCGGGCGTTCTGGAGCAGCGCCGCGCCCGCCGATCCGTGGGACGCGCCGAAGGCCACGCCCGACTTCACCATGATCGAGCTGGGAAGCGGATTGAGCCCCTGGGAGACGAGGACCAGCGAGAAGGCGCCGACGAGGAGGGCAGCCGGCAGGGCCACGCCGAGGGCGACGCGCACGCGCCGATGCATCAGCAGGACCAGGGCGGCCGCGCCGGTGACGGCGAGGTTCTCGTATCGGACGAGGGGCCCCAGGACGGCGGCGGCGAAGAACCACCACGGTGCGGAGCGCGGCGTCTTCGCGTCGAGCAGGTCGACGAGGCCGGCCAGGACTGCCAGGGCAAGCGCTACCTGGAGCAGGTGCTCCATGCCGGAGAGCGCCAGGCCCACGAGGTTTCCGCAGGCGACCAGTCCCAGGACGACGGCGGCGGCGATCCATCGCCCGGCGGGGCTGCTGCCGAGCGGAGTGCGCAGCGCCAGGCGCCGCAGCAGATGCACCGAGCTGAAGAGCGCGGCGACGTTGAGGGCCAGCGGCACGAAGGCGTGCCACGAAGCGCGCGCGAAGGGCGCCAGGAGCAGGGGCCAGAGGATCGAGGAGGAGGGGGCGGCGAGCTCCCCGGCGTTGATGCCGTAGTGAAGCTCGCGCAGCTGCTCGCTGAGCGAGAGGTGGATGTACGCGTCATCCAGGCTGTACATGAACACGCCGTCGTTGAGCGCGAGGACGGCGACGAGCTCGGCGACGAGCGCCAGCAGCACGACCAGATAGGGCGCGGCGGCGCTCAGCTCCAGGCCGTCCGCCGGGCGCCGCGGCGAGGTGGATGTCGAGGGGTCGAGAGGCGGTGCCACGGAGCTCCCGTCGTCTGGCCGTTTCATGTCGTCTCAGCCACCAGCGCGCGTCGGGCCGACGCCTCGAGCGTGCCCTGTGTGCGGCTCCGGGAACAGACGTCGCTCGCGCCGCTGTCGCGCGCGCCCACGACCGACGCGGCCGCCGAGCCGAGCGAGCATACGGTGTGTCGGAGGGCGCGCCAGAAAGCGAGGCGCCACCCGACGGGGCAGCGGCCCTTCCCTGGCAGCGCGTGGCGGCCAGATGCTTCGTCGGCTCCGGGCGCTACGGGTTGCAGCACGCGCTGGCGCGGACGGTGGGCATCGGCGACGCGTGCGAGGCGGTGGTGACGGTGCGCTGGCCCGACCTTCCGCTGGGCACCGAGCGCTGGACCCGGCCGCCGACCGGCGCTGGCGCCCGGTGCAGGGACAGGCGGCCGAGGCGCTGCCGGCGCTCGGACGGTGAGCGCGCGGCTTCAGCGCGGGCAGTTGCGGGCGGGGCGGTAGCCGGCGGCGCGGGCCTCGGCGTCGGTGGCGAAGAGCTGGCGGTTGTGTGGCGCGACCTTCTCGCGGTCGGGGCAGCCGGGAGCGTGGAAGATGTGCGAGCGCACGTTCCCGATGATGGCGCCCTCGGGCGGGCGCGGCGACGGGCGCTTCGAGCCCCTGCGCTCGAGGCTGCGGAACTCCCAGGGCGGCACCGGCGCGGGGTCGGCCCACAGGCCCAGGTGGCGCTCGCGTGCCTGACGCTCGAGCCGCGCCAGCTCCGCGTCGTCGGAGTACCTGAGATAGTGCCACGCCAGCCCGCGGGCCACGAGCTGGCGATTGAGCGAGGTGCTGCCGGCCGGCGTCAGCACGAAGACCTCGGCGAGGCGGCGCTCGTAGCGATCGTTGGCGGCCCCCACCACGCGCAGGCGCCGCCCGCGGGTGGCCTCCTTCAGGTAGCCGGTGGCGCGCTTGCCGAAGGCCTGCCTGCGCTCGGGAGCGTCGACGCCGACCAGCCGGATGCGCACCGTCCGCTGGTGCCACAGCACGTCGAGGGTGTCGCCATCGACGACGCGGACCGCGCGCGCCTCGAAGCTGGCGGGCGGCTCGACCGCCGGAGTCGCCCCAGGCCGCGGCGGCGCGGCGCTGAGCAGCAAGCAGACGAGCGCGAGCAGTTGCGACATCGCGCGAGCATAGCCCGCCGCCGCGCCACCGCCCAGGCCTCGCAGGCGAGTGCGCGCGCGGGGCCGTCCGCCGAGGAGACGGACCCGCGCGAAGTCGCCCCGCGTGCTGCCGCGAGGCGGGCTCTCTCCAACGGCCGCCGCCTACAGGTAGGGCAGCAGATTCACGCTGTGGCGAGCGTCGGTGCCGTTCCAGGCGACGAAGAGGTGGGCACCGTGCCTGAGCAGCGCGAGGCCCGAGTTGGCGGTCTCCTCGAGGGTCACCTTGCGTCCGTCCGCAGGCCAGCCCTGGAAGCGCAACAGATTGATCCTTCGGTCGGTTCCGACCCAACCCAAGTGCACCTGCCCTTCGCCGACCGCCAGCGCCGGCCCGCCCAGACACCGCTCGCCGAGCACGCGCTTCTCGCTGACACGTCGCTCGTCAGCGGCCAGCTTGGCAACATTCAAGCTGCCGTGCGCATCGGTTCCGGTCCAGGCCAGCAGAAGACCACCGTCGTACCCGACCAGGGCCGGGCGCGAACGGGACAACTCATCGAGCTCCCAGCGCTCGCTCCACTGGCGGCCGTCGTCGGTCCACATCAGGTTGATGGTAGGGCGGGTGGACCAGCTCCTCTCGCCGGTCTGGTAGCCCCATCCCTGCCAGGCGAGATAGAGACGCCCTCCGGCGGTGCAGAGCGTGATGCCGTGATTGATCGAGACACCGATGTTGTGCTCGCTCTCCGTGAAGATGGGTGCGGGATCGGACCAGGAGCGCCCGCGGTCGGCGGAACGCGCCATCACTATCGCCATCGCTCGGAGCGGTCCCTGTCCCGGCGCCCACGCCGCGAGCATCTCGTCCTTGAAGAAGGCGAGGCCCGGGCTCCCGTGTTCGCCTGCGCCGGGCCGGATCGATTGGAAGGGCTCGGGGTTGTCGTATGTACGCCGGGGCTGGACGACGATCTCGTGGGCTCCGCTCTGGCCCGTCCATGCGACGTAGATCTTCTCGTCGTCGGCGGCGAGGGTCAGCGGCGCGATGGTGCCATAGGGGGAGACGAACTTCTCCCCGCTCAGCCGAGCGACCGTCAGCTTGAGCTGGTACCGCCCTCCGTCCCCACGCAGAGTCTTGTCCAGGGAGATGGACGAGCCAGGGTCGATGGCCGCGAGCTGCTGCGGCTCGATGGTCTCCGTCCAGGTGCCGATGTGATCGTTCTTGAACCCGAAGAAGTTCACGATGGCGCTCCAGGCGTCCCGAATCCAGCCCCAGATTGTCCGCAACGCCTCGTCGAACCCCCGCAGTACGTCCGCGGCCAATCCGGCGAAGGTCCCGATGACCGGGACCTCCGAGAGGTCGTCGAGGACCTCCGCGGCCTGGGCGAGCACAGGAGCAATCTCCTGCTCGTAGAAGCTGGCGACACGCCCGATGAAGTCCGAGACTGTGCTCGCGACCGCTTCGCCGTCCTTCTCCCACAGGTCGACGGCGATACCGACGAAGGGAGCGGCCCCCTCGTACACCTTGACAGGGCTCGGCTTGAAGGTGCGGCTCTCACCCTTGTCCACCCCCGTCTCGGTCCGGGTGATGCCCGAACGGGTGCCCTCGCTCGCCAGCGGCGAGATGCCCGCCCACGCCGCGAAGATCTCGTCGGACGCCGAAAGACCATCGCTGGTCTCATGGAGGCACTTGAAGGAGTCGAGCACCACGCGGTAGCGCTGCGTCGGCGGCTGGCTGACACCGGACATCGCGAACGTGCTTGGCCGAGTGGTGGCGGGCCGGAGCGGCGCCGCGGCGCGCACGCGCCTCTGGAGCTCATCGTAGCTCGCGATCAGCGAGGGCACGGGGCTGACGAACTCGACGAATCGCCCGGCCGTAGCGGGCGATTCGGTCAATTCGGGGAAGTGGCGGCGCACGGCCTCCGCTTCCGAGGTGGTCTTGCCCTCCTTGGAGTCGCGAAGGCCCTGTCGCAGCAGGTCGATCACGGGGTTTGGCGACATTGACGTGAGCTTGCCTTCGGTCGGCATGATGGCCTCCTCGCGGGTCCTGGTTGAGCGCTACCGAACGCTTGCCAGCGTGCGTGGACGCTTCCGACCGGACCACGAAGCCAACCCGAAAGTTTGCCGAAGCGCGGCGATCGCCCGTGCTAACGGTCGAAGGCCGCGACCTGACCGAGCAGCTGCGCGAGCGGCGGCATCCCGCCCAGGCGATGCTCGATGAACGCGGCACAGGCGCGCTGGGCCTTGGCATCCCACGCCGAGGCGACCGGACCGAGCGGGCAGATCAGCGCCAGCCCGATGTCGTCGGCCATGAAGGGGCGACCGAAGATGACGTCGGTGATGGCCGTGCCCCGGGCGAGGATGTGGGCCCTGGCGTCGGGGGGAGGACCGGCCGCCGCCTCGCACATCGACACGAGGAGCTCGCTGAGCCGGATGACGCGGCGACCCAGCAGATCCTGAGGGCACGTGAGCAGCGCGGCGTCCAGGGTGACCGGGTCGCCCAAGGACGGCACGGGCTCATCGAGGAGCATCCTCGCCAGCCCCTGCAGCCGGAAGCGGTCGATGGGGTCGTCGCCCATCAGCTCGACGAGGTGCGCGAAGGCGGACGCCAGCTCGGCCTTGGCCTCGCCCTGTCCGGCGAGGTGGCGGACGACCGCCAGGTCCACGTGCGCGGTCGCGGCCACGGCGCGCGCGAAGGGCGTGGGCTCCGCGGTCCCGACCATGTCGATGGCCTCTTGGAGCAGTCCCGCGGCGGACGACCAGTCGTCGTCGTAGCCCGGCACGTGGATGCCCGTGGCCGCCAGCGCGACGGTGGTCGCCGCCTCGGCCGCGCGGCTGTTGCCATCGCGCCGCAACAGGTCCCGCGCCAGCCTCAGCTCCTCGAGGCTCGCGCCGGCGTCGAAGGTGGTGTACGCCATGCGCGCCATGTCGACGGCGGCGAGCCCGGCGGCGCGCCAGCGACCTGCCTCACGCAGGCGTTGCACCGCGGCGCGATACCAGACCCGAGCGCTGGGGAAGTCGAGCTGCACCGAGCGCGCATGGCCGAGCAGATGCCCCAGCTCTCCCGCCGTGCCCACGCTGGCCTCGCTCTCTGCCGCTGCGAAGCCGGCGACCAGCCATCGCCGAGAGCCCGTCGGCGCGAGGTACACCAGCATCCGCCCGATCGCGGTCAGCAGCCGTGCAAGCGAGCGTGCGTCGTCCAGCGAGCCGATGCGCATGCCCGCCGCTTCCTCGGGCCGATCGAGCCTCTCCGAGAGCCCCAGGTCGCCGTGCACTCCCCTGACCAGCCCGTCGCAGACCAGACTCCACAGGCCCAGGTCCTGTCCCACCGCACGCATCGCCTCGACCCAAGGCAGCGCCGCGATCTCGGCGGCGCGTTCCGGCGCCCACCGGTGAAGCCTCTCCCTGGCCTCGGAGCCCTGGATCGCGGCCACGGACACCGCGGCGCGCTGGGACTGGCTGTCCAGGCGAAAGGACCCGGCGCCCGCAGGCTGCCGAGCGGGCCCATCCACGCCGAGGTCCTCGATGAGATAGGCGTCCGCCAGCTCCGACAGCGTCGCCAGCGCGACCTCGTCCGGCGCACCGATCGCCGCGGCCGCCCACCCCACGGAGAAGGTCTGGCCCTCGAGAACGCTGAGATCGCCGTACGCCTTCAGCGCGCCGGCGGACAGACGGCCGGCGAGCTGGTTCGCCGCCGCCAGCAGGGTCTCCTCGTCGGCCGGGAGCGAACGCAGCCAGGAGGCCGTCGCCGCCGGGGAGAACGCCTCCAGCCCCTCCGCGTAGCTCCCCGCGCTCACGTATCTGTTCCGGTGCAGGAACTCCGCCGCGAGCTGCACGCTCCGCGGGAGGCCGCCGAGCGTGCGGATGAGGCGCCGAGCACCCGCGGGATCCGCGTCCAGGCGCTCGGCGCCGAGGTGGGAGCGCAGCAGGTCGGTGGCGCTGTCGTCGCTCAGCGGACCGAGCGCCAGCACGGTCCCGCGCATCCGCTCGGCCACGCTCCGGTGGTTGGTGGTCACGAGGAGGTTCGTGTGAGGCGCCTCCTCGGTGAGCAGCTCCACGGACTCGACGCGGGCGGCGTCGTCGAGCACCAGCAGCCGCGTGCGCGCCCAGAAGTGGTGGCGCCACGCCCGCAGCCACTGGTCGGGCGCGACGGCCTCCGGAGAGGGCAGCGCCTCCTCGAAGGCCAGCGCGCGGGCCAGGACGATGAGCGAGGTGCAGGGCCCCGCCTCCAGCTCCGCTCCACGCAGGGAGAGCCAGACCACTCCGCCATCGAAGTCGTCCTGGAGCTCCGCAGCCGCCCAGCGCGCCAGGCTGGTCTTGCCGATCCCCGACAGCCCGCACAGGGTCACCGAGCGCGCGCCGTCCCGTGCCGCGAAGGCCTCCCGGATGGCGCGCTCCGACTCGGGTCGCGAGGCCCACCGTCGCGGCGGCGGAGGCGGCGCGCAGCCACAGGCGGCGAGCCGTTGCCGCGTCTCGGCAGGCGTGGCCAGCGCCAGCGCGTGCGCGGGGAGCGCGAGCGCCTCATGCAGTCGGCGCGCGGTGTCCGCGCTCACCCGGCGGCCAGCTTCGCAGGACTGGACCGTCCGCACCGTCAGCCCGCTCTGTTCGGCGAGGTCTTCCTGCGTCAGGCCGAGCTGTGTCCGGCGCGCCCGCGCCAGCTCGCCGTGGATGGTGAGGCTCGCGCGGCGCGCGGGAAGGCCGTTCGGGACGTCGGTGCCGCTCATCCTCACCCGGTGGATGCCCGGAGGGGGCGCTCGTGGTTGTCGTGTGGGCGCAGGATAGCATCCCGGGTGGTCGCCGTCAGCGCGACACCATCGCGCGCGGCCGCGGCGCCCGCCCTTCGCCGGGGCGTCGCGGGGGCGTATCATCGGGGGCATCCCGTCGCCCCGGAGGACCCCATGGACCGCCTCTCGCTCACTCTCGCCGCCTCGTTGCTGCTGCTCGGTAGCGGGTGCCCCCCCGACGACGACGGGAGCGCGGACGCCGTGGCCGACGCCGACGCCGACGCGGGGCCCGACGCCTCGGCGCTGCAGTGGTACTTCACCTGCGGCGACCCCGTGTGCCAGGGCCACCGCGACATGCCCGGCGTCGCCGCGTGCACCGACCAGGGCGCCGGACTGGCCTGCTCGAGCGCCGGCACGAGCTGCGATCCCATCGACGACTGCAACCGCCTGCTGCTCTGCACCGACACCGACCCCACGATGCAGACCGGCGGCTGCCCGATCAGCCGGCGCGCCGCCAAGCGCGACATCGAGCCGCTGGACCAGGCCCAGCGCGAGGCCATCGCCGAGGCGCTGCGCACGATGCCGCTGGCCACCTGGCGCTACCGCAGCGACGACGCCGCCCGCCCGCCGCGCCTGGGCTTCATCATCGAGGACGTCGCCCCCAGCCCCGCCGTCGACGAGGCCCGCGGCATGGTGGATCTGTACGGGTTCACCGCGATGGCGGTGGCCGGTCTGCAAGCGCAGGCCGAGCAGATCGACGCCCTGCAGCAGCACGTCGAGGCGCTGGAGCGTGAGCTGTCCGAGCTGCGCGACGCGGCCTCGCCTCCCCCACAGCGGGCCCCGAAGGAGTAGACTGTCGCCGCTGTCCTCTCCCCGGAGCACGAGGCTTTGATGCGCGCGACGATCCCAGAGGCCGGCCGGCCCCACGACGAGCTGCTCGAGACCATGGCGGGCTTCCGTGAGGGCGACGCCGACTACGCCGGCGGCCGCACCTGGTCGATGGTCTACTACGCCGGCGACGAGCACCACGCGCTGATGGAGCAGGCCCACAACCTGTTTTTGGCCGGCAACGCGCTCAACCCCATCGCCTTCAAGAGCCTCAAGCGCATGGAGACCGAGGTGGTCCAGATGACCGCCTCCATGCTCAACGCGCCGCCGGACGCGGTCGGCACGATGACCCAGGGCGGCACCGAGTCGCTGCTGCTGGCGGTGAAGACCTACCGCGACCTGGCGCGGGCGCGGCGCCCGTGGATCCGGCGACCCAACATGGTGGTCCCCGAGACCATCCACGTCGCCTTCGACAAGGCCGCGCACTACTTCGGCGTCGACATCCGCCGCGCGCGGGTGGACGCCCGGGGCCAGGCCGACGTGCGGGCGATGAAGCGCCTCATCAACCAGAGCACCATCTTCCTGGGGGCGTCGGCGCCGCAGTACCCCAGCGGCAGCGTCGACCCCATCGCGGAGATCGGCGCCCTGGCGGCCCGGCGCGGGCTGCCCTTCCACGTGGACGCCTGCTTCGGCGGCTTCATCCTGCCCTGGCTCGAGCAGCTCGGCGTCGCCATGCCGGTGTGGGACTTCCGGGTGCCGGGCGTGACGTCGATGTCGGCGGATCTGCACAAGTTCGGATACGCGGCCAAGGGCGCGTCGACCATCGTGTACCGCGACATGGGCTACCTGCGGCACCAGTTCTTCGTCGCCACCGACTGGTGCGGCGGCATCTACATCTCGCCGACCATGGCGGGGACGCGGCCCGGCGGGGCCATCGCGGCGGCCTGGGCGGCCCTCCAGGGGATGGGGCGCGACGGGTACCTGGCGCTGGCCGAGCAGGCGTGGCAGGGCGCCGAGCGGCTGCGCGCGGGCATCGGCGCGATCGAGGGGCTGCGCGTGATGGGGATGCCCCACTCGACGGTGGTGACCTGGACCGCGGACGGGCCCGGGGTGGACATCTTCGCGGTCGCCGACCTGCTGCAGGAGCGCGGCTGGGGCGTCGATCGCCAGCAGCGGCCGGCGAGCGTGCACTGTACGGTCAACGCGTCCAACCTGCCGGTGCTGGACACCTACCTGGACGACCTGCGCGAGGCCGTAGCCCACGTGAAGGCTCACCCGGAGCTCTCGCGCGAGGGCGACGCCGCCGTCTACGGCCTGATGGCGCGCGTGCCGCTGCGGGGGCTGGTCAAGCGCGAGGTGCTCAAGGTCATGGAGACCATGTACGGCCCCGAGGGCGGCGAGGTCGACCTGTCCGCGGACGCCGAGGGCGACAAGCTGGCTGCGCTGGTGCGCAAGTACGGCGACCCGGTGTTCAGCGCCATCGACCGCGTCGTGGCGCTACGCGATCGGGCCCGCGACAAGCTGGGCCTCTGACAGCCCCCGGCCCGACCCTTGCGTGGCGCGGGCTGGCGATTGCGACATCACGGCGCCGAAGCTACCTTGTCCGGGTGGGGAACTCCGCGGACCAGAGCTACATCGACGGCTGGCGCCAGCGCCAACGAGCGCTCGCGGAGGCGGCGGCCGCCTGGCGCCGCGAGCGCCTCAGCGAGGCAGCCGAAGCTGCTCGCCAGCTCAGCGAGCGCTTCCCGAGCGTGCGCCGCGTGGTCCTCTTCGGAAGTCTCGCCCGCGGCAGCGCGGGGCCGGGCAGTGACGTCGATCTGTGGCTGGAAGGACTGGCCGAGGCAGACTGGCTCGACGCCGTCTCGCTCGCCCGCCAGCGCATCCCCCACGCCGAGGTGGACCTGGTACGCGCCGAGTGGGCCCGGGCCCCCATGGCCGCCCGGGTCGCGGCTGAGGGCGTGGTGCTGAGTGGACGCTGAGCCCCGGTCCGATCGCCTGCGCTTGCTGGTCGCCGAGCTCGTCGGCGAGCTGGAGCGCACCGATCGTCTGGTGGGGGAGTTCGATCGGGCCCGGACCCTGCTGGCCCGGCCGGAATGCGAAGTGCTCAGCGTCTAGGACCTGCTCCCGGCTCCCCCCTCCGCCTGCCCGGCGCTGACGTTGCCAAGCGGGGCCGCTTTGACTAGACCTGTGAGGGCGCAGGCGGCGCATCGCGGGGCGCCGCGCGCGGGACCACGAGGATCCGAGCATCGGCTCGCGGAGGTTTCCGACATGGCGAAGACCGAGCAAGCCGCGACCTGCGACGCGGAGGCCACCGAGCAGGTGGGGCGGGAGAAGCTGCGCGGGTTCCTGCAGCAGATGCAGCTCATCCGGCGCTTCGAGGAGCGGGCCGCGCGCGAGTACGCCAGCGGGCGCATCAGCGGCTTCTGCCACCTCTATATCGGCCAGGAGGGCGTCGCGGTCGGCGCGCTGGGTGCGCTGGAGCCGCGCGACCACGTCATCACGGCCTACCGCGACCACGGCCACGCGCTGTTGCGCGGGTGTACGCCGCGGGCGGTGATGGCCGAGCTGATGGGCAAGGTGACCGGGGCGGCCCGCGGGCGGGGCGGCTCGATGCACATGTTCAACCCCGAGCAGCGCTTCCACGGCGGCCACGGCATCGTCGGCGGGCACATCCCGCTGGCGACGGGGTTCGCGTTCGCGTCGGCCTACGAGCAGCGCGGGGACGTGACGCTCTGCTTCTTCGGCGAGGGCGCGATGAACCAGGGCGCCTTCTACGAGTCGCTCAACCTGGCCAGCCTGTGGAACCTGCCGGCGGTCTACGTCATCGAGAACAACCAGTACGCCATGGGCACGCCGCTGAGTCGGGCCAGCGCCATCAGCGACCTGGCGATGAAGGCCACCGCCTTCGGCATGGAGGGCGAGGTGGTCGACGGGATGGACGTGACGCTGGTCAACGCGTGCATCGCGCGGGCGGCGAAGCGGGCGCGCGAGGAGCACCGGCCCACGCTGATCGAGGCGCGCTGCTATCGCTTCCGGGGGCACTCGATGAGCGACCCGGCCAAGTACCGCACCAAGGACGAGGTCGACGAGCGCAAGGCGCACGACCCCATCACGCTGGCGACGCACACGCTGCTGGAGCGGAAATGGGCCAGCGAGGACGAGGTGAAGGGGTGGGACGACGAGGCGAAAGACGCCGCCGCCGACGCCGCGGAGTTCGCCGCCGACTCGCCGCAGCCCTCGCTGTCGGACCTCGGACGCTACGTGTACGCGGAGCCGCTGAGCTGGCGCCTGGACGACGCCATGACGCCGCACGTCCGTGAGGAGGGGTAGGCGCTGATGGCGAAGCTGAGCTTCCGGGAGGCCCTCAACCAGGCCATGGACGAGGAGATGGCGCGCGACGAGCGCGTGTTCCTCATGGGCGAGGAGGTCGGTCACTACGACGGGGCCTACAAGGTCAGCCAGGGGCTGCTGGCGAAGTACGGCGAGCGGCGCGTGGTCGACACGCCGATCACCGAGCTCTCCTTCGCGGGTGTGGGCATCGGCGCGTCGATGGTGGGGCTGCGGCCCATCATCGAGATGATGACCTTCAACTTCTGCATCCTGGCGCTGGACCAGATCTGGAACAACGCCGCCAAGATGCGGCTGATGAGCGGCGGGCAGTACAACGTGCCCATCGTGTTCCGGGGCCCCAACGGCGCCGCGCACATGCTGAGCGCGCAGCACTCGCAGGCCACCGAGAACTGGTTCTGCAACGTGCCGGGCCTGAAGGTGGTCTCCCCCGCCACGCCGGGCGACGGCAAGGGGCTCCTGAAGGCGGCGATCCGGGACGACGATCCGGTGATCTTCCTCGAGTCGGAGATCATGTACAACGACGTCGGCGAGGTCCCCGACGCCGAGGACCACGTGCTGGCGCTGGGCAAGGCGCACGTGGTCCGCGAGGGCAAGGACGTGACGCTCATCGGCTACTCGCACGGGCTCAAGGCGGTGGTCGCCGCGGCCGAGGCGCTGGCCAAGGACGGCATCGACGCCGAGGTCATCGACCTGCGCACCCTCAGGCCGCTGGACATGGAGACCATCGCCCGCTCGGTGCGCAAGACCCACCGCGTGGTCACCGTCGAGGAGGGCTGGCCCTTCGGGGGCATCGGCGCCGAGCTGGCCTACCGCATCCAGCACGCGCTCTTCGAGTACCTGGACGCGCCGGTGACGCGCGTGACCCAGCTCGACATGCCCATGCCCTACGCAGAGAACCTCGAGGCGGCCTGCCTGCCGAACGCGCGCGACGTCATCGCGGCGGCGCGCGCCGTGAGCTACCGCACATGAGCCGCCCCGGAGCGCGCGCCGCCGGCCGGACGCGCGCTCCCGCGGGCGCGGCGCCACCCCCCACACACTCAGGCTCGTAGGAGGGCCGGATGGCCACCATCGTCGAGATGCCGCGGCTCTCGGACACCATGCGCGAAGGGACCATCGGCGCCTGGCACGTCGAGGTGGGCGGCAAGGTGTCCTCGGGTGAGGCGCTGGCCGACATCGAGACCGACAAGGCGTCGATGACCTTCGAGAGCTTCGACGACGGCGTCCTGCTGGCGCAGCTCGTGGCCGAAGGGGACACCGTCCCGCTGGGCACGCCGATCTGCGTGCTGGGAGAGGAAGGCGAGGACGTCGGTGAGCTGGTGGAGGAGCTGAAGGCGAAGGTGGAGGCGGCGAAGGCCGGAGGCGACACCGGGGCCGAGGCCGGGGCCGAGACCGAGGCCGAGACCGGGGCCGAGACCGAGACCGGGGCCGGGGCCGGGGCCGAGACCGGGGCCGAGGCCGGGGCCGAGACCGGGGCCGAGACCGAGGCCGGGGCCGAGACCGGGGCCGCGGCCGAGGCCGAGACCGAAGCCGAGGCCGAGACCGAGGCCGGCGCGGCGCCCCCCATCGATGTAGAGGCGCCGAATGAGGTTCGCTGTGCCGCCGCTGGCGGCGGCGCGACCGAGCGCGGGCCGAGTCGGGCCCCAGGCCCGTCGCAGGCCCGACGCGAGGGAGCGACGTCGCCAGCGGCGGCCGCAGCCGCCTCAGGCGGTGCCTCGGCCGGCCTGCCGCCTGCTCCCGAGGACGAGGACGGGGTTCGGGTACGGGCGTCGCCGTTGGCGCGGCGGGTGGCGGCCGAGCGGGGGATCGATCTGTTGAGTGTGGAGGGGTCGGGGCCGCGGGGGCGCATCGTGGTGGCCGACGTCGAGGGGCTGCCGCCGGCTTGGAAGATGCGGGCCGGGGTGCCTCAGGTGGAGGCTCGCGCCGACGAGACGGTGCGTGTGACCCAGATGCGCAAGACCATCGCGCGGCGCCTGGTCGAGTCCAAGCAGACGGCGCCGCACTTCTACGTGAGCTGCACCTGGCGGGCCGAGCGCCTCGCAGACCTGCGGGCCGAGCTCAACGAGGCGCAGGACACCGTCAAGGTCAGCCTCAACGACCTCATCATGCGGGCGGCGGTGCTGGCGCTGCGCAAGCACCCCGAGGTGAACGCCGGCTGGGAGGACAAGGTCATCCGCCGCTTCGGCTCGGTGAACCTGGGCTTCGCGGTCGCGCTGCCCCAGGGTCTGATCACCCCGGTGGTGCGCCAGGCCGAGCGCCTCGACGTGGTCTCGCTGGCGCTGGCCGTCCGCGAGCTGGCCGGGCGCGCTCGCGACGGCTCGCTCGAGGCCGAGGACTACAGCGGGAACTCGTTCTGCGTGTCCAACCTCGGCATGTTCGGCGTCGAGCACTTCACCGCCATCATCAACCCGCCGGCGGCCTGCATCCTGGCGGTGGGCGCCGTCCGCGACGCCCCGGTAGTCGAGGGCGGGACGCTGCGCGCCGGCAAGCTGATGACCGCCACGCTCTCGTGCGACCACCGGGTGGTCGACGGCGCCATGGGCGCGGCGTTCATGCAGACGCTGGGCGCCTTCATCGAGTCGCCGCTGCGGCTGATGCTCTGACCCCCGCACGCCCCTGTGGAGCCCTCATGTCCGAGTCGCAAAAGAGCTACGACGTGGCCGTCATCGGCGGCGGGCCGGGCGGCTACACGGCCGCCATCCGCGCCGCCCAGCTCGGCCTGTCCACCGTGTGCGTCGAGCGCGACAAGCTCGGCGGCATCTGCCTGAACTGGGGGTGCATCCCGTCGAAGGCCCTGCTGTCGACGGCGGCGCTCTACCAGGAGATGGTCGACGCGAAGAAGTGGGGCCTCAGCGCGAGCGAAGTCGGCGTGGACTGGCCCAAGGTCATCAAGCGCAGCCGCCAGGTGGCCGGCCGCCTCGAGAAGGGCGTCGGCTCGCTCTTCAAGAAGTACGGCGTGACCCACATCGGCGGCACCGCGCGCATCGAGCGCCCCGGCCGGATCGAGGTGGGAGGCGAGACCATCGAGGCCCGGCACATCATCGTGGCCACCGGCGCGCGGCCCCGGCCGCTGCCCGGCGCGGACTTCGACGGCGAGCGCATCCTCAGCTCGCGCGAGGCGATGGTGCTGGCCGAGCAGCCCAAGCGCATCCTCATCGTCGGGGCGGGCGCCATCGGCTGCGAGTTCGCCTACTTCTTCAACGCGCTGGGCACCGAGGTGACGCTGGTCGAGATGGCCGACCGCATCGTGCCCGTCGAGGACGCCGAGATCTCCGACGGCCTCGAGAAGTCCTTCCGGCGCCAGGGCATCGTCGTGCGCACGCAGAGCGTGGTGGAGGAGGTGCAGGTCACCGAGCGGGGCATCACGGCGCGGGTTCGCCCGCGCGATGGCGAGGTGGAGCCCTCCACCGTCGAGGCCGACCACGTGCTGGTCGCCATCGGCGTCCAGGGGAACACCGAGGAGCTGGGCCTCGCCGAGGCGGGCGTGGAGCTGTCCCGCGGCTGGATCCAGGTGGACCCGGACCTGCGCACCAGCACGCCGGGCATCTACGCCATCGGCGACGTGGCCGGGCCGCCCTGGCTGGCGCACAAGGCGTCCTGGGAGGGCATCCACTGCGTCGAGCGCATCGCTGGGCACCGCGGCAAGCCCGTGGCCTACGACAACATCCCCGGCTGCACCTACTGCGAGCCGCAGGTCGCCAGCGTGGGCCTGACCGAGGCCGCGGCCCGGGAGCTGGGCCGCGAGCTGAAGATCGGCCGCCTGCCCTTCATCGCCCATGGCAAGTCGTTGGCCTCCGGGCACACCGAGGGCTTCACCAAGGTCATCCTGGACGCCGAGACCGGCGAGCTGCTGGGCTGCCACATGCTGGGCCACGGCGTGACCGACCTCATCGCCGAGCCGACGCTGGCGCGCAGCCTCGAGGCCACCGAGGCCGAGATCCTCGCCACCAGCCACCCCCACCCGACGCTCTCGGAGGTGATCCACGAGGCCGTGGGCCAGGCCTTCGGCGAGGGCGTGAACCTCTGAGCTCCGACCCCGCTCGCCCCCTCCCCGGGGGCGGGCCCCCTGCTCTCACGCGCGCGCCGCCGCCGCGACCCGAGGCCGCCTTTGGATCCCAGTGAATACACGCGCATGGCCGAGGCCGAGCAGCACTCCTGGTGGTTCCGGGGCCGGCGCCGGGTCCTGGACTCGGTGCTCGGCCGCCTCGAGCTGCCGCCGGGCGCGCGGATCTGCGACCTGGGCTGCGGCACTGGCGGGAACCTGCCCATGCTGCAGGCGCACGGCGAGGTCGTCGGCGTCGAGCGCGACGAGAGCGCCGCCCGGATGGCGCGCGAGTCCACCGGGCTCGACGTGCGCCAGGGCTCGGCCGAGGCGACGGGGCTTCCGGCTCACTCCTTCGATCTGGTCTGCATGTTCGACGTGCTCGAGCACCTGCCGGCCGAGGGCCCTGCCCTGGCCGAGGTGCGCCGCATCCTGCGCCCCGGCGGCCGGCTGCTGCTGACCGTGCCGGCCTTCATGATGCTGTGGAGCGGCCACGACGTGGCGCTTCACCACCATCGCCGCTATCGCCGCGCCGGCCTGGCCCGCGAGCTGCTCAACGCCGGCCTCGACCTGCAGTGGCTCAGCTACTACAACATCGCGCTCTTCCCGCCCGTGGCGGTCGTGCGCGTCGGCCGTCGCGTCCTGGGCGGCGGCAGCGCGCGCGCCGATCTCGGCGCCGGCGCCCAGGGACTCACCGCGCGCGTGCTGGAGGCCGTCTTCGCCGCCGAGCGCCACGTGGTCGGCCGCCTGCCGCTGCCGCTCGGCGTGAGCCTCATCGGGGTCGCCCGCGCGCCCTGATGGGTGCGGGCGCTCCGCTTGACAGGATCGCCGCGCCCGTCCGACCGTCCTCGCCAGCCCCCCCGACCCGGAGCTCGTCGATGCGCACTGCCCTCATCTTCCTCTCGATCCTGATCGCGCTGCTCTCGGGCGCCGGCATGGTCTACGTGGGCGTGCAGAGCCTCACCGCGCAGGAGGACCGCGACGACCTGGCCGACGAGATGGCCGAGCTCGGCCTCGAGACCGACGAGGCGGCCGTCGAGACGCCCCCCGCGCCGACCCCCGCCTCGGCGTACGGCTTCCTGGCCGGAGCCCTGGACGCGCTGCTGGGCATCGGCCTGATGCTGGGCGGGCGCCGGGTCATCGCCGCCGCGCTCATGATGCTCGGGGGCGCCAGCTCCATCGCCATCGCCGTGGCCACCGGCGCCACGGCCGGCGCCGCCTTCCTCGGCATCGTCTGCGCCGGCCTGCTCATGCTGGCCGGCCTGGTGGCGCTGGCGGCACGACCCACCAGCGCCTGACCCGGGGCCCCAGCCCCCACCCCGTCAGGGGCAGAAGCCGTTGTCGCTGCCGGGCGTGCCCGCGTTCGAGCCGTCCCCGTAGACCGACGCGCTGTCCGCCGGGCACCAGTTGGCCCCGTCGTCGTTGTCGACGGTCGGGTCCTCCTTGGTCACCGCCGTGTCGAGCGCGAGCTGGTCCAGCCGCATCGACCGCCCCGCCGTGCCCGGGTCGGGGAAGGCCGGCCCGTTGTCGAAGACGACGCTGTCCAGCACCACGGTGTCGCAGGTGATGGTCAGGTCGTCGCCCCCGTCCGCGTTGGACAGCCCGATCGTGTCGTACTCGTAGTCCACGGCCAGCCCGCCGTTCGAGTAGATGTCGCGGTTGACCGCGAACACCGCGAAGCCGAAGGCCGGGATGACCAGGCTACCCTGCGGGGCGATGGTGTGCGTCTCGGCGCCGCTCGAGATGACGCAGCCTGCGAAGTCGAGGTCATCGACGCTGAAGTTGAGCACCTCGAACCACTCGGCGTCCGAGTCGGCGACCACGGCCGGGTTGACCATGATCTCGTTGATGACCAGATCGCCCGTCTCGCCGAAGAGGAAGGCGCTGAACACGTCCGAGGTGGCCGGGTCCACGCAGGCGCCCGCCTCGCAGATGTCGCCGCCCGTGCAGGGGGTGGTGGTCGCCGCCGCGTAGGTGCAGCGCCCCCCGACCACGTTGCCGGTCGGCTGCCAGGTGATGACCTCGCCGCTCGCGCAGGTGGGCGCCGGCGGATCGTCGCAGCCGGTCACCGGGCAGGCCGGGTTCGGGTCGCCGGGCGTGCCCTTGTTGCCGTCGCCGTAGGTCGTCGTGGCCGTGCACCAGGCGGTCGGCGAGTCGTTGTCCTCCGCCGTGACCACGCCCGGGTCCAGCGAGAGCGAGCTGCCGCTGGGATCGAGGAAGCCTGCCAGGGCGAAGTCGACCGCGTCGACCACCACGCCGGCGCAGGTCAGCGCGATCTGGTCGCCGCTGTTGCCCAGGGTCAGCGCCGTGCCGTAGGCGGCGTCCGCAGCGAGCCCGCCGTTGGTCGCCGTCTCGATGCTCTGCGCCAGCACCCGGCGCTCGCCCGGCCCCATCACCAGCGAGGGCGAGGCCGCCAGGGTGGCCGTGTTCTCGCCGTCGCCCAGGATGCAGCCGCCGAGATCGACGGTGCCGGGCGACACGTTGAGCACCTCGAGCCACTCGCGCCCGGTGTCGTCGCTCACCCCCACCGCGTCGTAGTCGTACATGATCTCGGTGAAGATGACCTCGCCGGCGCCGGGCTTCGGTGCCCCGCCGCCGACGCAGCTCCCCCCCTGGCAGGTGGCGTCCATGCAGTCCACGGTGGAGGCGGTAGCGTAGGTGCACGCCCCGCCCGCGCCGCAGGTGCCCGTGTCCGCGTAGAAGCGCACGCTGTTGTCCAGGCAGTCGGGCGCCGGCGGCGTATCGCAGACCACCCCCGCGCACGGGTCCGCCGGACACACCGGGTTGGCCGCCCCGGGCGAGCCGAAGTCACCCTGCCCGTAGGTGTCCGTCGCGTCGCACCAGGCGCCGCCCGAGTCGTTGGCGCTGGCGGTCGCGCTGCCCGGGTCGAGCGAGAGCGCCTTGCCGTCGGTGTCCGGGAACTCGGCGTCCGTGTAGTCCACGCGGTCGACGAGCTCGCCACCGCACTCCAGCCGCACCCCGTCGCTGCCGTTGCCGAACACCACGCCGTTGCCGTAGGCGTAGTCGGGGGTGAGCCCGCCGTTGGCCAGCGGGTCCATGAGCTGCGCCAGGACCAGGAAGGCGCCGGGCCCGATGAGCAGCGGCGCGTCGGTGGAGATCGTGTGCTGGTCGGTGGCCGCGTCGCCGACCACGCAGCCCTGGAGGTCGAAGGTCTCGCCCGTCGGGTTGTAGAGCTCGAACCACTCCTTGCCCGTGTCGTCGCCGGTGGCGTTCTTCATGATCTCGGTGATGACCAGCTCGCCGGGGCCCGGCAGGTTGGTGCCCGGCGCGACGCAGGCCGCCGCCTTGCACACCTTGCCGGTGAGCGCGCAGTCCACCGTCGTCTCGGCGTAGGTGCAGCTCCCCGCCTGGCACACGCCGGTCGGGTTCGGCGTGTGCACCACGTCGCCGACGCAGCTCGCCGCCGGCGGCGCCTTGCAGGTGATGCCCTGGCACGGGTCGGCGACGCACGGCGTGTTGGCCGCCCCCGGGGTGCCGAAGTCCGTGGCGTTCAGGGCCGTCGTCGCCAGGCACCAGGACGCGGGCTGGTCGTTCTGGGTGGGGTCGGTCTTGTCGGGGTCCAGCTGCACCGCGCTGCCGCTCTTCTGAGGCCAGCCGGTGCCGTAGGAGACCGCGTCCACCACGACGCCGCCGCAGTCGAGGATGATCGCGTCGGGCGTGGAGTTGTTGAGCGCGAAGCTGCCTCCGTACGCGTAGTCCAGGGTGACTCCGCCGTTCTTGGTGGTGTCGGCGTTGCGCCCGAGCACGACGCGGGCGCCGGCGCCCAGCGTCACGGCCGTGGCGATGGTGACGCTGTTGGACGCGCCGTCCCCGAGCACGCAGCCGGCGAGCGAGCGGGTATCCGAGGCCAGGCTGAGCAGCTCGATCCACTCGCCGGCGCTGTCGTCGACCGCGGACGGGTCGGCCATGTACTCGGTGATCACCACCTCGCCCGCGCCCGGCTGGGGCGACCCCGGAGCCTGGCAGGCGCCGGCGATGCAGACCTGGCTCGAGGCGGCGCAGTCCACCGGCGCCAGCGCCGCGTAGGTGCAGGTGCCCTCGGCGCAGGTGCCCTCGGCGGCGTAGGACTGCACCAGATCGCCCGAGCAGGTGGGCGCCGGCGGCTCGGAGCACTGCACCCCGTCGCAGGGGCCCGGGCAGGGGCCGTTCAGGGTGCCGGGCGAGCCCATGTCGCCGGCGCCGTAGGGCTCGAATCCGGCGCACCACGAGGCGCCCAGGTCGTTGGCCGACGCGGAGAGCTGCGTGCCGTCCAGGTAGAGCGAGCGTCCCTCGGGGTCGGGGAAGGTGTCGCCGCCGTCGTAGGCCACCGCGTCGATGAGCACGTCTGCGCAGGTCAGGGCCAGATCGTCGGCGCCGTTGCCCAGGGTGATGCCGCTGTAGACGTAGTCCACGGCCACGCCGCCGTTCGTCTCGGTGGTGCCGTTGACGCCCAGCACCATCACCCCGTTGGCGCCCAGCACCAGCGACCCGCCGGTGGCCAGCGTGTGCTTGCTGGTGCCGCTGGACAGCACGCAGCCGGCCAGCTCGACGGGGGAGCCGGTGCCGTTGGTCAGCTCGAACCACTCGCCCTGGGAGTCCGAGACCTTCGCCGGGTTCTGCATGATCTCGCTGATGACGACCTGCCCCGCCGTCGGCGCAGCGGCGACCTCTCCGGGGTCGATGCACACGCCGCCCTGGCAGGTGTCGCTGCCGCAGTCCATGGTGCCGCTGGCCGCGTAGGCGCAGCCGCCGTCCTGGCAGGTGCCCGTCGCCGCGTAGGTGCGCACCGCGTTCCCCTGGCAGTCGGCCGCCGGGGGCGAGTCGCAGACCACGCCGTCGCAGGGGTCGGGGCAGGCCGCGTTGGCCGCGCCGGGGCTGCCGAAGTCACCGGCGCCGAAGGTCGCCGCGCCGGGACACCAGCTCGCCGGGTCGTCGTTGGCGCTCGCCGTGGCGCTGCCGGGATCCAGCGACAGGCTGTGCCCGGGCAGGTCGGGCCACCCCGCGCCCTCGTCGTAGGCCACCGCGTCGATGAGCACGCCGCCGCAGGTCAGGCTCACCGAGTCGGCGGTGTTGGTCAGGTTGAGCGAGCCGCCGTAGGCGTAGTCCAGGGTCACGCCGCCGTTGAGCCCCTCGTCGCTCTCGCGCCCCAGCACCAGGTAGGCGCCGGGCGCGATGACCAGCGCCGCGTCGATGGTGTGCGGCGAGTCGCTGTCGCTCGACAGGCTGCAGCCGCCCAGGAGCAGCGGATCGCTCGTGGTGTTGGTCACCTCGATCCACTCGCCGTCGGTGTCGGCGACGGCGGAGGGGTCGACCATCAGCTCGGTGATGAGGACGTCGCCGGCGGCGGCCGGGGCCAGCGGCGCGCCGGTGCAGGCGCCGGCTTCGCAGGAGCTGCCGAAGAGCGCCTGGCAGTCGGCGGTCGAGGGCTGGTAGTCGCAGCTGGCGACGCCGCCGTCGGCGGTGCACACGCCGGGGGCGCTGTAGACGGTGAGCACGTCGCCCGAGCAGCTCGAGGCCGGCGGCGTCTGGCAGGGGTTCGGCGTGCAGGGCGAGACGGCGCTGCAGGCCAGGTTCGCGTCGCCGGGCGTCCCGCGGTCGCCGTCGCCGTACACCTGGCTCGCCGCGCACCAGGAGTCGGCCTCGTCGTTGAGGTCGGCGCCGGTCGAGCCGGGATCGAGCGAGAGCGCCGCGCCCTCGACCACCGGCCAGGTGCTGTCCCAGGCCACGCGGTCGATGGTGACGCCGCCGCACTCGAGAGCCACGTCGTCCGACGCGTTGGAGAGCTTGACGGTGGTCTGGACGAGATCCGGCGTGAGGCCACCGTTGACCCCAGGGTCTGCGCGGCGCGCGACCAGCACCCGCGCGCCGGCGGCCATCGGGAGCGACGCCGTCAGGGTGAAGCGCTCACTCTGGCCCGAGACCAGCGCGCAGCCGGAGAGGTCCACGGCCGCGCTGCCGACGTTCTGGAGCTCCATCCACTCGCCGTCGTCGTCGGCGACCTGCTTGGAGTCGATCATCAGCTCGGTGAACACCACGGCGCCGACCGCCGGGTGCTGGTCCACGGTGCCATCGGGGGCGTCGGGGCCAGGGGTGTCGCCCTGCTGGTCGGGGGCCCCGTCCAGCGGTGGCGTGTCCTGGAAGCCGCTGTCGCCGTCCGCCAGCGGGAGGTCGGTGGCGCTGTCGGGGAGCGCGTCGGCGAGGGTGTCGGCGCCACCGCCGCCGCCGCCGTCGCCGCACGCGGTGAGGCTGGCCGGCACGATCAAGGAGAGGGCGGCGAGGGCGTGCAGGATCGATTGGGGGCGCGAGCGCATCGGGGCTCCCTCCGTGCAGAAAGCGGGGTCATGGGTTCACGAGTGACGCGCGCTGACCCGTCGAGCTCGCAGGCTGCGGGGGGCAGACCGCGCGAAGCTCGTGGGCGATGGGCCGGCCTCTGCGCCTGGTGCCCCGGAGTGCGACTCGAGAGTCCTCTCGTTTAGCCGTGCCCCGCGGTCGGGTCAACGGCGCGGGCGCGGCCTCACCGAGTCGTTGCAGACCGGTCGACGAGGCGCGGCGGCAGCGCCCGCCGTCAATCGGCGCCGGGGGCTCCGGCGAGCAGCCAGCGCACGAGCAGATCCAGCTCGTCGTCGCTGAGATCGGGGAAGGCCGGCATCACGCCCTCGTCGTCGGGGCCCACCACGCCGCCGAACCAGCTCGGATGGCCCGCGTCGCGCAGCAGCCCGCGCACCCACTCGTAGCCCTGGAAGCCGCGCAGATCCGGCCCGGCGGCGTCCAGCTCCCAGTCGGCCGCGCCCGCGCGCAGATCGGGGTCGTTGTGGCAGTCGGTGCAGCCGCTGCCGTCGAAGAGCGCGCGGCCACGGGCGGTGCGCTCGGGGTTGGACGGCTCGCGGCCGGAGAGGCTGGTGAGCCAGGCCACCAAGGCCGCGCGATCGGCGTCGGGGCCGCCGAAGGGCTCCATCTCCTCGCGCAGCGGCGTGAGCCCGAAGAGCTCCCGGGCGTCGGGCGCGCGGAGGAAGCGGTCGAGCCGGGCCTCGGTGCCGTAGCCCGCCAGCAGCGGGGCGTGCACGTCGGCCTCGACCTCGCGGGCGTGGCAGCTCACGCAGCCCTTCTGGTGGAAGAGCTGGAGGCCGGCGAGCAGCACGACGCGGCCGGAGGCGTCGATACCGCCGGCCTCCGCGAGGCGATGGGCCTGGAGGGCGTCGCGGTCGGCGGCGGCGCGGCCGTCGAGGAAGTCCACGTCCGCGCGATCGGTGGCCAGGGCGTAGACCGTCAGGGCCATGGCGCCGCCGATGAGCAGCACGAAGGGGACGGCGACGCGGGGCGCCGGGAGGCCTCCGGTGCGCCGGTCCAGCAGCGGCACCGCGAGGAGGAAGAGGATGGCCAGCCCGGGGATGACCACGGTGCCCACGATGAGCAGCGGGCCCTCGAAGATGCGCAGGAGCTGGAAGAGGAAGAGGAAGTACCACTCGGGGCGGGCCTCGTAGGCGCCCGCAGGGTCGGCGGGGGCCTCCAGGCTGGCGCCGACCCAGACCGAGAGGGCGATCAGGATGCCCAGGACGATGAGCGCGAAGACGGCGTCGCGCAGCCACTGGTAGGGCCAGAAAGGCTCCGCGCGGCTCTGGAGCGTCGCGGGATCGGCCTTGGGCGAGGCGGTGACGCCGTGGCGGCGGAAGAGGCTGACGTGGCCCAGGGTCAGGGCGCCCAGGGTGGCGGGCAGCAGCAGCACGTGGATGGCGTAGAAGCGGGTCAGCGTCAGGTTGCCGGCCTGGGGGCCGCCCTGGAGCAGCGCCTGGAGCTGCTCGCCGCCGGGGGCGCCGCCGGTGATGCTCATGGCGACCTGGGTGGCCCAATAGCCCTTCTGGTCCCAGGGCAGAAGGTAGCCGGTGAGGCCGAAGGCCAGCACCAGCAGCAGCATGACCACGCCCAGCCACCAGTTCGCCTCGCGCGGCGCGCGCCAGGCTCCGAAGAAGAAGACCTGGGTCATGTGCAGCACGCAGAGCACCACCATGGCCGAGCTGCCGAAGTGGTGGATGCCGCGCACCAGCCAGCCCAGGGTCAGGTGGTGCTGGATGTGGTGGACGCTGGCCCAGGCGTCGGTGACCGAGGGGCTGTAGCCGGTGGCGAGGGCGATGCCGGTGAGGGCCTGGAGCCCGAAGGCGAAGAGCAGCGCGCTGCCGAAGACGTAGGCGAAGCGGGCGCCGCCGGGGACGGGGTGGTCGGCCGCGGCGGCGATGAGCGCGCGGTGGCCCAGGCGCCGATCGGCGGCGTCGGCGAAGGCGCGGAGACGGGACGGGCGGCTGTCGGGGGCCAACTCAGCTCACCGGGATGCGGTCGGGGAGGCCCGGCAGGTAGCGCACCCAGCG
Source organism: Deltaproteobacteria bacterium (assembly GCA_020632695.1). Classification (GTDB taxonomy): domain Bacteria; phylum Myxococcota_A; class UBA9042; order PHBI01; family JACKFB01; genus JACKFB01. The sequence continues at coordinate 131,832 of JACKFB010000014.1, forward strand.
CACCTCGAGGCGGCCGTCGCGCAGGCGCCACTCGAGGGGGTCCAGGCCGCGCGGTGCGGGGTTGGGGGCGCCGTCGGGGTTCGGGGTCAGCTCGCCGTCGAGGGCGAAGGAGCTGCGGTGGCAGGGGCAGCGGAAGCGATCGCCGGCGGGGTCGAAGGCCACCGAGCAGCCCAGGTGGGGGCAGACGCCGGAGTGCACGGTGAACTCGGCGGGGCCGGTGCGGCGCACCAGGGCGTGGCCCACCGCGACGCCGGGGCGCGAGAGCCAGGCGTCGGTCTGGTCCTCGGTGACGATGACCGCGCGCGGGCGGCCGTCCTCGGGGAAGCGGGAGACGGCCCCCAGACCGGTCCAGGTCTCGGCCGCGCCCGCCTTGTCGCCGCGGCGACGCAGGGGATCCAGGAAGAGCGCGGCGGGGGCGGCGACGGCGGCCAGCCCCAGCAGGCCGCTGACGCCGATGGCCGCGCGCCGGCTCATGCGGCGGCGCGGCGACGGAGGGTCGGCGGGTGGCGTGTGCGAAGGGTCTGCCTTCACTGCCGGCTCCTTGCGTCCATGGGCGCCGGGCGGTCCCCCGGGCGCAACGTCACCGTAGGGGGCGCCAGGGTCGGTGTAAAGCCGCTCGGGGCGCGGCTCGACATCGCCCGCGAGGGCGTGACAGCATGACCGCCGCGAAAGGGGTGAACGCATGGAATACCGGCAGCTCGGACGGAGCGGCCTGCGCGTGTCGGCGCTGTCCATCGGCGGATGGCTGACCTTCGGCGCGACGGCCGACGCGGAGTCCACCGCGCAGATCCTCGACGCGGCGGTCGCGGGCGGCGTGAACTTCATCGACCTGGCCGACGTGTACGCGCGCGGGGCCGCCGAGAGCTGCGTCGGCCGCTGGCTGCGCGGGCGCGACCGCACCGAGCTGGTCCTCTCCAGCAAGTGCTTCTGGCCGATGGGGCCGGGGCCCAACCAGCGCGGTCTCAGCCGCAAGCACATCCTCGAGAGCGTCGAGGCGTCGCTGGGGCGGCTCGGCACCGACTACCTGGACATCTACTTCGCCCACCGCTTCGATCCGGAGACCCCGCTGCGGGAGACGCTCGCGGCGATGGACCACCTGGTGCAGCGCGGGCGCGTGCTCTACTGGGGGACCAGCGTGTGGAGCGCGGAGCAGCTCGAGGAGGCCTGGGAGTTGTGCGAGCGGCACGGCTACCAGCCGCCCATCGTCGAGCAGCCGCGGTACAACCTCCTCGATCGGCACGTGGAGGCCGACATCGCCCCCACGGCGAGGCGACTGGGCATGGGCCTCGTCGTGTGGAGCCCGCTGGCCGGCGGCGTGCTGACCGGCAAGTACAACGACGGCGCGCCGTCGGACAGCCGCGGCGCGCGCTCGAGCTGGCTCGACGACGTGCTCACCGAGGCCAACCTCCAGCGCGTCGCACGCCTGGCGGAGCTGGCGGCCGACCAGGGCCTGAGCGCGGCCCAGCTCTCCCTGGCCTGGCTCATCGCGCAGCCGGGCGTCACCTGCGCCATCACCGGGGCGACCCGCCGCACCCAGGTGGAGGAGAACCTGGCCGCGGTCGCCCAGCCGCTGCCCGCTGCGACCCTGGACGCCGTCGACGCGCTCTTCGCCGAGTGATGGCCGCCACCCATCTCCGTTTCGTGGCCGCGCCGGTCCCGCCGCGGCGCTCGCCTCGATGAGCGCCGCCCGCAGCCGCTACACCACGCGCGTCCTCGCCCTCGCCTTCGCAGTCTCCGGCGCCGCCGGCCTCATCTACGAGGTGGTCTGGGCCGATCTGCTGGGTCTCCTCGTCGGCGGCACCACCGCCACCCACACCGTGGTGCTGGCCGCCTTCATGGGCGGCCTCGCCCTGGGCAACCGCTTCGGCGGCGTCTGGGCCGACCGCACCACCCGCCCGCTTCGCCTCTACGCCCGCCTCGAGGCCGTCTCGGGCGTGCTCGCGATCCTCTCGCCCACCCTGGCCACCCTCGCCGGCCAGCTCTACGTCGCCATCGCGCCTGGCCCCGACAGCGCCCTGGTCTTCCTCGACCTCCCCCTGCGCCTCGCCCTCGCCGCCGCCGCCATCCTGCCCGGCGCCGTGGCCATGGGCGGCACCCTGCCCGCCCTGGTGCGCGCCACCAGCGAGCGCCTCGGCGATCTGGGCTCCACGGTCGGCTGGCTCTACTTCATCCACAGCGTGGGAGCGACGCTGGGCGCCTTCGGAGCCGGCTTCATCCTGGTCCCCACCTTCGGCCTCGACCTGGCCCTCATCTGCGCCGGCATCCTCTACCTCCTCCTCGCCGTGCTGGCCTCCCTGCTGGACATGGCCGAGCGCACCGCCAGCCAGCGCCCCCAGCCGCCGCCAGCGGCGCCGGCCGAGGCCCGCGTCTATCCCGCCCCGATCCGCCGCGCCGCGCTCCAGACCGTCTTCCTGTCGGGCATCGCCGCGATGATCGTCGAGATCGTCTGGACCCGCGTCCTGGCCCTCACCATGGGCGGCAGCGCCCAGGCCTTCTCGATCATGCTCTGCACCTTCATCGGCGGCATCGCCTTCGGCGGCCTCATCGCCGCCCGCGTCGCCCGCGGAGACCGCGACGCCTTCCGCCCTCTGCTCATCGCCGAGGCCGTCGCCGCCGGCTCCCTCATCCTGCTCCTGCCCTTCTACGACAGCCTCCCGCTCCTCTTCCACGACGCCGCCGGTACCGTCGCCCGCGAGCGCGGCGCCTACCCGCTCTACCTGGCGATGTGCACCGCCACCGCCCTGGTCGCCATGGCCGTGCCCACCCTGGCCATCGGCGCCACCCTGCCCCTGGCCAGCCGCGTGGCCACCCCGAGCCACGACGAGGCGGGCCGCGGCGTCGGCTCCACCTTCTCGGTCAACACCGTCGGCAACGTGCTCGGCGCCGCGCTCGGCGGCCTGGTCCTGGTCCCGCTCCTGGGCCTCGAGCTGGCTCTGCGCGCCGGCGCCGCCGTCCTGCTCCTCGCCGCCCTGCGCCTGGCGCTGGTGCCCGGCGGCAAGCCCCTGCTCGCGCGCCCCGCCCTGCTGGCGCTCGGCGCCCTGGCCGTACTGCTGGTGGTGGCCCCGCGCTGGAACCCCTACCTCATCCACTCCGGCCTCTACCGCTCCCTGGACACCGACTACGGCAGCGAGGCCGACTTCGACGCCTCCACCGACGACGTCCGCTTCCTCTTCGCCGAGGACGACGCCGAGGCCACCGTCAGCGTCGTCGAGAACAGCATCGGCCACCGCCTGCTCCGCATCGACGGCAAGAGCGACGCCTCGAACCGCGGCGACGTCCCGACGCAGGTGCTGGTCTCCCAGCTCCCCACCTTCTTCCACGAGGCCCCCAAGCGCGTGCTCATCGTCGGCCTCGGCTCCGGCATCAGCGTGGGCACGCTCCTGGCCCACGAGGAGATCGAGCGCATCGACGTCGTCGAGATCTCCCCCGCCGTCGCCCGCGCCTCCCGCTACTTCGACGAGTGGAGCGGCGCCCCGCTGTCGGACCCGCGCGTGCACCTCTACATCCGCGACGCGCGCAGCTTCCTGCGCACCGCCCCCGCCGACGCCCGCTGGGACATCATCATCAACGAGCCCTCCAACCCCTGGCAGCCGGGCTCGGCCAAGCTCTTCACCGAGGAGTTCTTCGCCCTGCTCGCCTCCCGGCTCGCCCCCGGCGGCGTCATGAGCCAGTGGGTGCAGACCTACGAGATCTCCGACGACGTGGTGCAGATCCTGCTGACCACCTACGCCAGCGTGTTCCCCGACGCCCGCGTCTGGAACCCGCGCGGCAACGACCTGGTGCTGGTGGCCTCCCCGAGCGGGCTGGAGCCCGACACCGACTTCATGGCCGCCCAGCTCGCGCGGCCGGCCATCGCTCGCGAGATGGCCCGCGTCATGCCCGACGGCAGCCACCTGGGCCTGTTGGAGTTCCTGGCCTTGGAGATCATGGGCCCGACCCGCTTCCACGCGAACTTCCGCGGCGGCGAGAGCCTGCTCCCCCACCACGGCGATCGCTTCCCGGTGCTGCAGTACGAAGCGCCGCGCGCCTTCTTCGTCGGCAAGCGCGCCGAGTTCTTCAGGCACCACGACGCGCGGCGCAGCGAGCGCGAGCGCACCGATCTGCTGATCGCCGGCTGGCTGGGCGACCGCGCGCTCCCCGAGGCCGACCTCAGGCGCCTCGAGGAGATGTTCCTGGCCCGCGGCCGCATGCTGGACGGCCCCATCGCCCGCGCGCTCATCGGCGAGCGCTGGGAGCGGGACCCGGACGACCTGGACGTGCTCCGGGCTCTGCAGCGCGCCGGCGATCTCGTGTTCCTGGCCGAGACGCAGTTGTGGGAGCGTACCCTCGCCGAGGGGCCGCCGGCGGACGCGGCGACCTGCATCGACTGGGTCGACTACGAGTTCCGCCGCATGGCGTCCGAGCTCAACGTGTTCACGCGCCCGCGCTTCTCCCGCTACGACGCGGCGTCGAAGCTCTGTCGCGCGCGATTCCCGGCGCTCTCGGAGCGGCTGATCCAGTACACCCGGCGCCTGTTCCTGCACCGCGTCGAGCCCTGAGCGGGCCCCGAGCCTGCCTCGACACCCGGTCGCGCGGCTCTCGCCGGCGCTGCGCCCATCCCGGCCGGGTCAGCCCCGCTCGTTGGCCATCCCGCCCGGATCAGCCCCGCTCGCCCCGCTCGCTCGCCGCCCGGAGGGCCTCGACGTCGACGTCGAACTGCCGGATCCAGCGATAGATCTGCTGGCGGTGCTTGCCGTAGTGCCGGGCGACGTTGCTGACCACGAAGTCGTGCTGCCTGAGCGCGTCGACCAGCTGCCACCGGTCCTCGGGGGGCGGGCGCTTGTCGTCGGCCCGGCGGTGGCGCGCGGCGTCGGCGTGTGGCGAGGGCGGGGGCGTGGGAGGGCCGAAGGTCTCGGAGGAAAGAAGCGTGCGCACGCGCGGTGTCAGCCCGACCACCCCGCCCTGCTCGCCCGACTCCACCGTCGCCGTCTCCACCACCGTCGAGAGCTGCGGCACATTGTGCGTCCAGGCGTGGCCCAGCAGTGCCCAGACCAGCTCGCCCTGCACCTCCGGCGCATGGGGCGCGCCGCGCGGCGCGAAGCGGTCCAGGTAGTGTGCCAGCAGGGTGCCGATGTCCAGCGGCCGGTGACGCAGCGGCGATATCTCGACGGCCCAGGCCACCAGCCGGGCGAAGAGGTCCTCGCGGAAGCGGCCCGCGCTGACGTCCTCGCGCAGGGGGTGGCGCGTGGTGGCGAGCAGGCGCGCCGTGCGGTCGTGGGCCTGCTCGAATCCACGGCCCATCTCGTTGAGCGCCAGGATCAGGCGGAGCTGGGCCCGGGGGCTGAGCTGGTCGACGTCCGCGAGGATGAGGGTGCCTCCGCGCGCGCGCTGCAGGGCGCTGCCCTCGAAGATCTCGCGCTCCACGGCCTCGGACGCGGCCCCCGAGCACTCGACCACGACCAGCGGGCCCGCGCGCCCGGACAAGCGGTGCAGCTCGCGCCCCACCGTGCGCTTGCCGGTGCCGGGCTCGCCGGTGACCAGCACGGGGGTGTTGGCGGGGGCGACCACGGACACGGCCCGCCGCAGGGCCTCGATCTCCGGGCTGTTGCCCACCAGCAGCGAGGCGGCGTCGAAGTAGGGGTCCCGGTTGGCCACGATGTACTGGAAGAAGCTGCCGCCGATCTGCAGCACGTCACCCAGGCGGAGGGCGCTCGAATCCACGCGGCGACCGTTGACGAAGGTGCCGTTGGTGGAGCCGCGGTCCAGCACCTGGACCTCGCCGCCGCGGGCGGTGAAGCCCACGTGGTTTCGCGACATCTGCCCGTCGCCGTCGAAGGGCGTGCGGGCAAAGTGGCGGCTCTCGCGCCCCAGCTCCAGCCCATCGGTGAGCGGCGCCCGCTGGCCGATCCGCGCGTGCTCGGCGGTGTAGAGCAGCACCAGCAAGGGCTGCGGCGGGTCGCTGCGGCCGTCGATCGCTACGGTGGCCCGCTTGGTGGTCGCGTGGGTGGTCGTCACAGCGAGAGTGTAACAGGTGCTTCGGGTCTCACACAGGCCTGCCTGGGCTCGTCTCTATCGCTTCGCCTTTGCATACCAACGCATGAACGAGGCGTCTACGGGGGCCCAGCGGATCTCCTGGGGGACGCCGGGTGTAACATCGCACGTCGCGTCGTGGACGGAGAGCCGCAGCGTACCGCCTGTGACAGCCACCGCGTAGAAGCACACCCGCACCGCCGGCGGCCCGTCGTCGCCCCCCTCCCAGAGCAGCGGGCCCACCTCGACGCTCAGGCCCAGCTCCTCGCGCAGCTCGCGCCGCAGCGCCGCCTCCGGCAGCTCGCCTTCCTCGACCTTCCCACCCGGGAACTCCCAGGCGCCCGCGTGGTGCCGGCCAGTCGCGCGGCGGAAGGCTCGCACGCTGCCAGGATCCGCCCCCGGGAGCACCCCGGCGACCACGTGCAGCGCGTCGCGCGTCACTGCGCGAAGGGGTCCGTGCAGGCCTTCTGCGTCGCCGGCGTGCTGCCGTCGTCGGACGCCGGGACGGTCACCGTGGTGCCGATGCGGCAGTAGACGTCCTGGATGCCGGGCGGCGGGCTGATGCCGTCGCGCCACACGAAGAGCAGGCCCGTGCCGGTCCCGTCGGTGAACAGGTCTGCCGAGATGACGATGCCCTCCTCCCAGCCGAAGGCGCCGGGGTTCGCCACCTCGGTGGTGTAGAAGACCAGCCCCTTGTAGGGGATCTCCGATTCGTCGCCGCAGAAGTACCAGCCCGACACGGTCTGCTCCTCGAAGGCGCCCGTCGCGCTGTCGACGCCGTCCGAGTGGAAGGTCCAGGTGTTGCCGGACATGGTGAGGCGCTCGCGGTAGCTGTCGTCGAGCGGCACATCGGGGTCCTCGGTGCGGCCGTCGATGTGCCGCCACTGACCGTCGTTGGGGCGCACGCCCTGCGGGCACTCGTTGCAGGTGTAGGTCTTGCCGCCGTATACGAAGCCCTTCCACGGGACCGACGGCGCCTGGGTCTCCTGACCCGTCAGCGGCGGACCGCACCCGGGGCCCGGAATCGTGACGCCGTCCGGCACCTGCCCCTGGGGCAGCGTGTCCGTCCCGCCCGCGCTGTCGCCCCCGCGCGCATCGGCGCCGGCGCTGTCGGACTCGGTCACGAAGACGGCGCCCTCGTCGCACCCGAGGGCGCCGGAGGCCAGCAGGGCTACCGCGATCAGACGTGGTGCAAGGCTCATCGAGCGCTCCGAGCGGGCGCCCGGCCCGCGGTGCAGTGGCCCCAGGTCGCCGACAGCCGGCTCGCCAGCTTCGAGGTCTCCGGGTCGGGGTCGGCGTCGATGTGCCGCTGCCACAGCCCGCACACCTCCTGGGCCCGCCCCGGGTCGGCCATCATGAAGGCCGAGAGCGCCGCGCGCCGCACCTCGGCCTCCTCGTCGTTGCCCGCGCGCAGCTCGGTGAACTCGAACCAGCGCGGCCCTCCGTAGCCCAGCAGCTCCGCCAGCAGCGCCGCCCGCATGGCCGGCAGCGGGTGCGACTCGGCGAGGCTGCGCAGCGCCTGGTCGTGGGGGCTCAGCTCGGCCCCGTCCGCGCCGTGGGCCGACGGGTCCGCCGAGCGCGCCAACGCAGCGCCCAGCGCCCGAGCCGCCGCCGGATCGGTCTCCGCGCGCGCCCCGGTCACCAGCCGCTCGCGCAGCGCCGCGTCCGTCTGGAGGTGCTGTCCACGCCTCACCAGCCCGGTCGCCCCCAGCCAGCGCACGCGCGGATCGGCGTCCTCCACCAGCGAGGCCAGCGCCGCGTCGGTCCCGGCCCCCTCGAGGGCCGCCAGGAACTCGGCGTAGGCGGGGCAGTCCAGGGAGTAGCCCGCCTGGTAGGGGCAGGCCAGCGCCTCCCGGGCCCGCGCGCCGACGGCCGAGGCGCCGCTCTCCGCCTCACCGCGTCCGCACGCCGCCAGGGGCAGCCCGAGCGAGATGAGCGCCACCAGGGACAGGATCGATCGCTTCATGCACCCAACCTACCCCTACCTGCCGCGCGGCCACAACGGGCGCTGCGCACGGCGGCCTTGCCCGAGGTGGCGGCGGATCGCTATGCTCCCCCTCCCTCGGTCCGGAGATCACGATGGCGCCTCGCGTCGCACGACTCGTCGCACTCGTGGCCCTCGCCACGGCCAGCGCATGCACGACGGTGCGTGAGCGCTCCGGGGCCGACGGTGACACCGTCGAGGCAGACCTCGCCCCGGACCTCGGCGCCGAGCTGGGCCCCGATCTCCCCGACGTCGCCAAGGAGGTGGGGCCGATCGACCCCTGCAAGCCGAACCCCTGCGCGTCGCTCAACCGCGTCTGCAGCGCGGGCGAGTGCGGCGACTGCAAGGCGGGCTTCGAGGACGACGGCTCCGGCGCCTGCGTGCCGGAGGGCGATCCCTGCGACCCCGACCCCTGCGCCAGCGTGAACAAGGAGTGCATCAACGGCTTCTGCGGCGCCTGCCTGCCCGGCTTCCTGGTCAGCGAGCAGGGCACCTGCCTGGCCGCCAGCGCGTGCTTCCCCAACCCCTGCACCGAGGACGCGCGCTCGATCTGCAAGATCGACGAGCAGGGGCTGCCGGTGTGCCTGTGCGATCCGGGCACCCACGACGACGGCGCGGGCGGCTGCACCTACGATCCGTGCCTGCCCAACCCCTGCACCGAGCCGCGCTCCGACTGCAGCATCGCCGCCGCCCTGGCCGTGTGCTCCTGTCCGGCCGGCACCATCGCCGACGACGCCGACGGCTGCGTCGACGACCCCTGCGACCCGAACCCCTGCACCGACTACGCCCGTAGCGTGTGCGCCCCGGCGGCCGAGGGCGGCGTGACCTGCTCGTGCGACCCCGGCTTCGGCGAGGTCGAGGGCGCCTGCGTCGAGGTGCCGGTGACCAACGCCCCGACCCTGCCCGCGCCCGAGGGCGACGTCAGCATCGACACGAGCTGGCAGCTCTTCGTCGACGACTGGCTGATCCGCAGCCGCGAGGGCTACACCCGGAAGGTGCACGCGGCGGTGCGCCCCGACGCCGACTACGCCATCGGGCCCGACCCCGACGCCGACATCGGGCGGGCGCAGGCCGCGGGCAGCCTCGTCCATCTGGACGCCGCGCAGCTCGAGGCGCTGGCCGAGGACGACCCGCTGGCGGGCTGGCCCTGGCGCCTCTACTACATGGGCTTCCGGCAGCCGTGGGCGCTCGACGCGCAGCCGGCGTGGCTGTGCGTGGCCGTGGCGGACGACCCCGCCGGCCCCTGGACCAAGCCGGCGCTGCGACCCGAGCAGCCGGCGCCCCACTGCGTGCTGCGGGTGGACGGCCTGGTCCTGGGCGAGGTGACGCACACCGGCTCGGGCTGGCTCTTGTCGGCCAGCCGCCGCGCGCTGGGAGAGGTGAGCCAGGCCGGCGTCTACCTCTACACCTCCGCCGACGGCGTGGACTTCGAGCCGCTGGGCGAGGGGCCGGTGCTGGGCTTCACCGACGTCCCCGTCGCCCCCGGCATCTACGGCCGCATAGGCGAGCGCACGCGCGTGGTGTGGGACCCGTGGACCCAGCGCTACGACGCCCTGGTCTCGCTGGTGTCGGGCACCGTGGGCGACGCCCGCGGGGTCATCTCCGGCGGCCCCGACCCGCTGACGGCCTTCCCCTTCGCCCCCGATCCGCTGGCGGCGCCCGGAATCCTCGGGCCCACCGCCGCCGAGGTGTCCGCCGGCCGCTTCTACGGCGACATGGCGGCCTGGCGGGTCGGCGGCCTCTGGCTGGGGCTGGTCCAGAAGCGCGAGAACGCCTGCCCGAAGACCGCCTGGGCCTCGCTGGCCGCCAGCCGCGACGGGCGCCACTGGACCCTGGTGACCGACGAGCCCAACGGGCTGGAGACGCCCTTCCTCGAGCGCGCGCTCACGGCCGGCGACCCCGACACCTCCATCGCGACCCTGTCGGGCGGCGGCCCCGCGGCGGCCGGCGGCCTGTGGCACTTCTTCTCCGGCGGCACGCCCCAGGGCGGCTGCGCGGAGCCGGCGGCCGCCGGCGGCATCCTGCGCCACGTGGTCCGGGAGGGCGGCGTGGCCGGTCTGGTGGCGCCGGCCACCCAGGCGACGCTCATCACCCGCCCGCTGGTGATGCGCGAGGGCGAGGTGGCCTCGGTGCTCGAGATCAACGCCTTCGTGGCCGACAAGCTGGTCGTCCAGGTCGAGGCGCTCAGCCCCATCGACACCCTGCTGGGGACCCAGCAGAAGCTCGTCGAGGCGGGCGACTACCGCGGTGAGCCCGTGACGCTGCCCCCGCTCAACGCCTTGACCGGCGGGCGCTTCCGCGTGCGCTTCACCCTGTCGGGCGGCGGCGAGCTCTTCGGCTTCCGATTCAGCGACCCGGTCTGCGCGGCGGCCTCGTGCACCGAGCCCGAGCGGGCGGTCTGCGACTCCTCGACCGGCCAGGCGGTGTGCGTCTGCACGCCCCCCACCCACGACGACGGGACGGGCCAGTGCACCGAGGATCCCTGCCTGCCCGACCCCTGCACGGCGCTGCACCAGGAGGGCTGCGAGGCCCAGGACGGCAAGGCCGTGTGCGGCTGCGAGGAGGGCTGGGTGAAGGCCAACGGCGTCTGCATCCCCGACCCCTGCGCCGTGACCGGTCCGGACGCGCCGTGCCAGCCGCCGGGACCGGACCGGTGCCGGGCGCCGGGCGGCCTGGTCGAGTGCTACTGCCCCGACGGCAGCGCCGAGAGCGCGGTCGGCTGCGTGGAGACGGACGCGCGCGCGTTCGTGACCTCGATGGCGGTCAGCGGGCTCGGCGTCGGCGGCCAGAGCGCGGCCGACCTGCTCTGCGCCGGGCTGGCGTCGGGGGCCGACCTGCCCGGCAGCTACGGCGCCTGGATCTCCGACGCCGCCTCGGGCGCAGCGGCCGCGCGCTTCGCCGGCGGCGGGCCGTGGCGCACCTGGGACCCGGAGACCGCGCTGTGGACGCGGCTGGTGGCCGCCGACATCGGCGCCCTGGTCGGCGGCGCCCTGGCCTCGCCGATCGACCGCACCCAGAGCGGCGCGGCCGTGCCCGAGCCCTGCGGCGTCTGGACCGGCACCCTGGTCTCCGGGGGACCGCCCACCGGCGAGGAGCCGGGCAGCGGCCTCTGCGTCGAGTGGAGCTCCGACTCGGCCGACGAGAGCAGCCTGGCCGGGGACTGCCACGCCAGCGACGCCGCCTGGACCGCCTCGGCGACGGCGTCGTGCGACATGACGCTGCGGGTGTACTGCCTCGGCCTCCCGGCTGCCCCCGCGCCGGAGTGATCCGGACCGACCTGGCCGCCCTCGAGGCCGACGCGCAGGCCTTCGACGCCCTGGCCGCCGGCACGCCGAAGGTGGACTCCTTCTGCACCTCGAGCGCCTGGGTGCTGTCGGCCCACGAGGCCTTCCACCCCGAGCAGGAGCCCTACGTGTTCCGCTCCGACGCGGGCTGGCTGGTGCTCGCCCGCGGGCACGCGGCCGGGCTCGGCGCCTATCTGGCGCCGCTCGAGGCCATGTGGGGCCTGGCCAGCCCGCTGGTCGGGGCGGACGACGCCGGCCTGGTCACCCTGTGCGAGGAGGCCGTCTCCGCCCACGGCCACGCCTGGGACGCCCTGTGGTTCTGCGGCCTCAACGCCGACTCGCCGCTGTTCCGGCGGCTGGCGCTGCGCTTCGGCACGCACCACCGGCTCTTCCTCGGGCCGGTGACCCGGCGCCACGTCGCCGATCTCAGCGACGGCATCGACGGCTTCTGGCGGGACCGGGCGCGGGTGTTCCGCAAGAACCAGCGCCGCGCCCGGCGCCTGGCCGACGAGGCGGGCGTGGTCTGGGAGTGGCACGACGCCATCGCCGAGGGCCCCGAGCGCGCGGCGCTCTTCGCGCGGGCGCTGGACGTGGATCGCCGGAGCTGGAAGGGCCTGGCCGGTGAGGGGCTGGGCGACAGCGACATGGCGCACTTCTACGAGCGGATGACCGCGCGCCTGGCCCGCGCCGGCCGCCTGCGCGTCGTGCTGGGCCGGCTGGACGGCGAGGACGTGGCCATGGGCTTCGGCGCCAGCTTCGCCGGCAGCTTCCGTGGGCTGCAGATGAGCTACGACGACCGCTTCCGCGCGCTCTCCCTGGGCAACCTCGTGCAGATCGAGCTGATCACCCGGCTCTGCGCCGAGGGCATCACCAGCTACGACCTGGGCACCGAGATGGACTACAAGCGCCGCTGGTCCGACCTCGGCCTGGAGACCACCGCGCTGGTCATCCGGCGCTGAGCCTCAGCGGGCGGCCAAGCCGGGCGAACCGGCGGCCTCGGCCTCGGCCAGCGCCGCCAGCGCCGCCACCTGAGCCCCCAGCGCCCGCCCGCCGAAGAGCCCGACCACCGGCCCCGCCAGCCACCGCGCCACGCCGCCGCCCGAGGGCTCCGCGGACCAGCTCACCCGCGTCCTGCCGTCCCCCTGCGCCTCGAAACGCCAGCGCACGTCGACCCGGACGGCCCCCGCAGCCACCCGCACCGCGATGACCCGCGGCCGCTCCCACTCCAGGATCTCCACCCGCCAGCTCACCACCCGGGTCCCCGTCCGGACCCGCTGCCGAAAGGTTGCCCCCACCGGCGCCTCGCGCCGATGCTCCGAGGTCGCGACCGTATCCAGAAGCCCCGCCCGCCAGAGCTTCTGCATCTCCGGATCGTCGACCAGCGCGAACACCCGCCCCACCGGCGCCGCCACCACCCGAGAGAAGCTCAGAGCCACGCCCACCCCCCAAGAGGTCCGAGCAGCACCTATACCCGAAACCGGAACCGAGCCCGAGACCGAGCCCGTGACCGCCGAGACCGAGGCCGAGGCCGAGACCGAGACCGCGGCCGAGACCGACGCCGAGGCCAGACCGAGACCGAGACCGCCGAGACTGAGCAGCCGGCCGAGACCGAGACTGACCGCACTGACCGAACCTGAGACTGACCCCGACACTGAGACTGAGACTGACACCGACCCCGAGACCGAGCCCGAGCCCGAGCCCGAGCCCGAGACCGCGACCGACACCGAGACCGAGACCGAGGCCGAGACCGAGACCGCCACCGAGACCGAGACCGAGGCCGAGACCGAGACCGCCACCGACACCGAGACCGAGACCGAGACCGCCACCGAGACCGAGCCCGCCGCCAAGCCCGCCACCGAAACCGAGCCCGCCACCAAAAACCGAGGCCGCGCCGTAGGCGCCGGCCGAGCCGAACGCTCCAACCCAGCCCCCGTCGAGGCGCCGTCAGCGGCGAGCGAGCGCGCCGTGGGCAAGGAGTGAGCGAGGGCAGGCCGAGTCGGGCCCCAGGCCCGTCGCAGGCCTGACCCGAGCGAACGACGCCGCCCACGGCGTGCGTAGCCGCCGCTGACGGTGCCTCGATCAATCCCCGCAGGTGCCGCCGACGACCTCGAACCCCACCCGCCGGTTGCGCTCGCGGCCCTCCTCGGTGTCGTTGGAGGCCACCGGGCGGCTGAAGCCGAAGCCCTCCGACCGCAGCTTCTCCGGCGGCACGCCCTTCTTGATCAGGTACTTCCTCACCGCGGCGGCGCGGCGGTCCGACAGCCGCAGGTTGTAGCGCTTGCTGCCGTGGTTGTCGGTGTGGCCCTCGACGTCGACCCGGTCGAAGCTGGCGATGTTCTCCAGGATCAGCGCTGCCACCGCGTCGAGCAGCGGGTAGCTGACCGGCTTGATGACCGCCTTCGCCGTCGCGAAGTACACCTTCTCGCCGATGACGATGTGGCACTCCTCGATGCGCGCCAGGGGCACGGAGTCGGGGCAGCCGTCCTGGTCCTGGTAGCCGTTGTCCGTCTCGGGCTCCACCGGGCACTTGTCGTCGACGTCCAGGATGCCGTCCTGGTCGTTGTCGGGGTCCGGGCAGCCGTCGGCGTCCTCGAACTGGTCGACGTCCTCGGGCTCCATCGGGCACCGGTCGTCGACGTCCAGGATGCCGTCCTGGTCGTTGTCGGGGTCCGGGCAGCCGTCGGCGTCCTCGAACTGGTCGATGTCCTCGGGGTCCATCGGGCAGCGGTCGGTGAGGTCCAGGATCCCGTCCTGGTCGTTGTCGGGATCGGGGCAGCCGTCACGGTCCTCGAAGCCGTCGAAGTCCTCCGGCTGGAGCGGGCAGCCGTCCTCCGGGTCGGGGAAACCGTCGCCGTCGGTGTCGGCGGGCCCGGTCACCGGCTCGGCCCACTGCACGCCGCCGTACACGCGCCAGTCGGGCGAGCCGTAGCCGGGGACCAGCCCGGTGCCGGCGCCGGCCTCGATGGTCAGGCCTCGCGCCACGCGCACCTGCGGGCCGCCGACCAGCTCCATCGGGCTCTCGCTGTCCTCACCGAAGGGGTCGGTGAGCCGGGTGCGACCGAACACCTCGGCCGCCAGCGCGAACGCCTCGGTGGCCCGCCAGCGGGCGCCGAAGCCCCAGGTCAGGTCGTGGTCCAGCTCCAGGTTCTGGAAGCTGTGGCTGGAGGTGCGCACCGAGACGCCCAGGTTCAACGCCAGCAGCACCGGGCCCAGGCCCAGGCTCAGGTCCACCCGCGGGCGGATGGTGGCGCCGTTCTCACCGGCCAGGGTGTCGGTGGACCCCACCGGCACACCCACCGTCAGGCCGGCCGCCAGCCCGAAGCCCTGCTTGTCGGCGCCGCGGCGCTCCAGCAGCCGGAAGCGCAGCCCCAGGTCCAGGTCGCCCGCCGCCGGGCCGTCGATCTCCGGGAAGCGCACCGCGTCGCCCTTCGACTTCAGCACGATGGGCAAGCCGAGCTGGAACTCCGCGAAACCGAAGAGGCCGATCCCGGCGCCCACCTGGGCGGTGAGGCGCCGCTCGACCAGGCGCTGCTCGCCGCGCACCCCGCCGATGTCGTAGAGCAGCCGCAGCGGGTCGTCGGCGTAGTGTATCCAGAAGCCGCCGTAGGGCGACCAGGCCGGCGCGACCTCGGAGCCCTTGACCGAGAGCACGCGGTCGTCGCCCGGCTGGATCTGGAACAGATCGATGGAGAAGCCGTCGGCCGCCCGGGCGGGCGGTGTCGTCCCGAGCAGCCCTACCGCGGTGATGGCGAGGGCGAGGCCGCCCGATAGAAGCCACCTCCGTCGGCGCCAGAAGAGCAGGATGCCCAGCGCCAGCAAGAGCTCGTAGGGCACGCCGCCCGAACCGCCGGCGGAGCAGTCGCTCAGCCCGTTGCCCTGGATGAGCCCGCTGGCGAAGTCGTCGGACGGGTCGTTTCGCGGGTTCTGGCCCACGGAGACCTCGGTGCCGTCGTTGACGCCGCCGTGGTCGGTGTCCGGGTCCAGCGGGTTGGTCTCGTGGATGAGCACCTCGTCGCCGTCCTGCAGCCCGTCGGCGTCGGTGTCGGGGTTCAGCGGGTCGGTCTTGGTGTCGTTGACCTCGGTCCCGTCCGAGAGGTTGTCGTCGTCGCTGTCCGGGTCCTTCGGGTCGGTCTTGGTGTCGTTGACCTCGACCCCGTCCAGCAGCCCGTCGTCGTCGGTGTCGGGGTCCAGCGGGTTGGTCGTGGTCCCCTCGACCTCCTGGCCATCGCCCAGCCCGTCGTCGTCGCTGTCCGGGTCCAGCGGGTCGGTCTGGGTCTGGTTGACCTCCTGGCCGTCCTCCAGCTCGTCGTCGTCCGTGTCCGGGTCCAGCGGGTCGGTCTTGGTGGTGTTCACCTCGGTCCCGTCCAGCAGGTCGTCGCCGTCGGTGTCCGGGTCGTTCGGGTCGGTCTTGGTGGTGTTGACCTCGGTGCCGTCCTGCAGGCCGTCGTCGTCGCTGTCTGGGTCCAGCGGGTCGGTCTTGGTCGTGCCGGTCTCGGTCACGTCGCTGAGCCCGTCGCCGTCGTCGTCGTCGTCGAGGCAGTCGGGCTCGCCGTCATCGTCGGTGTCGGTGCAGTCGCTGGTGCACAGCGCCGACGCCTCGCTGCAGTCGGCGCCCAGGCACTCGGCCCCCTGGCCGTAGCCGTCGCCGTCCGGGTCGACGCAGCCGGGCGCCTTGCAATCGGGGATGCCGTCGTTGTTCCCGTCGGAGCAGTCCGTCGTGCACGTGGCCGCCGTGTCGTCGCAGTCCGGCACGCACAGCCCGCCGATGCCGAAGCCGTCCTTGTCCTCGTCGACGCAGGGCTGCGCGCAGTCGGCGGTCCCGTTGGCGTCGGCGTCCGTGGTGCAGTCCGTGGTGCAGGCCGCGATGGTGTCGTCGCAGTCCGGCCCGGCGCACAGCGTCCCCTTGCCGTAGCCGTCCTTGTCCTGGTCGATGCAGGGGTCGGCGCAGTCGGGGATGCCGTCCTGGTCCACGTCCGAGCAGTCGGTGGTGCAGGTCTTGAAATTGTCGTTGCAGTCGGGGCCCAGGCAGCCCGCGCCGGTGCCGAAGCCGTCGTTGTCCTTGTCGGTGCAGGTGGCCACCGCGCAGTCCGGGTCGGCGGCGTCGGTCTTGCCGTCGCAGTCGTTGTCGACCTGGTCCGAGCACAGCGGCGACTCGGTGGTCTTGCCCGGGTTGGCCGACGCGGCGCCGTCGTTGCAGTCGGTGCCGGTGCCGCCGCCCACGTCCTCGGGGCAGCCGGCGACCTCGGGGTCCGCGTTCAGCTCACCGGCCCCTGCCGCGCACCAGCCGTCGCCGTCCTGGTCGCAGTCGAAGCCGAAGCCCGGCGTCATCGGCGCGCAGTCGCACGCATCGCAGACCCCGTCCTTGTCCATGTCCGCGTCGGAGAACACCCGCAGCCGCGCCACCGTCGGGTCGGCGCCCAGGCCGCTGCCGTCGGTGGTGAAACGGAAGCGGAAGCCCACCGCGTCGCCGGGCCCGACCCCGGGGAGCGACCAGGTCGACGGGCTCAGCGCGCCCT
The DNA here is from genome assembly GCA_020632695.1 of Deltaproteobacteria bacterium. Lineage (GTDB taxonomy): Bacteria > Myxococcota_A > UBA9042 > PHBI01 > JACKFB01 > JACKFB01. Next base: position 148,625 of record JACKFB010000014.1, read on the forward strand.
TGAAGGTCTCCAGCTCCTGGTAGGCCCCGCCGTCGATGGCGTAGCTCACCACCAGCGCGTCGGGCGACTGCACCGCGCCGCCCAGGTCCACGGTCACCTTCACGTCCTCGGCGCAGGCCGACGCCGGCACCACGACGGGGCTCGACTCCAGCGTGCTGCTGATCCCGTTGGCGCCCACGGCCCTCCACTGCCCGCTCTGGGCCGACCAGGCCCAGCTCTGGTCGCCGGACACCAGCCACCCGCCGTTCTGCGTCCCGAAGCTGACGTCTGCGTAGTCCGCGCAGGCCGCCGTCCCGCCGCCGCCGCAGTCCGGGTCGACGCCGTCGGTCAGCCCGTCGCAGTCGTTGTCGATGGCGTCGTCGCAGATCTCCGGGAAGGTGCCGGCGATGGCCGGGTCGCCCGGTGCGCAGTCGCACAGGTTCGGCACTCCATCCAGGTCGCCGTCCTGCTGCGGGATGACGATGAGGTTGTCGACGTTGAAGAAGTCGCCCGACTCGATCATGAAGAACACGACCTCGTCGACCGGCTGCGCGAACACGAAGCCCTTCCACGTGATGAAGTTGTTCTTCGGTCCCGAGGCGTCGATGTCGTTGTCGACGAAGACCAGCTCGCCGTTCCGGTAGGCCTCGAGCGCCATCACGCCGTCGCCGTCGCCAGCGTCGATGACATTGAGGGCCACGGCCACGGCCGGCTTGGGCGTGAAGGTCACCCGGAGGCGGCTGTTGTACTCGTAGCTGCCGAAGCCCTGCGCCTCGATGGCCGGGGTCCCGTCGCCCAGCGCCTGGGTGGTGTAGTAGGGCGACTTGCTGACGGTGAGCTGCTCGCCCGGCTTGTTCGTGTCGGCGGTCAGCACGTAGCCGTCGCCGGAGAACGGCCCCGCGGTCTTGTCGGCGATGGCGTTGAAGTCGTGCACGACGTAGCACTGGCCGATGGCGTCGGTGAAGGCCGAGAGCGTGTCGTACTGGGTGACCCCCAGGTTGCACGAGGTCAGGGTCAGCGACTCGGCGAAGAGCTCGGGGATCGGCCCCAGCGACGCCTTGGGCTCCTGGCAGCTCGTCAGCCCGTCGGTGGAGACGTACACGGTCACCCGCAGCGTCTTCGCCCCGGCGGTCGGCGTGATGGCCAGCGAGCCCAGGCTCCACATGTCGACGAAGTCCACGCCGAACGCGTTGAAGTTGAGGCCGCCGTCCTGCAGCAGGTACTCCCCGCCGCCGCCCAGCTCGTCGGACCAGCCCACCCAGACGGCGTCGAAGTGGTCGTCGCCCTTGCCGCCGTGGAACTCGGCACCGCCCTGCACATCCCACTGCAGCAGCACCGGCTCGCCCGTGCCCGGCAGGGTCCAGGTCCAGGTCAGCGGGCTGTCCATCTCGTCGTCGTTGTTGGCGTAGCAGTAGGTCGACGCCAGGCTCTCGGGGGCGATGCCCACGCACTGGTTCTTCGCGCTGCAGGCCGTGCCCGCGTCGTTGCAGAACGCGCCCGCCTCGCGCTGGCAGCTCTGGCTGCAGCCGTCGCCGGCCAGGGCGTTGCCGTCGTCGCACTGCTCGCCGGCGCCGACCACCCCGTTGCCGCAGCCGCCCACGGCGCCGCCCTGACAGCCGACGACGCGCAGCTCGTTCACCGTGACGCCCAGCTCGACCAGTCCCGGCCCGGCGCAGTCGTCGCCGCACTGGTAGAGCACGTCGGTCGGCTGCACGTAGACGGTCGCCGTCACGCTGGTGGCCCCCGCCGTGGGTGCCCAGCAGAGGGTGTCGTCGACGTTCCACACGGCCGGCGCCGTGTTGTGGCAGCCGATGGCGAAGTTCTGCGAAGCGCAGTCGCCGAAGTCGGCCCCGACCAGGCAGTCCGTCTGGGTCTTGCCGGTGTTGTCCTTCCACCCCAGGAACACGCGGTCGTGGCCACCGGCCTCGATGCGCGCGACGAGGTCGACGTGCACGCACACGGAGGTCCCGGCGGCCAGCGGCGCGGGCGCCGTGTAGACGCCCTGGGCGATGTTCTGCGGCGTGTTGATGCCGCCCGAGCCGTAGCAGATCTCCTTCTGCGAGACGAGCAGGGCTTCGGGGCACTGGGCCGAAGCCGCGGGAGCGGCGGCCAGGGCGGTGAACAGCGTGATGAGGACGAGGCCCGAGCGGGTCATGGAGAACCTCCTCTGCGGCGGGTTCGGCTGGGTCAGGGAGGGGGGGACAAATCATGCCGCGGTCTGGATGGCAATGATATTCGCGGAGTTGGACCCGCGCATCCCCGCTCGGCGTTCGATCGGGAAGGGATCGACGCCGGGGCGCTCGCGGCTGCGCGCCGACGAGCGCCCCGGCGCGGGCCATGGTCCAGGGCCCAGCGCGCGGGCGGCCCCATCCCTCCCAGGTCGAACGCCGGAGCTGGCACGCCGTTTGCTTCGTCTCGCCAGCGACCGCTCACCGTCGAGGCGAGCCCCGTCGCCTCCGATCATCGTCTCCGCCCGACCCGGGAGATCCCCATGAAGCTCCAGCGCCCACTGTCACTCCTCGCCTGCCTCTCCCTGTGCGTCCCCGCGCTGATGGGGGCCGACGGCTCGAGCTCCGGCTGCGGCCAGCACGAGGACATGCCCGACGTCAGCGGCTCCTGGGCCGTGGACTACGACGACTCCATGATGGTGGAGCTGAAGATCGGCGGCTCGGTCTACACCCGCACCCTGGGCCCCGAGGGCGGCGTCATCACGGTGGAGCACGACGGCGTGCCCCTGAGCTTCGACCTGGACTGCTCGCGCGCCGACGTGCTGTGCCCGAGCGAGGCGTGGCCGGAGACGGTGAAGATGGCCCAGCCCGACCGCGACTGGGAGGCCCACGTGGAGCTGACCCTGCCGTCGCAGCGCTGCGACGGCACCCTGGTGCCGGCCGACCCGACGCGCTGCGGTGCGGGCACGCGCAACCCGGACTGCGACGACGTGTGCGAAGGCACTGTGACCACCACCTCGACCAAGCGCGCGGGGCTGCTCAGCAAGGGCGGTGACCGGCTGTCGGTGCTGTTGGGCGCCGCGGCCGCGTCCAACGGCGTCAACTGCCTGCTGCTGGGGCTCTCGGTGGCCGAGGCCGACGTGGTCTCCGAGGGCGGCCCGCGCAGCGTGCGCTGGGAGGCCGTGCGCCTCGAGCAGGGCCACGTCACCACGGGCTACGCCGGCGGCTGCCTCTTCGCCGGGTCCTCGCCCGACGCGCTGGTCGCCGGCGCCAGCATCAAGGTGACCACCGGCTTCGAGGCCAACCGGCTGTGAACGCCCGCGCTGTGCCCTACATCCCCATGGGGTGCCAGGCGGTCTTCAGCTCGACGAAGGGCACGATGAGGTAGGGGCTCTGCCTCGCCTCGTCGTGCCAGTGGCTGAGGTCGCCGTCGTCCTCGAAGTGCACGCGCTTGACCGACTCGGCCGCCTCCACCCCGATGAGCTTGCGGGTCGCGTCGTCCGCACCCACGCAGAGGATGCCGTCGACGTCCATGTGCCTGGCCGCGTGCGGCGCCAGCTCGTCCCGCAGCCCGGTCAGGATGTTCACCACCCCGCCCGGCAGGTCCGAGGTCGCCAGCACCTCGGCCAGCTCCATCGCCACCGTGGGCGCCGGCCCGCTGACCACGACCACCACGCTGTTGCCCGACACGATGACCGGCGCGATGGCCGACACCAGGCCCAGCAGCGCCGAGCCCTCCGACGCGAAGGCCACGACCACGCCGGTCGCCTCGGGGAAGGTGAAGTTGAAGTGCGCCGACGCCACCGGGTTGGTGGTGCCCATGAACTGCGGGAACTTGTCGGCCCAGCCGGCGTACCAGACCAGCCGGTCCACCGCCGCGCCCACCTCGCCCTCGGCCGCCTTGGCGCTCAGCCCGGTCGCCGCCGTCAGCGCCGCCTCGAACACCGCCGAGCGCGACTCCAGCATCTCGGCCATGCGGTAGAGGATCTGCCCCCGGTTGAAGGCCGTCCGCTTCGCCCAGCCCTCCTGGGCCTTGCGCGCGGCGACGACCGCGTCCCGCAGATCCTTGCGCGAAGCCCGGCACACGTTGGCCACTGGAGCCCCCTTGTCGTCACGCGCGACCGTGTAGCGGCCGCTCTCGCTGCGCGGAAAGGCGCCGCCGATGAAGAGCTTGTAGGTCTTGCGCACCGTGATGCGCTCGGGCGCCTTCGCCATCAGCGGACCTCCAGATAGGGCAGGAGCCCGTGCCAGCCGCCCTCGCGCCCGAAGCCGCTCTCCTTGTAGCCGCCAAACGGGCTGCCCGGGTCGAACTTGTTGAAGCTGTTGCCCCAGATGACGCCGGCCCGAAGCGCGCCCGCCACCTGGAAGAGCTTCGAGCCCTTGTCGGTCCACACGCCCGCCGACAGCCCGTAGGCCGTGTTGTTGGCCTTCTCGATGGCCTCTTCCGGCGTGCGGAAGGTCAGCACGGAAAGCACCGGGCCGAAGATCTCCTCGCGGGCCACGCGGTGGGTCTGGGACACCCCGGTGAAGAAGGTGGGCCGGAAGAAGAAGCCCTTGTCCGGCAGCGCGCACTTGGACTGGTGGATGGTCGCGCCCTCCTCGACGCCCGAGTCGACCAGCTCCTGGATCTTCTCGAGCTGGGCCCGCGAGTTGATGGCGCCGATGTCCGTGTTCTTGTCCAGCGGATCGCCCACCCGCAGCGTCTGGATGCGGTGGTGCAGCTTCTCGACCACCTCGTCCTCGACGCACTCCTCGACCAGCAGCCGCGAGCCCGCGCAGCACACGTGGCCCTGGTTGAAGTAGATGCCGTCGACGATGCCCTCGACGGCCTGGTCGATGGCGGCGTCGGCGAAGATGATGTTGGCGCCCTTGCCGCCCAGCTCCAGCGTCAGCCGCTTGCGGGTCCCGGCCAGCGTGCGCTGGATGATCTTGCCCACGTCGGTCGAGCCGGTGAACGCGATCTTGTCGACGTCCGGGTGCTCGACGATGGCCGCGCCGGTCTTGCCGAAGCCGTTGACCAGGTTGACCACGCCGGCCGGAAGCTCCGCCTCCATGAAGATCTCGGCCAGCTTCATCGCGGTCAGCGGCGTGGTCTCGGCCGGCTTCAGCACCACCGTGTTGCCGGCGGCCAGCGCCGGCGCGATCTTCCACGCCGCCATCAGCAGCGGGAAGTTCCACGGGATGATCTGCCCGGCGACGCCGATGGGCCGCGGGTCGGCCCCGGCGAAGGCGTAGCGCAGCTTGTCGGCCCAGCCCGCGTAGTAGAAGAAGTGCGCGGCGGCCAGCGGCACGTCCACCGACTTGCTCTCGCGGATGGGCTTGCCGCCGTTCATCGACTCGAGAATGGCCAGCTCGCGCGCCTTCTCCTGGATGATGCGGGCGATGCGATAGAGGTACTTGGCCCGCTCGCGGCCGGGCATCTTCCCCCACACGCCCGACTGGGCCTTGCGGGCGGCGGCGACGGCCTTGTCCACCGTCTTGGCCGAGGCCTCGCCGACCTCGCACAGGACCTCCTCGTTGGACGGGTCGATGACCTCGAACCAGGACTCGGCGTCGACGAAGCGGCCGTCGATGAAGTGGCCGTAGCGCTTCTCGAAGCGCACGTGGTCGCGGGCCTCGGGCGCGGGCGCGTAGTCCCACAGGTCCCCGAAGAGCAGCTCGCGGGTGGGGATGTTCATCGCGTCTCCTGGGAGCCCGTCGTGGATAAGGGTTTCAGGTGGATCCGAGCCGGGTTCGAGGTGGATCGGCGAGGCTCCTCCCTGCGGAGCCCCTTCCGGAACCCGAGGCAAACCAGGAGGTTTGCCGCAGCGGTTCCGGAACGCCGAGGCGCCCGAAACCGGCCGGAGACGCCGAGACATCTATCCACTGCGGGCTCCTACGGCAAGCTGAGGTAGCGGTCGGATTGGTAGCGGCCGGTGCGCTCCTTCTCGAGCTGGAGCAGCACGTCGTTGAGCAGCGTGGACGCCCCGAAGCGGAACCAGTCGGGGCTGAGCCAGGCGTCGCCCAAGGTCTCCTTGACCATGATGAGGTAGCGCAGCGCGTCCTTGGCGGTGCGGATGCCGCCGGCCGGCTTCATGCCGACCATCTTGCCGGTGCGGATGTAGTGGTCGCGGATGGTCTCCAGCATGACCAGCGTCACCGGCAACGTGGCCGCCGGCGTCACCTTGCCGGTGGAGGTCTTGATGAAGTCGGCGCCCGCCTCGATGGCGATGAGGCTGGCCCGGCGCACGTTGTCGTAGGTGACCAGCTCGCCGGTCTCCAGGATCACCTTGAGGTGCGCCTTGCCGCAGGCCTCCTTGCACGCGGCGATCTCGTCGAAGACCTGCGCGTGGTCCCCGGCCAGAAACGCGTTGCGGTTGATGACCATGTCGATCTCGTCGGCGCCAGCGGCCACGGTCCGCCGCACCTCGTCCAGCCGCTCGCTGAGCTGGGCCTGCCCGCTGGGGAAGTACGTCGCGACCGCGGCGACGTGCACCCCCGAGCGCCCCAACGCCCGCTTGGCCACCGAGACCAGCGGCGGGTACACGCACACCGCGGCCACATGCGGCACGTCGGAGCCCGGCAGCGGCACCATCGCCTTGCGGCACAAGCTCTGGATGCGCCCGGCCGTGTCGCGGCCCTCCAGGCTGGTCAGGTCCATCATCGCGACGGCCAGCCGCAGCCCCTGCACCTTGGCGCCCTTCTTGATGCTGCGAGAAGAGAGCCGCGCGGCCCGCTCCTCCACCCCCACCTGATCCACCGTCCGCATCTGGGACGCCACGAAGTGCCGCGTCATGCTGACTCCAAGCCCCGGGTTGCCCGATGAGCGAGCCATAGCACCGGCGCCCGGGACTGCCAAGGTCGACCGGCGGGAGCGCGGGAGCGAGACCGAGGCCGGGGCCGCGACCGACACCGAGACCGACTCCGACACCGCGGCCGGCTCTGAGACCGGCGCCGACTCCGAGGCCGACTCCGTGACCGACTCCGTGACCGACTCCGAGACCGACACCGAGATCGACACCGAGACCGACACCGAGACCGACACCGAGACCGAGACCGGCTCCGACACCGAGACCCGGTAGCGGGTTTGTGCTCCTGGGGCTAGCATGGCGCGTTCCCTCTAGCGGAGGTGCCCATTGTCCCGCCACGACGACGTCGGCTCGCAGGCCGAGCTGCGTTGGCTGCATATCTCGGACATCCACATGACCGAAGAGCCCTGGCGCGAGCGGCGCGAGCTGGTCGCACTCCTCGAGTTCGTCGACGCTCAGCGCGACGCGGGCCTCGCGCCGCATGTGGTCTTCGCCACCGGTGACCTGGCGGACAAGGGCAAGCCGGCGCAGTTCATACAGGTCGCGGCCTTCTTCACCGAGCTGATGAGCCGGGCGGGACTCACGCCCGAGGAGCACCTCTTCCTGGTGCCCGGCAATCATGACGTGGACCGCGGCGTCGTCGACGACATGGACAGGTTGGTCGTCGAAAGCCTGCTCTCCACCAAGGATCAAGCCGCGCTGAAGGAGCGCTTGAACAAGTCCAAGGTCATGGGAGAGATGGCGAACCGCCTCGACGCCTTCTACCGCTTCACGGCCGACCTGCTGGGCGCCAAGCGGGCGTGGGTCGCGCTCCGTCCCTGGCGCACCGACATCATCGAGGCCCAGGGACTCACCCTCGCCATCCTCCAGCTCAACTCCTCATGGGCCAGCGGACAGCACGGCAACGACGAGGGCAAGAAGCTCCTGATGGGCCTCGCCCAGGTCGAGGACGCGCTCCGCGACCTCGACCTGCATCACCTGCGCATCGCGCTGATGCACCACCCCCTGGACTGGCTGGCCGACTTCGACGAGAGCGTCGTCGACGACCTGCTGGTCTCCCCGCGAGGCGCGCACATCGTCTTGCGAGGCCACCTGCACAAGGAGAAGACCTTCCACCGCCTGGACCCCGATGGCTGCACCCTCATGCACGCGGCGGGGACGCTCTACGTGCAGGAGCAGTGGCCCCGCGGCTTCCTCGTCGGCACCCTGAGCCCCGCCGCGAACGAGACCTCCGTGCAATTCTTCGGCTACAAGGACAGCAGCGGTGGCTTCTGGCGACCGGAGCAAGCCTACAAGGGTCTCGACTCGGACGGCCTCTGGACCCGGCCGCTCCCGGAAGGCTGGCTCACTTCGCCGACGCCCCTACCGGCCGCAACGCTGGCGCTCCCGCCGCTCGACCGCCACGTCGAACTCATCGAAGAGTACCGCCGCAACGCCCGCACCTCGCAGGCAGTGATGAGCTTCACGGGCTATAGTGCCCGAAAGCGTGGCCCAGAGAGCGCGACCATCACCGAGCTTTTCGCGCCACTCCAGATGGTCCCCCGAGGCGTGCCGCTGCGAAGCGACGCCCCCACCATCGACATCACCTCGCTGGTCAACCGCCTCTTGCGCCGCGACGGCGAGGGCCGCGCCGAGCGCGTGGTCGTGCTGGGCGCTCCCGGCAGCGGAAAGACGACGTTGACGAGGTACCTCGGTGTCTGGGCCGCAGGCGGCTTCGAATTACCGGGCATCGACCGGCCGGAACGGCTCATCCCGCTGACGATTCGCTTCCGTGACCTCGTGCAGGATGTCGCCAAAGGCGCGCCCCGTGACCTCCTGGACTACCTCGCCCGCCACTCGGGCGAGCTGCTCCGCCAGAGAGCCCCCCGCGAGTTCTTCGAGCGCATCCTCGCGGACGGCGACGCCCTGGTCATCCTGGACGGCTTCGATGAGGTCTCCCAGCGAGGCGAGCGCAGCCCGGTCCAAGAGTGTGTCGTCCGATTCGCAGCCGCCCACCCACGTTGTCCGCTCCTGGTGACCTCCCGCGAGGCCGGCTATGACGACGCCGCCTTGCCAGGCCCCCGGGCCGGCGAAGAAGACACGCCTGAGCGGAGTGGGGCAGCTGCGCATCCGCCAGCGTCGTGCGGCCCGGACGACGTGCGGCCCTTCGACCACTTGATGCTCCGCCCGCTCACCGACGCCGCCCTCGAGCAGCTGATCCGCAACTGGTACGCCGTGCAAGAGCGGGCCGATCCCCGCAAGCGACGCGACGCGATCGACGACCTGCTCGGCGCGCTGTCCACCGAGCCCCGCGTGCGGCACCTGGCGCACACCCCGCTGCTGGCCACGCTCATCTGCCTGGTCCACCGCGAGAGCGCGCGTCTCCCGGGCGAACGCGCCAAGCTCTACGACAAGGTCGTCGACACGCTGCTCGACTCGTGGCCCAGCGACGCCGGGCTGTCGAGCGAGTTCGAGGGCCTGGATGCCGACAGACAGCGCCGGTATCTCCAAGAGCTGGCGCTGGTGATGCAGACACGCCGTGCAGAAGCCACAGACGCCAACCAGCGCGACCACGCGCACCCCGAGAGCGGAGACGCGGTCGTGATCGAGCACGACACGCTGGTCGCCGATCTGGCCCGGATCTGCTGCGTCGATGACGCGGCGGACGAGACGGCGAATCGTCGCCGGATGGCTCGCTGGGTCGCGTGGCTGGCCGAACGCACCGGCCTGCTCGTTGAGCACGAGACCGGCGTGTTCGCGTTCCTCCACCTGACCCTGATGGAATACTTGGCCGCCTGCGCGGTGGTCGCGCGTGAAGGAGCGCCGGGCGTCGATGAGCTGGCCGGCTTCTTGGCGAAAGCAGTCGAGGCTCCCGCCTGGCGTGAGCCCGTGCGGCTGGCTATCGGCGTGCAGGCCAATCAGCTTCCGTTCATCGAAGCGTTGCTCGGCGCATTCCGCGACGCATCGCCGCTGCACCGCGTCGTCCTCCTCGAGGGACTCCATGAGGGGATGGACGCGACGCCAAAGGCGGTCGGCGACATCGTGCGCGCGGTACTCGAAGACCTGCCCAACCTGCGCCAGGATTCAGCCGCCGCCGAAGCGGTCGACACGCTGGTTCAGCTCTGCCGATTTTCGCCGCGTCACTCGGAGGCTGCCCGCCGTTCGGTACAGCAGACGCTGCTCGAGTGGCCTGCCGGCCGACGACTTGACGACGCCCTGCTCGAAGCCCTCCCGACGCTCATCACAGACCCGTCAGAGACTCTCGCTGCCGTCACCCACCTCGCACCCCTGACCACCGATGGCGACCAGAGCTACTGGCTCTGGGCCGCCACCGAGGCCGTTGAGGCGCGCTGGCCCGACGCCGCAGCCGAGGCGCGCGCGTTGCGCGGGACGCTCTTCGACCACTTCGCCGAGCCCGACCCGGCGCTCTTCGACCCGCTGGTCACGGTCCACGACGGCCCCCAGCCTGGCTGGGGCGATGTGCCCGCCGGGACCTTCCTGATGGGCAGCCCCGACGACGACCCCGACGCGCAGGACCGCGAGAAGCCACGGCATCCGGTGACGCTGACCCGCGGTTTCCGCATGGGTGCTGTGCCGGTGACGAACCGCCAGTTCCTGGCCTTCGACCCGGACTTCGAGCCCTTTGCGTTCAAGGGCGTCTCGAAGGAGCAGCTCCCCGAGCACCCCGCCGTCACGGTCTCCTGGTACGCCGCGACCAGCTTCTGCCGCTGGCTCGACTCGCGCGGCGCCTGGTCGCGCGGCGCGCGCCTGCCCACCGACGCCGAGTGGGAGCGCGCCGCCCGCGGCGGCAAGGACACGCGGTATTGGTCCGGCGACGAGGTCTCGGACCTCGAGC
>JACKFB010000015.1 GCA_020632695.1 Deltaproteobacteria bacterium
GACACCGAGACCGCGACCGAGTCCGGGACCGACACCGAGACCGGAACCGAGCCCGAGCCCGCCGCCGCCAACGCCACCGTGCCCCGAAGCAGCCCCCCCATCGATGTAGAGGCGCCGAATGAGGCGAGCGAGGCCGCCGCTGGCGGCGGCGCGACCGAGCGCGGGCTGAGTCGGGCCCCAGGCCCGTCGCAAGCCCGACGCGAGGAAGCGACGTCGTCAGCGGTGGCCGTAGCCGACTCAGGCGGTGCCTCGGCCGATCACCCCACCTGGCCTCGCGGGCCCCGCCGCGGCGACCTCCTCACTGTCGCCATCGAGCGCATCGATGGGTCGGGGAGTGGGGAGGCGGTGCTGGTGGGGCGGCCGGGTGGGGGGCAGGCGCCTCGGCGTTATGCGGTGGCGGTGCCTCGGGCGGTGCCGGGGGACGAGGTGGAGGCGGTGGTGGGGGAGGTGCGGCGCGGGCGCATCGGGACGCGGCTGGAGCGGGTGCTGCGGGCGTCGCCGCACCGGGTCGAGGCGCCTTGCCCGCACTTCGGCCGGGCTGGGGACCTGAGCCCGGGCTGCGGCGGCTGCAGCCTGCAGGCGCTCGAGTACTCGCAGCAGCTCGAGGCCAAGCGCGCGTGGGTGCGGCGGCTGCTGGTGGCGCACGGTGTCGACGGCGAGCTGGTGCTGCCGCCGCTGGGGATGGCGCGGCCGCTGCACTACCGCAACAAGATGGAGTTCAGCTTCGGCCGCGACGCGGGGGGCGCGCTGTCGCTGGGCCTGCACCCCGGCGGCTATCGCCACGAGGTGCTGCTGCTCGAGCGCTGCCTGCTGATGTCCGAGCCCGGCTTCGCGCTGGTGCGCGCGGTGCACCGCTTCGCCGACGAGCGCGGGCTGGAGCCGCTGTCGTCCCGTACCGGCGAGGGCTTCTTGCGGGGGCTCCTGGTGCGCGAGGGGCTGCGTACGGGCGAGCGCATGCTCGACCTGGTCACCACCGGGCTCGAGAGCACGACGATGGACGGCCGCGTGGTCGCAGCGGCAGAGGTCGCCCGGGCCTTCCGCGACGCCGTCCTGGACGCGGCCCAGCGCCTCGGTGCGCCGGTGAGCTCGCTCTACTGGACGCGGCACATCGCTCAGCGGGGCAGCCCCACCCGCATGGAGGCGCACCACCTGGACGGCCAGCCCGTGCTGCACGAGAAGCTGCACATCGCGGGTCTGCCGCCGCTGCGCTTCGCCATCCACCCTCGCGCCTTCTTCCAGCCCAACACGTCCCAGGCCGAGCTCCTCTACGGCGTGGTGGCTCGGGCGGCGGGCCTGGACGCCTCGGCGCCCGCCCGCGCGCGCCTGCTGGACCTCTACGCCGGCACCGGCACCATCGGACTCGCCCTGGCGCCGCTCTGCCGCGAGGTCATCGGCATCGAGCTGGTCGCCGACGCCGTCGAGAACGCCCGCGCCAACGCCCGCGCCAACGGCATCACCAACGCGCGCTTCGTCTGCGGCGACGTCTCGGAGGCGCTCGGCGCCGAGGGCCTCGACCAGCCGGGCGCCGCCGACCTGGTGGTGGTGGACCCGCCCCGAGCCGGGCTGATGGGCGGCGCCGTCGAGGCGCTCACCCGCATCGCCGCCCCGCGCCTGGTCTACGTCTCCTGCAACCCCGCGTCGCTGGCGCGCGACCTGGGCCCCCTGCGGGCCGCCGGCTTCCGCCTGCGCTCGGTGCAGCCCGTCGACATGTTCCCGCAGACCGCCCACGTCGAGAACGTGGCGCTGCTCGAGCGCGACTGAACCCACGCTCCGCTCGCCTCGAGCCGCCGCGCTGCGCTATGAGGACGCGATGCGCCCGCCAACCATCCGTCCGCTGCTCGTCGCGCTGCTGCTCTCGCTGCCCTGCTGCGCCGAGCGCTCCCCCCTGGTCACCGACGGCGGCGAGGCCGACGGGCGCCCCGACACCTCGCGCCCCGACATCGGCGAGTTGGGCGGGCCCCAAGGCTTCGGGGACGCCGAGCGCCCGCGGATCGATGTGCCGTCGGGCGACGCCGGGGCCGACCCGGGCCCCGAGCTGCCCACCGGCCCGGCACCGCCCGTGACCGTCGCCACCTGGAACCTGCGGGACTTCTCGCCCTACGGCGCGCAGGAGTCGCGCCTGGACCACATCGCCCAGCAGCTCGCCGCGCTCGACGCCGACATCATCGGGGTGCAGGAGCTGGAGGCCCGCGAGGGATCCGACGGCTCGCCGCCTCAGGCCTGGGATGCGCTGCTCGACCGGCTCCCGGCGTACGAGGGGGTGCATGCGCCGTGGAACCTGCAGGACTCGGTGGTGGGGCTGCTCGTGCGGCGCGACACCGTGCGCGTCCTCGCCGCCAAGCCGATCTTCGTCGGCGACTGGTGGCCCTTCCCGCGCGCGCCGCTGGACGCCACCTTGTCGGTCGAGAAGCCGGAAGGCACGGTGCTGCTCCACGTCGTGGTGATCCACCTGAAGGCCTTCGGCGACTCGGAGAGCCTGAGCCGCCGCCGGGAGGCCTGCACCAAGCTGGCGGGCGCGCTGGGCGGCCGCGGCGACGCGCGCTACGTGCTCGTCGGAGACTTCAACGACTCGCCGCACGACCCGGCGCCGGAGAGCGCCTTCGTGGGCACTCTGTTGGGGGTCGAGCCGGTCTGGACCTTCGTGACCGCCGCGCTGCCGCCGACCACCGTGAGCAGCACCGGCGGCTCCCACGAGGTGGACGGCCAGGTGATCGAGGGCGGGCTGCTCGATCAGATCGTCGTCGACGAGACGGTGACCGACCTCTACCCGGCGCCGGTGGCCGAGGTGATCGCACGCCCGGTCGCCGAGTACGACGCCTGGCGGGCGGGCTGGTCGGACCACTTCCCGGTGATCCTGCACCTCACGCCCTGAGGCGGCGCGGGGCGTCCCAGCCCGGCGCGGGCCGGATGACCGGTCTCCCTGCGCGGCACGCCCTCAGGCAGCGCGGGAGGCCAGGGCCCCACCGCGCCTCGGCTCAGGGGAGGATCGGCTCGAGGGCGCTCTGGCAGGTCCAGTACTCGGCGGCCTCCATCGCGCCCGTGCCGTACGAGCTGACGGCGTCGAGCTCGACGTCCTTGCCTCGCACCGCGTGCTGGAGCGAGCCGGCCAGCTCGAACTGGCCGAGATAGGTGAGGTCGTCGGAGCGCGTGGTCATCGAGAGGCCGCGATACTCGGCCACCGCGCCCGTCAGGCTCAGCTCCAGCGCCTGGCCGGAGGCGAGGGCGCCCACGGTCGCCCGGGCGACCTCCACGTCGTAGGCCACGTGGACGCCGTTTCGGAACTCGTCGAGGGCCGCGCGGGCCGAGAGCTGCATGCGAGTCAGCGAGGCGAAGGGGCCCAGGCGGGCGTCGGCCGCCGCGCCGTAGGTGGTGTCGGCGACGAGATCGGAGAGCGAGACGGTGATCGAGAAGACGTGGGGCAGCGGCTGCCCGTCGGCCAGCAGGCCGGCCAGCGGGCCCTCGGACTGCCACTGGAAGGTGAAGGTGGAGCGGAGGCTCCAGTTCTGGAGCATGTCGTCCAGCGGCTTCGACGAGCGGACCTGCACCCCGCCCAGATAGCTCTGCAGCGTGAAGGGGTCGGCGTGGATGGTCTGGCCGCTCAGGCCATCGTGGAAGAGCACGGTCATCGCGGGCGCGGCCGCGGCGCTGAGGTTGCGCTGCAGCCGCCAGGCGCCGCCGGTGCCGGCCGTGAAGTCGAAGCGGGCGGTCATGCCGGCGAAGCGGCCGAAGTCGACCAGGTTCTCGAAGGCCCCGTCGTCCGGGTGCAGCAGCGAGACGTTCTCGAGGATCAGGCCGGCGATGAGGCCGCGCCCCAGCTCGCTGGTGGCGTGGGCGTAGGCGGCGATGTCCCGCTGGGCGGCGCGGGTCACGGTGTGCAGGGCGACGGCGTCGGCCCACACCTCCCCGTCGGCGGGGGCGCACCCGGCGGGCGGGGGCGTCTCGGGAGCCCACAGGGTGCTGACCTCACGCGCGCTGAGCGAGGGGTCGATGATCGGCTGGGCGCCCGGGTCCTCGTGCTGTGCGCAGAGATCCGACAGGGCGTCGCCGAAGAGCACGTCGCCCGCGTCGGCGATGCAGCCGACGCCCAGGAGCGCCGGGACCGAGAGCGCGCAGAGCAGCGCGAGAGCAGGGGCTCGCATGGGAACACCTTCGTGCCGTGGGTTCGCCAGACTCGGATCGGCGCCGGTGGGTCGATCGCAAATCCCTTCCATGATAGCCCGAACAGGCTTGTGAACGAAAGGACGGCGCGCTCGTGGCGGCGCCCGGGCGGAGTGGGAGGCGGCGCCCGACAGCGGGGCGCAGGCCGGTGCAGAGGACGCGCGGGAGCTGCAGCCGCGCCCGGGCGGGTCTGGCGCAGGGCCGGGTCCGCGAGCCGACGAAGGAGCCCATCGTGCTGGACGTGAACACGACGATGCTGATCAGCGCGCCCCCCGCCGAGGTGTGGCGCGCGATCACGGACCTGGGCGGGCACGACGCGTGGAACCCGCTGATGCGACGCTTCTCGGGCGGCCTCGAGCCCGGCGGGCGTATCCGGTTCTCCATCCGCCTCGGGCCGGTGTGGTTGCCGGTGTCGGCCCGGGTGATGACGGTCGACGCGGAGCGCGAGCTGCGCTGGGCGGGGCCGGCGCTCTCGGCGGCGCACCCGCTGGCGCGCGGCGAGCACTGGTTCCGGCTGAGCGCCGACGCCGACGGGGGCACGCGCTTCGATCACGGCGAGCGCTGGTCGGGGCTGGTGCCGCGGGCGCTGTGGCGGGTCATCGGGCCGCCGCTTCACGAGGGCTACGAGGCGATGAACCGGGCGCTGGCGCGGCGGGTCCAGGCGGGCTGAGCCGCCTGGCGGGTGCTCCGGACCGAGCGAGGCGCCGGCGATGACCTCGTCAGCTCGGCGGCTCGAGCAGCGGGCGGAGCTGCTCGGGACCCACCTCGTACTGGCGGCCGCAGAAGTCGCAGGCGACGTCCAGGACCTCGCCCTTGGCGACGATGGTGCTCAGCTCGTCGCGTCCCAGGGTGGCCATGGCGCCGACCAGGCGCTCGGGGCTGCACACGCAGCCGAAGTGCACCGGGGAGTCGTCGAGGAGCGCGTGGGGGAAGCCGTAGAGCAGCTCGGACATGAGCAGGGCCGGGTCGCCGCCGGTGTGGCGCAGCACGGCGCCGAAGGAGCGGAAGTCCTCCAGGCGCTCGGTCATCACGGCCAGCGGCGGCTCGGTGAGCTCCGGCAGCAGCTGCACGATGTAGCCGCCGGCCGCCACGACGTGGGCGCCCTCGATGACGGCGCCGACGGCCACCATGGAGGTCACCTGCTCGGAGGCCTGGAAGTAGTGCATCAGCACGCCGGAGAGGCCGTCCTCGTGCTCGGCGGAGATGATGCCCTGGTGCAGCGAGCCGTTGGGCATCACGCGCATGGCCTTGAAGATGGCCTTGTCGTCGAAGGTGATGGCGCCGTCGTCGGGCGGATGCTGCACCAGCCCGCGGGTGAGGCCCTCGGGCCGCGCGTCGGCCACCAGGGCGCCGCCCGCGCCCCCTTGGAGGACGAGCTGGACGCGCAGGCCCGGCGACATGGTCTCGCGCACCAGCACCGAGGCCGTGAGCAGCTCGCCGAAGGGCACGGCGATGTGGCCCCGCACCTTCTGGGCCTCGATGGCCGCCTGCACGGTGTCGGTCGTGCGCAGGGTGATCACGCGAAAGGCGCCATCGTTGGTGATGGCGCGCAGCACGCGGTCGCTGGGGTCGGCGCTCATGCCGTGGCTCCTCGGCGGGCAGGGGCCAGCGAGGTTGCCCGAGCCGCGAGCCCCGCGCAACGACGAGGGCGCAGGGCGGGCGGGTCGGAGGCCCGGGGCCCGACGGTTACCGCTGGCGGGCCGACCGGAACGGGATCGGAAGCGGCGCCTCCGGTAGGGTACTGCACCGCTCCACGAACCCCGGGGCCTCCAAGGAGCCGCCGCCTCATGCGCTCGCGCTGCAGCCACCTGTCCATGGTCCTCCTCCTCGCCTGCTCGCTGGCGGGGTGCGCGTCCTCCTCCGAAGCGGGCGCTGCCGGTGACGAGGGCGCGGATCTCGCCGATGTCGCCGTCGACACGACGACCGACGCGCCCGCCGCGCCCTCGGACGCGATCCCGGGCGAGCTGGACGACACCGGCGCCTGCGTGTGCCCCAAGCGGATGCACTGCGACGAGCGGGGCCTGTGCCAGCCCGACGTCTGCACCAAGGGAGAGGCGACCTGCGCGTCGTTGACCGCGGCCAAGCTGTGCTCGGCCGACGGCGGCAGCTTCACCGAGGTCCCCTGCCAGGGCGACGGCGTCTGTTTCGGCGGCATCTGCTGGGACCCCGTCTGCACGCCGGGCGAGGTCGCCGGCTGCGACGGCCCGCGCGTGCTGCGCTGCAACTCGCTGGGCATCGACTGGATCGGGCTGCCCTGCGCCGCCGGGCAGGCCTGCCAGGGTGGATCCTGCCGCGACGTGGTGCCCAACGTGCTGATCCTCCTGGACACCTCCGGGTCGATGAACTGGCGCACCGACATCAGCGCCGCCCCCACGGCCTGCTCGGGCCCCTCCTGCGACCCGCCCTGGTCCTTCCCCAACTGCGACAGCGGCACCCTGCCGCGCACCGGCCTCGGCAAGGCCAAGCGCGCCCTGGCCGACCTGCTGGTGAGCCCGACGGCCGCCAACCTGCGCCTGGCCCTGCAGCGCTTCCCGCAGCAGCCCTTCAGCGCCGACCTCTTCCTGGGCAGCGCGCCCACCTGCGACGGCGGCGGGCTGTGGGCGGCGCCGACCAACGGCGCCCTGGTCAGCGGCGACAACGGCGCGCACGTCACCAACGAGGCCGGCTGGTTCGGGCAGGCCATCGGCGAGATCCTGCCGGTCCCCTTCGCCGCCGACGCCCAGTCGAACCTGGGTGAGATGGCCCGCTGGGTGGACTTCATCGAGGCGAGCACGCCCACCGGCGCCTCTTGCGCCATCAGCCCGCAGTGCGGCGCGGGCGGCGTGTGCATCAACGGCGCCTGCCAGACGATGTCGAACCCGGAGCTGCGGGCCGTGGGCGCCACGCCGCTGGGCAAGAGCCTGTTCTACGCCGGCGAGATCTTCCGGCAGCGGGTGCTGGTCGAGGGCAAGCCGTGCACGGACACGGCGTCGTGCGGCTCACCGCACCACGTATGCATCGGCGGGGCCTGCCACGACCCGCTGGCCGACTGCCGCAGCAACGTCATCATCGTGTTCACCGACGGCGAGGAGACCGAGAACGTCCACGTCACCGACTTCTTCCACCCGCGGGTGCAGGCCAAGCGGCTGCACTACGGTCTGGGCTGCGGGAGCGACACGGACTGCGTCGGGGGGGCGCGCTGCAAGGACGGCGTGTGCCGGCCGCCGGAGGGTGCAGTCGACGAGACGCAGAAGGTCTGCGAGACGGGCGAGCTGCCCTGCAACAGCGTGGCCGACTGTCCCGACCCGTGCGCGACGTGGACGGGCTGTCAGGGGCTGTGCACCAAGGCGGGCGTGGATCTGGTGGAGGGCGCCGGCGCAGACGTGCTGAGGGACGCACGCGGCGAGCCCTTCTCCCTGACCATCCACGTGGTGGACGCGTCGGGGATCCCGGGCGCCAACAAGCTCATCGGGGCCTACGGCGGCGGGAGCCAGTTCAGCATCGACCTGAGCGACTCGCAGGCCATCCTCGACGTGCTGACCACCATCCTGGGCGACACCAAGGCCGAGGTGGGCTGCGGCGCGCCCTGACTGGGAGCGCTCACCCTTCGGCGTCGCTCTCGTCCTCGAGCACGTGGTGGCGCCGCCCGATGGCGATGGCGGTGATCAGCCAGCACACCGCCAGCACCATCGCGACGATGACGAAGTGGCGGATGCCGAAGGCCAGCGAGGTGCCCACCCAGACCACCAGCGCCTGGAGCACGTCGCCCGCGCGCTTCATCACCGTGTCGATGAAGGCCTTGGCCTTGTACTTGGCGGCGCGGCTCGTCACCAAGAAGAGCGCCTGCTGGGCGGTGTTCTGCAGCGAGTAGTCGATGGAGTTCTCGGCGATCTTGGCGACGCGCGCGACCGCCAGCACCGGCAGCACCAGGATGGCGCCGTAGCCGATGAGCGCGATGGTCGGCAGCACCATGATGGCGACGCGCACGCCGACGTAGCGGAGGATGCGGCTGACCAGGAAGAGCTGGATGCCGGCGCCGAGCGCGTTCACCCAGGTGAAGAAGGTCGCGTAGAAGTCGCCGATGTAGGTCTTCTCGAAGCCCTCGCGGAAGGCGGACTCGGCCATGGTGGCGGCGGCACGTCCGGCCTCCCACGCTGCGGCCGAGGCCTCGTGGGCGGCGCCCTCGACCATGCGGCTGAGGATGTACTCGCCGGTGGAGTTGACCCAGTTCAGCAGCAGGACCAGCAGGGCGATGAGCAGGAGATAGCGGTCGCGACGGATGAGGGTGAGGGCGGTGGGGCCGCCGATGCGGTCGGGGACGGGCTGCTCGGCGCTGGCCTCGCGTGGCTCGACGTCGCCCGCGCGCTTGTCGGCGAAGGCGGTGAGCGCCAGGGCCACCAGGAGGATGCCGGCGGCGTAGAGCATGAGGCGGTAGAGCGAGCGGTCGGCGCCGTCGGCCGTGGCGGAGGGGTCGATGAGCAGGTCGGCGAGCTTGGAGCCGAAGACGGCGCCCGCGCTGGCGCCGATGCCGACGATGGCGAAGAGGCGCTTGCCCTGGGCGGGGGTGTAGAGGTCGTTGGCGAAGCTCCAGAACTGCGCCAGGACGCTGACGCTGAACACCCCCACCCAGAGGAAGAACACGAAGCCGATGGGGACGTCCCAGAGCGCCAGGAAGTAGAAGAGGACCAGGTTGGAGGCGAAGAAGAGCCAGGAGGTGGCCATCAGGCGCAGCCTGCCGAAGCGGCGCGCCATCACGTCGATGGCCTTGACGACGCCGATGAGCAGCACGGCCTGGCCCGCGGCCGCGTAGCTCTTGAGCTCGGCGCCGCCGCCGACCAGGATCAGCGGCTCGCGGACGACCTTCACCAGATAGTAGGCGACCAGGACGAGGAACACGTCGAGGGCGAGCACGGTGACCAGCAGGCCCTCGCCCGCGCGCACCTCGGCGAAGAGGGCGAGGAAGCGCTCGAAGAGGGACTTCTTGCCATTGGGGGACGCGGCCAGGGGACGGACTCGTTTCGGCGCGAGGGCCGGGCAGGGCGCGAGCAGCGATGGAAGCACGGGGTATGGTGATTGGCCAGCCCTTGATCCGCGGCGCCGGGTGGGCAACCGTGGGGAGACGGACGAGGGAGCGGACGATGGCCTGGCTGATCGCGGGCGGAGGGATCGGAGGGCTCGCGGCGGCGATCGCGCTCCGGCGCGCGGGGCGCGAGGTGCAGATCTTCGAGCGGGCCGACGACGTGCGGGCGTCGGGGCAGGGGATCACGGTCTCGGTCAACGCGATGGTGGCGCTGGGCGAGCTGGGGCTGGCCGACGCGGTGCTGGCGGCGGGCGTGCGGCTGAGCGGGGCGGAGCTGCGACGCGCCGACGGCAGGGCGCTGATGCCGCTGCACATGGACGCGATGGAGGCGGCGCACGGGATGCCCTCGGTGGGCATCCTGCGGGGCGCGCTGCTGGGGGTGATGCTGGAGGCGATCGGCGCGGAGCGGGTGCGGACATCGGCGCGCTGCGTGGGCTACCGGATGGACGGCGAGGGCGTGGCGATGCGGCTGGCCGGCGGCGAGGAGGTGCGGGGCGAGGCGCTCATCGGCGCCGACGGCGCGGGGTCGGCGGTGCGGGCACAGCTTCTGGGCGAGGCGGCGCCGCGCTACGCGGGCTACACCTGCTGGCGCGGCCTGGCGGACGTGGCCGGTGAGGAGCTGGGCGAGGGCGGCTTCTTCGAGATGTGGGGCCGGGGGGCGCGTTTCGGCGGCATCCCGGTGTCGGCCGACCGGTTCTTCTGGTACGCGGCGGCCAACGCACCGCGCCGCGGCCGCGACGAGGCAGGCGAGGTGATCCCGAGGCTGCGGGCGCGCTTCGCCGGCTTCGCCGAGCCGGTGGCCACGCTGCTCGCCCGCACGGCGCCCGAGGGGGTGTTGCGCACCGATATCGAGGACCGCCCGCCCACGGCGCGGTGGGGCGAGGGGCCGGTCACCCTGCTGGGGGACGCGGCGCACGCGATGACGCCGAACATGGGCCAGGGCGCCAGCCAGGCGCTGGAGGACGCCGTGACGCTGGGCCGCTGCGCCGAGGGCGCGGTGGCCGTGGCGCCGGCGCTCCGCGACTACGAGCGCGCGCGGCGGGCACGCGCGGCGGGCTTCGTCCACGCGTCGTGGTGGGCCGGGCGGGTGGCCCAGTGGGAGGGCGGTCTGGCGTGTGCCGCTCGGGACGCGGCGATGCGGGTGGTGCCGCGCGCGCTGATGCGCGAGCTGACGGTGCGGGCCGCGGCCATGACGCGGGTGGGGCCCAGGTGAGCGTGCGAGGGATCCCAGCGGAGGTGCGGCGCCTGGTCGAGGCGGGCATGACCGCGCCGACGGGCGAGAACTGTCAGCCCTTCCGCTTCGTCTGGGACGGGCGCGTCCTGGCCGTGACCCATGACCCGGCGCGGGCCCGCCACCGCCTCGACGCCGGCGACCACGCGTCGCTCATCGCGTTGGGCTGCATGTGGGAGGCCATGGATCTCGAGGCCAGCGCCCTGGACTTGGGCCTCATCGCGACCCTGGCCGGCTCCGGGGTGTCGCCGGGCAAGCCCTGGCTCACCCTGGAGCCGACGCCCGCGACCCGCACCGCCGATCCGCTGCGCGCCGCGCTGCCCATCCGCACCACCGATCGCCGCCCCTTCCAGGGCGGCACCCTGGAGGACGCCCGTGACGCCCTCAGCGCCGGCGGTGTGAAGCGGGAGGGAGAGCCGTATCTGCGCCTGGCCGAGCCGGACGACCCGGCGCTGCGCGCCTTCGTGCTGGCCAGCGACGCCGTGCTGTGGCGCGACCCGTGGACCATCCGCGACGCCCTGCGCTGGGTGCGCTACACCGACGCCGAGGTGCGGCGCACGCGCGACGGCCTGTCCTGGCGCAACCTCGGCTATCCGCCGGTGGCCTCGCTGGCCACCGCGCTGGTGCGCCGCCTGCCGCCGCTGCTGGCGCTGGGCCGCCTGGCCGGCGGCCCGCTGGAGACGCGGCGCCTGCTCGCCCGGCAGCTCCGCTCCTCGGCCGCCATCGGCTGCATCGCCCTGCGCACGCCCGGGCAGGCGGGGCTGGTGGCCGCCGGTCGCCGGGCCATGCGTGCCTGGCTGGCCTTCGCCCGCGCCGGGATGGCCTTCCAGCCACTCTCGCTGCCCTCGCTCTGCGTCTACAACAGCGTCACCGGGGTGCTGCCCCGCGACCTGCCCGCCGATCTCCGCGCCCACTTCGCCAGCGGCCCCGCGCTGCTCGGCCGCGCCTTCGACCTGCCCGCGGACGCGGTCCCGGTGTGGATGTTCCGGGCGGGTCACAACGGTCCGCTGCCCCATGAGGCCCGCTCGCTGCGCCTGCCGCTCGAGGACGTGCTCAGCGCCACCTGAAGAGCCGCACCGCGCCGGGTCTGAAGCGACAGGCCAGGGCGGCCCGGAACCCCGGGCCCGGGTCCAGATCCTCGAGCGACCATGGCCCCTCGGCCCCCGGTGCCCCCGGCTCGAAGATGGGGCCATCGAGCGCGCTGGCGAGCCCGACGGTGACCCGGCGCAGCGGGTAGCCCAGGCCCTGACCCACGGCCTTGATCACGGCCTCCTTGCGGGTCCAGAGCCGCAAGAAGCAGTCTGCGCCGCGGCCCTCCGCGTCTTCGGCCTCCAGCAGCGCGACCTCGGCGTCGGAGAAGTGCGAGCGGGCGATGCCGGCCCGTTCGGGGACCTCGCGACGCGCCTCCACGTCGACGCCCAGCGCGCCCCCGCGCCCGATGGCCAGCAGGGCGAGCCCCTCGGTGTGGCTGAGGTTGAAGTCCGGAGCGCCCGAGCCCTCGAGCGCGGGCTTGCCGTGGGGGCCGAGCGTGAAGCGGAGCGCCTGGGGGCTCCCGCCCGCGTAGCGCCCGAGCAGCTCGCGCAGCCCGCCCCGCGCGGCCTCCCAGGCCCGGGCGTGACGGGCGAAGCGGAAGCGCGCCGCCCGCTCGGCCTCGTCGGCGGAGAGCAGCCCGCGCCAGGCGTCCATGCGCTCGGGCGAGCCCGGGGTCGCCCAGGCGATGAGGTGGACCTCCTCGTGGCCGAGCCGCGCCTCGGACGACAGCATGGGCCAGGCCGCCCAGCCGCTCGGTCCGGCCGGGCTCAACGCCGGCGCCGCGCTCGTACGCGCCGCGGTTCGCGGTGGCCGGCGCCGGTCCTTGACGCGGTCCGTGGGGCCGTGCGAAAGCTCGGAGGGTTACACATTTGGGACCATGACCTCTCGGAGGGAGGCAGCGCACCTCTGGCAAGGAGCGCCGTTTTCGCTCGGCCGCGTTGGACGGCCGCCCATACGAGGACGCTCGCGCCATGAGCGAACGTGGCATGAGCATGCGGCTGAGCCCTATGATGCACAACCCGCCGAGCGCCGCCGCCTCCGCCGGCCTCCCGCCCGCGGCCTGGAACGCGACCGACCGCCCGCGGCCCGCGGGTCTGCGTCTGCACGACCTGGTCCAGGCCCAGGTGGACGCCCGCCCCGACGCGGTCGCGGTCGTCAGCGGGCACGGGGAAGCGCTGAGCTACGCTGCGCTCGGCCAGCGCGCCGCCGCGGTCCAGGCGGCGCTGACGGCGCGTGGGGTGGGGCGCGGCGACCGGGTGGGGCTGGCCGTCGACCGCGGCGCCGAGCTGGTGCCGGCGCTGCTGGGGATCCTGCAGGCGGGCGCGGCGTGGGTGCCGCTGGATCCCAGCCTTCCCGCGGCGCGCCTGGCCTGGCTGGTCGACGACGCGCAGCTCGCCGCGCTGGTCACCGACCCGGCCGGCGACGCCGCGCTGACGGACGTCGAGGTGCCCCGGGTGCGACTCGGCGAGCTGTCCTCGACCCCGGCCGCAGGCCCGGCGCCGGCGCCGGAGCCGGCCGAGCCCGACGACGTGGCCGTCCTGATGTACACGTCGGGCTCCACCGGCCGGCCCAAGGGCGCGTTGCTCACCCACCGCGGGCTGGTCAACCTGGTCCTCGGCTGGGCCGAGGAGCCGGGCCTGGGGCCGGAGGACACGATGCTGGGCCTCTCCAGCATCAGCTTCGACATGTCGATCCTCGACGTGTTCCTCCCGCTCTCGGTCGGGGCGAGGCTGCGGCTGGTGGACCGGGCGACGGCGCCCGACGGGCTGGCCCTGGCGCGGCTGGCCGAGCAGGCGCAGGCCTCCTTCATCCTGGCGACCCCCTCGACCTGGCGCCTGCTGCTGGCGGGCGGCTATCGGCCGCCGCGCCCGGTGACCGGCGTGGCGGGCGGCGAGGCGCTGACCCAGGACCTGGTGGCGGCGTTGTTGGAGCTGGGCGTCCGGCTCTACAACGGCTACGGCGTGACCGAGGCCTGCGCCTGTACCTGCCTGTGGCGTGTCACCGACGCGGCCGCGCCCATGCGCATCGGCGCGCCCTCGCCCAACACGAGGGCGTGGGTGCTGGGGCCGGAGGACGAGGTGCTGCCGGTCGGGGTCGAGGGCGAGCTGGTCCTCGGCGGCGTGGGCGTGGGCTTGGGGTACCACCGTCGCGCCGAGCTGACGGCCGAGCGCTTCACCCCGGACCCGGAGCGACCCGGTCAGCGCCGCTACCGCACGGGGGACCGCGCCCGCTGGGAGCCGGAGGGCGTGCTGAGCTTCGTGGGGCGCGACGACGACCAGGTGAAGGTGCGCGGCGTGCGGGTGGAGCTGGGCGAGGTGGAGGCCGTGCTGCTCGAGGCGCCGGCCGTGGTGGAGGCGTGCGTCGTGCTGAGCGACCGCGGCCCGGGCGACCCCCAGCTCGTCGCGTTCGCGGTGCTGGCGGACGCGGCCGACGACGCGCTGGAGACGGCGCGGCGTCACCTGGCCGAGCGGCTCCCGGCTGCCTTCGTGCCCGCGCGCATCCACGCCGCCGACGAGCTGCCGCGCACCGCGAGCGGGAAGCTCGACAGGCGAGCGCTGGTCGAGCGCGAGGGCAGGGGGCTCGCCCCGGTGCGCTCCCGGGTGAGCCCGGCCCCGGGGCTGGAGGCCCGCATCGCCGCGCTGGTGGCCGAGGTGCTCGGGCTCGGTGACGTGGGCGCGACCGACCCCTTCGTCGCGCTCGGCGGTGCGTCCCTGGCGGCCACGCGCCTGCGCCAGCGGCTGCGCGACGAACTCGGCATGGAGATCCCCCTGGCGCGGATCCTCGCTGGCGGCTCGCCCCGCGAGCTGGCGGCCGAGGCCGGCGGCGCCGAGGCCGAGCCCGGGCCGGCGCCCCTGCCGCGCGACCGCCCGCTGCCGCTGAGCGCCGAGCAGGCCCAGCTCTGGTTCATCCAGGCGCTGGACCCGGCGAGCGTGGCGTATCACACGCCGCTCTCCGTCGCCCTGGAGGGGCGGCTGGATGAAGCCGCGCTGGTCACCGCCTGGGCGGCGCTGCTGGAGCGGCACGAGGTGCTGCGCAGCCGCTGGCGCCTGGTGGACGGCGTCCCGTCGCAGGAGGTGGCGCCCGGCGCGCCCGAGCCCCTGCCGGTGTGGGCGCTGGACGCGCTGCCCGAGCCCGAGCGGGGCGCCCGCGAGGCCGAGCTCGAGCGGGCGGTCCACCTCGAGCCCTTCGACCTCGAGCGGGGGCCGGTCGTCCGGGCGGCGCTCTTGCGCTACGGGCCAGAGCGTCACCGGCTGGTCGCCTGCCTGCACCACATCGCCTCCGACGGGGCGAGCCTGGCCGTCCTGCAGGCCGATCTGGGCGCGCTCTACGCCGCGGCGACGGGGCAGGCGCCGCCGCCTGCGCCCCTGGCCGTGCAGATCGCCGACGTGGCGGCCTGGCAGGCGGGTCGTGACCACGGCGCGGACGAGGACCTCCGCGCCTGGCGCCGCCGGCTCGACGGGGCCCCCGAGCGCCTCGCCTTGCCGGGCGCCCGCGTGCCGCCGCCCCGCCGCGACGAGCGCGCGATGGCGTGGCCGGTGGAGCTCGGCGGCGAGGGGGTCGACGCGGCGAGCCGCGCGCTGGGAGCGACGCCCTTCGCGGTGCTGCTGGCGGCCTTCGGCGCGCTGCTGCGGGTGGAGACGGGGCAGGGCGACCTTGTGCTCGGCACCCTGGTGGCCGAGCGCGATCGACCCGAGACGGCCGCGCTGATCGGGCACCTGGCCAGGACGGTGGTGCTGCGTCTGGATGTCTCGGGCGAGCCGAGCTTCGGCGCGCTGGTCGAGCGCACACGCTCGACATTGCTGGAGACCTTGAGCGCGGCCCCCGTCCCCTTCGATCGGCTGGTGGCCGCCCTGAGCCCGGAGCGCGGCCAGGGTCAGCAGCCCCTCTTCCAGACGGTGTTCGCCTGGCAGGACCCACCGCTGGAGCCCACGCGTCAGGGCTCGCTCGCCATGCAGGCCCTGGAGGCGTTCCACGGCGCCGCCCCCTTCGACCTGCTGGTCCAGTGCTGGCGGTCCGAGGCGGGCTACGTCGGCAGCGTCATCCACCGCACCGACCGCCTGCCGGCCGAGGCGGGCCGCGCGCTGGCGCTGCGGCTGCAGGCGCTGGTCTCGGCGCTGACTGCGGACGTGGAGGCGCCGGCCTTCGCGCCGCGGGCGGCGGACCTGGCGCTGCAGGCGCGGATCCTGGCGCGCCCGGGCGTCCTGGACGCGCACGTGGGGCCGCGGCCGCGCCGGGACGGGGGCGTGGACAGGGTGGCCTGGGTGGTCCAGGAGTCGCCCGCCCCGCTGGAGCCCGAGCACGACGTCCGCCTGCTGCCGGTGGCGCGCCTGCCGCTACGCGAGGACGGCCGCGTCGACCGCGACGCGCTGCGCGATGAGCCGCTGCTCGACGACCGGGCGCTCGCCGCGCTGGCGGGCGACCCGGAGACCGCGCGGGCGTTGGTGGTGTCCTTTTCCCGCCGCCGGCCGGCGCTGCACCTCGAGACGCTGCTCGACGACGCCCCACTCACACCCGCCACCGCAGAGGCGCCCCCCGGGCAGAGCCCCGAGCCCGAGCGGGCCGCGCCTCGGGCTTCCGCCCCGCTGGCGCTGCGCGAGGGGCCGCCGCTGGTCATGCCGGCCGACGCGCCCACCGACCTGCCCGCCGCGCTGCGGCGCGCCGCTCGGCAGGCGCCCCAGCGCGGAGTGACGCACCTGGAGACCGACGGCAGCGAGCGCTTCGTCTCGTGGCCCGAGCTGCTGGCCACCGCCGAGCGTGTGGCCGCGGCGCTGCAGGCCGACGGGCTGCGTCCCGGCGACGCGGCGCTGCTGGTGTCGGACCGCTCGGCCGACTTCCTGGCCGGCCTGTGGGGCGCGCTGCTGGCCGGCGTGGTGCCGGTGCCGATGGCCCCCACCGCGCGCTGGGAGCCCGAGGTCGGCCAGGCTCAGCGCCTGGTCGGCGTCTACCGCATGCTCGGCGACCCGCCCATCCTGGCCGGCGGCGGCGTCGGGCAGGGGCTCGACGCCGCCCGCGACGCGCTGGGGATCCCCGACGCCCGCGTCCGCGACATCGAGGCGCTGGCCCGGACGCCGGGCCGGCCCGCGCCGGTGGCCCTCGAGCCCGACTCGCCCGCCATCTTCCTCCTCACCTCGGGCAGCACCGGCGTCCCCAAGGCGGTCACCCACGTCCAGTCCACGGTGCTGACCATGCTGGAGGCCTACGGGCGGCGGCACGGGTTCGGCGAGGACGAGGTCTTCCTCAACTGGCTGGGGCTCGACCATGTGGCGCCGCTCTTCATGGTCCACCTCAGCGCCGTCTGGCAGCGCGCCAGCCACGTCAACGCGCCCACCGCCCGCTTCTCGGCGGACCCGGCCCTGGCGCTGGACTGGGCGACCCGCTTCGGCGCCACCTCGACCTTCATCGCGAACTTCGCCTTCGGCCTCATCGCGGACGCCGCCCAGGGCGCGCCCGCCGGCCGCTGGGACCTGAGTCGCTTCCGGGTGCTGTCCAACGGGGGCGAGTGCATCGTCGCGCGGACGGCCCGCCGCTTCCTGCAGGTCCTGGCGCCGCACGGGCTGCCCCCGGAGGCGATGGTCCCCATCTGGGGGATGTCCGAGACCGGCTCGGCCACCATCACCGCCCTGGACTTCCGGCTCGAGACCTCGTCGGACGACGACCCCTTCGTCCCCATCGGCGACCCGGTCGAGGGCTTCGCCATGCGGGTGGTCGACGGCGAGGGGACGCTGCTGCCCGAGGGCAGCATCGGGCGCCTGCAGGTGCGCGGTGACCAGCTGCAGCGCGGCTATCACCTCCGGCCCGAGGCCAACCGCGAGAGCTTCACCGAGGACGGCTGGTTCGACACCGGCGACCTGGCCTTCATCGACGCCCGCGGCATGAGCATCGCCGGGCGTGCCAAGGACGTCATCATCATCCACGGCGTCAACTTCTACAGCCACGACATCGAGGCGGTGGTCGAGGGGGTGCCGGGCGTCTCGCGCTCGTTCGTGGCGGCGTGCCCGGTGCGTCCGGCCGGCGCCGACACCGATCAGGTCGCCATCTTCTTCGCGCCCGAGGACGCCGACGACGAGGCGCTGCCCGAGCTGTGCGCGCGGATCCGCGGGGCGGTGGCGCGCGAGGCCGAGGTGGCCGTGTCCTACCTGCTGCCGGTGGCCCGCGAGAGCATCCCCAAGACCGAGATCGGCAAGATCCAGCGCCCGCGGCTGCGAAAGGCCTTCGAGGCCGGCGAGTTCGACGCGCTGAGGCTGCGGGTCGACGCCCTGTGTCACGGGCCCAGGACCGTGCCCGACTGGTTCTTCGCGCCGGTGTGGCGGCCGCGAGAGGCGGCGCCCGACGCGGAGCCGCCCACCGCGCTGCTGGTGGTCGGCGGCGCGCCCGCGGTGGCCGGGGCGCTGGGCCGCGCGTCGTCCGACGCGGGGGCGGGCGCCGTCGAGCGGGTCTCGGTGGAGGCGCTGGCCGACCGCCTCGAGCCGTGGCGCTCGGGGGCGGGCGAGCGCCCGGCGGTGGTGCTGCTGGCGCCGGAGCCCGGAGAGGCCCCCCGCGATCCCGAGGCGCTGCTGGAGGCGGCCCTGGATCGGTGTGAGGGCCTCATCGCCCTGGCGCGCGCGCTCGAGCCGGCCGGCGAGCGGCCGCTGCGGCTGGTGGTCGAGACGCGCCTCGCCGAGCTGGCCGCGCCGGGCGACCCGGGCTCGGTGGCCGACGCGCCGCTGCTCGGCCTCTGCGCCAGCCTCGGGCACGAGGTCCCGGCCCTGGACCTTCGGCACGTGGACCACGACCTGCAGCACCCCGACGCGGTGGCCGCGTTGATGCTCGACGAGCTCCGGCTGGCCACGCGCGGCGAGGTGGACGTGGCCTGGCGCGGAGGGCGCCGGCTGGTGCGCCGGCTCGACCGGGTGCGCTTCGAGCCGGGGGCCCGCCTGCCCGCGCCGCCCGCGCGCTGGGTGCTCACCGGGGGGCTCGGCGGCGTGGGGCGGGTGCTCGCCGAGCGCCTGCTGGAGCGTCCGGGCACCCGGCTCTTGCTCGTGGGGCGGCTCTCCGAGGCCGAGCTGCCGCCGGAGCGACGCGACGCCCTGGCGGCGCTGCGCGCGCGGGGCGCCGTCGACCATGCCGCGGCCGACGTGGCCTGCGCCGGGGCACTGGCCGAGGTCGTCGCGGCCCAGGAGCGCCTCTGGGGCGCTCCGGTCGACGCCGTGGCGCATCTGGCGGCGGTGATGCCGAGCGGCCTCGTCTCCCGGCTGGCCCGCCCCGAGCTGGCGGCGGCGCTGCGCCCGCGGCTGCTCGGCACCGTCCGGGCGGCCGCGCTGCTGGACGATCGCCCGGGGGCCCGATTCTTCGACCACAGCTCGGTGAACGCGCTCTTCGGCGGCTTCGGCGCAGGCGCCTACAGCGCCGGCTCCCGCGTCGGCGAGTCGGTGGTAGCGGGCCTGCGCGCCCGCGGGGTCCGGGCGAGCTGGCTGTGCTGGTCGCTGTGGGCCGATCGGGGCCTCACCCGTGGTCTGGCCACCCAGGATCTGGCAGCCCGCCGCGGCTTCCTGCCCCTCGACGCCCGCCGCGGCGCCGACTCCCATGCGCTGCTGCTCGCGTACGACACGCCCCAGGTGCTCATCGGGCTCGACGACGGCGCGCCGCCGGTGCGACGCCTGCTGAGCGCGGGCCCCCTCACGACCCGCGCGCTGCGGGCCGACGCGCTCCCGCCCGGCGCCGACCTCCACGACAGCGCCGGCCTGCCGCTGCCGCTGAGCCGCGGCTCGCGCGGGGAGCGGGCCGAGGGGGCGCGCCCCGCGCGGGGTGCCGGCGGCGAAGCCCGCGACGAGGTGCAGCGCCGCGTCGCCGCGATCTGGCGCGACCTCTTGGAGGTCTCCGACCTCGGCATCGACGACAACTTCTTCGACCTGGGGGGGCACTCGATGCTGCTGGCCCGCCTCATGGCGCGGGTGGAGCGCGAGTTCGGCCGCGCCACGCCCATGGTGGTGCTCTTCGAGAACCCGACGGTCCGGTCGCTGGCGGCGTGGCTCGCCTCCGGCGACGGCGCCCCCCCACCGCCCGTCGGCGGCGCCGGGGCTCGTGATCGCGCCGCCCAGCAACGGCGTGCGCTGAACCGCCCCCGCCCGCCGCGCCCGTCCCGGAGTTAGCGCCTTGTCGACCCCCAACGACTCGCCCGCCGACGACGTCTTCGACGACGGCGCCCAGCTCGTCGCCGTCATCGGCATGGCCGGGCGCTTCCCGGGCGCTCCCGACCTCGAGGCCTACTGGGAGCTCATCGCCTCCGGGCGCGAAGGCACCACCCGCTTCGACGCCGCCACGCTGCGCCGCGCCGGCGTGCCCGATGCGCTCATCGCCGACCCGGCCTTCGTCCCCGTCCGCGGCGTCATCGAGGACGCGGACGCCTTCGACGCCGCCTGCTTCCGCATGAGCCCACGAGAGGCCGAGCTGACCGATCCCCAGCATCGGCTCTTCCTCGAGACCTGCGCCGCGGCGATGGAGGCCGCCGGGGTGGTCTCGACCCCGGACGGGCCCCGTGTGGGGGTCTACGCCGGCTGCTCGACCGACACCTACCTCACCGAGGTGCTGCTGCGCGACCGCGCGCTGCTGGACAGCCTCGGCGGGATGCAGGCGGTGGTCGGGAACGACAAGGACCACCTCGCCACCCGCGTCGCCTACAAGCTGGACCTGCGAGGGCCGGCGCTCACCGTCCAGACGGCGTGCTCGACCTCGCTGGTGGCCATCCAGCTCGCCTGGCAGGCGCTGACGACCTGGCAGTGCGACATCGCCCTGGCAGGCGGCGCCTCGGTGACCGTGCCGATGATCGACGGTCACCGACCCCAAGAGGGCGGCATCGTCTCCCACGACGGCCACACGCGCACCTTCGACGCGCGGGCCACGGGCGCCGTGGGCGGCGATGGCGTCGGGGTGGTGGTGCTCAAGCGGCTCGACGACGCGCTGGCGGACGGCGATCCCATCCGGGCCGTGCTCCGGGCCGTGGCGACCAACAACGACGGCGCGGCGAAGGTCGGCTACACGGCGCCCGGAGTCACCGGCCAGGCCGCGGTCATCGCCGACGCGCTGCTGGTCGCGGGCGTCGAGGTCGAGAGCATCGGCTACGTCGAGGCCCACGGCACCGCGACGCCGCTCGGCGACCCCATCGAGGTGCGCGCGCTCACCCGCGCCTTCCGCGAGCACACGCAGCGCCGCGCCTTCTGCGCGCTGGGCTCCGCGAAGAGCGCCATCGGCCACCTCAACGCGGCCGCCGGCGTGGCCTCGTTCATCAAGACCGTGCTGGCGCTGGAGCACGCCACCCTGCCGCCGGTGGTGGGCTTCGAGACCCCGAATCCCCAGCTCGAGCTGGACACCTCGCCCTTCCGCGTGCCCCGGGTGGCCGAGCCGTGGCGCGCCGAGGGCGGGCCCCGGCGGGCGGGGGTGAGCTCCTTCGGCGTGGGCGGCACCAACGCACACGCGATCCTCGAGGAGGCGCCGCCCGAGGCGCGCCCGGTGGCGGACGACGAGCCCGACCGGCCGCGTCTGCTGATGCTCAGCGCCCGCTCGGAGCCCTCGCTCGACGCCCTCGCCGACAAGCTCGCCGGCTGGGTCGACGGCCACCCCGAGACCTCCTTCGCGGCGCTCACCGCCACCCTGGCCGCGCGCCGCCCCTTCGCCCACCGCCGCGCCTGGGTGGCCTCGTCGCTGGGCGAGGCCCGCCAGCAGCTCGCCGGGCCGCCTGCAGCGGCGGGCGTGGCGCGCCAGGAGCAGCCTTCGCGCATCGCGCTGCTCTTCCCCGGCCAGGGCTCCCAGCGACCCGGCATGGGCGACGGGCTGTACCGCGGCGACCCGCGCTTCCGCGGCCACATCGACCGCGTGGCCGAACTCTTCGAGCCCCTCATCGGCCGTGACCTGCGCCAGCTCCTCTATCCGGCGCCCGAGGCCCTGGCGGAGGCCACCGAGCTGCTGGAGGATCAGCTCCACGCGGGGCCCGTGCTCTTCGCCATCTCCTACGCATGCGCCATGCTCTGGATCGACCGCGGCGTGGCGCCCGACCTGCTCCTGGGCCAGTCCACCGGCGAGTACGTGGCGGCTGCCATCGGGGGTGTGCTCGAGCTCGAGGACGCCGCGCGCCTGTTCACGGCGCGAGCCCGCCTCATGGACTCCGTCCCCCGCGGCTCGGTGCTGCACGTCGCCCTGCCGCCCGACGAGCTGACCCCGCTGCTCGCCGACGGCACCTGGCTGGCGCTGGTCAACGGCCCGCGCGCCTGCGTGGTCACCGGCCTGCCCGAGCCCGTCGCCGAGCTGGCCGCGCGGCTCGAGGCGCGCGAGGTGCCCAACCGCCGCGTCCGGGTCTCGGTGCCGGCCCACAGCCCGCTGCTGGCGCCCATCGCCGACGCCCTCGCCGCCGAGGCTCGGACGGTGAGGCTGTCGCCGCCTCGCATCCCCATGATCTCCGGCACCACGGGCCGTCCGCTCACCGACGCCGAGGCCACCGATCCCGATTACTGGGTGCGGCACCTGCTCGAGCCGGTGGCCCTGGCCCGCGCCATGGAAACCCTGGGCCAGGACGAGGGCGTCGTGCTGGTGGAGGCCGGCCCCCACCGCTCGATGAGCGCCCTGGCCAGCTACAACCTCCCCGGCCACGCCGTCCTGGCCAGCCTGCCGGCCGAGGACGATCCGGCGGCCCGCGACCCGGAGCTGGCCGCCCGTCACGAGCTCAGCGGCCTCGCCGCCTTGTGGGTCGCCGGCGCCGCGCTCCCCGCGGAGGCCCTCGTCGGTCCCGGGGCGCCGCGCCGCGTGGCCCTGCCGCCGACGCCCTTCGAGCGCACCCGCTACTGGCCCGAGGCGCGCGACGCTGCCACCGCCACTCGGTCCGCGGCGTCCGCGGCGTCCGCGGCGACCGTCGCCCCGCGCCGGCACCCGCGCCCCGCCATCTCCACGCCCCACGTCCCGCCGCGCACCGACGCCGAGCGCCTCGTGGCCGAGATCGTCTCCGACCTGCTCGGCATCGACGGGGTGGGCGCCGAGGACGACTTCTTCTCGCTCGGCGGCAGCTCGCTCATCACCCTGCAGCTCATCCAGCAGATCAAGAGCCGCCTCGGCGCCGACCTCCCGCCCGCCGCGGCCTTCCAGGGCCTCGATGTCGCGCGCATGGCCGCCTTCCTCGACGACACCCGGATCACGCCGGCCTCGGGCGTGCGCGCCGCCGGCCCCAGCTCGCGCCTGGGCCCCAACATCGTCCCGATCCGGCCGGAGGGCAGCCTGCCTCCGCTCTTCTTCGCCCACCCGGCCGCCGGCATCGTGTTCCCCTACTTCGAGCTGGCGCGCCGCCTGGGCCCCGACCAGCCCTTCTACGGCCTCCAGGCCGCGGGCCTCGACGGCGACGAGGAGCCGGACGCCCGGGTCGAGGAGATGGCCGCGCGCTACCTGCCGCAGATCCGCGCGATCCAGCCCGAGGGCCCCTACTACCTGGGCGGCTACTCCTTCGGCTGCTACGTCGCCTACGAGATGGCCATGCGCCTGCAGGCGGCTGGCGCCGAGGTGGCGTTGCTGGCCCTGGTGGACGAAGGCGCCCCGGTGGACGGCCACCGCCCGACCGTGTCGGAGATAAGCCGCCTGTGGCTGGGCAGCGCGGGGCGCAGCTTCCTCGGGCACCTGCGCGACTACCTGTACCTGCGCTCGCGACAGGGCGGCGGCGACCCCTCCGAGCCGAGGCGGAGCGCCGCCCGGAAGCTGCTCGGCGGCCGCCGCGCCGGGCTGCGACAGACCACCCTGCGCGCCATGCTCGAGCGCTCGGCCATGGCGGCGCTCCTGCCCACCGACGCGCACGCCACCGCCCTGGGCCAGCCAGCCATGCGCCCGCTCTTCGAGCTGCTGCTGCTGCACCTCAAGGAGACCTTCCGCTATGCGCCGCCGGGGGGCTTCCGCGGCCCGGCGACGCTCTTCAAGTCGGACTGGTCGGTGGAGCGCCCCTTCTGGGAGCGCGTCGACTCCGATCCCACCCTGGGCTGGGCGCGGCTCATCGCGAGCCCGATCTCCATCCGCAGGATCTCCGGCGATCACCTCGCCGTGCTGCGCGTCCCCCACGTCGCGCGGTTGGTCGAGGAGCTGGTCCAGGCCCTGGCCGAGGCTCGCGAGGCGCCCCCCGGATAACGGCGCCGCCGAGGAAGGCCTTTTCATCTCGCGGCAATGCGGCGAACCTGGGCCTCCGGAGGGACTGTCACCGTGCCTCGCTTCAAGGGATACCGGGTCGCCGGTGTCGTCCACGTCGGCGGCATCTCCACGATCTATCGAGCCATTCGCGAGTCCGACGGCTTGCCCGTGGTGCTCAAGTGGCTCTCCGCGCCCGCGCCGGGCCTCAGCGACCTGGCGCGCTTCCGCGGCGCCTGGGAGATCACCAGGGACCTGGACACGCCCGGCGTCTGCGAGGTGCTGGGGCTGGAGGAGCACGAGCGGCGGCCGCTGCTGGTCATGCGGGACCACGGCGGGATGAGCGTGGCCGAGCGCATGAGGCTCGGTTCCCTGTCCCTGGTCGAGGCCCTCACCATCGCGACCGGCGTGGCCGAGACCCTCGCCCGGGTCCATCACGCCGGCGTCGTGCACCGCGACGTCAACCCCGGCAACATCCTCCTCTCCGCCGACGGGGCGAGCACCGAGCTCATCGACTTCGACCTGGCCTCCCGCCTGCGGGTGGAGCGCGTCGAGGCCCAGAGCGTGCGCAACCTCAGCGGGACGCTCCCCTACATCTCGCCCGAGCAGACGGGCCGGATGAACCGCACCGTCGACCACCGCACCGACCTCTACTCGCTGGGCGCCTCGCTCTACGAGATGCTGACCGGCGCGCTGCCCTTCACCGACAACGACCCGGCGGCGCTCATCCACGCGCACCTGGCGGTGGCCCCGCGCCCGCCGCACGCGCTGGACCCGCGCGTGCCCGAGGCGGTGTCGGCCATCGTGATGAAGCTGATGGCGAAGGCGCCGGAGGACCGCTACCAGGGGGCCGCGGGGCTGCGCGCGGATCTCTCGCGCTGCCTGGAGGCCGTGCGCAGCGGCGCGCCGCTTCCGCCCTTCGAGCTGGGCGAGGGGGACGTGTCGCCGCGCCTGCGCGTGTCCCAGCGTCTGTACGGCCGGGAGGCCGAGGCGGACACCTTGCTCGGGGCGTTCGGCCGCGCGGCCCGCGACCGCGCCGAGCTGGTGGCGGTCGAGGGCCCCTCGGGCGTCGGCAAGTCCTCGCTGGTGCGCGAGCTCTACCGCCCCATCGCCGCGCGCCGCGGTCGCTTCGTCTGGGGCAAGTACGACCAGCTCAACGAGGTGCCCTACGCCGGCCTGGCCGACGCGCTGGCCGAGCTGGTGCGCGACGTGCTGGCCGAGCCCGAGCACGAGATCGCGCGCTGGCGGGGGCGGCTCGAGGAGGCCCTCGAGGGGGCCGGGTCGGTGGTCGCTGAGCTGTGCCCCGAGCTGGAGCTGGTCATCGGCCCGCAGGCGCCCGCGCCGGCGCTGGGTCCGGCCGAAGCCCAGAACCGCTTCCAGCGCGCCCTGGTGCGCTTCATCCAGGCCTTCGCGCGCCCCGAGCACCCGCTGGCCATCTTCCTCGACGACCTCCAGTGGGCCGACCCGCCCACCCTGGAGATCCTCAGCCGACTGCTGGGCGAGCGGCGCTCGCGCCACCTGCTGGTCATCGGGGCGTGGCGTCCGCAGGAGGTGGGCGCCGCCCACCCGCTGCATCAGACGCTGGACGCGGTCGCCGCCGGGGGCACCGCCATCACCCGCCTCTGCCTCGAACCGCTGGGACGGCCCGGCGTCGCTGCCCTGCTCGCCGACACCTTGGGACTGGAGCCGGATCAGGTGGGCGAGCTGGCGGCCGTCGTCTTCGCCAAGACCGCCGGCAACCCCTTCTTCCTCGAGCGCTTCGTCACCGCGCTGGCCGACGACGGCGGCCTCTACTTCGACGCGGCGTCGGGGCGATGGGCCTGGGATCTCGAGCGGGTGCGCGGCGGCGGCGTCGCCGACAACGTGGCCGCGCTGATGGCGCGCCGCCTCCAGTCGCTCGACCCGTCGGTCTGCGAGCTGCTCCGGCTGGCGGCCTGCATCGGCGCCCACTTCGATCTGCGCACCCTGAGCGTCATCGCCGGGCAGTCGCCGGGCGCGGTGGCCGAGCTGCTGTGGCCGGCCATCCAGGAGGACCTGGTCGATCCGCTGGGCGACACCTGGCGGATGGTGCCGCTGCTCGGCACGCCCGAGGCCGCCGAGCTCCGCGACGGCGCGGCGGTCATCTACCGCTTCATCCACGACCGGGTCCACGAGGCGGCCTACGCGCTGGTCGCCGAGAGCGAGCGCGCCGGCGTGCACCTGCGGATCGGGCGGCTCTTGCGCGGCGAGCTCCGCGACGGCGACTCGAGCGACCGCCTCTTCGACCTGGTCAACCAGCTCGACCGCGGCCGCGCGCTCCTGGACTCCGCCGAGGAGCGGCTCGCGCTGGCGCGGCTCAACCTGGAGGCGGGCGAGCGGGCCATGGGCTCGGCGGCCTACAGCGCGGCCCGGCGCTACTTCCGCATGGGGCGGGCGCTCCTGCCCGGCGACGCCTGGGCCACGCGACACGCGCTGAGCTGGGCGCTGGTGCGGCTGGACGCCGAGGTCGCCCTGGTGCTGGGCGAGTTCGAGGAGGCGGCGGCGCACCACGAGCTGCTGGCGGAGCACGCCGCGAGCCGGGCGCAGGAGGTGGACGTCCACCTGATGCGGATGGACCGCCTGATGCGCGCGAGCGACAGCGAGGGCACCATCGCCGAGGGGATACGCGCGCTGGCGAAGTTCGGCTTCGAGGCGCCGACCAGCGAGGCCGGGTGGGGGGACGCCATCGGCCGGGAGGCCATGGCCGTGGCCCAGCGGCTCGACGGCGTGGAGGTCGCCGGCCTGGCGGCGCTGCCGGCGGCCACCGAGGAGGCGGTGATCCTGGAGATGCGCGTGCTGAGCCGCATGGGGACGCCGGCCTACAACTTCCCGCACGTGCTGGCCTTCGTGACCCATCGGTTGGTGCGCCTGGCGCTCGAGCACGGCAGCACCCCCGAGACGCCGATGGCGTACATGCTCTTCGGGTTCCTGGCCTGCATGCAGGGGGACTTCGTCCGCGGCGACGCCTTCGGCCGGCTCGGGCTGGACCTGCACGCGCGGCAGGGGGCCGGCCCCGGCGCCGAGGCGCCGCTGCAGCACCTCTACGCGACCTTCGTGCACCACTGGCGCAACCCCTGGACGGACACCCTGACGCGCATGGAGCGTGCGCGAACGCTGGCGCTCCAGACCGGCAACTACGAGACGGCGGGCTGGACCGCGATGAACGTGCCGTGGCTGGCCTTCGCCTGCGGGCGGCCGCTGCACGAGGCCCGAGCGGCCGCGCGGCGCAACCTGGAGATCGCGCGGGACACCGTCAAGCACGTCGACATCGTGCAGGCGCTCACGTGGACCGGCTTGCAGATCGCGAAGTTGACGGGGCACAGCGGCGACGACGACGTGGTAGCCGCTGACGGCGCGAGCGAGGAGGTGCTGCTCGAGCGCCTGCAGCACTTCGTGCCGATGCTGGCGGCCAACCGGGTCCAGCGCCTGGGCGTGTCCTGCATCCTGGGCGACTGGGAGCAGGCGCGGGCGGATCTGGAGGCGTTGGAGCAGATCCTCCCGGCCGCGGCCGGGTCGATCTGGGTGGTGGAGGGGACCTTCTACGGCGCGCTGGTGCGCGCGGCGCTGCTGGCACGGGGTGCCGGTGAGGGGCGAGAGGCCTCCCTGGCGCGGATCGCCGAGGCCGAGGGAGCGCTGGCGGGCTTCGCCGGGCACAGCGCGCACAACGTGGCGGCCAAGCACCGGCTGGTGCTCGCCGAGCTGCGCGCCCTCGAGGGCCGCGGCGAGGAGGCGGCGCCGATCTATGAGGAGGCGGTGAGCCTGGCGCGCGAGCACGGACAGCTCGCCGTGGAGGCGCTGGCCTGCGAGCGCGCGGCGGCCTTCCACGAGGCCGCCGGGCGCGAGCGCATGGCGCGCACCTATCACCAGGACGCCCACTACGCCTGGGTGCGTTGGGGCGCACGGGCGCGGGTCGAGGCGCTGGAGAAGCGGCGGCCGGAGCTGCGCGGGCGCGACATGGGCACCTCGATGCGCGGGACGGTCACGACCCACCAGGGCGACCTGGACATCGCCGCGGTGCTGGCGGCGACGCGCGCCATCTCGGGTGAGATCGTGCTCGAGGATCTGCTGGCGCGCGTGATGACCACGGTGATCGCCAACGCCGGCGCCGAGCGGGGCAGCCTCATCCTGCGTCGCGGCGGCGAGCTGCTCATCGAGGCGCACGTCGCGGCGGCCGGGGAGGCGCCCGCGGTGCTGCGCTCGGTCCCCCTGGACGAGGGCATGCTGCCGGCCTCGGTCGTCCGCTACGTCGCCCGCTCGGCGGAGCGGCTGGTGCTCGACGACGCCTCCTCGAGCGCGCGCTTCGCCAACGACCCCTACATCGTGTCGCGCGGGCCGCGCTCGGTGCTGTGTACGCCGATCACCGAGCAGAACCGCCTGGTCGGCGTGCTCTACCTCGAGAACCGGCTGGTCTCGAACTGCTTCACCGCCGACCGCTGCGCGCTGCTGGACGTGCTCAGCGCCCAGGCCGCCATCTCGATCTCGAACGCGCTGCTCTTCCGCCACCAGGAGGAGATGGCCGAGTCCATGCGCCGCTTCGTGCCCCAGCGCCTGCTGCACCTGCTGGGCAAGGAGAGCATCCTCGACGTGCGGCTGGGAGACGCGGTCGAGCGCCCGATGACCGTGCTCTTCGCCGACATCCGGGGCTTCACGCCGCTCTCGGCCCAGATGGAGCCGCAGGCGGTCTTCGACTTCCTGAACGCCTACCTGGCCGAGGTGGGGCCCGTCATCCGCGCCCACGGCGGGTTCATCGACAAGTACATCGGCGACGCGGTGATGGCGCTCTTCCCCGACTCGCCCGAGCACGCGGTGGGCGCGGCGCTCGCGCTCACCGAGGTGGTCGCCCGCCACAACCAGCGCCACGCCGCGCGGGATGCGCCGCCGCTGCGGGTGGGGCTGGGCGTGCACCACGGCCTCACGATGGTCGGGACCATCGGCGAGCGCATGCGCCTGGAGGGCACCGTCATCTCCGACACCGTCAACACCGCGTCGCGCCTGGAGGGCATGACCAAGGTGCTCGGGGCCGACGTGCTCTGCAGCGCGTCGGCCTTCGCCGCGGTCGCCGAGCCGAGCCGGTTCCCCCACCGCTACGTGGGCGCGCTGCACCTCAGAGGTCGCGAGGAGACCCTGCCCGTGGTGGAGCTGTTGTCCACCGCGGACAGCGGCACCGTGGACCGACGCATGGCCACCCGCGAACGCTTCGAGGCGGCCGCGCGTGCCCTGGACGCTGGCGACGCGGCGGCGGCGCGACGGGGCTTCACGGAGGTCCTGGACGAGACCCCCCGAGGACCGGGTCGCCGAGGCGCTGCGCGACCTGGCCCCGGGCGCCTGAGCCGGGGGCCGCGCGCGGCGAACGGGAGCAGTGGCGACGGCCGATGGGCGATCGTATAGTCGCGCCATGCGTACCACCCGACTCATCCTCGTCGCCTCCGCCGCCCTCGCGGCGCTCACTCGTCCCCTGGTCGGCTGCACCGACGACGCGCCCGAGTGCGGTGACCCTCAGATGGAGGACGTCACCGAGCCACCGGACGTCGCGCTGGCGGTGGGCGCCACCACCTCGGTGGCCGTCCACGTCTTCGACGCGTGCGGCGACATGCCGGGCGTGTCGGTGGACTTCCAGGTCACCCTGGGCGGAGGCGCGGTGAGCGCCGCGTCCGTCACCACCGGCGCCGACGGGAGGGCCACGACGAGCTGGACCCTGAGCGCGTCGCCGGTGCGCCAGGAGCTGAGCGCCTCCGCTTCGGGGCTG
This sequence comes from Deltaproteobacteria bacterium, assembly GCA_020632695.1. Classification (GTDB taxonomy): domain Bacteria; phylum Myxococcota_A; class UBA9042; order PHBI01; family JACKFB01; genus JACKFB01. Next base: position 29,371 of record JACKFB010000015.1, read on the forward strand.
GCCGAGGCGCCCGCGACCGACCCGACGCTGGACTGGTTCGTGCTGGCCGCCCCGCTGCCCACCGCCGACCTGCAGACCTTCGGCGACGTGGAGGGCTTCCTCCAGGCCGAGGGGTTCGGCGGCTCCACCGAGGATCTCGCCTTCGTCGGCGAGGGCGACTCCGCCCGCCTGGTGATGGGCGCGCCCGAGGGGTTGCTCGAGGTCGCTCCCGACGGCACCGTCACCCGACGCACGCTCAGCGGAGAGCCGGTGGGCCGCGCCTGGGGCATCGCCGCGGGCGCCGACGGGGCGCTCTGGGCCGTCGACGCCGGCGCCTCGACCATCGTCCACATCGACAAGGACGGTGCGGTCACCACCCGGCTCACCGACGACGGGACGGTACCGCTGGTCGGCCCGAACTACATCGCGGTGGGCCCCGACGGCGACGTCTACATCACCGACCCCTGCCTGGGTGAGCTCATCCGCTTCGACCCGGACACCGACACGGTCGTGGACGTGGAGGTCTTCGATCGCTCCACCGACGGTGGCCCCAACGGGCTGGCCTTCGGGCGGGACGGGCGCCTCTACGGCATGACCGAGAACACGGTCGCCCTGTGCTCCCAGGCGGGCGTCGCCGAGCCGGACGACCCGCTGGCGCAGCTCTTCGTCATCGAGGTGACGGCCACCGGCTTCGGCGCTCGCGAGGCGCTGGCCACCGGGCTCGGCGTCTTCGGCGACGGGCTGGCCTTCGACGCCGAGGACAACCTCTACATGGTGGTCGACACCGTGGATCTGGAGAACTTCGCGCTGGAGGCCAGCTACGTCCTGGTGCGCCGCGCCCAGAGCGGCGAGGTGGTGCGGCTGCTCGACTCGTCGCCCAACGTCATCGCCAACGTCGCCTTCGGCCGCGGACCCTACGGCGAGACCACGCTCTACGCCTCCCTCTTGCAGATCCCGTTCCTGACGCCGGACGCGAAGCGTGGCCTGCGCCGCATCGAGCTCGGCATCCCGGGGCTGCCCCTGTCCCACTGATTGCTCGCCCGGCCGCTCGCTCTCAGAGCGTGAAGCGCCAGCGCCGGTCTTCGGCCCGCCCGGGCTCCCAGTGGCTGATCTCCCAGGTCTCGCCTGCGTCGGAGCTCCGGCGCACGGCGAAGACCACCTGGGTGCGGCCGTAGGGCTCGCCCAGCCCGCCGGCGTTCACGCACACCGTGTGGCCGAGCCGCTCGCAGCCGGGCGCCTCGTGGATGTGGCCCGAGACCATCAGCCCGCGGCCCCCCTCGGCCAGCTCGCGGATGGCGGCGCTGCCGGCGCTGTCTCCGTGGCGCGTGCGGTCCAGGCAGGTGCCGAGCGGCGGCGTGTGGCTGATCAGCACGTCCCAGGTCGGCAGCCGCCGCCGCCGCACCTCGTCCTCGCTCCACTCGTAGGGGAAGCCGAAGCGCGCCGGACCCGCGCCGCCCACGCCGGTCACGCGCAGCCCGGCGACCGTCGCCTCGCCACCGTCGACGTTGCCGGGCAGCGGCAGGTGCTCGGGGTCGTGGTTTCCGGGCACCCACAGCACCGGCAGGCCGAGCCCTCGCACGTGCTCGACGACGCGAGCCACCGAGGCCGCGCGGAAGGCCAGGCTGGCCGCCGCATCGACCCGCAGGGCCAGCGGCGGCTCGGCGCCGATGTCGCCCACGAGCAGGACGGCGTCGAGCCCGGCCTCGGCGCGCACCCGCTCCAGCACGGGGTCCAGTCGGTCGAAGCGCGCGTGGATATCGCCGATGACGGCCAGCGCCGCGGTGGTCACCTGGCCGGTCAATGGCTGGGTATCCAGAGGATGCCGAACCAGCTCACTCGGGTGCGGTCGCGGTCCAGGGTCAGCAGCTCCATGCGGCAGGACGCCAGGTGGTCGATGTCGGCGAACTCGGTGTCGGCCAGGCTGCGCTCGCGTTCGGCGGCGGCTGCGTCCCTGGCCGCCTCCATCTCGCGATAGCTCTGCATCCGCAGGCGCGCGCCGTCCTTGGCCCGCGAGAGCTTGTCGGTCTCGCCCCGCTCGCTCAGCCAGCGGATCTCCCGCGCCGACATCTCCAGCTCCTCGCGCAGGCCGTCCAGGCGGCGCTGCCAGATGGCGGCCTCCACGCTGCGAGGGCCCGCGTCCGCGTCGCGCAGCCGCTCGGCCGCCAGGCGCAGCCGCGTGGCCAACCGCTCGCGGAACGCCTCCAGAGGCTCGCCCGGTTCGCCGTGCAGGCTGAGGGGCGGGCACACCGGCACCGAGACGCGCCCGGTGGCCGCCAGCTCGTCGGCGAAGCGTTCGCGCAACCGCTCGACCTTGGCCCGGCGGTCGAGCCATGCCGGAAGCAGGTCGAAGGCGGTGCCCGGCTCGGCGGCCGGCTCGAGCCAGGCCTCGGGGACCTCGACCCCCGGCCCCGGGAAGCGCACCGCGCTGGGCAGGTAGGGCAGGGGGTACACGACGCGGGTGAGCAGGTCTCCGCCCACCGACTTGCCGGCGTCGTTGCGCCACATCAGGCGCGCCCGACATAGAAGCGCCGGTTGGTAGGTGACCGTCCCGGTGCTGGCGGCGATGGGGCCGAGCCCGACGGCCTCCCGCGCGGCCGGGTCGCGCAGCCACTCGCGGCCCAGGAAGCGGGCGTCCACGCCCTCGGGGGTGCCGCCCACCAGGGCGCTGGCCAGCTCGGGCCGGGGATCGGGCGGCCGGGTGCGGGGCGAGGCCGCGCTCAGCTCGGTGCCGCGTCCGGGGGGCCGCGGCGTCGCGCGCCGGTCGCTCATGGGCCCGGAGCGGCCCAGCGGTCCGAGCCGCGGGTCGGTGGTGAGGTTGTAGAAGCCGGCGCTCTCGGCCCGCTCGATCTCGTGGCGGGTCAGCGGCCCCCGCAGGTTCGACATGCAGAAGCGCGTCTTCAGGACGGGCTGCTCGTCGGTGTGGGCGTTGCTCAGCACGAACTGGCGCCCCTCGAGGCCCGCGACCCGGCGGCTCAGCGCGCCGCGGTCCAGCGCCTTCCCGTGTCCCGACGCCGCGGCGGTGAGCCCGTCGAGGATGCGCTCCAGGTCCTGCTCGGTCTGGAGCTTGCCGACGAACCAGGTGCCGGCGTTGGTCAGCGCCTTGTAGTCGACGTCCACCGGGTTCTGGGTGGCCAGCAGCGTGCCCAGGCCGAAGGCGCGGGCCTGCTTGAGCAGCGTCAACAACGGACGCTTCGAGGGCGGGTTGAGCGGGTGCGGCGGCAGATAGCCGGTGACCTCGTCCATGTAGACCAGCGCGCGCAGCTCGCCGCTGCCGGGCTGGGTGCGCATCCAGGCGACGATGCGCTCGAGCAGCAGCGTGACGAAGCTCATGCGCTCCGAGTCCGACAGGTGCGCGATGGTGAAGATGGAGGTGCGGCTGCCGGCGTCGTTGCGCGCGAAGAGCTGGTCGATGTCCAGGGGCGCGCCGGTGAGCCACTGGGCGAAGGCGGGGCTGGCGATGAGCCCGTTGAGGCGCATCGCGAGCTGCTGGCGGGCCTTCTTGGGGAAGAACTGCTCGAGCTCGAAGACCCCCAGGCGGTCGAAGGGCGGGTCGCTCACCGCGCGGATGAGATCGGCCAGCTCGATGGCGTGGCCGCGCTCCCAGGCGTGGGTGAGGATGTTCGCGATGAGGATGGACTCGCGCGAGCGCAGCGGGTCGGCGTCCACGTCGATGAGGCCCAGCAGCGCGGCGACCAAGCCGCTGACCAGCTCGGCGCGCTCCTCGCCGGGCATCTGGGCGTAGTCCCCCGGCGGGTCGAAGCGGTCCAGCAGGCTCACCGGCACGCCGGCCGACGAACCCGGCGTGTAGATCGTGATGTTGGTGCGTTCGCGCAGCCGGCGGATGTCCGCCTCTCCCAGGCCCGACCCCTCGAGGCCTCGGCGCCACAGCGCCGCGCGCGCGGCGCCCGCCTTCGACGCGTCGCCCCCCGCGGCCTCGGCGGCCGACGGGTCCAACCACTCGGTGAAGTGCGAGGCGTCCAGGTCCGGCCACGAGAGCGCCAGGTTGGTGAGGTCGCCCTTGGGATCGATGGCGATGGTGGGGATGTCGTGTAGCGCGGCCTCCTCGAGCAGCCCGACGCAGAGCCCCGTCTTGCCGCTGCCGGTCATCCCGAACACCAACCCGTGGGTGGTCAGGTGCTTCGGCTCGTAGAGCACGCGCTCGTCGGTGGTCCCACCGGCCTCGGTGTCCACGGCCTTGCCCAGATAGAAAGCCACGCGTCGTACCTCGTCGGTCGGTCAGGAGCCCGTAGGCCCTCAGTTCAGCATCCGGCGATCGGCGACGGTCTTCTTGCCCCAGATGGCGTCCCAGCCCTCGCGGAAATGCGGTGTCGACACGCGCGCCGGGCCGGCGTGGGTGCGCTGGGCCGTGCGCGCTTCGGAGGGCGGAGCCGTGGCCTCACCCGCGTCGGGGGGGCGGGCGCCCGGCGCGGCGACCTCGACCTTCACGTCGAAGAGCGCCGGCAGCTCGGGCCGCGGGCTCAGCCTCACCAGCTCACCGGTGAGCGCCTGGCCCGACACCACCGGCCGGATGCAGCCGATCTCCAGCCGCCCCTCGCGCTGCCTGAGCACGCGCGTCCCCTGCCCGTCGGGCGCAGGGCCCTGCACCAGGAGCACATCGCGAGGTCCTTCGGCGTCGTCGCTCATGCCCGCATACTAGCCGCCCCCTGGCGCCGTCGCCAGGAGCCGCCGGGCGCGGCCGCTCCGAAGGGGGGGCGCGCGGCTGCGGCCGTCAGTTCCCGGCCGCGGCGGCCGTGGGCCAGACCCCTCTCGCCTGATCGACGAGGACCCCACACGTCACGAACTGACCGGCGCGGTCGAGCACGACCTCGCCCGAGGCATCCGCTCCGGAGGGCGTCTGGAGCTGCCGCGCCGGGGAGCCGCCGAAGCTGAGCGTCGAGAAGCGCACGGGGACCTGGACCGCCGTCTCAGTGACCCGCGGGACGCCGAGCTGGCCGCCCGACATCTGGGCCACCCATCGGGGCGCGCCGGTGGAGAGGCGGAGCTCCGCCACGTACTCGCCCGGGTCGACCAAAAAAGGCGCGGCGTCATCCCGGGGGAAGCTCGCCTGGCCCGAGGCGTGACCGCTGAGGAACACCGCGTCCGTCGCCTCGTCCAGCACCAGAGCCCCGGGCAGGCTGTCGGTCAGCCGCAGGTCCACGCGGCGGGTCCAGTCGATGGCGCCCGTGGCGGAGTAGCGGATCACCACCGCGTCGTCGGGCTCGAGGGAGATGATCAGCGGCGCGCCTCCGGTGTCCAGCGACCAGTCGACCAGGCCGGTCGCGCTGGAGTTCGAGTAGAGCGCGAGCACCACCGAGCCGTCCTCGGCCAGCGCGAGCCCGCGCGCCTGGTGCCGCGCATTGGAGCCCACCCGCTCGATGAACCGGCCCCACGTGCCCGCGGTCGGAGAGGACTTGAAGACGTAGGCCGACGGCTGGGTGGCGGTGATCGTGGCTCCGCCGTAGCTGAGCTCGCCGAACTCGGGCCCGAAGTGCGAGCCGGCGATGACCCGTTCGCCCGCGGCGTTCGTCTGGCCCTGGGCGCCACGCAAGGAGGTGAGGAACTGCCCGTCGCCCTCGAGGGTGACGAGCGAATCCGCGCGGTACTCGCCGGTGGCGCGGTCGAAGTCCGCCGCGTAGCCGAGCCCGTCGGCGCGGAACAGGGTCAGGGCGTCCGGCTGATCGAGGCCGAGCACCAGCTCGCCGGGGTCGATGGGGAAGACCACCGGGCCGGAGAAACCGCCGGTGACACGAAGCACGTCGCCGACCAGCTGGATGTTCTCGATGCTGGCGTCGCGGCGGCCGTCGGCGTCGTTGGGCCCGAAGCGGTGTACCCAGGTGATGGCCCCGGTGGCGTCGTAGCGGGCGATGAAGAGGTTGGTCTGGTCCAGGCCGGCGAGGTCGCTTCCCGCGGTTCCGCCGGGACTGAATTCGCGGAAGAGCTCGCCGTTGGCGTCGTAGAACCGGATCGTGCGGTCGCCGCGGCTCGCCTCGAAGCCGACGTAGACGGCGTCTTCGGCGGGGGCGTAGCGGGCCTGGATCACGTTGACCAGCAGGGTCGGCGACTCGGCCACGACCTGAGCGGACCAGGCGAGCCCGGCTGCGGTCATGCGTGCGACGTAGAGGTGCAGGCGGTCCGCTTCCTGCTCCAGCGCCGGGACGACGACGGCGTCGTCGCCGCCGGGCAGGAAGGTCACGGGGGCCGAGGGCCAGCTGAGCGTCCCGTCCACCACCGTGAGCGGGTGGGTGCCGAAGAGGATCGCGTCGCGGGGCGTCGGCGGGCAGATCTGCGCCGAGGGCCCCGTGGTCTCCGCGTCGGCCGCGTCGGTGGTGGCGTCCGCTGGCCCGCCGTCGGCGTCGGGCAGGGCCACATCCGGAGCGTCGTGGCTCCCGTCTCCTCCGTCCGGGGCGTCTGGAAGCCCAGGTGTCTCGGCGTCCAGCGCCGCCGCGTCGCGGTCGGCGTCGGACTCGACATCGCTCGTGGCGGCGTCGACGCGCGCGGGGTCGACGCATACGAGGCTCGAACAGAGCCCCGATGCGCATTGGGCCGAGCGGTCGCAGCTCTCGCCGTTGCTGCGTCGCCCCTCCTCGCCGCAGCCCGGCGCCATCGCCGACGCGGCGATGACGAGCATGAGGCGCACCGAGTGCTCCATGAGCCCACCCCCATCCTTGTTGCGAGTGGCCAGCATAGTGCGGCAGGCCGGATACGCGAAGCCCGGGCGCGGGCGTTCGGCCGGGCAGGGCGTGGGGCCCCGGTTCCTCGGGCGCATGCACTCGGAGGGCTGCGGGCACGCTCGCGCGGTGATGTTCGACGCCAGCGGCCAGTGCCGGCACTCTGGCGGTGTGTCCGACAGGCTACACATCGAGCCGCGACGGTCCGCTCACCCCCCTGTGGCCCCGCGCCTCCGAGACGCGGTTGGTCGGCCGCGCGGGGAGCGCGCGCGGCGCGCCGGCGGATGCCGCGCCGTCTCGGGAGGGGCCGGCGCGCCGTCCAGACGCGCGCCGGCTCATGACGCCGTCCCTCCGCCATGGTGAGCGCGGCCATCATCATCGGCGCGCTGCTGGTCGCGGCGCTCCTCGCGCTGACGCCGCGCATACGCCGGTCCAGCGCCTGGAAGGCCACGGTGACGCCGCTGTCCTCGATCATGGGCAGCGGGTTCCTGGTCTCGGCGCCGCTGGTCGCGGCCGAGGCAGGCCTCTACGCGCCCCTCGCGATGGCCGGCCTGCTGGTGGTGGCCTTCGCCATCGGCGGCATGATCCGCTTCAACATCCGCTACGCCGAACCCGAAGCGGAGGGCGGCGGCGAGCCCTCCGACGCCGGCTCCGACGCGCACCGCGCCCACCGCGGCCATCATCAGCGCAGCCGCGGTCACTGGAGCGGCGCCCAGCCGCGCCTCACCGGGACGCTCGAGAAGGCCTCCCACGTCGTGCTCGCCGTCGCCTACGTCGTGTCGGTCACCTACTACCTGCAGCTCCTGTCCGCGTTCGCGCTGGATCGCTTCGGCGTCGCCGACCTGCTCTGGAGCCGCGTCCTGTGCACCGCGGTGCTGGGCGGCATCACGGCGGTGGGGGCGGTCTGGGGCCTGAAGGCCCTCGAGGGGCTGGAGACCTGGGCGGTCAGCCTGAACCTGGGCATGATCGCCGCGCTGCTGGTCGCGCTCGCCGTGCACGACGGCACGCTGCTGGCCTCGGGAGACCTGGCGCTGCCGGAGCTGCAGCCCGACCCCGACCTGCCCCACGCGGCCCGCATCGTCATGGGGCTGCTCATCGTGGTCCAGGGCTTCGAGACCTCGCGTTTCCTCGGCGACGAGCACTCGGCCGACGAGCGCATCCGCACCATGCGCACCGCCCAGATCCTGGCCAGCGTCATCTATCTTGCTTTCGTGACGCTGACGCTCCCGCTCTTCGACGCCAGCCACCTGGACGCGGACGTCACGGCGATCGTCCGTCTGGTGGCGCCGGTGGCCGTCGCGCTGCCGACGCTCATCGTGGTGACCGCCGTCGGCAGCCAGCTCTCGGCGGCCGTCGCCGACGACGCGGCCTGCGCGGGGCTTCTGCGCACCTTCTTCCGGGGCCGCGTCCGCGCGCGCTGGAGCTACCTGGGCATCGGCGCGCTGACCATCGGGCTGACCTGGCTGACCGACGTCCTGGAGATCATCAGCCTGGCGTCGCGAGCCTTCGCGCTCTTCTACGCGCTGCAGTGCGCGGTCGCGCTGCTGACGGCCCGCGGCCGGGAGGACGCGCCGCATCGGCGGTGGGTGATGGGGCTGGCGGGCGCGCTGGCCCTGCTCAGCCTGGCGATCGCGGTGCTCGGCATCCCCGCCGAGTGAGGCCGGGCGAGGTCACGAGGCAGCCGCCAGCGGAGCGGCCGAGGAGGTGGGCGTGACGGGCGAGCATTGGCTGGAAGATGGGGACGAGCGCTTCGCGGTCAGCGTCGCCCGTGGAGACGCGCCCGCATGCGCCGTCCTCTTCGCCGTGGGTGGCGGCGGCAGCCCCGAGCGCCACCGCCCGCTCCTCAGCGCCCTGGTCCGCTCGGGGTGCGTGGTGGTCGCGCCTCACTTCGACCGCCTGGTCTCCCCCGAGCCCTCCGACGGCGCCCTCTCGCTGCGCGCGCGCCGGCTGGCGATGGCCCTGGAAGCGTTCGCGCCCGCGGGCCTCCCGGTGGCCGGCGTGGGGCACTCCATCGGCGCGACGATGCTGCTGGCCCTGGCCGGCGGCCAGCTCTGGACGCGGGCGGGGCGCCGGCTCCCCATCGCTCCCGCCCCGCGGCTCGAGCGCCTGGCACTCCTGGCGCCGGCGACCGGCTTCTTCCAGGCGCCCGAGGCCCTGGACGCGGTGACCACCCCCATCCTCGCCTGGGCGGGCACCCGGGACGAGGTCACCCCGCCCGCACAAGCCGCAGCCCTGGCCCGGGCCATGGGGCACCGCGTGCCGGTCGACATCCGCATCATCGAGGGCGCCGGACACTTCTCGTTCATGGACGTGCCGCCGCCCCACATCACCGACCCCCTGGCCGACCGCGAGCGTCTCCTCGCCGACCTGGCCGTCGAGATCGGCCGCTTTGTCGTCCCCCAGCAGAGCGCGTAGGCTGCAAGTCTCGCAGCGCCCCGACGATGCAGCCGCGCGTCAAGTGGCGTGCGCCTCCCTCCCTCCCTCCCTCCCTCCTTGCCGCACCGCACCACGGAGCCCCCCCATGGACCAGCGCCAAGCTCGGTTCTGCGCGATCCTCCTCGCCCCGCTGCTCCTCCTCACCGCCGCCTGCGGTGGCTCGTCGGCCAACGGCAGCAACGACCTGGACGCCACCGACGTGACAGGCGGCGACACATCGGGAGAGGTCCGAGACACGGGCTCGGACACGGGCTCGGACACGGGCTCGGACGCGGGCTCGGACACGGACACGGGCTCGGACACGGCCTCGGACACGGCCTCGGACACGGGCTCGGACACGGGCTCGGACATGGCCTCGGACACGGCCTCGGACACGGCCTCGGACACGGCCTCGGACACGGCCTCGGACACGGCCTCGGACACGGGCTCGGACACGGGCTCGGACACGGCCACGGACACGGACACGGCCTCGGACACGGCCTCGGACACGGCCTCGGACACGGGCTCGGACACTGGCTCGGACGCCGCGGCCGACACCGAGACCGCAGCCGACACCGAGACCGAGACCGCGGCCGACACCGAGACCGGGGCCGAGACCGACACCGAGACCGACACCGAGACCGAGACCGGGGCCGAGACCGAGACCGAGACCGCGGCCGACACCGAGACCGACACCGAGACCGAGACCGGGGCCGAGACCGACACCGACACCGGGGCCGAGACCGACACCGAGACCGAGACCGACACCGCCGCCGACATCGAGACCGACACCGCCTGCGTCCCGGACTGCTCGGACAAGGTGTGCGGCAGCGACCTGTGCGGCGGAAGCTGCGGCAGTTGCGGCACTGGCGAGATCTGCGATACCGACGGCGGGAGCTGCATCGCCATGTGCTCGACGCTCGTGGCCGCTTGCGTGCCGGATCTGCTCGACCTCGCCGAGACGTTCTACTGCGACGACCCGGCCTCCGCGCCATGCGTCGAGCTCTTGTACGCGGACTTCCTCGAGGTGGGCTGTGCCCCTTCCTGCCCGGACCTCGCGCTGCCGGGTCTCGACTCCATCTGCTCGGCACCGGAGTGCGCGTCGCTCAATGGCATCCTGGACTCCGCGGGCCTGCTGGGCCAGGTGTGTGACACCTGCGCCTGCGTACCGGATTGCACCGGCAAGGTCTGTGGAGACGACGGCTGCGGCGGATCTTGCGGCGCCTGCTCGGCGGGCGCGCTCTGCAGCGCGGCGGGACAGTGCGAGGTGGGCATCTGCACGGAGATGGTGGGCGCCTGCGCCCCCGAGCTCGGGAGCGTGGCGGAGGCCTACTGCAACGATCCCGCCTTCCAGCCCTGCGCCGAGCTGATCTACGCCGACTTCCAGTTGAACGGCTGCTTCGAGGCCTGCTCGAGCCTGGCACTGCCCGGCCTCACCGAGGTCTGCTCGGCGCCGGCGTGCGCTGACCTGCGCTCGCTCCTCTCGCTGGTGGGCGTCCTGACCGACGAGTGCTCGTCCTGCGCGTGCGTGCCCGAGTGCGCGGGCGCGGTGTGCGGAGACGACGGCTGCGGCGGGAGCTGTGGCCAGTGTGCGGCCGGATCCGCGTGTGACCCCGAAGGGCAGTGCCAGCCGATCGGCAACCAGACCTGCACGCTCCAGGTGGAGTGTCCGGCGCCATCGGCCGAGGCGTGCCAGTGCGCGGGGTGTCTCGTCGATGGGAGCTGCACGGCCGACGACGACTGCGTGTGTCCCGAGTGCGCCTCGGACAGCTTCTGCGGTGACCCGAACAGCTGCAACGCGGACGGCAAGTGCGATCCCTACAACGAAGGCTGCGCCTGCGCGGACTGCGCGAAGCACCCGCTCTGCTGCGTGCCGGATTGCAGCGGCAAGGCCTGTGGCGACGACGGCTGCGGCGGGTCCTGCGGTACCTGCGGCGCCGACCAGACCTGCGAGGCGGGACAGTGCGTGCCAAAGGGCGGCTGCGGCGCCATCACCTTCGAGGGCTGCTGCGAGGGGGACACCCTCTCGTACTGTGAGAACGGCCAGCTCACGACGGGCGCATGCCCGAATCCCGGGACTTGCGGCTGGGACGCCTCGGGGGGCTACTACAACTGCGACACCGATGGCGGCGGAGACCCCTCGGGCACGCACCCCAAGGCGTGCCCCTGAACGGGCGCAGCCCCTGACGGCACTGCAGGCGGCTGGGCGCCGACCTGGGGTCAGCGGCGCTGCCAGGTCACCAGGGCGCGCAGACCGCGACTCTCGTCTTCGCCTTCGAAGGCGAGACCGAAGCTCGCCTGGTCCAACTCGTCGGCGAGTCGGGCCAGCGGCGAGCCGGGGACGGGGAGGGCGGGGAAGCGGGGAGACGCTTCGGTCCCGTACAGGCTGTGGGTGAGGCGTCCCTCCGCGTCGACGCTGAAGCTCGCGCCAGGGCCGGCCACGGGCTCGTACCCGAAGAAGCCCAGCGCAGCCTGGCGGCGCGGCTCGCCCTCGGCGGGAAGCGCGCCCAGACCGGCGGCCAGGACCTCGATGTCGCGCCATGCGCGCCAGGAGGCCCGACGCAGCTCGCGCTCCACCAGCAGCGCAGCCGTGCGCGCGAGCCAGGGCGCGTCGGGGCTGAGACCCACCCGCAGGTCGGCCTGCCGCGGAGCCTCGGCGGAGTCCCCGTCGGGCGCCGTCGGCCGGTCGAGGGTCTCGTCGATGAGCGTCTGCAGCGTGCCCAGGTCCAGGGTCGCGTAGAAGGCGTCGCCGACCGTGGCGTAGTAGAGGCGCACGTCCCGCAGCTCGGGGTCGCCTGCGCCGGGGCCGGGGCTCACGGTCACGATGGGCACCTCGCGGTAGGGGTCGGCCGCGCCCCACACGGCCAGGCCCGGGGCGGTGGTCTCGGCCAGGGTGCGCAGCGCCGTCAGGGTGGCGGCGAGGCCCAGCGGGTTGGCTATCCGGGCGCCGACGTAGACCGGCAGGTGGGCGATGGCCTCCATCTCGCGCTTTCGCCGGTCGCCGTCCTGGGCGTCGGGCTCGGCCGGGAGCTGGGGCCAGCGGTCGGGCTCGAGCTGCAGCGCCGCGTCCCACAGGCCGCTGCGGCTGGCCGCGCCCAGCATCACCGTGTCGCCGAGCCAGCTCAGCCCGCCGAGCTTCATGCTGCGCCCCACGCCGTCCAGCTCGCGGCGGAGCGGCGCGTCGGCGGCGATGCCCAGGGTCCAGCGCACCCCGCCCACCCGCGCGGGCGGCGGAAACGAGGTGGTCCCGACCTTGTCGACCAGCTCGTCGTACTCGGTCCCGCTGACCAGCGGCATCATCCGCGCGTCCAGCGACAGGCGCTTGCCGTCAGCCGAGCGGCGCAGGCGCACGGCGATGGGGTCGATGTAGCCTCGCCAGTACTGCTGGTAGGTGTCGCGGAAGCGGGCGTAGGCGTCGCGCTCCTCGGCGCTGACCTCGGTGAGGGTCAGGTCGGCCAGGGGCGTCAGCGCGTCGGCGCGACCCCAGCGCTCCGAGCGCGCGCCGCGGGTGGGTTCGAGGACGATGGGCGCGCCGTCCGGGTGCCTCAGCTCGCGCGCGTCGAGCAGCCCCGACGCGACCAGCGCTTCGGCCGTCGGGGCGGGGGCGCCCTCGAGCATGCCGTGGAGGAGCTGGGCGAAGCCGACGGCCAGCAGGTCGGCCTGGGCTGCCATGCGTCGCCCCTGGAGGATCTTCGTGCGCGGGGAGACGGCGCGGGCGACGAAGGCGTCGCCCATGAAGAGGAAGGCGTCCTCGGCGGCCGGGTCGTAGGGGTAGACCGCGCGCATCCAGCGGAAGTCGCCGCTGGCCGACAGCGGTGGTGACCTCCCGTCGGCCACGGCGGCGAAGCGCTCGATGGCGGCGCGGCTGTTGGACAGGATCAGCAGGTCGCCCAGCTCGAGACGGTGCTGGCGCACGCTGCCGTCGGCGGAGCTGACCAGGCGCACGGGGTGCTCGCCAGCGCTCCACCGGGTCTCGGTCAGCGCCGGGTCGCGGACGCGGGCCTGCGCCTCGTAGGTCGCCAGCGCCGTCATGAGCAGCGAGCGCTTGCGCACCTCGATGACCAGGCTCAGGTCGGTGCCCTCGCGCACGAAGGGGTCGCCCAGGACCAGCGCGATGCCGTGCGCCGCCAGCGGGCCCAGCGTCTCGGCCAGGCCGGTGCGCTCGAGCATCAGCTCGCGCTCGTAGCGGGCCACCAGATGCGAGGTCGCCGGGCGCGCCTCCACCGCCTGGAGCAGCGACTCGAGCCAGTCATCGGCGTCGGCGGCCAGCCGCACCGCCGTGCGCAGGTCCCCCATGTGGATGTAGAGCACGTCCTGCGGGATGTACGACGCCAGCGGCTCGATGACCGGCGCCTTCCCGGTCGCGGCCAGCATGGCGTCCCACGGGTGCTGGGCCATGGGCACGCCCTCGATCGAGGCGAGGGGGACCGGCGGCCCGGTGGTCGTGCGCCCGGAGCCCCAGGTCATCAGCCCGCGATCGGTCTGCAGCGCTTCGGCGACCGAGGTGAGGCCGGTGTACAGGCTCATCGTCTCGGCCAGCTCGGTCTTGGGGGCGCGGGTGGGGCGGGCCGCGGCGTCGGGCGATGTGTCTCCGGCCAGGCGCTGGGCGCGGGCCGACGCGAAGGCGAAGAAGGGGGGCGTGGCGCTGCCGGGGCGGGTTCCCCAGGCGCCGAGATCGCGCGCCAGCCCGCGGAAGAATGCGGCGGGGAGGGCGCGGTCGTCGGGCAGCCCGGCGGGGACGCTGAGGTCGACGCGCTGCAGGACCCAGGGCGCGAAGGGGTCGCCCCAGCGGGTCGCGGGGTCGCGCTCGACGAGCAGCTCGATGGGGCCCGGCGGCGGAGCGCCGACCAACCGCACGACGAGCTCGTCGCGGGCGGGTGTGGGGCCGGGGACGCGCACCGCGTAGCCGTGGGCCCCGCCGCGGAGGCGGATCCGGACGGGTTGGAGCTCGGTGGCCGTCGCAGACTCGGCGCCGCTGGGCATGGGGCAGGAGAGCCATGTGTGCCCCGAGGCTTCGTGGCGGCGCGTGGCGGTGAGCGGCTGGGGGGCGAGGGTGGTGGCGGGGCGTTCGCCGGTACGCAGGGCTCGCTGGCTGCCAGGGTCGGCGACGGGGTGCGGGGTTGGGGGCTCGGCGGGCGCGGCGGGCGCGGCGTCGGCGGTCCTGGGGTCGGGCGCCTCGGCTGGAGCCGGCTCCGAGCCCTTGCAGGCCACGACCGACAGGGCGCAGGCGAAGAGCGTGAGGGTGCGGCGGGCCATGGGCGACTCCGGGGGGCGAGGCGGGGGCGGCAACGTAGACGCACCATCGCTGATTCCGCGACTCTCCGATAGATGTGTGCCCGCGCGAGATCCCTGGACTCGGCAGGGCCGCGCGGCCACACTTTCGGAGCGCGTGCGCCGGAGAGCCCGGGCGTTCGAGGGGCCAGCGGCAAGGAGCCCAGCATGGGGCGGTCGGGGCGGTCGGGGCGAGCGGGGCGGATGGCCGGAGGGCTCCTGTTCGCTTGGGTGGCGGCGTGTGGAGGCGCGGGCGGAGCGGATGTCCGGGGCGGGGCGGATGCGGGGGCCGAGGCCGGGGCGGAGACCGGGGCCGGGGCCGAGACCGGGGCCGAGACCGGGGCCGAGACCGGGGCCGAGACCGATGCCGGGGCCGAGACCGGGGCCGAGACCGGGGCCGAGACCGGGACCGAGGCCGGGGCCGGGGCCGAGACCGAGACCGGGGCCGAGACCGGGGCCGAGACCGGGGCCGAGACCGGGGCCGAGACCGGGGCCGAGACCGGGGCCGAGACCGAGACCGATGCGGGGCCGGAGCTGGGGGCGGTGGTGATCAATGAGGCGGAGTCGGTGGGGGATGACCGGATCGAGCTGGTGAATCGGGGGGCGGGGGCGCGGGATGTCTCGGGGTGGCGGGTGTTCGACGGGGAGCACCTGGCCGCGAAGTCGTACGTCGTGGCGCCGGGCACGGTGCTCGCGGCGGGGGAGCGGTTGGTGCTGACCAAGGGGCAGCAGCATGGGTTCGGATTGGGCGACGCCGACGGGGTGATCCTGGAGGACGCGGCGGGCGCGCTGGTCGACGCGACGAGCTGGGCCAAGGGGATGGCGGCGGTGAGCTGGTGCCGGTTCCCGGACGGGGTCGGGGCGTTCACGGCGTGCTCGGAGGCCACCTTTGGGGCGGTGAACGTCGACGTCCAGGACGCGGTGATTGTCGAGCCCCTGTGGATCGGCGGGGGGCCCAGCGCGACGGTGGAGGGGCCGGACTACGAGACGCTCGACGAGCTGAGCTTCGACGCGGCGGGGCGGCTGTGGGTGGCCGACGTGCCGCCGGCCTTGATCCACGTCTACGACCCCAGCGGCGGGTGGTTGGGCAGCGTGGGCGGCCTGGGCACGATGAAGGGCGAGTTCCTGGGGCTGGAGTCCATCCGGGCCACCCCGGACGGGCGGGTGGGGGCGCTGGACCGCGCGCAGAAGCGGATCCAGTTCTTCGACGCGGACTCGCGGGAGGCGCTGGGGTCCATCCCCTGCACCGGCTGCAAGGACCCGGTGGGGCTGGCGTTCCTGGCGGGCGGCGAGATCCTCGTCGTCGACCAGTCGCCCAACCGGGTGCTGACGCTCGACGCGCAGGGGGCGGCGGTCGGCGGCTATCAGTTCAGCAGCGGCGGGGGAGCCATCCTGTCGAAGCCGGAGACGCTGGCGGTGGACGCGGCGACGGACCGGCTGCTGGTGACCTCCGAGAACGCCGCGCGGGTCGAGATCTACGACCTGAGCGAGGGCACCTGGCGCGGCGAACACATCGGCGACCATCAGCAGGGAGGGACCCCCGAGCCCGGGCGCTTCGCGGGCGCCGTCGAGGGCATCGCCGTCGACCTCACCCGGGGGTTGCTCTTCATGAGCGACGAGGACAACGGCCGCATCCTGGTGCACGCGCTGGCCGACGTGGCCGACCTCTACGACCCCGAAGCGAACTTCGGCTTCCTGGGCGCCTTCGGGCGCACCGGCTCGAAGCCCGGTGAGATGAGCTCGGTCGACGGGCTCATCGTCGACGAGGCCAGCGGCCGCCTGGCGGTCGCCGACGAGGGCAACGCCCGGGTGCAGGTGTTCGCGATCGAGGCGATCATGGAGGCCCTGGGGCTCGCGGGGCCGACGCCATGACGCGCTGGGGGGCGGTGGCGGTGGTCGTGGCGGTGGTGGTGGTCGTGGCGGGGTGCGGGGCCGGGGCCGATGCCGGGGCCGAGACCGAGGCCGGGGCCGAGACCGAGGCCGAGGCCGGGGCCGAGACCGGGGCCGAGACCGAGACCGGGGCCGGGGCCGATGCCGAGACCGAGACCGGGGCCGGGACCGAGACCGAGACCGGGGCCGAGACCGGGGCCGAGACTGGGGCCGAGACCGGGGCCGAGGCCGGGGCCGGGGCCGAGACCGGGGCCGAGACCGGGGCCGGGGCCGAGACCGAGACCGGGGCCGAGGCCGATGCCGAGACCGAGACCGGGGCCGGGGCCGGGGCCGAGGCCGGGGCCGAGACCGGGGCCGAGACTGGGGCCGAGACTGGGGCCGAGACCGGGGCCGAGACTGGGGCCGAGGCCGAGGCCGGGGCCGAGACTGGGGCCGAGACTGGGGCCGAGACCGAGACCGGGGCGGAGACCGAGACGGGGGGCGACGCTGAGGTGGAGGTGGGGCCGGATGTCTGTGGTGGGTTGCCTGCGCTGGATGCGCTGGGGCCTCCGGTGAATTCGGCTCCCTGGTTGGAGACGCTGGTGGCGCTCTACGACTGCGGGGTGCTGAGTCGGGACGGGCTCCGGGAGCGGCTCGAGCAGGTGCCGGCGCCGGCGGGGTGGCCGGTCGATGGCACCGTGCTCCTCAGCGCGAGCGAGGTGCCCTGGGAGCTCGATGCGAATCTGGTGGTGCCGGGCGGTGCGGTGCTGCTCATGGCGCCGGGGGCTCGGCTGCGGCTGGGCGAGGGGGTGCGGCTCGAGGTGCAGGGGCGGCTCGTCGGGTTGGGGCGGGTGGACGCGCCGCTGGTCATCGAGGGCCCGCCGGCCGGCTACGACACGGTGGCGCTGCTGGGCGGCCCCGACCTGCTGGCGCACGCGTCGCTGCGCTCGGGGCGCGCGCTCATCAGCCTGGGCGCCACGCAGGCGCCGGCGCTTCTGGAGGATCTGCGCTTCGACGCCTGGACCGACAACGCCTTGCGCCTCGACCACACCCCCGACGCCACCCTGCGGCGGGCCCACTTCGGCGCCGACACGCCGGAGGAGCTGCAGTCGGGGGAGGCGCTCTCGGGCGACCACAGCTCGATCCTCGTCGAGGGCTGCACCTTCTGGCCCAGCATCACCTTCGACGACGCCATCGACCTGGAGAACTGCCCGGCCAGCCGCCCGGTGCGCGTGGTCGGCAACGACTTCCTGGGCGGACTGGACGACGCCATCGACCTGGACCTCTGCTACGCGCTGGTCGACGGCAACTTCATCCGCGGCTACTTCCCCACCGCGGGCGCCGACCAGGGGCTCAACGGCGGCGGGATCACCGGTCAGGCCAGCACGGTGACGCTGGTGGACAACGTCATCGAGGACTGCCGCCACGGCATCGGCTTCAAGGACGGCAGCAAGGTGACGCTGCTGCACACCACCATCACCGGCTGCAACATCGGGCTCGCCCTCTACCGCACCTCGCCCTCGGCCAAGCTGCCCTCGATGCTGGTCACCAACTGCCTGGTCTACGGGAACCCCGATCTGGACACCGGGCTGCCCCACGACATCGAGCTGGACGGCGCCTGGACCGGCTCGCCCGGCGCGTTGGACCCGCAGCTCCTCTCGGCGCGCTACACGCTCTTCGAGACGCCCTGGCCCGGCGAGCAGAACCTCAGCGCCGACCCGCTGCTGGCCGACGAGGGTGGCGTGCCGGTGCCGCAGCCGGGCTCGCCGGCCATCGGGACGGGGCTGGCGCCGGAGCAGGCGGGGCTGGACGCCGCGACGCTCGACGCGCTGCGGCTGGATTTCCGCGGGCACTCGCGCCTGGGCGCGGGCGGCAGCTTCGCGCCGGTGACCCGGGGGGCCGTCGAGCCATGACGCCGCGGGCGTCCCGGCGGGTGGCGGCGTGGGGCGCCGCGCTCCTCATGGTGGCGTGCGGGGGCGACGGCGGGGCCTCGGACGCCGCGGGTCCAGGAGCCGACGGCGGGCCCGACGCCGCGCCCGAGGTCGCCGCTCCCGATGGCGCGGCGGGGGACGACGACTCGAGGCCCGAGGCCGACAGCGGCGTCGAGGCCGGCGGCGACGCCGCGCCCGAGCTGGCCGAACCGCCGCCGGAGCTGCCGGAGCTGCCGGAGCTGGCGGACCTGCCCGACCCGGGCCCCGACGCCGAGCCTCCAGCGGACACCGGCCCGGACGACGAGTCAGAGGTCGAGCAGCTCGATGAGTGTCCCGTCGCCACCGACGACGAGCTGGCGCGGCAGGCGGTGATCCTCTCGGGCCAGACGGTCGTCGAGATCTCCATCGGCCTCAGCGGCGTGGCGATGGAGCGCCTGCGCAAGCAGCCCTATCAGTACGTCGAGGGCACCGTGTCGGTGGTCGACGCTGACGGCACCCTCGGCCCCTACCAGGTCACGGTCCGCTTGAAGGGCGGCGGCAACGGCGAGCCGGGCGAGGGGTCCTTCCAGGACATCGACCACAAGCCGGCCTTCAAGATCGACATGAACCGCATCGTGCCCTGCCAGACCCTGGCCGGGCTGTCGAAGCTGACGCTGAACAACATGGTGCAGGACCCCTCGATGCTGCACGAGTGGCTCGCCTACGGGCTGTATCGCGAGCGCGAGCTGCCGGCGGCGCGGGTCGGCTACGCCTGGGTGCGCGTCAACGCCCAGGACTACGGGCTCTACGCCAATATCGAGGTCTACGACCAGCGCGGCTTCCGCCACGAGCACTTCGAGTCCACCGACCACCTCTACGAGGGGCAGAGCGGCTCGGATTTCACCCAGTCCCTGTCAGCCAGCTTCGAGATCGACCACGGCGATCCCAAGGACCGCAGCGACCTGGAGGCGGCCATCGCCGAGCTGGCCGCGGCGCCGCTGGAGGGTCTGGTCGTCGCGACCCACGAGCGCTTCGACTGGCCCTCGGTGGCCGCCATGCTGGCCGTCGAGCGCTTCGCCGGACAGCACGACGGCTACACGCAGCAGCGCAACAACTTCTACGCCCACTCCGACGACGACGGGCGCTTCACGCTGCTGCCCTGGGGCCAGGACATGGCCTTCACCCAGACGCTGGTCTTCGGGCTGATCAAGGGCGTGCTGGCCAAGCGCTGCGTGCGGGATCCCGACTGCAACTGGCTCTTCCAGCAGGCGCTGGCGGCGACCGTCGAGGGCGTCGTGGATGGCAACCTGGTCGCCCGCGCCGAGGAGCGGGCCGCCACGCTGCAGCCATGGGTGGAGGCGGATCCGCGGCGGCCCTACTCGCTGTCGGAGCATCAGGCCGAGCTGGACTCCACCCTGACCTATCTCAGCGAGCAGCCGGCTCGCCTCATGGACGCGGTGCAGTGCGTGGCCGACCCGTCCCGCGACGGTGACGGGGACGGCTACGACTGCGTCCACGACTGCGACGACACGCTCAGCCTGGTCTACCCGGGCTCCGTGCCCTTGTGCCCCTGACGGCCCGAGCGCGGCGCGGCGACCCCGAGGCCGGCGAAGAAGGGCAGCAGGAAGGCGCGCTGGTCGGGCGGCAGATAGTCCCAGTTGACCTCGCGGTTCGAGATCTCCCACCACTCCGGGTCGACCAGGGCGTAGAGCTCGTCCCGCACGGCCCGCAGCCGGTGGGTGCGGTCGCCGCGCATGTCGTCGGCGATGCGCTCGGCGCACTCCTGCTCGCCGCGGGCGAGGTAGTAGGTGGCCAGCTTCACCTGGGCGCGGCGCACGCCCTGCTCGACCAGCGCCGCCTCCTCGTCCTCGGGCTCGCGGTCGAGATCGAGGAAGATGTCCAGCACGGCGTCGTGGGCCGCCGAGCCGGTGGCGTGCATGTGCTGGAGCAGGTCGCACAGGTCGTGGGCCGCCGTCTCCAACACGAACCCGCCCTTGCTGGCGAGCGCCAGGCGTCCGTAGAAGCGGAGGCGGCTGGCGACCTCGATCACCTCGGAGTCCAGGCGCAGGTCCACCAGCGCGAGGGCCAGCCGCTTGTACTCGAAGAGCACGTGGTAGGCGCTGCGGAAGTCGCGGCTGCTGATGCTGTCGCGGGCGAAGGTGTTGAGGAAGCGGTTGCACAGGCGCAGGCACGCCGCGTCGCCGGAGCGAGCGGCCGACTCGCCGAGCTGCCGGGTGAAGATGGCGATGAGGTGGTTCACGTCGGGGATGCGGTGCAGCGCCTGGTGGTAGGCGGTCTGGTAGGCGCGGAGGATCTTCGCCTCGACCCAGCCGTGCTGCTCCTCGAGGAGCGCCAGCGTGCGCGGGTCCAGCGTCACGAAGTCGGCGTCCCCGCGGCCCAGCGGGTCGGTCCGGAACCAGGCGGGGGTCAGCTCGCCCTTGCGCGCGATGTGGGCGGTGGCCATCTCGGCCAGGCCACGCAGCGACATCACCGCGACGGCCTTCTCGTCGCCCTTGACCGCGTTGAGCACCATGTCGGCGAGCTGATCGATGCCGGTCAGCATCTCGGTGCGGGCGCGGTCCACCGCCGGGGCGCCGCGGCGGCTCACCGCGTCCAGCGCGTCGGTGGCGTCGCGCCGGATGCGGGCGATGACCTGGTCGGGGGCCAGGAACCGGAACACGTAGGTGAAGTAAGGCAGCAGGATCAGCACGGCCAGGGACATCATGGCGACCGTGGTGGCGACCATGACCCGGGGGTAGGGATCGGCGAAGAGGCTCATGTCGGTCCAGATCACCTGGGTCACCGTGAGCACCAGGAAGACCGTGGTGAGGATGTTCACCGGGTCGCGGACGAAGAGCTCGGCGATGCGCGACGTGTAGCGGGCGGCGGCGAGCTGGACCACGATGGCGACGACGGTGAGCGCGACGGCGAGGATGCCGACGGTGATCTCCGCCATGTTGGTCATCGCGTCGCGGGCGTCGCGGTGGGTGATGAGGTCCAGCGGGCCGTGGGGCGAGCCGGTGGCGGCGAAGTCGAGCCACCACAGCGTCCCGTAGAGGCCGGCGGCCATCGCCAGCAGCACGAAGAAGGTCAGGAGCACCCGCAGCCAGCCGCGGTCCGACGCCGGCTGGCGGTGCTCGGGGGGCTGGTCGGTCACGGCGCTCATGCCGCCTCGCGCAGGCCGAAGAGCTGGCGCGCGTTGCGCTCGGTGAGCGCGGCGATGGCGTCCGAGGTCTGGCCGCGCAGCTCGGCGACGCAGGCGACGGTCGCTCCGAGGAAGGCGGGCTCGTTGCGCGTGCCGGCGCGGTCGGGCGCCGGCTGATCCGGGGCGTCCGTCTCGACCAGCAGGTGATCTGGCGGGACCGCGGCGACGGAGCGGGCGGGGGCTGAGCCGGGGCGCAGGACCGTGGCCGCGAAGGAGATGCGGAGGCCGAGCCCGGCGAAGCGGGGCACCAGCTCCGGGGAGCCGGACCAGGCGTGGACCTGGCCGCCGGCGCGGGGGAGGCCGTCGGCGCTGAGGAGCTCGAGGGCGCGGCCGTAGGCGCGGACGATGTGGAGCACCACCGGCAGGTCGCGGTCGCGGGCCATGGCGAGCTGGACGCGGAAGGCACGCTCCTGGCGCGCGGTGCTCCGCTTGCCGGCGGCGGTGGCGCGGTCCAGGCCGATCTCGCCCAGGGCGACGGGGCGGACGGGCTCCGGGGCGTCCAGGGCGGCGTCCAGGTCGGCCAGCAGCGCGTCGAGCCGCGCGTCGTCGTGGGCGGCGGTGACGGTCCACGGGTGCAGCCCGTAGCTCACGTGGACGTCGGCGTGGGCGAGCGCCAGCGCGGCCTGGCGGCTCCAGCCCGGCGGGTCGACGCCGCCCAGGACGAAGCCGCGCACGCCCGCCCGGCGGGCCCGCTCGAGGGCCTCGGCGCGATCCGCGTCGAAGGCCGGCGCGTCGATGTGGCAGTGAGCATCCAGCACGCAGCGAGCTTGGGCCGCAGCCGGCGGCCACGTCAATCGGAGCCGGCGCGTCGGCGCGCGCCGCGGTCGTGGCGAGTCCGACGGCGACCCGGTAGGGTGGCCCGGCGTGGGTTCGGCGCTTCGAGACGCGAGGTGAGCGGGTGAGCGAGTACGACGTGGACTTCTTCGTGCTGGGCGGGGGCTCGGGCGGCGTGCGGGCCGCGCGCATCGCCGGGAAGCTCGGCGCCAGGGTGGCGCTGTGCGAGTCCCGCAAGCTGGGCGGCACCTGCGTCAACGTCGGCTGCGTGCCCAAGAAGCTGATGGTCTACGCGTCGGCAGCCGGCGGCGCCGTCGAGGAGGCCGCCGGCTACGGCTGGAGCGTGCCGGGAACGCCGAGCTTCGACTGGCCCACCTTCCGCGCGCGAAAGGACGCGGAGATCGCGCGCCTGAACGGCGTCTACGCGCGGCTGCTGGACCAGGCGGGCGTGCGCGTGATCCACGGGCACGGGCGCTTCGTCGGCCCCCACGCCGTCTCGGTCGGCGACGAGGTCATCACCGCTCGCTACATCCTCATCGCCACCGGCGCGTGGCCGAGCGTGCCCGAGTTCCCCGGCGCCGATCTCTGCGTGAACTCGAACGCGATGTTCTCGCTGGAGGCGCTGCCCGCGCGCGCGGTGGTGGTGGGCGGGGGCTACATCGGCCTGGAGTTCGCCGGCATCCTCGAGGGCCTCGGCACCGACGTGACGCTGGTGCACCGCGGCCCGCGGCTCCTGCGCGAGTTCGACGACGACATCGGGCCCTTCCTGGCCACCGAGCTGCGCCGGCGCGGCGTCGACCTGCGGCTGGAGCGGCAGATCATGCGGGTGGCTCGCCGCGACGAGGAGCTGGAGGTCGAGCTCGACCACGGCGAGCACCTGCGGACCGACCTGGTGCTCATGGCCACCGGCCGCGCGCCCCTGGTCGCCGGCCTCGACCTGCCCGCCGCCGGCGTCGCCCTGAACGCCTGGGGAGCGGTCGCCGTGGACGCCTCGCGCCAGACCAGCGTGCCCCACATCTACGCCGTCGGCGACGTGGCCGGCAGCGCGGCGCTGACCCCGGTCGCCCTGGCCGAGGGCCAGGCCGTGGCCCGGATGCTCTTCGGCGGCGGCGAGGTCCGCTGCGAGCCCTGGCGAGTCCCCACCGCCGTGTTCAGCCAGCCCCCCGTGGCCACGGTCGGCCTCACCGAGGCCCAGGCCACCGCCGAGGGCCACCGCGTGCGCGTCTTCCGCTCCGAGTTCACCCCCATGGCCTTCGCCCTGAGCGGCCGCACCGAGCGCGCGCTGCTCAAGCTGGTGGTCGACACCGAAGACGACCGCGTCCTCGGCTTCCACATGGTGGGCATGGACGCCGCCGAGATCATCCAAGGCCTGGCAGTCGCACTCACCTGCGGCGTCACCAAGGCCCAACTCGACGCCACGCTCGGCATCCATCCGACGATGGCAGAGGAATGGGTCACGATGTAGATCGAGGTCGATGGCCGGGGCGGCCGCGGGATCGATGTCGATGGCCGGGGCGGCCGCTACGGACGCCGCTGAGGGCGTCGCTCCCTCGGGTCAGGCCTGCGACGGGCTGAAGCCCGACTCGGCCTGCCCTCGGTCGCGCCACCCTCAGCGGCGCCCTCGCTGGCCGCCTTGGCCATCGCACACGGGGGATCGATGTCGATGGCCGGGGCGGCCGCTACGGACGCCGCTGAGGGCGTCGCTCCCTCGGGTCAGGCCTGCGACGGGCTGAAGCCCGACTCGGCCTGCCCTCGGTCGCGCCACCCTCAGCGGCGCCCTCGCTGGCCGCCTCGGCCATCGGTGGGGGCGCAGTCGCTCGGGGTTGGGGCTGGGGAGGCGGGTCAGGATCGGGCCGCGGCCTCTGGCCGCGGGTGGTGGCGGGATCGGGCTCGGTGGCGGTCGCGGTGTCGGTCTCGGTGTCGGCCTCGGTGCTCGGACTCGGGCGCGGTGTCGGTCTCGGTCTCGGTGTCGGTCTCGGCCTCGGTGTCGGTCTCGGCCTCGGTGTCGGTCTCGGCCTCGGAGCCGGTCTCGGTCTCGGTCGCGGTCGCGGTGTCGGCCTCGGTCTCGGCCTCGGTGTCGGTCTCGGCCTCGGTGTCGGTCTCGGTCTCGGTGTCGGTCTCGGTCTCGGTCTCGGTGTCGGTGTCGGTCTCGGTCTCGGTCTCGGTCTCGGTGTCGGTCTCGGTCACGGTCTCGGTCACGGTCTCGGTCACGGTCTCGGTGGCGGACTCGGTCACGGTCTCGGTCACGGTCTCGGTCTCGGTCACGGTGGCGGACTCGGTCACGGACTCGGTCACGGTCACGGTCTCGGTGCCGGACTCGGTCACGGCCCCGGTGCCGGCCACGGCCTCGGGCCTCGGTCGCGGCTTCAGTCCCGGCGGCGGTCACGCTGACCGCCGCCGGGCCCGGCCTACCGCCGCGGATGGATCATCCGCCAGGTCATCGCCTTGACCCGGTCCAGCAGCTCCAGCACCTCCGCACCGGCCGCCTCCGGCACCGCCCCCGCGCCGACCATCAGCTCCAGCGCCATCGACGCCTCCCGCGCGCTCCCGTACGCGATGCGGTAGTGCTGCACCCGGTCGCGTCCGAAGCGCCCCGAGCCCTCGGCCAGGTTCAGCGCCGCCGACGCCCCCGCCCGGTCGCCTGGTCTCCCAGCGCCCGGAACGACGGCGACAACCCCCGCGCCAACCCGAAGAGCCCCACCGCCGCCCGCGCCGCCACCCGCTCCGCGTCCATCCCCGACTCGCCAACCATCTCTCACCTCCAGGGCCGCCAGTTGAGCCCCCACCACCAGCCGCTTCGGCGCTGGGCCGTCAGGGACGGCCGCAGGCCGCCGCGAAGCGGCCGAGGAGCGAAGCGACGCAGGTCCTTGACGGCCCAGCGCCGAAGTGGCGACACCCACCTCAACTGGCGGCCCTGGAGCGGGGGCGATGGCTGAGGGTCCGGGTCCGGGTCCGGGCCCGGGTCCGTGGCCGAGTCCGGGTCCGAGTCCGAGTCCGAGTCCGTGGCCGAGTCCGGGTCCGAGTCCGAGTCCGAGTCCGGGTCCGGGTCCGGGTCCGAGTCCGGTTCCGAGTCCGTGGCCGGTTCCGGGTCCGTGGCCGGTTCCGAGTCCGTGGCCGGGTCCGGGTCCGTGACCGAGTCCGTGGCCGGTTCCGAGTCCGTGGCCGGTTCCGAGTCCGTGGCCGGTTCCGGGTCCGTGACCGGTTCCGAGTCCGTGGCCGGTTCCGAGTCCGTGGCCGGTTCCGGGTCCGCGGCCGGTTCCGGGTCCGTGGCCGGTTCCGGGTCCGCGGCGGGGGCCGAGTCCGCGGCCGAGTCCGGGCCTGTGGCCGAGTCCGTGACCGGCTCCGCCGCTGCCTCCGCGGCTCGAGTCCGAGGCGATGGCTGGGCCAGTGTCAGCGTCGGTGTCGGTGTCAGCCTCGGTGCCGGTCTCGGCCTCGGTGCCGGTCTCGGCCTCGGTCTCGGTGCCGGTCTCGGTGTCGGTCTCGGTGTCGGTCTCGGTCTCGGTCTCGGTCGCGGTCTCGGCCTCGGTGTCGGTGTCGGCCTCGGCCTCGGTGTCGGTCTCGGCCTCGGTGTCGGTCTCGGTCTCGGCCTCGGTGTCGGTCTCGGCCTCGGTCTCGGCCTCGGTCTCGGCCTCGGCCCCGGTCTCGGTCTCGGCCTCGGTCTCGGCCTCGGCCCCGGCCTCGGTCTCGGCCTCGGTCTCGGCCTCGGCCTCGGCCTCGGCCCCGGCCCCGGCCCCGGCCACGGCCCCGGCCCCGGTCTCGGCCCCGGTCTCGGTCTCGGCCCCGGCCTCGGCCTCGGCCCCGGGCCCGGCCCCGGTCTCGGTCTCGGCCCCGGCCCCGGTCTCGGCCCCGGTCTCGGTCTCGGCCCCGGCCTCGGCCCCGCCCCTCGGCCCCGCCCCTCGGCCCCCCCCGGCCTCGGTGTCACTCCCCGCGCCACCGGCGGTGGCGGGGGTCGACACGGTGCTGGCATCGGCTACGATGGTCGCGCCGGGCGGTTGGTTTGCTGGGGTTGGGGCTGGGGCTGGAGGCTGGCGTGGGCGGAGCGGATTCGCGGGTGGACGCTTCGGTGGCGCGCTGGCGGGGGCATGAGCTCTTCCGCGGCATGGACGATGGTGCGCTGCGGGCATTGATGGCCGCGATGACGCCGGTCACCTTCGAGGCGGGGGAGACCCTCATCGTGCAGGGGGACCCTGGCGCGGCGGCCGGGGGGCGTGACGACGCGATGTACCTCATCGAGGAGGGGCGCGTGCGGGTGCGCATCGTCGACCCCGACGGCGCCACGCGGCTCGAGCGGCCCCTCGATGCGCCGGCCGTCGTCGGCGAGATGGCGCTGGTCACCCATGAGCCGCGCACCGCCACGGTGGAGGCCGCCACGCAGGTGCGCGCGCTCCGGGCCGGCCGGGCGCCGGTGATGGCGCTGCTGAGGCGCGCTCCGCAGGCCGCGGCGTTCCTCACCCGCGCGGTCGGGCGACGCCTGATGGAGGCCGGCGGCATCCGACAGGTCGGCAAGTACTCGGTGGTGGGGCCCATCGGCAGCGGCAGCCTCTGCACCGTCTTCGAGGGCGTGCACCCGACGCTCACCCAGCGCGTGGCGCTCAAGATGCTGTCCCACGACCTGGCGCTGGATCCCGGCTTCAAGGAGGCCTTCGAGCGGGAGGCGCGCCTGCTGGCCTCGCTGCGCCACGACCACATCGTGCGCGTCATCGACACCGAGCGGGCCTACGGCACGCACTTCATCGTCATGGAGCGCATGTCGGGCACCGATCTCCAGGACGTCATCGAGCGCGGTACGCGGCTGGAGCCCGAGATGGTGGCGCGCCTGCTGGCCGAGGCGGCCGAGGCGCTGGCGTACTGCCACAGCCGGGACCTGCTGCACCGCGACGTCAAGCCCGGCAACATCTTCCTGACCGACGACGGCAAGGCGAAGCTCCTGGACTTCAACATCGCCGTCACCCTCGAGTCCACCGCCCGGGGCGACGGCCGCGTCTCGGGGACTCCGGCCTTCATGGCGCCCGAGCAGTGTCGCGGCGAGGTGCTCGACGGGCGCGCCGACCTCTACGCCTTGGGCATCACGGCCTACGCCCTGGTCACGGGCCAGGCCCCCTTCGAGGCGGACACCAACCTCGATCTCATGAAGCACCAGGTGGCCACGCCGATGCCCGACCCGCGCAAGGCGGTGCCCGGCCTTCCCCCCTATCTGGCGGAGTTCATCGCCCGCTCCACCCAGAAGCGGCGCGAGGACCGCTTCGCGAGCTGCGCGGCCGCCGCCGCCTTCCTCCGCACCGCCGTGGAGCTGCCCATCGTCAACAAGCTGGCGCTGACCACGGTCGCCATCTCGTACCACCCGTCTCGCGCCGGCTTCGTGACCGCCGCGCTGCGCCGCCTCTACACCGAGCTGCGCGACGAGCCGGGCGTCGCGGTCATCTACGGGCACCAGGGCGGCACGGTGGCCTCGCGCGACGACGAGTGAGCCGGCGCGCGGTCCACCGCACAGCCGACGCCCCCATCAGCGCCCGTACTCGGCGCGGATCGCCTCGGCCTCCTTCAGGTGGCCGGTGCGCTCCAACAGCGACGCCAGGTTGAGCCGCGACTGCTTGACCGAGCGGTCCCGCGGCCCGAACTCCAGCGTGCGCACCTCGATGGCCCGCTCGTAGGCGGCCTGCGCCTCGTCGAAGCGCTGGAGCTGCTGGTACAGCGTCCCCAGGTTGTTGAGCGTGCGCCCCAGGCTGGGCCGGTCGACCGGCGTCTGCGCCTCGCTGATGGCGATGGAGCCCTTGTAGGCCCGCTCGGCCTCCTCCGCGCTCTTGGTGCCGGCCAGCGCGTCACCCAGGTTGTGCAGGATCGACCCCATGATCGGCGAGGTCTCCCCCAGCGGCGCCGCCAGCGTCTTGGCCTCGCGGAGGCGCGGCAGGGCGTCGCTGAACTTGCCCTCCTCGTTGTAGACCACCCCCAGGTCGTTGAGGCTGGTGGCCAGCGAGGGGTGGGTGGGGCCCAGCGCCTTCGTCTTCATGGCCAGCGCGTCGAGGTAGAGCTGCTCGGCCTTGTCCAGCCGCTTGCCCCGGCGGAAGGTCTCCCCCAGGTTGTGCCACAGGCTGGCCACCTCCTTGTGGTCCGGGCCCTTGGCCTCCACGCGGATCTTCAGCGCCCGCGCGAACGCCTCCTCGGCGCCGTCGTACTCGCCCATCTGGAGCCGGTTGGTCCCGAGCCGCGCCAGGCTGTAGCTGACCTCGAGGTTGTCCTTGCCGAACACGGTCTCGTCCAGCGCCACCAGCTTCTCCAGCCAGGGCTCGGCGGTGGCCCACTCGCGCTCGGCCATCCACAGCTTGACCAGCCCTTCCAGCACCTGCTTCCGGCGCGGGTCCCGCGCATCGGCCGGCTCGATGAGCTCGAGGGCTTCGAGCAGCTCCTTCTCGGCCTTGCGGTAGTCCTTGGCGTCGAGGGCCGCCTTGCCCGCCTTGTAGCTCTCCGACCACTTCGCGTCGTCGACGCGCGGCTGCGCGGCCAGCGCGGCGTGGGCGAACAGGCAGCAGGCACAGGACAGGGCGACGAGGAGCGGGCGAGCGCGCATGGGACCTCCGAGGAAGGGGCCCCTTCATAGCAGGCGAGCGGGTGGCGGCGAAAGCGGCCCCGCGGGAGGCTGCCACGCCGCCCGAGGCGCCGCGCCCCGGGAGGGCCGCGTCAGAACGCCGGGATGCGCAGCGGCCAGTTCGTGTCCACGGTGCCGCCGTCGACCTCGAACACCTTGCCGGTCACCCAGCTCGACGCCGGCGACGCCAGGTAGAGCGCCGCGATCGCGATGTCCTCGGGCTGGCCCAGGCGCCCCATCGGCGTCTCGGCCACCATCTGCTCCCGCAGGTTCCCCGACCGGAAGAGCAGCCCCAGCGCGTCGGTCTCCACCGCCCCCACCGCCAGCGCGTTGACCCGGATCCGCGGGGCGAACTCACAGGCCATCAGGCGGGTCATGTGGTTGAGCGCGGCCTTCGCGGTGCCGTAGGCGACGAAGCCCGAGTCCACCAGGTGCGACATGGCCGACGAGATGTTCACGATGGAGGCGCCGTCGCTCTCGAGCAGGCTGGGGATGGCCATGCGGGACAGCCGCATCGCCTGGCCGACGTTGAAGCGGAAGGCGTCCTCGAAGCTGCGGTCGCTGAGCTTGAGCACGGGGCAGGGCGGGTGCCCTCCGGCGTTGTTGACCAGGATGTCGATGCGGCCGAACGCCTCGCGGGTGGCGTCGACCAGCGCCTGCGAGGCCTCGGCGTCGTTGACGTCGCACCGCAGCGCGAGGGCCTCGTTGCCGTGGGCGCGCGCCGCCTCGGCGGTCTCCTCGATCTGGGCCACCGTGCGGGCCGCGCACACCACGCGGGCCCCGGCCTCGGCCAGCCCGATCGCGATGGCGCGCCCGATGCCTCGGCCCGCGCCGGTGACGATGGCGACGCGGCCGTCCAGCCGGAAGCGCTCCATGAGCACGCGATCCTCCTCTGTGCGGGCGCCGCAGCTCGGCGCGCGTGGGCGCCGCGAGGGACCCATGGCGGCCTGGGCCCGGCGTCAGCGCGGCGGCGTCGAAGAGAATGGCGCAGGTTCCACCGGAAGGCGAATGCGGAAGCGGCGGTGGGCCTCGGAGCGGCCGCTGGCGCGCTGCTCCGGCAGGTCGGGCTCGAGCTCGACCACGACGTTGTCGGCGCCCCGGCGGGTGGTGACGACCAGGCGCCTTCCGCCTCGCCGCGCCACCCCGTGCGCCGCGCGGCCGATCACCTCGCGCAGAAGCTCCTGCAGATCCTCGACCGGGCAGTGCACCGCCGGGACATCCTGGAGCCTGGCGACGATGTCCACCATGCCGGCATCGGACTCGCGCAGGTCCTGGATGGCCGCGCTGATGCTGGCGTTGACGTCGAAGCGCGCTGCACGCGCCTCCGGGTGCGTGGCCAGATGGCGGAGCGCACGACCCGCGGTGCGCACGTAGTCGACCGCGTCGGCCATGGACTCGACGAAGCTGTCCGAGCTCTGGCGCAGCCAGGGCAGATCGGCGACGGCCTCCGCCTGCCGTGCCTGCGCGCGCAGGTCGGCGCGATCCTGGCAGGAGTCGGCGACCAGCTTGCGGTAGCAGTCGACCAGCTCCTCGTAGGACTCGAGCGCGTCCCGCATCAGGTGCACCCCGTCCAGGATGCGCTCGGTCGGTCCGTCGAGGGTGATGTCCAGGTCGGCCAGGCCCGACGCGGCCCGGATGTCTTCGGCCCGCGGCCGGAACATCTGCAGCGCGGCCTGCACCGCGGAGGACCCACGACCGGCCTCGGTGAGCTGCTGGCGCAGGCTCCAGCGGCCAGCAGCCGAGCCCACGGCCAGCACGAGATCCTCAGGCGGCGCCGAGCGCCGCACCACGACGAGCTGCCCCCCCTCATCGGCGTCGCGCACCATGCCGTGGGGCACGTGCGCGTCGTCCTCGGCGTAGAGGACCACCTCGACGTGGGGGTCGGCGTTCCACAGCGCTCTCAGGCTCTGCTCGACGCCGCCGCTCCCGCGGAAGGAGGAGTCGAGGACGACCACCGCCACGGGCTGCGAGGTGCTGCGCGCGCTGTGGACCAGCCACACCGGCTCCTCACCGTGGGCGGCCCAGTCCAGCTTGTAGCCGCCTCCGAGGCGTCCCCGGAACTCGGGCGTCGGCTCGGCCCCCGTGCCCACCAGATAGGGCCGGGAGACCGCGGGCCGCAGGATCGCCGACACCGAGTCCCACAGCGGGCGCGAATCGGTGGCGCACAGCACGTGCACCAGAGGCGCCAGGCTAACCATGGGTGGGCTCGGCCGCTGCGGCGACCATCGCGCCCCAGAGGGCGGTCATGGGGACGTTGGGCACCGCGCGGGTTCCACCGGCGGCGCGTCCCGAGGGGGCGTCCTGGACGTCGCGGTCCTCGTGGAGGCGGCACAGCGCGGCGGCCGCCTCGGCGGGCGAGTCGACGTGGAAGCAGGCGTGTCCGCCCTCGCGGAGCCAGCTCAGCGTCCGCGGGCCGGGGATCCCGTCGATCTCGGCCCAGGACTCGGCGCCCCGCGGCAGCCGCGCGCCGCGCTCGATGAACACGACGCGGACGTCGGGGGGCAGCGTGCCGAGGTCGGCCTGGGGGTCGGCGGCCCCGATGGTCGCGAAGCGGGGGATCGTGCGCGCCGGCCGCCGACGCGCCGTCACCAGCGCGGTGGCCGCGGCCAGGGCCGCGCTGTCGGGCAGCGTCCGCGCGGCGGCGTCGAAGCGGGTGCGGGCGATGCGCAGCTCGCGCTGGCCGCCATCGACCGCGGCCAGCACCTCACGCAGGCGCGTCGCCGGGCCGTCGACCCGGTGGCGGGCGTCATCGATGACGACCGTGCCCGGCCCGCTCATGGGACCGGGGCAGGGCGCCACGGCCAGGAAGATCGGCTCCCAGCGGTCGCCGCGAGCGTAGACCGACGCCACACCGTAGCGCTGCCCACCGGCGTGGGCGACCTCGGAGATGAGCCGACGGATCGCGAGCAGCTCGGTGTACTCGTCGGCGGCGTAGCTCTCCGCCTCCATCTCCAGGCCACCCAGGCGCATCGCGTCCAACAGCGCGCAGGCCAGCGTCGGCGAGAGCAGCTGCCGCAGGCGCTGGGGGCTGATGCGACGGATCATCTTGAGCGCCAGGATGCGTCGGGCCTCCAGGTGCTCGGGATCCTCTTCGATCAGCAGGTCGAAGACGGCATCTTCGTAGAAGGACGGTTGGCTGGTCACGATGCACCTCGCAGGTGGGATGGAGCGAGAGGGAGACGGTGTCGGGGGGGCGCTGGCCTCAGTCGCCGGCGTGGGGCGTGTAGGAGAGCGGCGAGTCCAGCACGGAGGTGGACGAGGTGTGCGAGCTGGGGAGCGGCGACACGTTCTGGTAGGTCACCGTCGCCCGCGTCCAACGCCACACCTGGTCGTTTCCACTGTTGGCGGTCAGCGTGGAGCCGTTCACGGCGAGGTTGCTGAGGGTGCTGATGTTGCCCTTCTGCAGCACCAGGGCGTGGGTGTCGCCGTGGAAGGTCCCGACCACCATCGTGCCGGTGGTGGAGGAGAGGACCACGCCGTACAGGCCGCCATCGATGTCGCCGCCGACCAGCGCCAGCGCCGTGGTGTCGGTGGCGTCGATGGCGCGATCCGCGGCGTAGATCGCGGTGCTGCGCACCTGGACGTCGTCGCTCTCGAGGATCTGGATGCCGCTGTCGCCCGAGACGACCTCGCAGGTGAGGAAGTCGACGTCGGTGCTGTTGTAGACGGCGACCCGCCCGAGCATCGTGACGGTGCTGAGCGTGACGTCCGTCGTCGACTCGACGCGCAGGGTGTAGAGGCTTCCGGGGGCGCGCTGGATGTAGGAGCCGGAGCCGCCGGCGAGGGTCATCGAGCGCTCGATGAGGAAGTCACCGGTGAAGCCTGCGTTGGCGACCAGCTCGACGCGGGAGTACGCGGAGTTGTCCAGGGCGTCCTGCAGCGAGGTGGTGCACGGGGTGGGGGCGCCGGCACAGGTGTTGGCGACGTAGATGGTCGCGGCGCTGGCGGGCACGCTGAGAAGCAGGGCGACCAGCAGGGTCGCGATGCGGATGCTGCGCATGAAATGTCTCTCCTTCTGGTGGGGCGAACTCGCGGGGTTCGCGAGCTTCAGAAGGAGGAAGGGATCAGGCAGCCTCGAGTTTGCGAAAGCGCCTCAAAAATCGCGCGACTATCCGCAAAGTCGCGCCCGGGGCGGAGCGGCGAGGCGGCGGTCCCGCGGGCGGCGGGGGGCTCGGGCGAGCCGGTGCCAGCAGCTCGGGCGCGTGGCGCCGCCCGAGGTCGCGGCCGCCGGCCAGCTCGCTGCGGACCAGCGAGCAGGGCTCAGGTGGCGACGTGCTCGGGAGGACGCGCGCTGAGCAGACGGTCGAGCGCGTTGACCTCGGACTGGAGGCCGGCGCGGAGGGCCTGGGCGCGCAGGCGCTCGAGCGAGGCGCGGGCGGTGCGCGTCGCGCCAAGGAGGTGACGGACCTCAGCGATGCGGCGGCGGATGCGGGCGCTGACGGTGTAGGCCGAGCGGGCTGGCAGGGCGTCGAGGCGCGCCTCGGCGGCGTCGGTCCAGCTCAGCGCCAGGTCCCGCTCCTTCATATGGCAGAGCGCCAGCGCGACCAGGGCCATCGCCTCGTCGGCGGGCGACTGGCACAGCAGCGCATCCTTATATGCATCCCGCGCGGCGCGGCGCGCGTCGGCCACCTCGCCGAGGGCTGCCAGGGTCTCGGCCAGCAGCACGCTGCTGCGCGAGCGCAGGAACGGGAAGTCGCCAGCGGTCTCCGATTGCTGGAGCGCGACCTGCAGGTGGCGCCGGGCGGCGCTGAACCAGCCGTGCTCGAGGGCGAACTCGCCGAAGTTCAGGTTGATGGTCGCGACGCTGAGCGGACCGGCCTCGCCCGAGGCCGCGGAGGCGACGGATTGCTCGAAGTAGCTGCGGGCCTGCTCGTCGTGGCCGAGAAGCGCGTGCGCGATCGCGACGTTGATCTGCGCCATCAGCACTTCGCGGAGGTCGGACTCGGCCATCGCGGCGTCGAGGCCGGCCTGATAGTCGGAGAGGGCGGCGGCGATCTCGCCGCGCTCGAAGGCGGCGCCGGCGCGCTGGCGGTAGAAGCGCGACACGCTCACCCGCGGCTCGGCGCGGGCGTAGCGCTCCAGCGCCTCGTGGGCGGCGATGGCGGCGGCCGAGTCGCCTTGCATCTGCAGGGCGTGATGGCGCGCGAGATGCGCGTCGACCATCGCGTCGACGGTCTCCTGGTTCGACTCGGCGCAGGCGAGCTGGGCGATGGCCTGGTCCAGGTGGGGCAGGGCCGCGCCCGCGCGCCCCGTGGCGGTGCGTGTACGGCCCAGCTCGATGGCTAGCCGCGCGCTCATCAGCGGGGCGCGGTGGACCAGGGTCATCAAGCTGACGTCGGCCAGCACCTCGAGGCCGCGTTCGGGGCGTCCGGCCAGGCGCAGCCCGCGCGCATACGAGAGCCGCACGTCCACCTCGAGAGCGGCGCTGTCCGGCCCCTGCGGGCTCGGTGAGCGCACGATCCGCTCGCCCACCCAGACGAACTCCGCCTGCACGTTGCGCCGGGACGCCTCGCTCATCCACGCCTTGCCGGCCCTCCACGCGAGCTCGGCCTCGCCGATCGCCAGGTTGGCGAGGCAGTGGAGCTCAGGCGCCTCTTCGATCGTCAGGCCGTGCTCGTTCGCCCACTCCAGCGCAGCGCGCGCGTACTCCGGCGGCAGCCAGGTGTCGTCCTTGAGGATGTCCTCGCAGTGGGTCCACCGCACGAAGCGGTAGGTCTCGACGGCCGCGCCCTCGACGCGCAGCAGGAAGGCGTCCGAGCCCCGGTCGTCGACGTGGACGCCGTGGAATCCCAGGTGGGCGAGCATCCCGGGGTAGACGCGCGGCCCGAGCGCCGCCGCCAGGCGCAGCCAACGATCGATCTCGCCGCCTGAAGCCGTCTCCGCGGTGTCCACGAGCTCGAGCGGCGAGACCCCCAGCGCATCGGCGACAGCTGTGACGTAACGCCACTCGGTGGTCACCAGCCCGTCGGCGGAACCGGATCCCTGGCGGAGCCACCGGTTGATGCTCCGCTTCGACGGCTCGCCGGCGATCGAGTGGAGGCGCTGGGGTGACCAGCCACCCTCCTCCATCAACTCGGCGAGACGGTCGGCCCGCAAGCGGACCTTCTTTCCGTCCTCTGGATTCGCGTCCATCAGCGTGGCGCTCCGGACTCCACGTCCCGGTCGAAGTTGCGGCGTGCGGTAGGCGCATGCTTCAGGAGACACAGTAGACCAGACGGGGGGATCACAGAAAGGTGGGACATGTCCCACCCCCCGCGGGGAGCGTGGGTGACTCTCGGATCGTGACCGACGCACTCCACACCTCCGAGACCTCCCTGACGCGCCTCTTCCTCGCCTGGCAGGCGGGTTCGCGGCCATCCGGCGACCGCTTCTTCCGAGGTGTGACACGTCGGTTGCAGGGTTACGCCCGAGCGCACGCTCGGGACATCGACGCCGATGACCTGCTCCAGGACGTGTTCCTCACCTTCGTCGAGCACGCGGATGGCTTCGACGTCAGCGGGGGTGACGGCGCGATCGTGTCCTGGTTCAAGGTCACGCTGCAGCGACGGATGTGGGCCATGTCCAAGCGCATGAAGCGCGAGCGCCCCGCGGCCGAGCCGGAGATGGACGCCTCGCCCGCCGTCGAGCCCTGCGGCGACGACGCCATCGAGGTGGTCGAGGCCCGGCTCGAGGCCGCCTCTCGCGTCGCCACGCTGCGGGAGGTGTCCACCGACCGCACGGCGATCCGATTCCATCGGGCCACCACGCGGCGCATCGCTGCCCTCGCCGATCGGCTCGAGGCCGTCCTGGTCGAAGGCGCCGAGCCCGCCGAGACCTCGGGAGCCCTGGCCGCGCAGGTCGGCTGGTCCCCGTTCCAACTCTGGCAGATGTCCCACCGCCTGGAGGAGGCCCTCGCGCCTCCCCAAGCGCGAGAGACACCTGCAACCGAATCGGTGGCGGCTGCGGCCGACCCCGAATGCCCGCCCGCTTCCGGCGCTCACGCGACCGGCATCGGGCGGGGTCTGACGCGCGCTCCCGTACCGAGTGCCGCGCATCGCGTCTCTGCTCCCGAAGCGGTGACATCGGGAAGTTCCAGGGAGTCGATGCGTGTCGAGCTGGGTGCGGGGGCGCGTACCCTTCCATGGTCGCGCCGGCGACCACCGCCGCGGCATCGCGCGCTCTCGTGCGCGCCCGCCGTGTCGGCCACGCCGGCGCTGGCCTCCGTGCGTGCAAGCGGCTCCCAGCGAGCCGGCTGCCGTGACGGGCCGAGAGGCCCGGGAGCGTCGCAGGCGACGAGACGCTGGCGGGCCAGCCCGGCCGCGGAGTTGCGCGCGGCGGTGTGACAGGGCTCCGTTACATCGGGGTGCAAAGGGCGAAACAGCGCGATAGACTCGCGCCGCGTTGACCTGCCCGGATTGCCTCGATGCCCATCACGCCACCCGCATCCCCCCGCGTCGCCCTCGGTGGGCGGGTCCTGACCCTGCTCCTGCTGGTCAGCGCCGCCGTGCCGGTGCGCGCGGCCCCCGCGGCGGATCATCTCCGCGCCTGGCAGAAGGCCCAGGCGGCGCTCCAGGCGGGCCAGCCCGAGCAGGCGCTCGAGCTGCTCGAGGAGGCGCACCGCCTGGCGCCCGACGAGCCGCTCTACACCTACCACCTCGGCCACCTGCAGGAGCGCCTCGGCTTCAACGCGGGCGCGCTGCAGTCGCTGACCTCGGTGCTCGGGCATCCCGGGCTGGACCCGGCGCTGCGCGAGCTGGCGGCCACGAAGGTGGAGGTCCTGCAGCGGGTGGCCGACAAGGCGGTCCTCCGCCTGCGGACGATCCCCCGCGAGATGCGGGTCCAGGTCGACGAGCAGGCGCTGTGGGAGTCGCGGCCGGACCTGCCGGTGGCTCCCGGCGTGCATCTGGTGTGCGTCATCGACCGGGACAGCGTGAAGGGTCGATGCTGGCACCTGGAGTTGGTGGCCGGGCGGCGCTTCGACTGGACCGAGGGCGGCCCGACCGGTGAGCGCGCCTTCCTGCACTGGCCCGGCGAACCGTCGGCGACGCGCCTCTACCTGGACCGGTACCCGTTGATCGTCGACCTCTCGCACCTGGACACGCTCGAGGTGGACGCTGGCACCGTCGACGGCGCCGTGGGCTACGCGACCGGCGAGGATCGCTTCCGCTTCCCCATCGCCGCAGGCGAGCTGCAGGACATCCCCACGCGCAGCGCCCCGCGGGTGGTCGCCAGCGGGTCCGAGGCCGACGCGACGGCGCTCTACGCCCGGTCGGAGCGCCACGCACGCCGGGTGGGCCCCGTGCCGTGGATCGTGGCGGGCACCGGCCTCGCGGCGGTGGCCGTCGGCGCGGTGTTCCTGGCGGGAGGCGCCTCCGACCGCCGGGCCGTGGAGGACGCGCGGGCCAGCTCGCCCGGAGGGGGGCTGCCCGTGTCGAGCCTCTCCTACGCCGAGGCGGCCCGCCGCTGGGACGACGGCAATTCCAAGACACGCCTGGGCGGGGCCCTCGTCGGCGTCGGCACCGGGTTGGCCGCGGGGGGCGTGCTCTGGTGGGTGCTCGCGCGGCGACCGGCCGCGGACGAGCCGGCCACGGGGGCGTCGGTTTGGACAGCGCCAGGAGCGGCGGGCGTCACGTGGCGGGGTACCTTCCGATGATGACGATGGCTGTGCGGGCGGCGCTCGGGCGCTCCCTGTCGCGCGTGGGCCCGACGCTCGCCGCGGTGGCGTTGCTGGCGGCGTGTACCGAGGGGCTGGACCCCAACTCGGCGCTCTACCCGTGCGAGTCCAGCGCCGACTGCGCCGTCGGCTACGTCTGCGATGTGGCGGAGGGGATCTGCCTGCCGACGGCGGGGGGCGACGTGACCGCGCCCGACGCGGTGGCCGACGCGGGGGACGCCGACCTCGAGGTGGCTGACGCCGAGACCCCGGACGCCGACGCGGACGCGGACGCGGCGGACGCCGTCGACGCGGTCGAGACGACCGAGGTCGCCGATGGCGACGATGCGGTCGACACGGAGGCGGACGGCGCAGATGGCGCAGACGGGGGCGACGTCGCCGACGGAGACGGCGGGGAGGATGGCACCGACGCGGCGGATTCCGACGGGGACGCGGTGTTCATCCCCTGCGATCCGCAGCAGCAGAGCCCCTGCGACGACGCCAACCCCTGCACCGACGACGTCTGCGACCCGGTCGCGGGGTGCGTCTACACCGACAACGCGGCGACCTGTGATGACCAGGATCCGTGCACCTCCGACGACGTCTGCGCGGCGGGGGCCTGCGGCGGGACACCGCTGGACTGCGACGACGCCAACGCCTGCACCGACGACATCTGCAACCCCAAGACCCTGAAGTGCCTGCATCTGGCCAAGCCGCCCTGCTCCGACGACGACGCGTGCACCACCGACAGCTGCGACCCGCTCACCGGCGACTGCGTGTTCGCGCCGCTGGACTGCGACGACGGGGTCTTCTGCAACGGCACCGAGACCTGCGACGCTGGGGCCGGCGGCTGCAAGGCCGGTGCGCCGGTCAGCTGCCCGGCTGGTCAGGCGTGCGACGAGGAGGCCGGCGCCTGCGCGCCCGACGTGGTGGTCTGCACCCCGGACTGCGACGGGAAGGAGTGCGGCGACGACGGCTGCGAGGGGAGCTGCGGGAGCTGCGGCCTGGACGAACTCTGCTCCGCGGCCGGCCTGTGCGAGACCAAGCCGCCGCTCGAGCCCGGGCCGCTCGACGGGGGCTCGATGTTCACGTCCTTGAGCTTCGCGCCCGTGAGCTGCTGCGCGGACCTCACGGGCGACAGCACCAACGACAACGCCCTGCGCTCGTACATGGACCAGGTGCTCGCGCCGCTCATCTACGGCAGCTCCGGCCCTGACGCGGCGCTCGCCGCGGGGATCCAGGCGGGCGACCTGGTCATGGTGTTGGGGACGCTCGGCCTCACCAGCACCAGCGCCGACGCGGACATCGAGTTGAG
Source organism: Deltaproteobacteria bacterium (assembly GCA_020632695.1). Lineage (GTDB taxonomy): Bacteria > Myxococcota_A > UBA9042 > PHBI01 > JACKFB01 > JACKFB01. The sequence continues at coordinate 67,992 of JACKFB010000015.1, forward strand.
CTCGTACCGCGCGGTCGACGCCGACGCGGACTTCGCCGACAACCTGGCCGGAGACGGCAGCGTGCTGGTGCTGCCCGAGGACGTGGACGCCGGCGGCGATGGGATCCACACGCTGCCCGGAGCCATCGCCGGAGGTCAGCTCACGGCCGGTCCTGGCGAGGTGGTGCTGACCCTGCCGCTTCTGGGGGCGACCTTCGACGTCTTGATCCAGAGGGCGGCGATGACGGCCACCGTCAGCCCCGGCACCAACGGCAAGGGGATGGATCTCTCGTCGGGCCATGTGGGCGGTGCCATCGCGCTGACCGACATGGTGGATGCCCTCAACGCCGGGTTCGCCGCGTGCACCTGCTGGGGCTTGAACGGCGCGCCGGCGATCCGCGCGGTGACGGCGTCGACGCTCGGCTGCACCCCGGCGGCCAACGCGGCGAAGCCGCAGTGTCTGGTACCGAACGACGGGGAGATCTGCACGAACCTGCAGATCAACAAGGGCAGCCTGTGCGCCTCGCTGAACCTCTTCAAGCCGGACGTGGATCTGGACGGAGACAGCGCGGCGGACGCCTACTCGGTGGGCTTCGACTTCGGGTCCAAGAGCGCGGAGATCGCCGGCGTGAAGCCGGTGTGCACGCCCGCATGCGCGGCGAAGGAGTGCGGCGACGACGGGTGCGGCGGGTCCTGCGGGGACTGCACCGGGACCGACATCTGCGACGCGGGGACCTGCGTGGCGGCTTGCACCGCGGACTGCACGGCGAAGGAGTGCGGCGACGACGGCTGCGGCGGGTCCTGCGGGGACTGCTCCGGGGGCGACATCTGCGACGCGGGCTCGTGCGTTCCCTGCACGGCCGACTGCACCACGAAGGAGTGCGGCGACGACGGGTGCGGCGGGTCGTGCGGTGACTGCTCCGGGGGCGACATCTGCGACGCGGGCTCGTGCGTGCCCTGCACCGCCGACTGCACGGCGAAGGAGTGCGGCGACGACGGCTGTGGCGGCTCGTGCGGTGACTGCTCCGGGGGCTTCGAGTGCGACGCCGGGACCTGCGTGGCGACCTGCACCGCGGACTGCACGGCGAAGGAGTGCGGCGACGACGGGTGCGGCGGTTCGTGCGGCGACTGCGCTGGGGGCTTCGAGTGCGACGCCGGGACCTGCGTGGCGACCTGCACCGCGGACTGCACGGTGAAGGAGTGCGGCGACGACGGCTGTGGCGGCTCGTGCGGTGACTGCTCCGGGGGCTTCGAGTGCGACGCCGGGACCTGCGTGGCGACCTGCACCGCGGACTGCACCACGAAGGAGTGCGGCGACGACGGGTGCGGCGGTTCGTGCGGCGACTGCGCTGGGGGCTTCGAGTGCGACGCCGGGACCTGCGTGGCGGCCTGCACCGCGGACTGCACGGCGAAGGAGTGCGGCGAGGACGGCTGCGGCGGTTCGTGCGGCGACTGCGCTGGGGGCTTCGAGTGTGACGCCGGGACCTGCGTGGCGGCCTGCACCGCGGACTGCACGGCGAAGGACTGCGGCGAGGACGGCTGCGGCGGTTCGTGCGGCGACTGCGCCGGTGGCTTCGCGTGCGATGCCGGGACCTGCGTGGCGGCCTGCACCGCGGACTGCACGGCGAAGGACTGCGGCGAGGACGGGTGCGGCGGTTCGTGCGGCGACTGCGCCGGTGGCTTCGCGTGCGACGCCGGGACCTGCGTGGCGAACTGCACGCCGGACTGCACGGCGAAGATTTGCGGCGACGACGGGTGCGGCGGCTCTTGCGGGGCCTGCGCTGACGGGACCTCGTGCAGCGCCGACCAGGCGGCCTGCGTGGTGAGCTGCGGCGACTCAGAGACGGTGCTCCCGAGCGAGATCTGCGATGGTGTACCCCAGTGCACCAACGGCTCCGACGAGTCGTCCTGCGCCCTGTGCGCCGACGGGGTCCAGGGCATCCGCCAGGAGCAGCTCTGCGACGGCCCGGTGGACTGCAACGACGGCTCCGACGAGGGCGGGACCTGCCTGCCGTGTCTGGGTGGCGGCACCTATCACGTGAGCGTGCGGTGCGACGACGTGCAGGACTGCGCCGACGGCAGCGACGAGGCCTTCTGCGGGATCCCCTGCTCCAATGGGACCTTCATCGACGAGACCCAGCTCTGCGACGGCACCAGCGACTGCCCCGACGGCGGCGACGAGAGCGACTGCTTCACCTGCGACGGCGGCAGCACCCTGCTGCCGAAGATCGACCTGTGTGACGGCGTCACCGACTGCACCGACGGCGCCGACGAGACGGTGTGCTTCGTCTGCGACGGCACCCTCGAGATCCCGCCGAGCGCGCTCTGCGACAGCGTGCAGGACTGCGCCGACGGCACCGACGAGCAGAACTGCGAGTGCGTGCCGGACTGCGAGGGGCGCGTGTGCGGCGACGACGGCTGCTCGGGGACCTGCGGCACCTGCGGTCCTGGTCAGCTCTGTGGCCTCGACGGCCAGTGCTCGGGTGACATCGACTGCTGCGTGGGCACCGACTGCTGCAGCGCGCACGCGGCCGCCGGCTGCAACGAGGAGAAGGTGACGACCTGCGTCTGCTCGCTGGACGACTTCTGCTGCACCACCGCGTGGGATGCCAGCTGCGCCGGCCTCGCGAGCGGATCGTGTCAGTACTCGTGCGGCTGCGACCCGGCCTGCGACGCCCCGCTCACCTGCGGGCCGGCCGGGGTGTGCGAGTGGGCGTGCCCGGGCGGCGTCGGGGCCGCCACCGTCGAACAGATCTGCGACGGCAACGCCGACTGCCCCGGGGCGGAGGACGAGACCGACTGCTGGCTCTGCCAGGACGGAAGCCACAGCGTGCCAGGCGTGCTGCTGTGCAACGGCACCGCGGAGTGCTCCGATTTCAGCGACGAGAGCTTCTGCGCCGACTGCATCACCGGCGGCGGCACCGTGCACCTCTCCCTGGTGTGCAACGGAGAGGTCCAGTGCTCCGATGGAAGCGACGAGGCGGTGTGCTCGTGTGACGGCGGTAGCGTCACCCTCGACGGGTTCGACCTGTGCAACGGCGTCGCCGACTGCGCCGACGGGTTCGACGAGAGCATCTGCGACTGACGGAGGGGCGCGCGCGCGACGGCCCCGCGGCGCTCAGCGGATGCGCACCGCGCCGAGGCGCTCGGAGTGCCACAGCGCGCGCTCGGCCATCCGCCGCTCCACGCGCAGGTCGCGCCGCCAGCCGCGCGTCGCCGCCGCCACCTCGAGCTCGGGCTGGCCGCTGGGGAGCCCGAGGGAGCGCTCGAACTGCTCCATGCTCAGGTCCACCGGGGGCACGCGCGGCGGCACCGGCCTCACGTCGTCGAAGCGCAGGTCCAGCGAGAGCGCGCCGCCCAGGTCGCCGGCCAGCCGTGACCGCTCATTGAGGTGGGGCAGCCCGAACACGTTGGAGATCAGCGAGGGGATCGACGAGTGGTCCACGACGCCGTGGAACGCCTGGCCTCGTCCGGCCAGCGGTCCGATGACCAGGCCGGGGATGCGGAAGCCAAGCTGGTCGAAGCCCTCGGCTGCCCGCTCGTCGCCGGCCGCCTTGGGTGGGGCGACGTGGTCGTAGAAGCCACCGTTCTCGTCGTAGAGCAGGACCATCATCGAGCGCTCCCACTGGGGCGACTGGCGCAGCGCCTCGTAGACGCTCCCGATGAAGATCTGCCCCTGGCGCGTGTCCTCGGGCGGGTGGTCGCTGCCGGCGCCGAAGGCCGGGTCGAGGATGCACACGTTGGGGAGGGTCCCGGCGGCGGCGTTCTCGAAGAAGAGATCCAGCGGCTCGGCGTGGTGGTCGTCCACGCTGAGCGACGCGATGGTGAACATGAAGTAGAGCAGGTTCGCGTGGAAGCAGCCGTAGGTGTAGCCGGCCTCCTCGAGCAGCGGGTAGAGCGTCGGCGCGGTGAGGAACTCCTTGTTGCCCCACTGGCCGTCGGAGGTCGCCGCGTGCGAGTAGAAGCGGTTGGGCCACGTCGGCCCCAGCAGGGAGCAGAACCAGCGATCGCAGACCGTGAAGGCGTCCGCCAGGGCGTAGGTGACCGGCAGCGTCTCGCGGGTGTGATAGCCCATGATGTAGTCGCGCTTGAGCGCGAACTCGGCGGGCGAGAGCAGCGGCTCCCACGCCTTGACGAAGCCGTCGTTCTTGCCGCCGTTCCACTGGTCGAGCGCGCGGGTGTGGGAGTGGGAGGGGTCCGGTGAGATGACGTGCTCGCTGCCGAGCTTGCGCGGCGCCACCAGGGTCCCATCGAGCCCCGGGTTGGTCATCGCGGCGGTCAGCCCGTCGACGTCGGCGCGGCCGTCCACGAGCGAGAGCGAGCCGAGGAAGTGGTCGAAGGAGCGGTTCTCCATCTGCACGATGACGAGCGTGTCGATGTAGTGGAAGGGGTGGCTGCCGTCGCCGCGCAGCGGGGTGAGGCCCGGGCGCGCCGGGGGCACGTCGGCCGAGTCGACCTGGATGTCGGGGCCGCTCGCGTCCGGCTGCATCGCCACGTCGGCGAGCGCGTCGGGCCCGCTCGCGTCGGGCCCCGCCGTCGCGTCGGCGTCACCCTGCGGCGTCGCGCCCTCGTCGCAGGCAGCCAGCGGGCCCAGCAGCGCGGTGCCACCCGCGACGGCGCCCACCGTCTTGAGCCAGTCCCGCCGCGTGACCTTCCCGTCGTCGTCGCTGCCGCCCATCGTGGCCCTCCTTGCTCGCCGGCGGCAGTGTACCCGCATCGCTCGGCCGATGCGTGACGATTCGGCGACTCCCAACGCCGCCAGCCACGCGCGCGCTTGCGAGCGGGCGAGTTGCTTGTATCCTCCCGCCGGGCGAGCGCGCCTGCCCACGCCGCAGGCGCCCGGTCTCCGGCCGCACGCTTCGTCGCCGCCGCCCTGCCTGCCCCCGGTGATTCATGGCACGCGCGATCCTCGCCCTGGCGCTCCTCATCCAGATCGTCGTCGGCCTGTACGGCATCGATCAGCCCATCGTGTGGGGCCACCAGGGCTTCCACGTCGGGGAGCACGGCCTGGCCGCCCGCAACCTGCGCCGCTTCGGCACCTGGACGCCCACCCGCCACTCCGATCCCACCCCGGCGCCCGACTCCAGCCTCAGCTTCCACCACCCCTTCCTGCTGCACCCCTACCTCGCCGCCACCCAGGCGCTCTTCGGCGAGGCGCCCTGGACCGCGCGCATCATCCCGCTGCTCTTCTCGCTGGCCGCCATCATCGGGCTCTTCGCCTTCGCCAACCGCGTCCGCGGCCCCACCACGGCCGCCATCGCCGCCCTCGCGTTCGTCCTCACGCCCCTCAACCTCGTCTTCTCCCACCTGCTCGACCACCAGATCGTCGCCCTGGCCTTCATCATGGCTTCGATGCTGGGCCTGCGCGCCATGCTCGCCCGCGGCTCTCGCGCTGGCGCCCGCGTGTGGCTGGTGGGCGCGCTGCTCGCCGGCCTCACCGACTGGCCCTGGTACCCCACGGCCTTCTTGCTCTTCATCGGCCTGGCCGTGGCCACCCTGCGCGGCCAGCTCGGCCCGGACCGCCGCCGCCTCGCCGTCCTGCTGGGCGTCTTCGCCGCCATCGTCCTCTTCACCTTCACCCAGCACTTCGTCGGCGCCTGGCTGCACCACGCCTTCGGAGACCTCGGCCACGCCTTCGGCAACCGAGGCAACACCAGCGACGCCGCCGAGTTCTTCCGCGTCATGCTGCGCCGCGTTCGCGAGCTGCACACCTGGCCGCTGGTGCTGTCGCTGGTCCTGTGGACCCTGCTGGCGCTCTGGCGCACCGTGGTCCTCGGCCGCTTCGACCTCGGCACCCTGGTCATCCTGGCCATCACGCTGGGGCAGACGACCCACCTGGCCCGCTTCCCGACCGAGTTCATGGTCCACGAGTACCGGTCCTACTGGTACGTCCTGCCCGCAGCCTTCGCCCTGGGCGACCTCATCGCCCATGTGCGCGGCGCCGTGGCCGGGCGGCTGGGGAGGCCGCGCCTCGCCACCGCTCTCGCCGTGGTGCTCACCGTCTCGGCCCTTGCGCCGGCCATGGCCATCGACCGCGCGGTGGTTCCGAAGAGCCGGGAGATGGCCGGGTCCATCATGCACCCGGCCTACAACGCCCGCCGCGCCATGCTGACCGCCGCCCGCCTGGCCAGCCAGCTCTCCGAGCCCGACGACAGCCTGGTCGTCATCGGCGGCGGCCTGCGTCCACGCACCGAGTTCTACTGGCTGCTGGACCGCCGCTCGCGCATCTTCTGGCGCGACAGCGACGTGCGCGCGGCTCAGGCCACCGGCGCCCACGTCTGGATGGTGGAGTCCACCGCCGCGCTGCAGCGCAACCACGCCTGGCGCAAGCTGTTGGCCCACGCGCAGGTGCTGGTGGTGGACGGGTACGCGGTGGTGGATCTGCGCCCGGACGGCCCGCCGAGCGTCGAGTCGGCCACCCGCGTCGAGGAGCCCCCCTACGGCCCCGTCGGCCGCTGGATCCACGCCCCCGCGCGCGGGCCGAGCGCGCTGCGGCCCGTGGTGGACGCCGCCGGGCGGCGCTTCATCGAGGCGACGGCGATGGGCGACGCCGTGCGAGCCGCGTACGAGGCCCAGCGTCGCCCCCTGCTGCAGCGCCTGCCTGCGTCGATGGTGACCGCCCCCGCCGCCCCCGAGCCGGCTCCCCCGCCCCCCGCGCCCAAGGAGGCACCGTGACCGACCACCCGTTCTGGCACTCCATGTGGCAGCAGGGCCGTCTGGGCTTTCACCAGTCCGACGTCAACCCGCACCTGCGCGCGCACCGCGACTTCCTCACCGGCGGCGGCGCCGAGCGCGTGCTGGTCCCGCTCTGCGGCAAGTCCCTCGACCTCGCCTGGCTGGGAGACCAGTTCGAGGAGGTGGTCGGCGTCGAGTTCGTCGAGGACGCCGTGAGCCAGTTCTTCGCCTCCCTGGGCGCCACGCCCCAGCGCAGCGAGGCAGGGGGACACCCGCGCTACGAGGCCGAGGGCGTCGCCCTGCTGGCCGCCGACATCTTCGAGGTCGGCTCGACAGCGGTCGGGCCGCTGGACGCGGTCTACGATCGCGCGGCCCTCATCGCGATGCCGCCCGAACGGCGCCCCGCGTACGTCGCGCACATCCTCTCCCTATGCCGCCCCGGCACCCGGCTCCTGCTGCTGAGCATGCACTACGACGGCGACGGCACCGACGGGCCTCCGTTCTCGGTCTCCGACGACGAGGTGCGCGCGCTCTACGGTCCGCGCTGCACCCTCGAGTGGGAGGACGCCGGCCCCGTCGGCGACGCCCCGGAGGCGCTGGCCTCGCGACACCTCCACGCCTCCGTGTGGCGGATGACGCTGCGCTGACCCACCGGGCGCGCGCCGGGTTTTTTCGGCGCGCCGGGGCCGTCCGCAGATCGATCGCCGCACTCGTGCGTCGCAGACCCGTCTGCTGCCGACCGGAGGTCCCATGAACATCCCCACGCGCCCGGCGCTCATCGCCCTGCTGGCCTGCGCGGCCGCCCTGCTGATCCCCTCCGCCTGCGCGCACGCCCGCGAGAGCTACGGCGTCGAGCTGCTCTGCGACGGCGGACGTCCCTGCCCCGAGACCCGCTCCGGCCGCACCCGCTGGGTCATGGGCGAGCTCGGCGAGCGCTACACCATCCGCGTCACCAACCGCACCGCGCGCTGGGTCGAGGCCGTCATCACCGTCGACGGCCGCGACGTGGTCAACGGCACGGTGGGCTCCTACTCCAACCGCGGCTACCTCATCGCGCCCTGGGACAGCGTGGACGTCGAGGGCTTCCGCGTCAGCACCCGCGAGGTGGCCGCCTTCCGCTTCACCACCGTCCCGGACTCCTACGCCGGGCGGGTGGACGGCGGCCCCAACGCGGGCGTGGTCGGGGTGGCCTTCTTCCCCGAGCGTGAGCGGCGCCGTCGCGAGCCCCCCGAGCCCATGCCCCTCTGGGATCACCGCGACTACCGCCCCGACGAGGACCGCAGCCGCGGGGCCGCCCCCGGCGCCGAGTCCGCCCCGCGCACGGCCGACAAGAGCAGCTCCTCCGGCCGCACCGAGAGTCGCAGCCGGGGCGGCGCCACCGTGCGGCAGCCCACCCGCCGCCAGAACCTGGGCACCCAGTACGGCGAGCGGCGCAGCTCCTCCGTCAACGAGGTCGAGTTCACCCGCGCCAACCCCCAACGCCCGGCCCGCGTGGTCAGCGTCCGCTACGACGACCGCCGCGGGCTATTCGCCCACGGCATCGAGCCTCCGCGGGTGTGGGTCGCCCCGCCGCCGCGCGCCACCCGCTTCGTCCCGCCGCCGCCCGATCCCTTCCCCACCCGCTGAGGGCGGTGATTCGCGTCCCCCCGCCGATGGCGTAGACTGGTCGCCTCCGAGGCTCGCGACTCGCGGGCCCGGCGACCGATGGGAGGGCGCATGAAGACGATCGTACGATGGGCGGCGGTGGCCGCGGTGCTGGCGACAGGGCTGGGCGTGAGCGGGGCCGCCTCCGCCAAGATGGAGCCGCTGAAGCTGGCCCAGCACACCCTGGGCGGCGACGCGCTCGTCATCATCCCGGTCGGCGACTTCGCCGACGTGACGGCCGTCGGGTTCGGCGCGCTGGTGCGCTACGAGTTCCGTCTCGTGCCCCCCGTGACGCTGACCGGGCGGATCGGCTTCGTCGGCCACATCGCCCACGATCTGGGCCGCGGGTTCGACTCGCGCACCTGGGAGGTGCCGATCCTCTTCGGCGCGCGCTATTACTCGAAGCTCGGCATCTGGGGCGGCGCCGAGATGGGGCCGGTGATCGTCGGCGGCAAGGCCCGCGGCCCGGGCGGCACGATCTTCGCCAACAACAGCCGCACCTACGACGCCAAAGCGAAGTTTGGCCTGGTGCTCACCGGAGGCTACCGCTGGCGCATCTTCGACGCCGGCTTTGGCTTCTTCGTGCCGGACATCGATGACCTCTTCGGGTTCATGTTCAGCTTCGGCATCAACTTCGCGAGCTTCGGGCGCTGATGATGGGGGCTGGTCGGGCGTTGGCGGCGGCGCTGCTGCTGATCGGGGTGGCTGGCGCGCCGTCGGCGCGGGCGGAGCAGGGCGGGCCGCTCCAGGCCATCCACCGCGAGGGCGGTGACGACCTCGCGGCGCGCTTCCGTGCGCAGATCGCCGAGGTCGAGCGCGCGGGAGGCGCCGTGGTGGTGATGTTCACCGCCGACTGGTGCACTCCCTGCCGCTCGCTCAAGTCGATGCTGGAGCGCAGCGACGCGGTGCGGGCTGCCGTCGGCAAGGGGCGGGTGCTGCTCATCGACGTGGACGAGTGGAGGGGGCCTGCCCACCGCCTGATCCCGGGGCAGAACCCCGACAAGCTGCCGCTGCTGGTGCGGGTCGACTCCCAGGGGCGCTCGGTGGTGAGCTGCTACGGCACGGAACTCGGGCTGCTGACCGAAGAGGCCACGGCGGCGAACCTGGCGCGCCTGTTTCGCGGCGAGGCGCCGACGACGCCGGGGTACATGGCGACGCCCGAGCTCGAGCGTGAGGCGATGCGCGAGTTCTCGGCGCGCGAGCGGGCCGACGCGGGCGAGGGGCCGCCGGCTGCGGCCTCGGTGGAGCCGGGAGGCGCCACGCTGCGCCTGATGCTGCACAACGCCGACGCCCGCCGCCGCTGGTTCGTGGTGCCGCTGCTGCCGGGCGATCGGGTGCCGGACGCGCCGGTCGCCATCACGGTCACCGAGATGAAGTTCGATGAGCACGTGCGCGCGACCTGGGTGCGCGTCGGCGGCGACCACCCGTTCATGGCCGTGCCGGTGGCCGGCAACGGCTCGGCGGAGCTGGGCGGCGTCTGGCTGCCGGGTCGGCTCGCCGGGGCGACCCTCCCGGTGAGGGTGGTCGACCGCCTGGTGGTGGACGGCCAGCCGCTGGAGTTCCAGAAGAAGCTCCCCTACGCGCTGCGCATCGCGCGCGCCGGGTCTCACCCCGCGAGCGAGCGGCGTGGCCCGCTCAGCGTCGCGCTGGTGGGCGGGCAGGCGGTGGAGGCCTCGGTCTCCGCCGCGCCATGAGCGACCGCGCCTGGTGGGACGCCGCCGCCGTGGGGCGGCCGGGAGCCCGGCGGGGGAGGGGGACCGTCTTCTGCACCCAGCACGTGCTGGCCGACCTGGCGCTGTGCATCCTGGCGATCGGGGCCGGGTCGCGCCTCTACCTGCACTACGTGCGGGCCGACGGCGACCGCCGGCAGCGGATCGTGTGGCCGCTCGGCCTCTTCTTCTGGGGGCGCCACTGGACCCTGGGTGCCTGGTGCGAGATCCGTGAGGACTACCGGTCCTTTCGGCTCGATCGCTTCGTCTCGGCCGAGGACATCGGCCCCCGGCCCGAGGTCCGCGGCGAGGCACCGAGTCTGGAGGGCTTCCTCCGGCGCGTGACCGGCGACGATCAGGCGTCGGGCACGCGGTAGCGCTCGACGACCTGCATCTCACCGTCCTGGAAGCGGACGACCTGCTCGCGGCGCACCGGCAGGCCGGTGGTCTCGTCCAGCCACAGGGTGGCGTCCCCGGTGTGGCGCCCGCCCACCAGGATCCGCATGGTGATCGGGCGCGCCCGGGCCCCCTCGATGTCCACCTCGGGTCCCAGGTCGGTGGGCTCGACCGTCACCCAGGCGGTGACGTCGCCGCCCGCGTGATCGGGGAGCTCACCCTCGGCGAGCCGGGCCAGGTTGTGGAGCAGCCCCATGCGGGACAGCCCGATGACCACCGCCTCGCGGAGCGCGGCCGGCGTCCGCACGGTGCGGGGCTCGTCCAGCGGGCCGAGGCGGGTCGCCGCGCCGCGCGCGTCCAGCATCAGGCCGGCGGTGGCGTCGCCCGCGGCCCGCGCGCGCAGGCTGACCTCCGCCCCGAGGCCCAGCGTCAGGCTGCCCTCCCACCGCGTCACGAAGGCCCCGGTGGCCTCGGCGACGAACTCGAGGCGGGCGGGGGTCTGCATCAGGCGCGCCTCCAGACCGCGCATGGCGTCGCGGGCGAGGGCGCCGGGCTCGGGCGGGGTGGGGCGGGTGCCCCTGGCGCAGCCCGCGGCGGCGAGGAGGCCCACGGCCAGGGCGGCGAGGGCCGGGCGGAGAGCGGAGCGGATCGAGACGGGCATCGGGCCTCCCGGTCGGAGTCGGCGCGCAGTGTAGCGCAAGCGGCCGCCCGACCGAGGCGCCCGCTGGCTCGCGTCTCGCGGCGAGGGTAGGCTCGGGCGCGCCAGCCAACGCCGGCGGCGCCGGGACCCGACGTGCTCCACCTGCTCGCCATCGCCACCTCGATCGCCCTGGCGACCGCGTCCGGCCAGCCCGCCGTCGAGGCCCCTGCCTGCTCCGTGGGCGCGCGCCCGCCTCGCGCGCTGCTGCTGGGCGACTCCAACATCCACGGCTCCCTGGGCACCGAGCTGGAGCGCGCGCTGCAGGCGCTCGGGTACCGCACCGACCGCTTCGGGCGCCCGGGCAGCGGCCTGGCGCGCCCGGACTACTACGACTGGCTCGACGAGGCCTCGGCGCTGGTCTCGGCGGCCGATCCCGACGTGGTGTTCTTCATGGCCGGCGGCAACGACGGCCAGGGCCTGACGCCTCTCGGTCCGGGCCAGCGCCACGTCGCGTACGATGACGACGAGCGCTGGGACGCCGAGTACGCCGCTCGGGTGGTGGAGCTGGTCAGCCTGCTCGGCGCGGGGGAGCGGCCGGTCTACTTCCTCTCCCCGACCAACCGCCGGCCCCGCACGGCGCGGGAGCGCATGGGCCGGGTGCGCCGGGTGCAGCAGCGGGCGCTGGCCGGGCTGCCCGAGGTGGCCTGGATCGACATGTTCCCCCTGACCACCGACGGCGCCGGGCGCTACCTCTGGCGCGAGCGCGACCCGCAGGGGCACCTGCAGCTCCTGCGGGCCTCCGACGGCATCCACCTGACCCGCAGCGGCGGCAAGGTGGTCGGCGCGCGGTTGATCCGCGAGCTCATCGCCGAGGGGTTGCCGATCTTCGGCAGCGACTGTCCGCCCCAGGCCCCCGGGTCGGTGATGGCGCCGGAGGGACGCCAGCACCCTGGGCGCCGCCAGCCGCCGCCTGCGGTCGAGGGCCGCGGCGGCGCGACCGGCCGCGACGCCCCGCCGCCGACCCTCAGGGCTCGACGCGGATCGCGTTCGTCTCCACCCAGCGGTAGGTGAACCCGGCCAGATCGTCGCGCGGCCCGAGGGACGCCGCCAGGTGCAGGGGCCGCAGGGTGACCTCGAGATGGTAGCTGCCCGGCGCGTCCAGAGGCAGCGAGCGCCACTGGCCGGGGCCGTCCAGGGTCGCGACCGTCTCGCTGCCCTCGGCCGTCGTCCGGATGACCGAGGCGTGCAGCTCGGCGGCGCTCCCGTCGGTCCAGCGCGCGTTCCGACCCGGCACCGGGGCGTCGGGGCTGCGCACCCACAACGTGGACCCGGCCGGCACGGTGCTGCCCATCTCGCGCAGGGTGCCGTCCTGGAGCTCGGCCAGCAGGTCCACCCCGACAGCGTTGCCGAGCAGCTCGAAGACGACGATGAGCCGGCCGGCGTCGATGCCCGCCTCGACGGCGGCCAGCGGATCGGCCTCGCCGTCGATGAGCACGCGGTTCTGGACCCAACGGAAGATGCGCTCGTAGGCGTCCAGGCGCTCGCCGTCGCCCATCAGCAGCGGGCCGCCGACCTCGAGCGCCTTGGCCACGTGCGGCGCGTCCAGCGCCAGCTCGTCCAGGATGATGCTGGGGCCCAGCGCCGGCAGCAGCACGTTCTCGTGGACGTCGCTGCCGGCGATGGCGGTGATCGGCCGGGCCACCGACACCCTGCGCCACTTCTCGAGCGCCGCCTCCGGGTAGGTGCCCAGCATCGCCAGGCCGGCGAGGTCGGCCTCGGGCGCCCCTGGCGAGTCATCGATGAAGGCGTCCAGCGTGCTCAGCGCGCCGAAGAGATCGCCCTCGTTCAGCACCTGGTTGAAGTTGGCGTGGAAGTTGTAGAGTTCCATGGCAGGCACGTCGTGGTCGGCGATGGTCTGCCACGAGAGGTCGGTCTCCTCGGAGTGGGCGATGGTGACGCGGCCCCCGGCGGCCCGCACGCCCGCGGTGAGCGCGTCCAGGTCGGCCGGCGGCGTGCTGTCGCTGAAGCGGATGCCGTAGAGCGAGTGGTCCTCCAGGTGCTTGCGCAGGCCGATGGGCATGGTGTGCGGGCCCTCGAAGCCGACGACGAGGATCATCCGCCCGTCGAGGGCGCCCTGGCCCTCCGGGCACTGGAAGGACACGCCCCAGGGCGTGCCGTCGCCCTCGGTGAGCACGATGTCGCCTGCCTCCGGCTCGGCGTAGAGCAGGTCGGCGAAGGGTTGATCGCGCATGAACGAAGGGTGGTCGGTCATGAAGGCGACGGCGATCTGCTCGCGGCAGAGCGCGGCCTTCATGCGGTGGACGCAGGACCAGGGCAGCTCGGCCTCGCCGCTCTTCTCGAAGGCCTCGTCGCAGGCGTCGTGGCTGAAGCCCGAGTGGAGGTGGATGATGGCGCGCACCTCCGAGAGGCCGCGCTCGGCCCGGGTGGCCGGGTGGGGCGGCTCGATGTCGACGTCTGGCGCGTCGTCGACGGCGTCCGCGGCGTCCGCGTCGGGGACGGCGGTCGCCGTGTCGGCGTCGGGCTGGGCGTCGGGCGAGGCGCCGCCTGAATCGTCGCAGGCGACCACGGCGAAGCTGGCGATGAGCGCGAAGAGGGCGAGGCGGTTCACGCGGACTCCTTGGGCGCGAGGACGGGGGCCGCGCCGACCGGGCCACAAGGTACGCGATGCCGGCGCTCGGTGCGAAGGGCTGGGGCGGTCCAGACCGGAGCGCTTGCAGCGATGGGGATGCCTCCGCGGCCGCGACGCTGTATAAGCCTAGACCCTTGTGGATGCCGCGACGCGACGCTTTCGGAGGTCCATGATCCCGGGCGAGCCCCAGCAGAGATTCCGCCGCGTGGGCCTGCTGAACCGAGGCGAGGCAGCGGTCCGGTTCCTGCGGGCTGCGCGCGACGCCGTGGCCGAGGGTCAGGCCGAGCTGGTGGTGGTGGCCTTCTTCACCGAGCCCGACGCCGACGCGCCCTTCGTAGCGATGGCCGACGAGGCCGTGGCGCTGGGTCCGGCGCTGGTGGACGGCCCGGACGGCCAGCGCAGCGCCTACCTGGACGTGGACCGGATGGTGGCGCTCCTGCGCGCCTGGCGCTGCGACGCCGTCTGGCCGGGCTGGGGTTTCCTGTCCGAGGACGCCGCCTTCGCCGAGCGCCTCGAGTCGGAGGGCATCGCGTTCCTCGGCCCGACGGCGGCCGCGATGCGGCGGCTGGGCGATAAGATCGCTGCCAAGGAGCTGGCCGCCGAGGTCGAGGTCCCCGTCGCCGCCTGGCGCGTGCTCCGGGACGGCGAGAGCATCGATCCCGACGCCGCCATCGGGTTCCCGCTGATGATCAAGGCGTCGGCGGGCGGTGGCGGCCGCGGGATCCGCCGGGTCGACGCGCCCGAGGCCTTCGCGGATGCCCTGGCAGCGGCCCGGGAGGAGGCGCGCAAGGCCTTCGGCGAGGGCGGCCTCTTCATCGAGCGGCTGATCGTCGGCGCGCGGCACATCGAGGTGCAGATCGTCGCCAGCGCCGAGGGCGTCTTCGCGTTGGGGCTGCGCGACTGCTCGATCCAGCGGCGGCACCAGAAGGTGCTCGAGGAGGCCCCGTCGCCGGTGGTGCCGGCCGCCACGGCCGAGGCGATCGCCGACGCGGCCGTGCGGCTGGCCACCCGCGCCGGGTACACGGGCGTCGGGACGGCCGAGTTCCTCTACCTGCCCGCCGAGGACCGCTTCTTCTTCCTGGAGATGAACTCGCGCCTGCAGGTCGAGCACACGGTGACCGAGGAGGTGACCGGCTTCGATCTGGTGCGCGCCCAGATCGACATCGCGCTGGGGCGGCCGGTGCGTCCGCCGACGGGGCCGCCGCGGGGCCACGCCATCGAGGTGCGGGTGAACGCCGAGAACCCGGCCGACGGCTTCCGCCCGGCGCCAGGGATCGTGCGGCTCCTGCATCTGCCGAGCGGGCCCGGCATCCGCGTGGACAGCGGCATCCGCGAGGGCATGACGCTGTCGTCGGCCTTCGACTCGATGCTGGCCAAGGTCATCGCCGTCGGCGCGAGCCGCGAGCAGGCCCTGGCGCGGCTGTCGCGGGCCCTGCGCGAGATGGCGGTGGTGGTCGAGGACGGCGCCACCAACAAGGGCTTCCTGCTGGACCTGCTCGCCCGCGAGCCGGTGCGCGACGGCAGCGCCGATGTCGCCTGGCTGGACCGCCTGGCCGCCGCGGGCGAGCTGGTGCCCACCGGCCTGCTCGTGGAGGCGGCGCTGGCGGCGGCCCTCATCGACCACGCCATCGAGCGCACCGCCGAGCAGCAGCGCTTCTTCCGCGAGGTGCAGGACGGCATCCCCATCCGGCTGCCGCCCCCCACCGGCCTGGACACCAGCCTGCGGGTCGCCGGCCGCACGGTGGGCCTGCGCGTGCACAGCGCCGGGCCGCGGCGCTTCTTCGTGACCCTGGGCGACGCGGTCGCCGCCGTGGAGCTCTTCCCGGTCGGCCCCCACGCCGCCACGCTCAGCGTCGACGGCGTCCGCCACGACGTCCTGTTCTGCCACGGCCGCGCCGGCATCTTCGTCGAGGTCGACGGCCGCGCGCACCTCATCGAGCAGCTCTCCGGCGGCGTGGTGAAGGCGCCGGCGCCGGCGATGATCGTGCACGTGGCCGTGTCCGAGGGCGACCACGTGGAGGCCGGCGCCCACCTGGCCACCCTCGAGGCCATGAAGATGGAGATGCCGCTTCGGGCGCCCGAGGCGGGCATCGTGCGCTCGCTCCTGTGCCAGCCGAACCAGCAGGTGGTGGCCGGTCAGCCGGTGCTGATCCTGGAGCCCTCGGCCAACGCCTCTGCGGCGGCCGGCACGCCGCTCCTGCGGCTGCCGCGACACGCCCGCCCGCTCGAGCGCCTCTTCGACGGGGAGGCGCCGCGCCTGGGGAGGCTCGACGCCCTCGAGCCCGCCGCCGCGGAGGCCGCCATCGCGCACCTCTGCGATACCTGCCGCGCGGTGCTGGTCGGCTACGAGGTGCCCCACGCCATGGTCCAGCGGGTCGAGCGCCTGCTCGGCGACGACGTGGACCTGACCGGGGTGCGCTCGGCCGCGCTGCTGGTGCCGGTGGTCGAGACGCTGCAGGCCTTCGTCGACGTCGAGAGCCTCTTCGATCGCAACCTGCTGCCGGTCTCCGACGAGGCCGCCGTCAGCGCCGAGATCGCCTTCTACGACTTCTGCCGCCGCCACACCGAGGGCGAGTCGGCGGTCAGCGCCGAGCTGCGCCCGCTGCTGATGGCGGCGCTGCGCTGGCACCGCATCGGCAGCCTCGAGCCCACCGACGAGCTGCGTCAGGCCCTGTGGCGCCTGTCGATCGCCCACCGCCACGGCGACGAGCGGCACCGGATCTGCGCCCGCCTCACCCGCCTGGTGATGGCGCTGCACGACGCGCGCGTCACGTTCGGGCCGGAGATGAACCGCCTGCTCGACCGGGTGGCCCAGCTCGCATCGCCGGCCCACCCCCACGTGGCCGACACCGCCCGCCGCGCGCAGCACATCCTCTTCCATCTGCCGCGCTTCGAGCGCCGACGCGAGGCCGTCGAGCGGCTCACGCGCATCGTGCTGCGCCGCCTCGCCGACATGCCGCGCGACGCGCCGGTCTTCGTCGAGCGGATGGAGGGCCTGGCGAGCACGGCCCTGCCGATCCTGCGCCACGTGGTGCTGCTGGTGGGGCAGGGGCGCTCGGGGGAGTCGGCGGCGCGCCTGCACGCGCTGGCCGCGGAGGCCGCCCTCAGGCGCCTCTACGAGGACGCCGACTTCGCGCTGCTCGAGGCCTCGACCCCGGGCGAGCTGGTGGTCCTGCACGCGCGGGTCAGCCTGGAGGCCGCGCCCGACCCGTCGCCTCGGCACGTGCTGGCCGTGTTCGCCGCATCGGACGCCCTGCCGCGAGCGCTGGCCGCGCTGGCCGCCGCCGCCCTCGAGCGCGGCGGGCATCAGTTCCTCGGCGAGGTCGTGCTCACCGACGCGGGCGAGGTCCCCGATCTCGGCGCGCTGGAGCCGGGCGCCGACACCTCGCGCTTCAGCCGCATCACCGTGTCGCGGCCGGGGCCGGGCACCCGCGTGGGTCACCGCACCTGGGCCAACGAGGGCGGCGGGCTGGGCGAGTGGTCGCTGCTGGCGGACATCCACCCCGAGGCGGCGCGGCGCGTCGAGCTGTGGCGCCTCCAGGCCTTCCGACTGCGCCGCCTCCCCAGTCACGAGCGCATCTACGCCTTCCGCGCCAAGGCGCGCGACAACGCCGCCGACGAGCGCATCCTCGTGCTGGCCGAGGTGCGCGACCTGCCCGACGCGCCGACGGAGCCCGGCGACAGCGGCCACACCCACCTGCTGGAGTTCGAGCACGCCTTCTTCGAGGGGCTGCGCGTGCTGCGCACCGAGCAGGCACGCCGTCCGGCCGGGCGCCGCTACTACTGGAACCGGATGACCTTCTTCTTCCGGTCGCCTCTGGGCCTGCCGGCCCGCGACGTCGCGCGCATCGCGCGTCGCCTCGAGCCCTCGACCCGCCAGCTCGGCCTGGACCGCGTGGCCCTGCGCACGCGCGTGCCCGACCCGGCGGCGCCCGGCGGCCTCCGTGACATCGAGTACGTGCTGACCAACACGGCGCGGGCGCGGCTGGAGATCGGCACGCGCGCTCCCGAGCCCGGACCGCTGCTGGCGCTGTCGCACTACGAGATGCGGGCGACCCGCGCGCGCCGGCTGGGCTTCGTGTACCCCTACGACCTCATCGCCGCGCTCACCAGCGACGAGGAGTCGCTGAGCGCGATGCACCCGGACCTGCGCGGCGGCCGCTTCGAGGAGTACGACCTGGCCGACGTGGACTCCAGCGCCCTGGTCTCGGTGGCCGGGCGCGCTCCGGGCGAGAACCGCGCGGCGGTGGTCGTGGGGGTCATCACCCACCGCACGCGCAAGCACCCCGGCGGCATGCGGCGCGTGCTCATCGCGTCGGACCCCACCCACAGCATGGGCGCGCTGGCCGAGGGCGAGTGCCGGCGCGTGCTGGGCGCGCTGGACCTGGCCGAGCGGCTGAAGCTGCCGGTCGAGTGGATCCCGGTGTCCGCCGGCGCCCGCATCGCCATGGACAGCGGCACCGAGAACCTGGACTGGACCGCCCGGGTGCTCGCCCGGCTCATCCGCTTCACCCGGGCCGGCGGCGAGGTCAACCTCATCGTCGCCGGGGTCAACGTGGGCGCGCAGTCCTACTGGAACGCCGAAGCCACCATGCTGATGCACACCCGCGGCATCCTGGTGATGACGCCCCAGGGCTCGATGGTGCTGACCGGCAAGAAGGCCCTCGAGTACTCGGGCAGCGTCTCGGCCGAAGACGAGCGCAGCATCGGCGGCTACGAGCGCGTCATGGGTCCCAACGGCCAGGCGCAGTACCACGCGGCCGACCTGCCCGCGGCCTACGCCATCCTCTTCGAGCATTACCGCTACGCCTACGTGGCCCCCGGCGAGAGCGGGCCGCGCCCCGAGCCGGGCCACCGGGATCGGGACCGGCCCGAGCGCTCGGTGCTCGACGATCGCTACGCCGGCATGGCCGACGAGCCCTACGCGACCGTGGCCGACGTGCTGGACCCGGCGCGAAACCCCGACCGCAAGAAGCCCTTCGCCATCCGCGCGGTGATGGGCGCCGTCATCGACCGCGACGACCCGCCGCTCGAGCGCTTCCGCACCATGTGGGGCGGCGAGACCTCGGTGGTCTGGGACGCCCACATCGGCGGCCACAGCGTGTGCCTGCTGGGCATCGAGTCGCGGCCGCTGCGCCGGCGCGGCCGCATCCCGCTGGACGGCCCCGACACCTGGTCGGGCGGCACCCTCTTCCCGATCAGCAGCAAGAAGGTGGCGCGCGCCATCTCGGCGGCGAGCGGCGTGCGCCCGGTGGTCGTGCTGGCCAACCTGTCGGGCTTCGACGGGTCGCCCGAGTCGCTGAGGAACCTGCAGCTCGAGTACGGCGCCGAGATCGGCCGGGCGGTGGTGGAGTTCCGCGGGCGCATCGTGTTCGTGGTCATCGGCCGCTACCACGGCGGCGCCTACGTCGTGTTCTCCAAGGCGCTGAACCCGGGGCTGCGGGCGCTGGCGGTCGAGGGGACCTACGCCTCGGTCATCGGCGGCGGGCCGGCCGCCGCGGTCGTCTTCCCGCGCGAGGTCGAGCGCCGCGTCGCGCAGGACCCGCGCATCATCGCGGCGACGGCCGCCATCGCCGAGGCGGACCCGGCCGAGCAGGCGCGCCTGCGCGAGGCGCTGACCGAGCTGCGGCTGCAGGTGACGCTGGAGCGCCAGGGCCAGCTCGCCCGCGACTTCGACGCCATCCACTCGGTGGAGCGCGCCGTGCGCGTCGGCTCCCTGGACGCCGTCATCCCGGCCGCCGCGCTCAGGCCGGCGATCATCGAGGCCCTCGGCGAAGACTGAGCGGACCCGGCGCTCGCTCGGTCAGCGAGACTGGCGGCCGATCCGGCGCGGCGGCAGCGCTCCTCGCCGACCCGTCAGCGGCTCTGGTCCTCGAGCGCCGTCATGGTCACGTTCAGCTTGACCAGGGCGGTGTTCACCTTGCCGCTGCCGGACTCGGCGCGGCCGTCCTCGTCCGCGTCGACGAGCTGCGCGACCACGTCGTTGACCAGCACCTCGCCGAAGGGGCTCGAGACCAGGAAGGGCTCGATGATCATGGTGTCACCCACCAGCACGCCCTCCAGGTGGTCGGCGTCGACCAGCCCGCCCCCGTCCAGCACGACGCCCGACAGGCGGCCGCCCTTGGCCTGGATGAAGGCCACGTCCATCACGCCGGAGACCGCGCCGGTGATGTTCCAGCGCCAGCGCCCGACCACCTCGAAGGCTGGCAGCGCGCCGGTCGCGAAGCGGATCTCGATGGGTGAGGAGAGGCGCTCGCCCAGGATGGCGCGCAGCCCGGCGTCCACGGTGATGACGAAGGCGGTCGACAGGGGCAGCTCGCCGGCGGTCGAGACGAAGCGGGCCCGCCGCCCCGAGATCTCCCACACGCCGGGTACCGGCTCGCCCGCCTCGCTGAGCAGGTGCAGACGGGAGCCCTGGCCCTCCTCCAGCACCGCCGAGAAGACCAGCTCGATCGGGCTCTGGTTCCAGACGCTGCGCGCGCCGTCCAGCGGGCGCGCCGAGGTCAGGTAGAGCAGGTCCGCCGGGAGCTGGCGTACGTACTCGGTGAGGTCCGCCAGCTCGGCCGGGGTGAGCGTGGACTCGGTGAAGCCCGCGGCGAACTCGACCATGGCCTCGAGGGTGGGCCACTGGCCGTGGCGGCCCCAGGGCCCGGTGTCGTAGGCGCCCAGCAGCGAGGGGACGTCGGTGTTGAAGCCCTCGGTCTTGCCCGGCACCCGCTCGCGGTTGGTGAAGAGGGGGCCGCTGTGGCACGCCGTGCAGCCAGCGCCGCCGGCGTCGACGTCCCCCTCGAAGAGCGCGCGACCGCGTGTGGCGGCCTCGGTCAGGCGACCGCCGGGCAGCGTGAAGGGGTTGGGCGGCGCGGTGACCGACTGCATGTAGGTGGTCAGCAGCTCCATCTCGACGCCGGTGGCGTCGGCGCCCACCAGGCGGAGCACCTCGCGGCTGAAGTCGAAGAGGGTGGGCAGGATGCCGCCCCAGAGGAAGGGCCCGGTGCCGCCCACGTTGCGGAAGGCCAGGGTGTTCACGTCGCCGTCGAGCAGGATGTTCCAGACCAGGCCGTCGGTGAGCCCGTCGATGTGGCAGTTGTTGCACGAGAAGTCGCCGTTCGCGCTGAAGGCGGCGTCGTTGAACATGCGCTGGCCGGCGCGCACGTCGTCTGGCGTCGGGTCGCGGCCGATCTGGACGCTGACCAGCGAGGCCGGGGTGGCCTCGGCGGGGGGGAGCGGCACGCCGACGACGGCGTCGTCGAGCCAGGGGGTGGTCCAGGCGCGGCCCTCGGTCAGCACCAGGCCACGCGGGTCGGCGCCGACGGCCACCCGGCCGGTCTCGGCGAAGGTGACGGGATCGAGGAAGAGCAGGGCGCGGCCCGCCGAGAGCGAGACGACCAGGTGCTGGCCGTCGGCGGTGAGCGCCATGGAGAAGGGGCTGGCGGCGGGGCCGGTGGAGCTCGGCTGGGTGTCGAGGTCGATGCGCTCGATGACCCGACCCTCGGTGGGCGAGCCCGGCTCGAGATCGACCAGCGCCAGGGCGTGCTCGTGGGGACGTGAGCCGGCGGCGATGCTGGGCTTGTCGTTTCGCGACTCGCTCAGCGCGACCAGCAGGCGGGCGGGGGGACCGGGCATCAGCAGCAGCCCGCGGAGGATCGTGCCCACGGCCGGGATGTGGCCGGTGACGACGGCGGCGTCGACGTCGATGACGGCGATGTCCCGCTGGTCGGCCTCGGGGACCGGCGTCTTCTGCAGCAGACCCGAGGGGTGGGCGTTCGAGGAGATCAGCGAGGCGACGTAGAGGCGGCGCGCCTTGGCGTCCAGGACGGCGGCCCGCGGCTCGCGCCCGACCGGCAGTCTTGCCGTCACCGTGCGGGTGGTGAGGTCCACCCGGGCGACGGCGTCCTCGCCGCCCAGCACCACCCAGGCGACGGGCCCGCCCGGGGCGTCCAGGTCCAGCGCGATCCCGGCCGGCTCATTGCCGACGGGGATGGCGTCGACCAGCGTGCCGGCGGCGCGGTCGACGAAGCCCAGGCTGTCGCGGCCGGTCTGGGAGACCAGGAGCAGGTCGGTGCCCGGCCAGACGGCCAGGGCGGTGGGCCAGGAGCCGGTGGGGACCAGGGCGCCGGGCGTGGCGGCGTCCGGGCCGACGGTGACCCGCTGGATCGCGTTGGACGGCGGGTTGGCGACCCAGAGCGTGCCGTCGGGGTCCAGGGCCAGCGGGGCCACCGGCGTGTAGTTGAAGTTGAGGAAGGAGTCGGCGCCGGGAGGGGCGGCGTCGACGGTGATCACCAGGGTCTCGGCGCCGACCTGGACGCGCCACTCGCCGGCGCGGTCGGGGGTGAGGCGTCGGGAGTCGGGCGAGAGCGCCGCGCTGGCGCCGTCGGGGTGGGCGGCGAGCACCGGGTCGCAGCTCAGCTCCGTGGTCCAGAAGTGGAGGTAGTCGTCGTGGTCGAAGAAGAGGGTCTCGCCGAGCGGCACCCGGACCCTGCGCTCGAGGGCGGGTGCGCCGGCCGCGCAGGGATCGTCGGGCGGCGGCGTCGGGGGCAGCTCGGGCGGTGACGCGGTGTCGGGGGCGGCGTCGAGGTCGGATGCCGCGTCGGGCAGCGGCGCGAGGTCGGTCGTGGCGTCGGCGTCCGGGCTGTCGGGGCCGACCTCGGGTATGTCGGAGACCGCGTCCAGGGTGTCGGCGACCGCGTCGCCCGCGGCGTCTCCGGCCCCGTCGAGGCTCTCGCGGGTGGACGATCCGCAGGCGAGCATCGTGAGGCAGGCCAGGGCAGCCAGCGACGGCGCGGCGAGTCGGGAGATGACCATGAACGGCTCCAGGGGTGGCTGGACCCGCATGATGCCTGAGCGCGGGCGGTCGGCGAAACCCCGGGCGCGTGCGGACTCAGGGCCCCGAGACGTCGATGCGCAGGCCGAAGTCGAGAGACACCGCGCCGCTGGCGCTCAGCTCGAGCAGGTAGTCGCCGCTCTGGTCCACGGGGCCGAAACGGGCGGCGCTCTCGTCGGCCCAGCCCATGGGCTCCGAGTCCAGGTGGAAGGGCTCGACGCCCGGTCCCTGCGCCAGCTCCAGGGCGATCCAGACGTGGCCGAAGGTCGGCTCGGGCACGGTGGCCTGCAGCGTCAGCGTCTGTCCCGCCTCGAGCGGGAGCGCCAGCCACTCGGCGGCGCCGTCGCACAGGTGCACGGCCAGCAGCGCGGGCAGGGGGCCGGGGTCGGCCGGCGCGGTCCAGGACCACGCCCCGCCCAGATCGTCGGTGTCGCCGGGGCAGCCCTCGACGATGGACTCGGCGCACTCGACGGTGTCGGGCGGGATGTCGGTGCAGGCCGCGGTCAGGACCTGTCACGCCACGGTGGCGGCCGGGGATTGGGGCGGCGGCGGGCATCTCCCTCCACGTAGGCCCGACCGCCTCGGCTGTCAATGCTCGCTCGCGTCCCCCGGGGCTCCGCCGTAGAGCGCCTGGCGCACCGACGCCAGCACCTCGGGCTGGATCCGGCTCAGCTCGGCCAGCACGCCCTTGACGTCGCGGCGCCGGGACTCGGGGAAGCTGTCGCAGACCGGGCAGGGGACGGTCGGCACGGCGTGCTCGGCGGCCCAGGCGACGACCTTGCGCTCCTCCACCAGGATGAGCGGGCGGATGGTGGTCACCGGCAGGTCGCTGGCCGGGGTGGCCGGCTTGAGCGGGTCGAGGCGGCGGCCATACAAGAGGTTGAGCAGGAAGGTCTCAGCGGCGTCGTCCAGGTGGTGTCCCAGGGCCAGGCGGTTGAAGCCGTGCTCGGCGCACCAGCGGTTGAGGATGCCGCGGCGCATGCGCCCGCAGAGCGCGCAGGGGATCTGCCCGGGGCGCAGCTTCTCCGAGACCACCGACCAGGTGTCGGCCGAGATGACCTCGCAGGTGGCGCCCAGGCGGGCCAGCGCGCGGTCGAAGCCCGGGCGGTCGAAGCCGGGCTGGTGCTGGTCGAGGTGCACGGCGCGCAGCTCGAAGGGGAGGTCGGCGCGCGCCGACAGCTCGCTGAGCGCTGCGAGCAGCAGGAGCGAGTCCTTGCCGCCAGAGACGCCCACGGCCACGCGGTCGCCGGGGCGGATGAGCTCGAAGTCGACGACGGCGCGCTCGACCAGGCGCATGACGGCGCGCGACGGCGTGGCCGGGACCTGGGGCGCGAGCGCGCTGGCCGAGCCGCTCACCGCGGGCTCCGGACGACGTGGGCGATGGCCAGCGAGGCGGCGGCCAGCCCGAAGGCGCCGGTGGTGAAGGACGCCGTGCCGTAGCCGCTCTGGCAGTCCAGCCGCAGCGCCGCGTCCTTGGGCCCCTCGAGGCAGACCTCGCCGTCGGGGGTGGGGTACCAGGCGGCCTCGCGGCTGTAGACAGCGTCGATGCCGAAGAGCCCCTCGCGGGCGAAGCCGTGCTCGTCGCGCAGGCGTCGGCGCACGCGGCGCAGGAGCCCGTCGTGGGTGGCCAGCGACAGGTCGGCGGTGGCGATCTGGCTGGGGTCCCGCCGCCCGCCGGCGGCGCCCACGGTCACGACGGCCTGGCCGCGGGCATGGCAGCGCGCCAGCAGCAGGCACTTGTGGCGCGGGCTGTCGATGGCGTCGACGACGACGTCGTAGGGTGCGTCGAGCAGCGCGTCGGCCGTCTCCGCGGTGAAGAACTCGGCGATGGCGCGCACCTCGCACCCCGGGTGGATGCGCTGGATGCGCTCGGCCATCACGGTGACCTTGGGGCGGCCGACCTCGCCGTCGAGGGCGTGGAGCTGCCGGTTGGCGTTGGAGATGCAGACGTCATCCAGATCGATGAGGTCGAGCCCGGCGACCCCGGTACGCGCGAGCGCCTCGGCGGTCCAGGAACCCACCCCGCCCACGCCGACGATCGCCACCCGCGCCCGGCGAATGCGCTCGGCCGCCGCGACGCCGTACAGCCGCACGATCCCGCCGAAGCGCTGGTTCCAAGCGTCGAGCATCCCGAGGCCTCCGCCGTCAGGCGCTGGGTTGTAGCCAACGGGGCACGCGGAGTCGAGGGCGCGGACGGACAAAGGGACGGCGGGGGGAGGGGCGGGCGAGGGCGGAGGCAGGAGGGCGGAGGCCGGGGCCGGGGCCGGGGCCGAGACCGGGGCCGAGACCGAGACCGAGACCGAGACCGAGACCGGCGCCGAGACCGAGGCCGGGGCCGAGACCGAGACCGGCGCCGAGACCGAGACCGGCGCCGAGACCGAGACCGGCGCCGAGGCCGAGGCCGGCGCCGAGGCCGAGGCCGGCGCCGAGACCGAGACCGGCGCTGAGACCGAGACCGGCACCGGCACCGGGACCGAGACCGAGGCCGAGACCGAGACCGGCACCGAGGCCGAGACCGGCACCGAGACCGAGACCGGCGCCGAGACCGAGACCGGCGCCGAGGCCGCGACCGGCGCCGAGGCCGAGACCGGCGCCGAGACCGAGACCGGCGCCGCTCGCGGGGGCTGGGAGGGGCGGGGTGGTTGGCCTAGAATGCCGGGGCGGAGGCGTGGCCTCTTGGATGAAGGAGTCTTGCGATGCGCGGTGCACGGCTTTCGTTGGCGGTGGTGGCGGGGGCTGCCGTGGTGGTCGGGATGATCGCGGGCGTGCCTGGGGCGGCGTTTGCCGAGGAGGGCGCAGGTGAGGCCGCGGGCGAGTACGACGACGAC
Source organism: Deltaproteobacteria bacterium (assembly GCA_020632695.1). Lineage (GTDB taxonomy): Bacteria > Myxococcota_A > UBA9042 > PHBI01 > JACKFB01 > JACKFB01. The sequence continues at coordinate 93,334 of JACKFB010000015.1, forward strand.
GCTCCGGATGAGGACTTCGTCTGGGAGGACGGCGACCAGCTCGAGGATGGGACCACGCTGGACGGGTTCTATCGGCTCCGGAGCAGGCCGGGTTTCGTCTGGACTCCGGGGCACTACGAGGGGGGATCGTGGGTGGCGCCCGACTGGCGGCCGACGCGGCCGGCGCCCCGGGGGCAGGTGTGGGTGCCGGGGCACCGCGGGGCCGATGGGTACTGGATCGCCGGGCAGTGGCGGCCGATCGCGCGGAAGGGTTTCGTCTGGACGCCGGGACGTCTGGTCGGCGGGGAGTGGGTGCATGGGCACTGGACGCCGGTCGAGGCGCGGGCCGGTCAGGTGTGGGTGCCGGGACACTGGACACCGCGCGGTCAGTGGATCGAGGGGCACTGGCGCGAGGCCGCGCGCGCCGACGCGAGCTGGGTCGAGGGCCGTTGGCGATACGGCCGGTGGGTGCCCGGCTACTGGCAACCCCGCGCTACGCGAGCGGGCGAGGTGTGGGTACCCGGCCACTGGAGCCCGCGAGGCTGGGTCGACGGCTTCTGGCGCCCCGCCGCGCGCCCCGGCCAGCACTGGGTCGCGGCCGGCTGGGCAGGCGGCGTCTGGAAGCCCGGCCGCTGGGCCAGGGGCCCACGCCCAAGGGCGACGCGCCGCTACCACGTCCGCCCGGTGGTCGTGATGCACCGCACCCACCAACCCCGCCTCTGGCACGCCGGCAAGGTCCAGGAACGCCGCGGCGAGCGAATGGAGAAGCGAGGCGAACGCACCGGCAACGAGCGCCTGGAGCGGCGAGGCAAGGCCCAGCAGCGCCGGGGCGAAAGAAAGCAGAAGCGAGCCCGCTGACCCCAACCGCCAGACCCGGTCTCGGAGTCGGCCTCGGTGACGGTCTCGGTCTCGGCATCCGTCTCGGCTCCGGTCTCGGAGTCGGTCTCGGAGTCGGTCTCGGAGTCGGCCTCGGTGACGGCCCCGGTCTCGGCCCCGGCCTCGGTCTCGGAGTCGGCCCCGGAGTCGGTCTCGGAGTCGGACCCGGTGTCGGTCTCGGAGTCGGACCCGGTGTCGGTCTCGGAGTCGACCTCGGTCGCGGAGTCGGTCGCGGAGTCGCCCCGGCCCCGGCCTCGGTCTCGGAGTCGGTGACGGCCCCGGCCCCGCCCCCGGCCCCCGGCCCCGGTATCGATCTCCACAAAGTGCTTTCGCGGCCGCCGCCGGGCTGGTTAGCTACTGGTCCGTCGGCCCCCTCCGCGTGACGGCTCTCGGTCCGCGCCGCCCGGAGGGCCCAGACCGGTGCTCGCGCTGGTGGGTTGGCTCGCAGCCAGGCCGTTTCCAGCCGAGGAGGACGGACATGGTCATGTGGATAGGTGCTGACTGGCGTTCGGAGAAGTGTGTCGTGGCCTTCGAGGAGGGGGGACGGGTGGTCTCGGCGACTGTGAAGCGCCATCCGGATGCAGTGAGGCACTTCCTGAGCGGCCGGGGCGACGAGCGCGTCGTGGTGGGGATCGAGTCGGGTGACCGTCTGTGGACCGAGCTGTGGCGTGCCGCGGGCGCCGAGGTCCATGTCTTCGATGGCCATGGTGCTCGACGCTCCGTGGAGTCGCTGTGTTCGAGCGGTGCTCGGGGCGACAGGCGCTCGGCCGAAGAGCTGATGGCGATGGTCCAGAGCGAGGCGCACCGGCGCAATGCCAAGGCGGAGCTGTCCTCGCCGGCTCGTGCCCTCGAGATGCTCTCGCAGCTGTCCGAGGAGGCAGACGAGGATCTCGTCCGCTGTGAAAGCGAGCTCTCGAGCATCCTCTCTCAGGTCCATCCGGCACTCATCGAGGCGAGCACGGCCGCGCTCGCGACGCCATGGGGGCTGCGAGCGCTGGAACTCGCGCCAACCCCGGCCGACTGGAACGCCCTGTCGTCCGCAGCCCAGGCGGAGGCGCTGAGGGGGACGAGCGAGAGCGAGCGCGGCATGCTCTCGAAAGCGTTGGGCGAGCAGTGGGTGAGCATCGACGCCGACGAGCTCGAGGTGACCCGCCTGGAGGTGCGGATCCACGTGCGGGCGATGCGCCACGCGCTGGCGAGGTCCCAGGAGGCGAAGCAGGCGCTCGCAAAGCACATGGCCGAGCACGAGTAGGGCAGGGCGGCCCGAGCCGTGGGCCCAACCAGCAGCACGCCACCTGCAGAGCCAAGGGAATGTGACGGCCCCAGCCCCGGCCCCGGCCTCGGCCCCGGCTCGGCCTCGGTCCCGGCCCCGGCCCCGGCCCCGGTCCCGGCCTCGGCCTCGGTCCCGGCCCCGGCCCCGGCCCCGGTCTCGGCGACGGTCTCGGTGACGGTCTCGGTGACGGTCCGGTCCCGGCCCCGGCCTCGGTCTCGGCCCCGGCCCCGGCCCCGGCCCGACACCACCGCCCCAAGCGCCCCAACCAAGACGCCACCGTCGAGGCGCCGGAGGAGGCGAGCGAGCGCGCCGCTGAGGGCAGCGCGCCCGAGGGCGCACGGAGGCGGGCTTCCTGCCCGCCGCACACGCGACCCGAGGAAGCGCTGCCCTCAGCGGCGTGCGTAGCCGCCTCCTACGGTGCCTCGCTCGATCCCCCTGGCCGCCTCGATCCTGCCCGCCGCACACGCGACCCGAGGAAGCGCTGCCCTCAGCGGCGTGCGTAGCCGCCTCCTACGGTGCCTCGCTCGATCCCCCTGGCCGCCTCGATCCTCCGCCGCACACGCGACCCGAGGAAGCGCTGCCCTCAGCGGCGTGCGTAGCCGCCTCCTACGGTGCCTCGCTCGATCCCCCTGGCCGCCTCGATCCCCGGGTGCCGACCGCTTGCTGGATGCGCGTGAGCCAGCCGCGCAGCATGCCCATGTCGTACTTGTCGGGCGCCATGCGGGTGAACATGCGGCGGAAGCGCAGCTCCAGGTGGGGGCGGTTCTCCTGGCCGGGGAGGAAGAAGCCCAGGTCGGTCAGGGCGGCGAAGAGGTGCTCGAAGAAGTAGTCCAGCTCCTCGGCGCTGGCGGGTTCGTCGGCGTGCTTGGTGACCAGCGGCCTGGCCTCGGTGACGGCCATGCGCAGCTCGTAGCAGACGATCTGGACGGCGGACGCCAGGTTGAGCGACCAGAACGCCGGATCGGTGGGGATCACCATGTGGTGGCGGCAGCGGGCCAGGTCCTCGTTGCTGAGGCCGACCCGCTCGGTGCCGAAGAGCACCGCCACCGAAGCCTCGCCGGGCTCCGCCGCGGCCACGGCCGCCAGCCGCCGGACGGGCAGGGCGTCCTCGCCGTTTCGACGCCGGCGCGCCGAGGTCCCCACCACCAGCGACGCGCCCACCAGGGCCTCCTCCACCGTGGCGCACACGCGCGCGCCCTCGAGGATGTCGTCGGCTCCGGCGGCCCGCGCGTAGGCCTCGGACGCCAGGTGCTCGGCCGGCCGCACCAGCGCCAGGTCCGTCAGGCCCATCGTCTTCATGGCGCGCGCTGTCGCGCCGATGTTCCCGGGGTGCGTCGGCTCGACCAGCACGACGCGGAAGCTGTCCAGGGATCGGGTCAGGGCGGCTCTCCGGCGAGGCAGGGGGGACACCATCGCGCCCCTTGCCCCTGATAGCATCGCAGCCCGCCTCAGCGCACGCCCCAACAGTCGCGACAGGGCGCCCCGCCTGTGGTAGGCGGATGCGTCCCCCCACCACGGGAGCCCCCCATGCGCATCGCCTTCGCCCTGGCCATCGCTTGCGTCCCCGTCCTCCTGCTCGGCCCGCCCTCGGCCCGCGCCGACGAGCCCCTCGACGATGCGGGCGCCAGCGGCACCGGACACTCCGAATCCTCCGCGAAGACCGGCCGCCGCGACCTCGAGCTGGGCGTCCAGCTCTATGGCGGGCCCAACGGCAGCTTCCTCGACGAGCCGCCCGCGTCGAAGAAGGGCATCCCGAAGGGCACGCCCGGCGGCCTCTACCCGGGCTTTGCCGGAGTGGGCGGCGGCGGCGGCCTCTCCGTCGTCGGCATGTGGCGTGGCATCGTCGGCCTCGACATCGGGTTCCACGTCTCGCTCGACCAGGGCCACGGAGAGATCAACGGCATCGAGCTGAACATGAACCAGGTCGCCGTCCATGTGCCCATCCTCCTACGTGTAGCGGCCCCCTACCGCACGGTGCGTCCGTTCCTCTTCGTAGGTCCCGAGATCGTCGCCCCGCTCAGCCCGAAGATCGACCTCGACCCCGCTCTGCCAGGCGCTACGCTCGCGAGCACAGCCGACACCTACGTCGCGGTCGCTTTCGGCTTCGGTTTCGATATCCGCCTGCCGACCGACAAGCTGGATGTGCGCATCCCGCTCATGCTGCGCGGAAGCTACACGCCCAGCGTGAGTGACTACGTGGCCGACCGCGTGACCCCGGGCGGAGTGCTGTATACAGCCATGGACACCACCTGGCAGTACCAGGCGATGGTGACCCTGGGCGTGGCGATCTACTTCCTCTGAGGCCCTCGCCGAGCCGTCTTGAGGGCTCGTGATTGCATCTGGCCAAGCGGCCGCGCCTCTGCGATATGTGGGCCCGCTCGCGCCGTGATGAGGCGCAGACCCAGGGAGATGCGCATGATCGTGATGAAGTTCGGAGGCACCTCGGTGGGCAGCGCCGAGGCCATCCGGCGCCTGGTCGACATCGTTCGCGGGCGGCTCGACCGCAAGCCGGTCATCGTGGTGTCCGCCGTCTCGGGCGTGACCAACCGCCTCATCGCCGCTGCCCAGACCGCCCAGAAGCGCGGCACCGAGCCCGAGCGCGCCGTGAAGGAGCTGGCCCGCATCCACCAGGTCATCCTCGACGAGCTGAGGCTGCCGCACACGCTGGTCCAGGAGCCGCTGACCCGCCTGGGCGAGGTGCTCAAGGGCATCTACTACCTGCGCGAGCTGACGCCGCGCTCGCTCGACTACGTGGTGAGCTTCGGCGAGATCATGTCCTCGCGCATCGTCGCCGCCCACCTCACCGCCGAGCACCTCACCGCCAAGGCCTACACCGGCTGGGACGTTGGCATCGTCACCGACGATCGCTACGGCGAGGCCGAGATCCTGCCCGAGACCTACCCGCGCATCCGCAAGCGCTTCTTGCCCGAGGCCGAGCAGACCATCGCCGTCGTCACCGGCTTCATCGCCCGCAACAAGGCCGGCGAGCGCACGACGCTGGGCCGCGGCGGCAGCGACTACACGGCCGCGATCATCGGCCGCGGCGTCGGCGCCGAGGAGATCCAGATCTGGACCGACGTCTCGGGCATCCTCAGCGCCGACCCGCGCGTGGTGTCCGAGGCCTTCACGCTGCGCGAGCTGACCTTCGACGAGGCGAGCGAGCTGGCCTACTTCGGCGCCAAGGTGCTGCACCCCAAGACCATCGAGCCGGCCGTGCAGGCCGACATCCCGGTGCGCATCCTCAACTCCTTCAAGCCGGATGACCCGGGCACCGTGGTCACCCGCGAGTCGGGCGCCCGCAGCGAGCGCGTGGTCGAGGGCCTGGCCGTCAAGCGCGGCAACAGCCTGGTCAACTTCACCTCGACGCGCATGCTCGAGGCGGGCGGCTACATGGCGCAGCTCTTCGACATCTTCCGGCGCCACAACATCTCCATCGACGTCATCGCCACCAGCGAGGTCAGCGTCAGCGTCACCGTCGACGGGAGCTGCGTGGGCCGCCTCGAGCAGGCCATGCCCGAGCTGCGGAAGTTCTCGCGCGTGCGCATCGACCCGAACCGCGCCATCGTCTGCGTGGTCGGCGAGGGCATGCAGGTGCAGCCCGGCATCGCCGGACGCATCTTCAAGACCATGGGCGACGCGGCCATCAATATCGAGATGATCTCCCAGGGCAGCTCCGAGCTGAACGTCACCTTCGTGGTCACCGACGAGGACGCGAACCGGGCGATGCAGGCGCTCCACGCCGAGTTCCTGACCGGGCAGGAGCGAGCCGCGCCGTGACGGAGGGGACCGGACCGGGGGGCGTCGCGGACGACGCGACCCGAGCTCGGACCCTGCGCCGCTCGGTAGTCGAGGGCGGCCTCTATGCCCTGATGGCGGGCCTGGGCGAGCTCTACTTCGTCGCCGACGCGATCCGCCTGGGCGCGTCGGCCACGGTCATCGTGCTGGTGGCCACCCTGCCGGTCTTCGTCGGCTCCCTGGGCGCCCTGGGGGCCGTGCAGCTCCTCGCCCGCGCGGTCGGCCGCCGGGCTCTCACCGTGGGCGCCGTGCTGGCCCAGACCGCGGTGCTCACCGCGCTCTCGCTCACCGACGGCCTGCACGTGGCCTCGCCCACGTCGATGCTGGTCCTGGCGTCGCTCTACCAGGCGCTCGGTCAGGCCGCCAACACCTCCTGGTCCTCCTGGTTCGGCGACGTGGTCCCGGCCGAGACGCGCGGCGACTACTTCGCCCGCCGCAACCGCTGGGTGTACCTGCTCACCTTCGCCGGCCTGCTCGTCGGCGGGCTGCTGCTCCAGCACATCGAGGCCTCGCCCACCTCGCGCCACGCCGGCGGCGGCGGCTTCGCCCTCATCTTCGGCCTGGCCGCCGGCTTCCGCCTGGTGAGCGCCTGGCTGCTGGCCACCTCCTGGGAGCCCCCCTTCGCCGGCCTGGCCCGCACCGACCGCCTCGTCGACTTCCTCCGCGGCACCGACGGCCGCGCCGCCCGCCGCATCCTGCCCCTGGCCGGCGGCTTCCTCTTCGCGGTGGCGCTCTCGTCGCCCTTCTTCGCCCCCTTCATGTTCAAGGCCCTGGCCTTCGACTACCGCACCTACATGATCGCCCAGGCCTGCCTCGTCGCTGCCAAGCTCCTCACCCTCCCGGGCTGGGGACGCGCCCTCGATCGCCACGGTCCCCGACAGGTCTACCTGCTCGCCGCGGTCCTGGTCGCCTCGGTCCCGCTGCCCTGGGTCTTCGTCCACGGGCTCCCGCTGGTGCTCTTCGCCCAGGCCCTCTCCGGCTCCGCCTGGGGCGCCTACGAGGTCTCCCTCTTCACCCTCATGCTCGACACCACCGAGCCCCGCCACCGCCCCTTCATCTTCGCCGCCCACAGCGTCTCCAACGGCACCGGCCAGCTCCTCGGCGGCCTGACCGGCGCCGCGCTCTTCGCCCTCGTGGGCCAGGACTATCGCTGGATCTTCTTCATCAGCTTCGCCCTGCGCATGGCCGTAGCCCTGGCCGCCCCAAGGCTGCTCGGCCAGCTCGGCTCCCACCCACCGCTACGCCGCCGCGCCCTCTTCCTCACCCTCATCGGCCTCCGCCCCAACGGAGGCGCCACCCTGCGCCCCGTAGCAGTCACCCCACCGCCACCACCCCCACCACGCGAGGACTGACCGCGACAGGCCCGGCCCCGGCCTCGGCCCCGGCCTCGGCCCCGGTCTCGGCCCCGGCCTCGGCCTCGGCCTCGATCTCGGTCTCGGTCTCGGCCCCGGTCTCGGTCTCGGCCCCGGTCTCGGCATCGGCCTCGGCCCCGGTCTCGGCCTCGGTCTCGGTCTCGGTGTCGGTCTCGGTCTCGGTCTCGGTCTCGGTCTCGGCCCCGGTCTCGGCCCCGGCCTCGGCCTCGGCGTCTGCGCCGGCGACGGCGACGGCGGCGGGCGCCGCCACGGTCTCTGTCACGGCCGCCGACACCGCCTCGGCCTCGGCCTCGGCCACCGCCACCGCCACCGCCACCGCCACCGCCACCGCCACCGCCGCTCAGCCCGTCGCTTCGTCCTCCGGCGGTCGGTCGGCGCCTCCGATCTCTCCGGCGCGGCCGAGCGCCCACTGGAAGGCTGGCGGGCCGACCAGCTCGTGGATGGCGATCATCGAGATCAGCATCATCTCCAGCGCCGGGCCCCAGGTGGGGAAGCTGCGGCTGATGAGCGCCGCCAGGGCCAGGGTGACTCCGGCCTGGCTGAGGAACCCGACCCAGGCGTAGCGGCGCACCGCCGGCTCGGCGCCGGCCAGGGTGGTGCCCAGCCGCGTGCCGGCGTAGACCAGCGCGGCACGGACGACGACCAGCGCCACCGCTGGCATCCAGATGGCGCCCAGGGCGTCGAGGCGCACCTTGGCGCCCGCGCCGGCGAAGAAGAGGGCGTAGACGGGCAGGGAGACGCGCTCGATGGCGGCCACGACGCGGTGACCGTGGCCGCCGGGGAAGTTGGCGACCAGGCAGCCGGCGGCGACGGCGGCCAGCAGGACCTCCAGGTGCAGCGCGCGGCAGGTCTGGGCCAGGGCCAGGCAGAAGACCAGCAGGAACACCGGCAGCTCGCGGCCGATGGTGCGCAGGTACGCGATGAGCAGGGCGCCGAAGCCGAGGCCCAGCAGCGTCGAGCCCAGCAGCTCGCGGGTGAGCGTCCACCAGAGCGGCTCGTCGCCGGCGCCGCCCAGGGTGTTGCGCGCGATGGCCAGCGCCAGGGCGAAGAAGACGATGACCGCGATGTCCTTGAGGATCGTGACGCCGAGCACCGTGCGGGTCACCGGCCCCTCCGAGCGGGTCTCGTTGATGACGGCGATGGTGACCGAGGGCGAGTTGGTCACCGCGACCACGGCGAAGACCATGGTGATGACCATCAGCGCGCTCGACGATGGGGGGATGTCCTCGAGGGGGATGACGGTGAAGAAGTGCTGGACGGCGAGGAAGGTGCCGAACATGCCCACGAAGACGACGATCAGCTCGCCGAAGGTGATGGTGGCCACGCGTCGGATGGCGCGGCGCAGCCAGGCGATCTCGAGCTCGCCGCCGGCGGTGAGCGCGATGAGGGCCACGGCGACGCCGTCGACGATGCCGCGGGCGCCGAGCATCTCGTGGCTCAAGACGCCGGTGCCGTAGGGGCCGAGCGCGATGCCGGCCAACAGGTAGCCGGTGATGCGGGGCAGGCGGGCGTGCACGGCGGCCTTGCCCGCGACGTAGCCGGAGAGCAGCAGGAAGCCGATGGCCGCCGCCGTGCCGCGGTCGTGGGACAGGCCGTGGGGCAGGGCCAGGGCGCGCCCCAGCGCCAGGATGAGGACGCAGCCCGCCAGCGGCAGCATCCGGAAGAGCAGGCCGCGGCGGAGGACCGCGAGGGCGGGGTGCGGAGCCGGGCTCACGAGGCGGGGTGCGCGGTGGCGCGGGCGGTGAGCGTACGCACGAGCACCGGGGGCGCGGCGATCTCGTTGATGAGGCTGGCGACCGCGATGGCGGCGAGGGCCCAGCCGCTGGCGTGGCCCGGCCACACCTGGCGGAAGGCGAGGGCGCAAACGAGGCCGAGGCTGCCCTGGGCGACGAGGCCCTTGCCCCAGTCCGGCCCGGCGGCGAGCCCGGACGAGGGGGGCAGGGACCCGCGCACGCTGCGCGCCAGGACGATGAGCGCGCCGGCGCGACCGAGGGTGAGCAGCGCGACCAGCAGGAGCACGGCCGGGCCGAGGTCCTGCACGGCGTAGACGCCGGTCAGGGTCATCAGCATGACCAGGGCGGGGCGCTCGAGGCGGCGGATGGCCTGGGCCATGTCGGCCATGCGGTCGCCCGGGAGGTTGACCAGCGTGGCACCGGCGACCGCGCAGAGGGCGGCCGGCGACAGCCCGAACCACTCGGCCAGGCCGCCGGTGAAGGCGACCATCCCGACGCCGAGCAGGAGGCGCTCGTCGCGCCGGGCGGGGCCTCCGAGGAAGAGCCAGGTCACCAGCCCGGCGGCCAGGCCCAGGCCCACGTCGCACAGCACCCAGAAGAGCGTCGCGGCGCCGGCGCCCTCGGCGCGGGTCAGGGCGAAGGCGAAGACGGCGCCGGTCAGCGCCAGCAGGTTGGAGAGCCCCGCGGAGAGCTCGACGAGGCGCAGGGAGGCGAGCAGGTCTGGCGAGCGGCCGCCGCGGCGGCGTCGGATGGCGGCGGCGAGCGTGGGGGCGCTGACCGCGGCGGCCCCGGCCGTCACCAGCCCGCCCGCCAGCGCGGAGGCCGGTGTCACGCCCGAGGCGGCGAGCGCCACGGTGGCGAGGGCGAGGGTGCCGAGCGCGACGCCCAGCGCCGGGGTGAGCGCCACGCGGGTGGCGCCGGCGGGGATCGCCCGCAGCACCCGACCGTGGAAGCGCATGCCCACCGAGTAGCCGATGGTGCCTGCCACCAGCGCCGCGATGGGGGTCAGCACGGGCGCCATGGCGTCGAGCTGCACGTCGGTGACGGCGAGGCCGACCAGCGCCCCGATGAGCAGGAAGGCGTGGCCGGTGACGACGAGGTGGGTGAGGCCCAGCGCCTGGCGGAAGCGGCCGAAGCGACGCGCGCTCGCCAGGAAGGCGGCGCCGAGCAGCACGGCGACCAGCGCGGGGCCGCTCATCAGTGGCCGCCGCCGCCCGCGCCGCGCTCCGGTTCCCAGCGCCAGGTCTCGCGGAGCGGCAGCACCGAGACGCGGCCCGCGCGGGCTCCCGTCTCGCGGCAGGCGCGGCGCACCAGGCGGGTGAGCAGGCCCGAGCGCTCCGGGTCGGCGACCACCAGGATGAGGCGGCGTCCGCCCGGGTCGCCGAAGAGGTCGCGGAAGCTGGCGAAGAGCGGCAGCTCGCGGGACGCCACCTCGCTCAGGGTGAGGCCGTCGACGACGGTGGCGTCCTCGAAGTCGTGGCCGGCCAGGTCGAGGAGCAGCCGGTCCACGGCCGCCTCGCCCTCGATCTCGATGAGCACCAGGTCCCGCGCGCCGCCGAGCGGCCGCGAGTCGGGCCCGGCGCCGGGCGCGTCGGTGGCCACCTCGGACGAGGCGATGGCGCGGGCGATCGCCTGCGGGTCCGCCGAGCTGCGCAGCGTCTCGAGCAGGCCCTCGACCCGCGCGAGGCGGGCCACGTTGGCCACGGCGACCAGGTGCTGCGCGTCGTCGCCGGGGGGGCCGAGCACGACGAACCACAGATCCACCGGCACATCGTCGGGCGCGTCGGGGACGGCGAGCGGCGAGCGGACGCGCACCAGCCCCGTCCGCACCGCCTTCAGCCCGGCGACCATGGCGTGCGGGATGGCGATGCCCTCGCCCAGCGCGATGTGCCCCTCGGCGACCCGCGCGTTCAGCGCCGCCTCCAGGCGCGCCGCCTCCACGCCGTCGACGCCGCCGGCCATCTGGGCGGCCGCGTGCGTGACCGCGCGCAGGTCGGACGCGTCGACGTCCAGACGAATCCAGCCGGGTTCGAGTCCGCCGCCTGCCCCCATCCGACCCTCCGCAGCGCGAGTCGGGCCAGGATAGCAAAGTGCCGACCGGGAGCCGAGCCCCGCCGGGGCCGCGCTCACACGGGCGCTGCACGGGTCGGGGGGCGGCGGCGGCGCCGCAGGCCGGGGCGGGTCGTCGAGCGCGCCTCAGGCGTCGCCGGCCGCCTCGGTCGTCCTGCCTGCGCGCTCGTGGTTGGTGCGCAGCAGCCAGTCGTAGAGCGGGGTGATCGAGGCGTAGTACCCGCCGCGCATCGACGTGTGGTGGATGTCGTGGTGGTCCACCATCGCCGTCAACGTGCGGAAGGGCGCGAAGGGCAGGTGGAAGGCCGAGTGGATGAAGAGGTTCAGGACGCTGTAGACCAGGAAGCAGAGGCCGAAGGCGTAGACGTGCACCGGGCCGACCAGCCAGGTGCTGAGCAGGAGCAGGGCCACGCCGCCGAAGGTCTCCAAGGGGTGGACGTAGACACTGTCCGGCGCGTAGGGCGTCCGGATGCGGTGGTGGACGGCGTGGATGCGGCGGCCGGGCGCCCACTCGTGCAGCACGAAGCGGTGGTAGAGGTAGTAGAGGAGGTCGTAGACGGCCAGGATGGCGACGGCCTCGAAGACGATGCGCAGCGCCGAGCGCGGCTCGGTCGTGAAGAGCTGGTCGTGGGCGAGCCAGGCCAGCCCGAAGACCATCGACATCGAGACCACCGAGTTGATGGTCGTCACGCGCGCGTGTTCGCCCTTCGAGATGCGGTGGGGCTTGTCCTCGCGCTCGCGGTGGCGCGCCATGAGCCGCGAGCGGGACAAGAGCGTCAGGCCGCCCAGCGCGAGGCCGGCGCAGACCAGGTCGACGGCGATGATGAGGAATATGGAGTGCGTCATGACGGCGGCTCGCACGGTGGGAGGGACGCTGCGCGCTTGACTTTCGCCCTCGAGTAATCTCAGTTACCCGCGATGCTGTCAACCAGCGCGACCGGAGTGTGTCGATGACGAAGCGGGGGGCCGGCAGGGCCCTGCCAGCAGACCCGGACCCGGGGGCCGAGGCGCAGCTCCTCGACGCGGCCGAGCGCTGCTTCGCGGCCGCCGGCTATGCGGGGGCGCGGATGAGGGACGTGGCGAAGCTGGCCCGGGTCTCGCTCGCCACGCTCTACCAGCGCTACCCGAACAAGGAGGCCCTCTACGCGGCGGTGCACGCACGGCGCCTCGAGGCGCTGATGCCGCGGGTGCGCGCGGCGACGGCGGCCGCCGGGTCGCCGCTGGAGCGCCTGCTGGCCGGTCTGCGCACCACCGTGGCCTTCCACACCGAGCACGCCGATTACCTGGCCGTGCACCTGCGCGAGGTGGCCGCCTGGTGGGCGCCGTCGGAGCTGCGCAGCGACGCTCAGCTCGGCGCGTGGAACCGCGGCCAGCGGGACATGGTGGCGGCCTTCGAGCAGGGGATGGCCGACGGTGTGTTCGTCATCGAGGACCCGGTCTTCCTCACGCGGGCCACCCACGCCATCACCCAGGTCGCGCTGGCACGCTGGGTCGAGGGCGGCATGACGATGGCCCCGACCGAGCTCGGCCTGCGCGTCTGCAGGCAGATCATCCGCGCGTTCTGCGTGCCCGAGCGGACCGCCGAGCTGCTGGCGCGACACGGCGGCGGCCCATGACCCGCAGGAGACAGCGATGAGCACCGCGAGCGTCGTCACCGGAGCGGGAGGCTTCGTCGGAGGGCGCCTGGTCGATGCCCTGCTCGCCCGGGGAGACGCGGTGGTGGCCACCGATGTGCGGCTCGACGGGCTGCCGGCGGGCGCGCAGGCGCGGCGCTGCGACGTCACCGACCCGGCCCAGGTGCGCGACGCCGTCGCGGGCGCCGAGGTCGTCTTCCACGTCGCCTCGCTGGTCCACACCCGGCAGAGCAGCGCCGACACGGTGTGGGCGGTCAACCACCGCGGCACGCAGAACGTCATCAGCGCGTGCCGCGACGCCGGCGTCCGGCGCCTCGTGCACGTCAGCTCGGCCAGCGTGGTCTACCAGGGCGGCGACATCGAGGGCGGCGACGAGTCGTTGCCCTACGCGACGACCTCGCAGGCACCCTACGCCGACAGCAAGATCGCCGCCGAGCGCGACGTGCTGGCCGCTCACGCGCCCGACGGGCTGCGCACGGTGGCGCTGCGGCCGCACGTGGTCTACGGCCCGGGCGACGGCCGCTTCCTGCCGGCCATCCTGCGGCGCGCGGAGGCCGGCCGCCTGAAGCTGGGCGTCGGGCGGGGCCGCAAGCTGAGCGACTTCACCTACATCGACAACCTCACCGACGCCCTGCTGGCCGCCGACGCCCGGCTGGCGGCCGACGCGTCGGTGGGCGCGAGGGCCTACTTCATCACCAACGGCGAGCCCATCGGGTTCTGGGAGTTCGTCGACCGCGTGCTGGTCGAGCTGGGCGAGCGGCCGACCCGCGGGCGCGTGCCCTACTGGCTGGCCTGGACCGTCGCGGCGCTGGCCGAGACAGCGGCGGCGGCGCGGGGCACGGCGCCCGGCGTCGAGGACGGCCTGAGCCGCTTCGCCGTGCGCTACATGTGCACCCACCACTACTTCTCCATCGCGGGCGCGGCCGAGGCGCTCGGCTGGGCGCCGCGGGTGTCGCTGGACGAGGGCATCCGCCGGACGGTGGCGCACCTCCGTGACACGGGCGCGTGGGAGCGCGGCGGCTCGCGCTGAGCGCGCCGGGCTGGGCTCGTTGCTCGGCGAGAGGCGCCCGGAGCGCCCCGCGGCGACGACCTGCGGCGGAGGCTTGATCACCGCTCGGCCGCGACTATCATCCGGCCCGCGCCGGGGCCCCCGGGCCTGGCACCGAGCAGTACGAACGCTGAACGGGCGGAGATGTCGAAGGAGGAGACGTCGATGGGGCGTGGGAGCTGGGGTGCCCGTGGGGGTGCCGGTCGGACGGTCGGGGTCGGGTTGGTGATGGTGGTGCTCGGGAGCGCAGTCGGAGCCGGCGCGGCCTCGGCGGCGACGCCCGAGACGGTGCTGAAGGCGGCGCGGAGGGCTTGCGAGGGCGGAAATCCGGACGCCTGCTACCAGCTCGGCGCCGCGCAGGTGACCGGGCGGGTCATCGTGGACCGCGAGACCGTCGAGGTGAAGGCCGATCCCGCGGCGGGCGAGGCGTCGCTGCGGAAGGGCTGCCAGAAGGGGAGCTGCAACGCGTGCTGGCTGCTGCTCACCGGACGCGACGGCACGCCCCTGGTGAAGGATGCGGCCGTGGGCAAGCGCGCGCTGGCCGTGTGCGGCAAGGCCTGCACGCAGTGGCGAGCGAAGCTGGTCGCCGAGCGCACGGGGCAGGAGGCCGCCGAGTCCGACGAGCCCTACTACGCCGCCATCACGCCCTGGCTGCGAGGCGAGTCGGAGTGCGTGCTGGTGGCGCGCATCCATGGGGACGGGCTGGCGGGCAAGGCCGACCCGAAGAAGGCGGCGGCGGAGCAGATCGCGACCTGCGAGGCGGGCGACGGCGACGCGTGCCTCGTCGTGGTGCGCGCCGTGGTGGCGGGCGGCATGGACGGTGCCAGCCTCCGGAAGGCGGAGGCCGCCCTGGCGAAGCGCTGCGGCACCTCTTCGTACATGGAAGAGAGCCGGGACTGCTCACTCTACGGGCAGCTCCCGTCGATCCGCAGGACCCGAGCGCGCTGCACCGGCGGGCTCGACGCCGCCTGCGCGGACGCGGGCGAGATGCTGCTCCCGGCCGAGATGGAGGACGAGGCGCTGGTGCTCCTGGAGCCCGCCTGCGGCCGCAACGACTGGCGCTCGTGCGAGCTGGCGGTGCGCGCGGCCCGCGACCGCAAGCCGCCCGTGCCCGCCCTGGAAGCCAGGGCCAAGGCCATGGAGCAGCGCCTCGAGGCTGCCTGTGACGCGGACGACGCCCTGGCGTGCCGCCACCTGGGGCAGGCCCTGACGCGCTTCTACGAGACCAAGGAGCGCAAGGAGCGCGGCAAGGAGCTGCGCAAGCGCTCCGACGCGATGCTGGAGAAGGCCTGCGACGGCGGCAACGTGGCGGCCTGCGCCGTCTGGGGGCAGGCGCTCTACTACGGATGGAAGATGCCCAAGGATCCCGAGCGCGCTGTCGCCGCGCTGGACAAGGCCTGCCAGGGCGGCGCTGCCGTGGCCTGCGAGCTGGTCGGCTACGTGCGCGGGTTGCCCGCCGACGAGGAGGGGCGCTCCGCCGACGAGAAGCACGCCGCCCGCGAGGCCCGCTGGAGCCTCACCGCCCGCGCCTGCATCCTGGGCTACGAGGAGAGCTGCCGCCTCGTCGAGGCGAACTCGCGCCCCCGTGAGACCAGCAAGGGCCACCAGGAGCCGCCCTTCCCGGAGGTCATCGAGGCCCGGAAGACCCTCTGCGCGGCCGGGCTCGGCGACTTCTGCCACTGAGGCCTTCGGCGATCGGGACCGCGCCGGCTGCCCGCGGCGCTACTGGCAGGCGCCGTGCACGCACGCGCTCCCCGGGCCGCAGGGTGGCACGCACGGCGCAGCCCCCACGCACTCGCCCGCGTCACATCGGTCGGTGGGCCAGCAATCGGCGCTGTCAGCACAGCCCGGCGTGCAGCGCACCTCGCCATCGGCGTCGGTGACCTCGCTGCAGGTGGAGCCGGGCGGCGAGGTCGAGTTCGACAGCGTCGAAAGGCTCCAGCCGCGCCGCGCCCGCGCCCTGATGGCTGCCAGCCTCCAGCCACTCGCCGTCGCCAGCGCGGAAGATGTCCAGCCGCTCGGCCACCGGATCGATGATCCACGCCCACTTCACCCCCGCCTCGAGGTAGCGCGGCATCTTCACGATGGTGTCGTGGCTCGACGTGCTGGGCGAGAGCACCTCGCACACCCAGTCGGGAATGAGCGTGAACTTGTGGCTGTCACCCGGCGGCGCGGGCATGCGTTGGCGCCGCCAGCCAGCCAGGTCCGGCCGCACCACGCGCGTGTCCAGCAGCAGATGCAGCTCGGGCTCATGCAGGATCCACCAGCCGCCAGGATCGTCGCCCCTCGGCCCCTCGCGCAGGCCGAAGCGGTACGACAGGATCCCGCCGAGCGTACTCACCACCCGGATGTGACGACCCTTGGGACCGCTCATCAGGTAGAGCGTGCCGTCGATGAGCTCCGCCTTCTGGTCGTCGGGCAGCGCCAGGTAGTCGTCGTAGGTCGCGGTGCGCGGTCGCGGCAGGCTCGTCATGCCTCGGAGCATAGCGGCGAATCACCTCGGCTCCAACGGCCCGGCGCCAACAGCTCCGACCCAGGGTCGACGCGCGGCTCTGCCCGCGCGACGGGGCCGTCAGGGAGCGTCGCGTCTCACGTGGTCATCGAGGTGGATGTAGGTGATGAGGTCGCCGACCCGGCGGAGGGCGGCGTCGTTGCTCACCAGCGCCGTGCAATCGGCGTCGAGTGCGCTGGCGACCACGAGCGCGTTGGCGAGGCGCAGGCCGAAGCGGGCGCGCAGGCCCGCAGCCGCGCGTGCAATGGGTCGTGTCACCTCGACGACGTGAACGGGTAGTGAGCCGCCGAGCATCGCGCGGACCGCGTCCGTGGCCTTGGGGTTGTCAGCGCGCAGCGGGCCAACGAGGAGCTCGGCCTCCGTAATGGCGGAGACCACCAGCTCACAGGCGCCTCCGCGGGCCGCAGCCAGAAGCTCCCGGACGGCCGAGCCGCGAGCGCCACGACCCTCCAGAAAGTAGATGAGCGGTGCGCTGTCCAGCGCCACCCGGCGGTGCTCCGCTGGGACGATGCTCAAGGGAGTCGGTCCTCACGCAGCTCATCGATGTACCGGTCCGCGTCGCCGTAGATCCCCGCGAGCGAGCCCTCCACCGCATCGAGGTCGGTCTCGAGCGGAGCGAGCACCAGGCGTCCGTCGACGACGCTCAGTGAGACGCGCGCACCAGGTTCCAGCCCGAGCTGACGACGCACCCATACCGGGATGGTCAGCTGACTCTTGGATGAGAGCTTGGCGGTGCTGGTCATGCACCGACGCTAGGAGCCAGCCCCCGCCAGGTCAAGCGTGAGGTAAAGCAGCGCGACTCGCGCCGGTTCGGCGGGCTGCTCCGCAGCCAGAACCGCCTTCAGCCCGGCGATGACCGGCTCATCGACTCGAGGTTCCGGGGGACCGTCGCCGCCCGCTCAGTGGGCGCCTTTCTTGGGGCGGAGGGCGGCGCCGGTGGCTACGTGCTGGTTCCAGGTGGCGGGGGGGTAGCCGTTTTCGACCTCGACCATCTCGATGCAGCCGGGGACGGGGCAGACGATCTGGCAGAGGTTGCAGCCGACGCACTCGGATTCGTCGATGCGGGGGACGCGGGCGCCGTTGTCTCCGGGGTAGATGCACTGGTGGGCGCCGTCCTGGCACGCCACCACGCAGTCGTAGCAGCCGATGCAGGTCTCCGGGTCGATCCTGGCGATGGTCTCGTAGTTGAGGTCCAGCTCGCCCCACTCGGAGTAGCTGGGCACGGCGCGGCCGACGATGTCGTCCAGCGTCTTCATGCCGTGGCTGTCCATGTAGTTCGACAGGCCCTCGATCATGTCCTCGACCACGCGGTAGCCGCGCAGCATCACCTCGGTGCAGACCTGGACCGAACTGGCCCCGAGCAGCAGGAACTCCACCGCGTCGCGCCAGGAGGCGATGCCGCCGATGCCGCTGATGGGGATGTTGAAGTCGGGGTGCCGGGCGAGGCCGGCGGTCATGTGCAGCGCGATGGGTTTGACCGCCGCGCCGCAGTAGCCGCCGTTGGTGGAGAGCCCGCGCACGCGCGGCTCCAGCACCATGCGGTCGATGTCGACGCCGATGATGCTCTTGATGGTGTTGATGAGGCTCACGCCGTGGGCGCCGCCGCGCTGCGCAGCCATGCCGTGGGGCACGATGTCCGAGACGTTGGGCGTCAGCTTCACCAGCACCGGCACCGTGGAGAACTCGACGGCCCAGCTCGTGATGCGCTCGTTGATGCGCGGCTCCTGGCCCACCGCCGAGCCCATGCCGCGCTCGCACATGCCGTGCGGACAGCCGAAGTTCAGCTCCAGCCCGTCAGCACCCGCGTCGATGGAGCGCTTGATGAGGTCCTGCCACTCGTCCCGGGTCTCCACCATCAGGCTGACGATGACCGCGTGCTTGGGATAGCGCCGCTTGACCTCGGCGATCTCCTTCAGGTTCGTCTCGATGGGCCGGTCGGTGATGAGCTCGATGTTGTTGAAGCCGATGGCCTTGGTGCCCTTGTAGTGCAGACCGCCGAAGCGACTCGACACGTTCTGGATCGGCGTGCCCAGCGTCTTCCACACGGCACCGCCCCAGCCGTGGTCGAAGGCGCGCATCACCTGGTCGCCCGAGTTCGCCGGCGGCGCCGAGGCCAGCCAGAAGGGGTTCGGCGAGACGATGCCGCCGCAGTTCGTGGTCAGGTCGGCCATGTCAGTTGCCTCCGAGGCTTCGGTGAATCGCCTGCGCCGCGGCCTTGCCCTCGGCCACCGCGTTGACGACCTCCTTGCCGCCGTTCGCACAGTCCCCGCCCGCGAACACGCCGGGCCGCCCGGTGGCGCCGTCCGGCCCCACGACCACGCGCCCGCGCTCGACGGTGACGCCATCGAGCCCGCTGACCAGCTCGCCCAGCTTGCCCTGGCCGATGGCCAGCAGCACCAGGTCGGCCGGCACGACCTCCTCGGAGCCGGCGATGGGCTGGCGGTCCTGACCGAGCTTCACGCAGCGCACGCCGGTGACGCGCCCCTCGCCCTCGAAGCCCACCGGCTGCCGCTGCCACAGCGCCTTGACGTCCTCCAGCTTGCCGGCCTTCCACTCGTGGGCGTAGCCGCTCATCCGCTCCTCGGTGCCGCGATACACCATGGTCACCGATGCGATGCCCATCCGCACCAGCTCGCGCACCGCGTCCAGCGCCGTGTTGCCGCCCCCGATGACCACCGCGCGCCGCACCTCGCTGACGTCGGGCGTCCCGAGCTTCATGCCCTCGATGAACTCCACCGCGCCCTCGACGCCGGACAGCTCCGAGCCGGCCGCCTCCAGCCACGAGTCCGGCCCCAGGCCGAAGCCCAGGAACACGGCGTCGTGCTGCGCCTCCAGCGCCTCGAAGCTCAGGTCACGCCCGAGCTCCACGCCGGTCTTCACCTCGATCCCGCCGATGCCGAGCACCCACTCGACCTCCTCGAGGGACCGGTCGGCCCGCATCTTGTAGGGCGCCACGCCGGTGCTGTTCAGCCCGCCGACCACGTCGCGCTTCTCGTAGATCGTGCAGGCGTGGCCCAGTCGCCGCAGCTCGTGGGCGCAGGCCAGGCTGGCGGGTCCGGCGCCCACCAGCCCCACGGAGCGCCCCGTCGGCGCGCCCGCCTCGAAGAAGCGCCAGCCCTCGGCGAACGCCACATCGGTGGCATATCGCTGCAGCTTGCCGATCTGGATCGGCGGCTGGTCCAGGTGGTTGTAGACGCAGTCGCCCACGCACAGCACCTCGACGGGGCACACGCGCGCGCAGCTCATCCCCAGGATGTTCGAGCTGAAGATCGTCTTCGCCGACCCGCGGATATTGCCAGTGGCAATCTTGCGGATGAAGGTCGGGATGTCGATGTGCGTCGGGCACGCGATGGTGCACGGCGCGTCCTCGCAGTACAGGCAGCGGTTGGCCTCGACCACCGCGTGCCCCGGCGAGAGCGGCGGCTTGTAGTCTTCGAAGGCCTCGGCGGCCTCGGCGCGGTCGGCCGGAAGCGGCGCGTGGGGCAGGGTGGTGCTCATGGAGTCTCCCGGGTCGGGGCGAGGCGAGGGTCAGCCCTCGAAGGCGGCGTCGGTGTGCGCCAGCGCGCGGTCGATGATGCTGAAGCCGTACTTCAGCTCGTCCTCGGTGATGCAGAGCGGCGGGTTGCACATGAAGCTGCCCCAGCGCACGAAGGTGAAGAGCCCGGCGTCCAAGAGCGCGCGGTTGAACTTCGCCATCGCCGGGTGGCTGCCGTTGTAGGGCGCCAGCGGCTCGCCCTTCGCGTTCTTCTGCAGGTCCACCATGCCGAAGAGCCCCAGCGCCCTGCCACCCTTCACCGAGGGGTGCGTCTCGCGGAGCCGCTCCATCTCGGCCTTCATCACCGGGCCCAGGCGCGCGGCGTTCTCGACCAGCTTCTCGTCCTGCATCACCCCGATGACCGCCTCGGCGGTCGCCAGCGCCAGCGCGTGCGAGTTGTAGGTCAGCCCGCCCCAGAAGACGTTCTCGCGGAAGTGCTGCGCGATGCGGTCCGACACGCCCATCGCACCCAGCGGCACGTACGCGCTGGTCAGCCCCTTCGCCATGGTCACGATGTCGGGGACGATGTCCCAGTGCTCGAAGGCGAACATCTTGCCGGTGCGGCCGAAGCCGGCCATCACCTCGTCGCACACCAGCAGGATGCCGTGCCGGTCCAGCAGCTTCCGCAGCCCCTGGAGGTAGCCGTCGGGGGGCGGGAGGATGCCGTTGCTGCCCGTGACCGTCTCGACGAACATCGCCGCGATGGTGTGCGGGCCCTCGCACATGATGACCTCTTCCAGATAGGCCAGGTTCTGCTCGACCACCTCGGCGTCGGTGGCGCCGAACGAGTAGTCGTACGGCTGGGGGTCCAGCACGTGGACCACGCCCGGCATGCCCGGCTCGCTGGGCCAGCGCCGCGGGTCGCCGGTGAGCATGCTCGTCGCGTTGGTGCCGCCGTGATAGCTGCGGTAGCGCGAGAGGATCTTGTGGCGCCCGGTGAAGAGCCGCGCGGCCTTGATGGCGTTCTCGTTGGCCTCGGCGCCGCCCAGCGTGAAGAAGAAGGTGTTGATGTCGCCGGGCACCAGCTCTGCCAGGAGCTTGCCCACCCGCGCGCGCACGGCCGTCGCCGTCCCCGGGTAGACGTAGGTCAGCTTCGCCGCCTGCTTCGCGATGGCCTCGACGACCTTGGGGTGGCCGTGGCCGATGTTCACGCACATGAGCTGGCTGTTGAAGTCCAGGATCTTGCGGCCATCGGGCGTGTACATCCACACGCCCTCGGCCCGGTCGACCGGCAGCGGATCCACCGCGTCCACCTTGGCCCACGTATAGAGCGTGTGGGCCTTGCAGAGGCGGACCATCTCGTCTGCGCTCATCGCGTCGTCGGGTGTGGTGCTCATGGCTAGCTCATCCAGGTCTGGTCGTGCTGGGCGGCCCAGCGGGTGGTGACCTTGCGCGGCTGGGTCCAGAAGCGGTAGCCGTCGTAGCCGGTCATGTCGCCGGCGCCGAAGCGGCTGTCGTTCCAGCCACCGAAGGCGAAGGGCTCGCGCGGGACCGGGACGCCGATGTTCACGCCGCACATGCCGGCCTGGAAGCGCTCGATGGCGTAGCGCGCCACGCCGCCGTTGGTGGTGAAGATGGACGCCGCGTTGCCGTAGGGGCAGGAGTTCTCGAGCGCGATGGCCTCGTCGACGGTCTTGACGTGGACGATGGACATCACCGGGCCGAAGATCTCGTCGGTCCACGCCGGCATGTCGGGGGTCACCCCGTCGAGGATGGTCGGCCCCACCCAGTTGCCGGGCGCGCCGTCCACCTGGGCCTTGCGGCCGTCCAGCAGCACCTTCGCGCCGCGTCGCTCGGCGTCGTCGATGTAGCCGCGGATGCGCTCGGCCGCCTCGGGGTTGATGATGGCGCCCATGTCCTCGCCGAGCTTCACGTTGCGCCCGGCCTCGACCATGCCCTCGATGATGTGGTCGACGTCGCCGACGGCCACGGTCACCGAGGCGGCCATGCAGCGCTGCCCGGCGCACCCGAAGGCCGAGGCCGCCAGGGTCTGCGCCGTGAGCTCCGGGTCGGCGTCGGGCACGACGACCAGGTGGTTCTTGGCGCCGCCCAGCGCCAGCACGCGCTTCCCGTGGGCGCTGCCGCGCTCGTAGACGATGCGGGCCACCTTGGTGGAGCCGACGAAGCCGATGGCGCGGATCTCCGGCGAGTCGCAGATGGCCTCGACGCTCTCGCGGGTGCCGTTGACCACGTTGAGCACGCCGTCGGGAAGCCCCGCCTCGCGCAGGAGCTGGGCGATGCGCATCGCGCCGAAGGGGACCTGCTCGGACGGCTTCAGCACGAAGGTGTTCCCGGCGACCAGGGCCTGGGGGAGCATCCACAGCGGCACCATCACCGGGAAGTTGAAGGGCGAGATGCCGGCGCACACGCCCAGCGGCTCGTAGGTGACCTGGCAGTTGATGCCGCGGCTCACGTCGAGCTGCTGGCCGGCGGCCATGTTGGGCAGGGAGATGCCGAACTCGAGGCACTCGATGCCCTTGAGGACGCTGCCCTGCGCCTCGCTGAAGATCTTGCCGTTCTCGTGGCTGAGCAGCCAGCTCATCTCGTCGAGCTGGCGCTCCATCAGCGCCTTGAGGCGGTAGAGGATCTGCACGCGCTCCTTGAGCGGGACGGCGCGCCAGGCCGGGAAGGCGGCGCTGGCGGCGGCGACGGCGCGGGCGACGTCCTCGGCGTCGCTGACCGGCACGGTGCCCATGACCTTGCCGTGGCGGGGGTTCGTCACCGGCATCGTGCGGCCGGTGTGCGAGGGGACCCACTCGCCGCCGATGAAGTTCAGGCAGTCGCGGTACGGCGTGAAGTCGTAGCTGGTGGCGGAAAAGGGTGTGGAGTGAGGAGCGCTGGTCATGGTCATACCTCGAGGGATTCCGCCGCGGCGGCCGCCGGGCGGGGACGTGGCGCGAGCATCATGCCGGCCAGATAGAGAGCGGCCGCCAGGCCGAAGCCCAGAAACCACGCGTAGGTGTAGAGCTGGTCCCAAAGCGGCGGGACCGATTCGAGCGCGCCGGCGGCGTGCAGGAACCCGGGGATGTTGGGCAGCACGGCCAGCACGAAGGCGCCGACGGCCACCGGGTTGACGCCGTGCCAGTAGGTGTAGGGGCCCTGGTGGCGGTAGAGGCCTTCGAGATCCAGGTTCGTCCGGCGCAGCACGAAGTAGTCGGCGATGAGGATGCCGCCGATGGGTCCGAGCAGCGCCGAGTAGCCGATGAGCCAGGTGAAGATGTAGCCGCCGGTCGACTCCATCAGCTTCCAGGGGAAGATGGCCACGCCGATGCCGGCGGTGATGAGGCCGCCGGTGCGGAAGCTGATGCGCTGGGGCGCCACGTTGATGAAGGCGTTGGCCGGCGAGACGATGTTGGCGGCGATGTTGGTCGAGAGCGTCGCCACCGACAGCGCGAAGAGCGAGATCATCACGGTGGCCCCGCCGCCCATCTTGCCGAGCAGCAGCGTGGGGTCCCAGATGGGCTCCCCGTAGATGCTGATGGTGGCGCTGGTCACGGCGACGCCGATGAAGGCGAAGAGCGTCATGGTGGTGGGCAGGCCGATGGCCTGGCCGAGGATCTGGTCGCGCTGGCTCTTCGCGTAGCGGGTGAAGTCGGGGATGTTGAGCGACAGCGTCGCCCAGTAGCCGACCATGCCGGTGAGCGAGGGGAAGAAGACGTGCCAGAACTGGCCCTCCTTGGGGCCGCCGGGGGCGAACTGGCTGGGCGCCTCGAGCATGGTGCCGAAGCCGCCGGCCTTCACGTACGCCCAGGCCAGCAGCGCCAGGCCCATGACGATGAGGAAGGGGGCGGCCAGGGTCTCCAGCAGGCGGATCGACTCGACGCCCTTCCAGACGATGACGATCTGCAGGGCCCAGAAGCCGAGGAAGCAGAGGAGCTGGGTGATGTTGATGTCGAGGAAGGGCAGGGCGGTGCCGGCGAAGGTGCCGGGGGCGAAGGCCTCGAGGAGCTGGTAGATGGCGGCGCCGCCCACCCAGGTCTGGATGCCGAACCAGCCGCAGGCGACGAGCGCGCGGAGCAGCGCCGGGATGTGCGCGCCCTGGATGCCGAAGCTGGCGCGGGCCAGCACGGGGAAGGGGATGCCGTACTTGGTGCCGGGGTGGCCGTTGAGCACCATGGGCAGCAGCACGATGACGTTGGCGAGCATGACCGTGAGGACGGCCTCGGACCAGCTCATGCCCTGGTCGATGAGGCCAGCCGCCAGCATGTAGGTGGTCACGCAGACCACCATGCCGACCCAGAGGCTGGCCATGCTCAGCACCGACCAGTGGCGCTCGTCGGCGCGCACGGGGCGGATGTCCTCGTTGATGAGGGAGGGGTCGGGGGAGAAGGCCACGGCGCGATTCAGCGTAGGAGCGAGCCGCAGAGCGCTCGCTTGACGAAGCTGCCGCCGCCCTCGGTGGTCATCGTGCCCTTGTCGATGACGACGCGGCCGCGCGACAGCACCGTCTCGGTGAAGCCCTGGACCGTGTGCCCCTCCCACGCGCTGTAGTCCACGCGCATGTGGTGGGTGCAGGCGTTGTCGACCCCGATGGTCTCCTTGCGGTCGGGGTCGAAGATGACGATGTCGGCGTCCGAGCCCACCGCGATGGTGCCCTTCTTGGGGAAGAGGCCGAAGGTCTTGGCGGCGGCCGTGGAGGTCAGCTCGACGAAGCGGTTCAGCGTCAGGCGCCCCTCGACCACGCCGGCCTGGAAGATCAGGCTCATGCGGTTCTCGACGCCGGGCGCGCCGTTGGGGATCTTCGTGAAGCTGTCGCGGCCCAGCTCCTTCTGCTCCTTGAAGCAGAAGGGGCAGTGGTCGGTGGCGATGGTGGCCAGGTGCCCGAAGCGCAGCCCCTCCCAGAGCACCTCCTGGTTCCACTTCTCGCGCAGCGCCGGCGTCATCACCCACTTGGCGCCCTCGAAGTCCGGGCGGTCGTAGATGGTCTCGTCCAGCAGCAGGTACTGCGGGCAGGTCTCGGCCATCACGTCGATGCCGCGGGCCCGCGCGCGCTTGACCTCGTCGAGCGCGTCCGACGACGAGAGGTGCACGATGTAGAGCGGCACATTGGCCACCTCGGCGATGGCGATGGCCCGGTGCACGCCCTCGGCCTCCATCCGGGTGGGGCGCGTCTTGGCGTGCCAGCGCGGCTCGGTCTTCCCCTCGGCGACGGCCCGCTTGATGATCTCGTCGATGACGATGCCGTTTTCGGCGTGCATGCAGATGCGCGTGCCGTTCTCGCCCGCCTGCCGGAACGCCCGGTACAGCGTCCCGTCGTCGACGTAGAGCACGCCCGGATAGGCCATGAAGAGCTTGTAGCTGGTGACGCCCTCGTCGGCCAGGCGCCGCATCTCCGGCAGCCGCTCGTCGGGCATGTCGGTGATGATCATGTGGAAGGCGTAGTCGATGGTGGCCTTGCCGTCGGCCTTGCGGTGCCAGGTGTCCAGCCCCTTCAGGGTCGACTCGCCCTTCTGCTGGATGGCGAAGTCCACGATGGTGGTGGTGCCGCCGAACGCCGCCGCCTTGGTGCCCGACTCGAAGTCGTCGGCCGACGTGGTCCCGCCAAAGGGCATGTCCATGTGGGTGTGCGGGTCGATGCCCCCGGGGATGACCAGCTTGCCGGTGGCGTCGATGACCCGGTCGGCGTCGACCTGGAGGTCGCGGCCGATGAGCGCGATGCGCTCGCCCTCGACGTAGACGTCCGCGTAGTAGTCGTCGACCGCCGTGATGACGCGTCCGTTCTTGATGAGCACGCTCATGGCTCTCTCCCTGGCTGCGGGCGCCCGGCGGCGCCCCGTCTCACGACGCCCTGCTCTTCAGTAGTCGACCAGCTCGTCGTAGGCCTCGGGCCGACGGTCGCGGTAGAACTGCCAGAGGTTGCGGACCTCGTCGATCATCGACAGGTCCAGGTCGGCGACGACCACCTCGTCATTGTCCTCGCTGGCCTCGGCGATGATCTGGCCCCGCGGGTTCACGAAGTAGCTGGTGCCGTAGAACTTGCCGATGTTCCAGGGCGCCTCGGTGCCGACCCGGTTGATGGCGCCGACGTAGTAGCCGTTGGCCACCGCGTGGGCCGGCTGCTCCAGCTTCCACAGGTACTGGCTCAGCCCGGCGACGGTCGCGCTGGGGTTGAACACGATGTCGGCGCCGTTGAGGCCCAGGCACCGCGCGCCCTCGGGGAAGTGCCGGTCGTAGCAGATGTAGACGCCGACGTTGGCGTAGCGGGTCTGGAACACCGGATAGCCGCCGTCGCCGGGCTTGAAGTAGTACTTCTCCCAGAAGCCCGAGGTCTGGGGGATGTGCTGCTTGCGGTACTTGCCCAGGTAGCTGCCGTCGGCGTCGATGACCGCGGCGCTGTTGTAGTACACGCCGCGCATCGCCTTCTCGTAGAGCGGCACGACGATGACCATCTCGTGCTTGCGCGCGATCTCCTGCATCAGCTCGGTGGTGGGGCCGGGGATCGTCTCGGCCGCGTCGTACCAGCGCGTGCTCTGGGCCGGGCAGAAGTAGGGCCCGTTGAAGATCTCCTGCAGACACAGGATCTGCACGCCCTTCTTCGCCGCCTCCTCGATGAGCGGCAGGTGCTTGTCCAGCATGGCCTGCTGGATCTCGGCCACCGACTTCGACTCGTCATTGAGCGGGTTGGCACACTGGATCAACCCACAACGGACGCTCTGGCCCCTCACCTGGCTCTCGCTCATCGGTGTCTCCTGAAGACGCGGCGGACATCACGGGGAAACGGCCCCGCCACGCCACCCCCACGGGGCGGCCCAGCCCGGGCCCTCAGCCACCGGCCCGGACCCCCCACGGTGCGACCCCGCGGCCCCGCCGCGCACCCCGCGCACCCCAAGTCGTCTCGACCGGAAGAAAGGCGCTATACCCCACCCCCAACCAGCCCGGCAAGCGCACCCCCGGCGGCGCCAGTGACCGGCGGCGGCGTCAGATCCTGCCACCTTGGGGCGGCTCGAGCTTGACTGGGCAGCCGGTACTGAACCAATGTTCCCCATGACCTCCGTTCACGACGCGCTCTTCAAGTCCGTCTTCGGCCAGTCCGCGCTGGCCGGGGCGCATCTGCGGCGGTTCTTGAATGCCGACCTGGTGGACGCGCTGGCGTGGGAGACCTTGGAGCGGGTGCCTGGCAGCTTCACCGACGATCTGCTCGGCGAGCGGCACACCGACCTGCTCTTCTCGGTGCAGTGGCGGGGGGAGGGCGAGGGGGAGGCGAGCCGGGAGCCTGCTCTGTTCTATATCCTCGCAGAGCATCAGAGCCGGCCTGACGCGATGATGCCGATGCGGCTGTTGCGCTACATGCTGCGGATCTGGGAGCGCCATCTCGTGGAGCATCCCAATGCACGCGGCGTCCCGGCCATCTTCCCCGTGGTCGTCTACCACGGCCCCGAGCCGTGGAGCGCCGCCACCCGGTTCTCCGAGCTGGTCGACATCCCGTCGGCCCTCCGTGACCTGGTCGCCGCGCATACGCCGGAGTTCGAGTTGGTGTTGCAAGACATCCCGCGGATGCCCGACCGCCTGTTGGCCAGCGAGACCGGAGATGGCGTGGCGCGGATCCTCTTCAAGTACGTCGGCCGGGGCGAGATCTTGCAGCGCCTCGATGCGCTGCCCGAGATCCTGGTGGCGTTCAGGTCCGCCAGCTTGCTTACGCAGGCGGCGCTCATAGAATACATCGTGAGGACGGAGCCGGCGTTGGAGCGCCGTGAGTTCGCCGAATTCTTCGACCGCGCCGTGGGAAGTGAGGCCAAGGAGCTTGCCGTGACACTCGCTGAGAGAATTCACCAAGAGGGCCGGCAGGAGGGCCGGCAGGAGGGCGTGTCCGAGGGACAACGGCTGGCGCTGCTCAAGCTCATCGCCCTCCGCTTCGGCGCTCCGACGGCGGCCGTGAAGACGCGTGTGATGGCCGCGGCCGACGAGGATGTGGACCGCTGGATGGCCGCCCTGCTCGACGCCGAGACGCTCGAGGCGCTGCTGAACTGAGCAGGCCAGGCCGCCGCGAGAGCCGCGGGGCCGTCTACAGCGTGACGGGGTCGCCGGGCTCGAAGCCTCGGTCGGTCTCCAGGATGCGGGTGGCGGCGTGGTGGGGGTCGTGTTCGTAGACCAGGGTCCAGGCGTCGCGGGCGGCGCGGGCGAGCAGCGTGCGCTTCTCCTCCATGGTCTGCAGGGGGCGGATGTCGTAGGCCATCAGCCAGGGGATGGGGACGTGGGCGCTGGTCGGGACGAGGTCGCCGCCGTAGGCCACGGTGTGGGTGCCGTCGGTGAGGATGGGGAGCTGCTGGGCCTCGGTGTGGCCGTCGCTGACGTAGAGCTCGAGGCCCTCGATGCCCAGGGCGGCGCCTGAGGTGTCGGGGCCGTCGAGGAGGGTGAGCTGGCCGGCGTCCATGATGGGTTGGAAGTCGCGGGCGAGGTAGCTGGCCTGGTCCTTCTCGGTGGGGTGCTCGGCCCAGGCCAGGTTCCGGCGCTGCAGGTAGTAGGCCGCCTTGGGGAAGGTCGGGCGCAGCGTGCCGTCGGGGGCCTCGGTGGTGGCGCCGCCGGCGTGGTCGAAGTGCAGGTGGGTGAGCAGCACGTCGGTGACCTGCTCGGGCGCCACGCCGTGGGCCGCGAGGGCGCGGGTGAGCTCGTGGGTGCCGTGGTCGATGGCGTAGCGGGCCCGCTCGCGCTCGCTCCACTTGGTGGAGCCGATGCCCGTGTCCACCAGCATCACGCGGCCCTCGCCCCGGACGAGCAGCGAGCGCAGGGCCATCGGGATGCGGTGCAGCGCGTCGGCGGGGATCTTCCGCTCCCAGAGCGCGCGCGGCACCACCCCGAACATGGCGCCGCCGTCCAGGGCGAAGGCGCCCGTCTGAATCGCGTCCACCTCGTAGCGTCCGATGCGCATCGCTGGCCTCCCGCCCTGGGTTCCGGGCGCCCGGGCTGTCCCCGCCGCGCCGGCTGCTGTTATAACCCCCGAACCCCGCGGGGAGACCGAAGGAGCGTCCCTTGACTCATCGCCGCCTCATGCTGCGCCGCAGCGTCGTCTTCGCCACCGCGCTGCTCTCGCTCGGCTTGTTCACGTCTTGCGCTGCGCTGTCGGGCATCTTCAAGAAGCCGACGCTCAAGTACGACACCACGAAGTTCATCGCCGCCGACTTCCAGAGCCTGAAGCTCAACGTGGCCTTCAAGCTGCACAACCCCAACGCCATCGGGGTGAAGCTGGACGGCTATGCCCTGCATTTCTCGGTCGACGGCCTCACCCTGGTGGACGGCGTGGTCGCCCAGGCCCTGGACATGCGGGCCGGCGCCACGACGCAGCTGGTCATCCCGCTGACGCTGCGCTGGTCGGAGATCGCCGCCAAGATCGCCGGCGGCTTCAGCAAGGACCTGCCCTGGAAGCTGACGGGCGACGTGCGGATGAACACGCCCATCGGCCAGCTCAAGCTGCCCTACGGCGTGGACGGCAAGCTGCCGGTCATCAAGATCCCCAACATCTTCCCCTCGGGCATCAAGATCGCCAAGGCCAGCCTCTCGGGCGTCGACCTGGACATCGAGGTCGGCATGTCCAACCCGGGCAGCCGCGCCATCGGCATCGCTGGCTTCAGCAGCGCCGTCACCCTGGGCGGCGTGCCCGCGACGACGATGCGCCTGAACGACACGCTGAAGGTGGGCGCGGGCGGCACCCAGAAGCGCTCGGTGCGGGTGAGCCTGTCCACGGCGCAGCTCGGCATCGGCATCATCCAGACGCTCATGGCCGGCAAGGGCATCCAGGTGGGCTTCAACGGTGGCGCCAAGGTGGACACCGGCTTCGGCGCCATCCCGCTCAACTTCAACAAGGTCGCGTCGCTCACGCCGAAGCGGTGAGCCGCCCGGCCGCGGGTCACGCGCCCAGGTGCACCATCACGTGCCGGACGACGGTGTAGTCGTCGTAGCCGAACACCGACATCTCCTTGCCGTGGCCTGACATCTTGAGGCCGCCGTGGGGCATCTCGGTGGGCCACACCAGGTGGTCGTTGACCCACACCGTCCCGTAGCGCAGCCGGGCGGCGGCGCCGAGCGCGCGGCCCACGTCGCGGGTCCACACCGACGACGCCAGGCCGTAGGGGCTGTCGTTGGCCCAGGCGATGACGTCGTCGCCCTCGCCGAAGCGGGTCAGCGAGACCACCGGGCCGAACACCTCGCGCTGGACCACCTCGTCGCGCGGCGCGGCGTGGGCGACCAGGGTCGCGGGCACGTAGAAGCCGGGGCCGTCGGGGGCCGCGCCGGCGTGGATCTCGACGTGGGGCAGGGCGCGGGCGCTCTCGATGAAGCCCTGGACGCGCTGGCGGTGGCGCGCGCTGATGACCGGGCCCATCTCGGTGTCGCGGGCCTTGGGCGCGCCGGTGCGCAGGTCGCTGACGGTGTGGCGCAGGCGCTCGAGGAGCGCGTCGTAGATGGCGTCGGCCGCGTAGACGCGACAGGCGGCGGTGCAGTCCTGGCCAGCGTTGTAGAAGCCGCCGGTGCGTACGGCCGCCGCGACGCGGTCGAGGTCGGCGTCGGGGTACACGATGACCGGGGCCTTGCCGCCGAGCTCCAGGTGCAGCCGCTTGAGCGTCGGCGCGGCGGCGGCCATCACCCGCTGGCCGGTCGACACGTCGCCGGTGAGCGAGACCAGCGCGATCCGCGGGTCGGCCACGATGGCCTCGCCCACCTCGGTGCCCCCGGGCACCACGTTGAGCACGCCGGGCGGCAGCAGGGACGCGGCCAGCTCGGCCAGCCGCAGGGTCGAGAGCGGCGTCTCGGGCGCGGGCTTCAGCACCACCGTGTTGCCGGCCGAGAGCGCAGGCGCCAGCTTCCAGACAGCCATCATCAGCGGGTAGTTCCACGGCGTGATCAGCCCGCAGACGCCCAGCGGATCGCGCCGCGTCATGCTGGTGCGGCCCTCGACGTACTCGGCGGCGGCCAGACCCGTAGGGCTCCGGGAGACGCCGGCGAAGAACCGCAGCGGGTCGACGATGGGCCCCAGCTCGTCGGCCTGCACCACCCGCAGCGGCTTGCCGGTGTTCAGCGACTCGATCTCGCTCAGCGCCGGGAAGTCGGCCTCCAGCAGGTCGGCCAGCCCGAGCAGCATCCGAGCCCGCTCACCCGGAGCGGTACGCGACCACCGCTCGAAGGCCCGCTCGGCCGCGGCGACGGCGCGCTGCACCTGGGCGACCGAGGCGTCGTGCACCTGGGCGATGACCGCCTCCGTGGCGGGGTCGACGACGTCCCGAACGGAGCCCTCGCCGCGCTCGAAGGCACCGGCGATGAATGCGCGAGTCTCGAAGTTCACCGGGTCTCCAGCGCAGCGGGGGAGGGGCACGGAGCGAGCGCGCCTGGGGTGCAGGGTAGCGCGAGCGGAGCGGAGGGGACACCCCCGGTGGGTGCGGCGGAGGCTGGGGCCGAGGCCGGGGCCGAGACCGGGGCCGAGACCGGGGCCGAGACCGGGGCCGAGACCGGGGCCGAGACCGAGACCGGGGCCGAGACCGGGGCCGAGACCGAGACTGGCGCCGAGACCGAGACCGGCGCCGAGACCGAGACCGGGGCCGAGACCGAGACCGGGGCCGAGACCGGGGCCGGGGCCGAGACCGGGGCCGAGACCGGGGCCGAGACCGAGACCGAGGCCGGCACCGAGGCCAGCGCCGGTGCTGCTCAGGTGAGGACGTCCTCGATGGCGGTGCGGGCTCGGGTGAGCATCAGGTCCAGCTCTTCGGCGGTGATCGTGAGGGGGGGCATGAAGTAGAGGACGTCGCCAAGCGGGCGCAGGACCAGGCCGAGGTCCAGGGCTCGGCGGTGGATGCGCCAGGGGATGCGGGCTTCGGGGTCCAGGGGGGCTCGGGTCTGGCGGTCGCTGACCAGCTCGAGGGCGCCGACCAGGCCCAGGTGGCGGATGTCGCCGACGGCCTCGATGTCGCGGAAGGTCTGGAGCTGGCGGGCGAAGCGCTCGCTCAGCGGGGCGAGGGCGGCGGGGAGGTCCAGGGCCTCGAGGACGTCGAGGGTGGCGCAGGCGGCGGCTGCGGCCAGGGGGTTTCCGGTGAAGGTGTGGCCGTGGTGGAGGATGCGGCCCGAGCCGGCGGCGCCCCGGAAGGGGGCGTACACGTGCTCCTTGACGGCGGTCACCGCCAGGGGCAGGAAGCCGCCGGTGAGACCCTTGGCCAGGCAGGCGATGTCGGGCACGCGGCCGGAGTGCTCGGTGGCGAGGAAGCGGCCGGTGCGGCCCATGCCCATCGCCACCTCGTCGGCGATGGTCAGCACGCCGTGGCGCTCGCAGAGCTCGAAGACGCGCTCGAGCACCCTGGCCGGGTAGACGCGCATCCCGGCGACGCCCTGGACCATCGGCTCGAAGATGACGGCGGCGACCCGGCCCCGGTGGGCGTCGAGCAGGCGCTCGAGGCTGTCCATGCACTGGGCGGCGCAGGTCATCGGCTCGCGGCCCACCGGGCAGCGGTAGCAGGAGGGCGGGTCGGTGAAGAGGCCGCCCTTCCACAGGCGGTGGAAGGTGGCGTGGTAGGCCGG
The DNA here is from genome assembly GCA_020632695.1 of Deltaproteobacteria bacterium. Classification (GTDB taxonomy): domain Bacteria; phylum Myxococcota_A; class UBA9042; order PHBI01; family JACKFB01; genus JACKFB01. The sequence goes on from JACKFB010000015.1 coordinate 125,657, forward strand.
GATGTCGCCGACGCTCATCGCGCCCAGGGTGTCGCCGTGGTAGGCGCCGCCCAGGGCGATGACGTGGGGGCGCTCCTCGCCGCGCAGCTCCCAGTGCTGGAGCGCCATCTTCAGCGCCACCTCGACGGCGGTGGAGCCGTTGTCGCTGAGGAAGAAGCGCCCGAGCTCCGGCGGCATGCGGCGGGCGAGGCGCTCGGCGAGGCCCAGCACCGGCTCGGTGACGAAGCCGGCCATCATCACGTGCTCTAGGCGGCCGAGCTGGGCCTCGACGGCGCGGACGATCTCCGGGCGGCGGTGGCCGAGCAGGCTGGTCCACCAGGAGCCCACGGCGTCCAGCCAGGCGCGGCCGTCGCGATCGTAGAGCCAGACGCCCTCGCCGCGGTCGATGACCAGGGGCGGCGCCGCGGCCAGATCGTCGTGGTAGGTGAAGGGGAACCACAGGTGGGGGTGGGGATCGCTGGGGTCGGGCGCGGGCATCGGGGCTCCGTCAGGTGAGGGGGCGGGCGCGCAGCTCGTCGCCCAGGGCCCGCAGGGCGGCCTGCTGCGGGTGGCCGCGGCGCCACACGAGGCGGAAGGCGTCCGGGCGCGCTTCGTGGTCGGGCATCAGCGGGCACAGGCGCCCGCTCTCCAGGTCGGGGGCGACGAAGTAGCTCGGCAGCACGGCCACGCCAGCGCCCTCGAGGGCGCGGTGGCGGACCGCGCCGATAGTGCCGAGGAACTCGGTGGCGCCGAACTCCCATGCCTCCGAGCGGGGGCGGGCGTCCAGCAGGTAGCGGAAGAGCGGCAGGTCGCCGTGGATGTCGAGCAGGGTGTGGTGCCGTGCGTGCTCGGGGGCCTCGAGGGGCTGGCGGGCGAGCAGCTCGGGGCAGCCGACGAAGCGGTAACGCTCCTCGTGCAGGGTCGCGTAGGCGAGGCCGGCGTCGGTGAGCCGCACCGAGGAGACCAGCCCGTCGATCTGGTCGCGCTGAAGGCGCCGCAGCAGATCGGCGCTGTCGCCGAAGAAGAGGTCGATGCGCCGCTCGGGGCGCGCGGCCCGCAGCGCCCCGAGGGCGGGCACGATCCAGCTCATGCCCAGCTCGTAGCGGGTCCCCAGCGTCAGCGTGAAGGGGGGCGCGGCGCTGTCCTCGCGCAGGACCTCGGCGCAGCGGGCCGCCTCGGCCAGGGTCGCGCGCGCCTGGGGGACCAGCCGCCGGCCCGCCTCGGTGAGGCCCACGCGGCGGGTGGTGCGCTCGAAGAGCCGAGCGCCCAGGTCCGCCTCCAGCCGGCCGATGCGCGCGCTGAAGGCGGCCGGTGAGAGGTGCACCTTCTCGGCGGCGGCGCGAAAGTTGAGCGAGGTCGCGGCGGCCTCGAAGCAGCGCAGCGACTCCAGGTCCGGGAGCATTGTACGCCCTGGGTGAACAGTGCGCGGGGATACTACGGGGTGCGGGCGGGCGCCGCCACCACGGAGACCGGCGCGCTCGATGCGGTCACGCTCGGGCCGGGCGCGGGCCACGCTCGGGACGGCGGCGGGCTTCGATCGGGCGGCGATCGGGCCTCCATCTGGATCGTGAGGCGAGGGGCGCGGTGCGGTAGTGTGGCGCTCGGAGGCGGGCGATGAGGACTGGGAACATCGGGCGACGAGGCGTGGGGCGCTGGGCGGCGGTGGTGCTCGGCAGCGCCCTCGTGGCGGCCTGCGGGAGCTCGGGTGGGCAGGGCGCCGACCTGCTGGCCGACGCGACCGATGCGGGCGAGCTCGCCGACACCACGTCGCCGGGGGGAGGCGATGCCCAGGCGGCGGATCCGGGCCCGGAGGTGGCGCTCGACGCCGCCGCGGGCGCCGAGACCTCTGGCGGGGACACGGCGCCGGCGGACACTGCGGAGGGACCGCCTCCCGACGCGCTCGAGGCCGCGCTGCTCGACCCGGACCACCTGGTCGAGGTCGCCATCGACATGGCGCCCTGGGACTGGGACAGCCTGCGCCACCAGACGCGCACGATCTTCGACGCCCTGGGCCCGGGCTGCCTGGACCGGGTGGCCCCCAACCCCTTCACCTGGTTCCGGGCGGAGGTGACCCTCGAGGGCTACTCGCGGGGCGACGTCGGGGTGCGCAAGAAGGGCTTCCTCGGCTCCATGAGCACCGACAAGCCCTCGCTGAAGGTGGACTTCGACACCTTCGTCGACGGGCAGCGCGTGGGCGACGTGGAGCGCCTCACCCTCAACAACTGCGTCCAGGACCCGGCCTACCTGCGTCAATGTCTGGCCTACGAGGTGTTCGCCCGGGCGGGGGTGCCCGCGCCGCGCTGCGCCTTCGGGCTGGTGCGGGTCAACGGTGGCCCGCCGCGCGTCTACGCCAACATCGAGCCGGTGAAGAAGCGCTTCTTGCGGCGGCACTTCGACAGCGACGAGGGGCTGCTCTACGAGGGGACGCTCTCCGATTTCCGCCCCGGCTGGATGGCCACCTTCGAGCAGAAGACCCAGGAGGACGCGCCCACCCAGGCCCCGATCGAGGCCGTCGTCGCCGCCCTCGACGCTCCCGACGACGAGCTCGCCCAGGCGCTGGACGCGGTCATCGACCTGGACGGCTTCTTCACCTTCTGGGCCGTCGAGGTGCTGGTCGGGCATTGGGACGGCTACGCGAGCAACACCAACAACTACTACGTCTACGCGGCGCCCCACGACGACGGCCGCCTCCACTTCATCCCCTGGGGCACCGATGGCGCCTTCCCGACCGGCGAGCAGGACGCGGGCGTGGCCGTGGCGCGCACCACCGGGGCTTTGGCTAGGCGCCTCTTCATGGTGCCCGAGACCCGCGCGCGCTTCGCCGAGCGGCTGGGCGCGCTGCTCGACAGCGTCTGGGACCCCGCGTGGCTCCAGGGCGAGATCGACCGCATGGACGCGATCGTCCGCCCCCACCTGGAGCCCGGCGCCCTCCAGCCCTACGTGGCGGCCCGCCAGGGCGTCGCCGCCTTCGTCGCCAAGCAGCGCGCGCGGCTGACGGGCGAGCTCCAGGCCATCGCATCGATGCAGACCGGCCCGCTGCGCGACGCGCCCTGCATGAAGCCAGCCGGTTCGGTCACCCTGACCCTGCACACCCGCTGGGGCACGCTCGGCAAGGAGAACCCCTTCATCGCCGGCAGCGGCGAGGGCGAGCTCGAGTTCGCCGGCCAGAGCCCGCCGCTGGTGCAGGTCGGCGCGCTGCTCGGTCCGGACCCGGAGTCGGGCGACGGCTCCCTCGCCATCCTCCAGGTCTTCGTGCAGCCGCCGGGCGACCGCATCTGGGTGGCGAACGTGCCGGTGGTGCCCGGCCAGATCATCCCCGGGGCGGTGCTGCCGGTGGACGGCGAAGGGGTGGCGGCCTACGTCTTCACCATCGACGCCGTCACCTACGACAAGGCGCAGCTCGTCGGCGCGCTCGGCGACGGGACGCTGACCATCGACAACGGCGCCCCGCTGGCGGGCGCCGAGTTCGATGTCCGGCTGGACGCGACGCTCTTCGGCCTGGGCTTCTGACAGGCTGCGCCCCCTGGCGGCGCGCGCTGCGCTACTGGATCACGGCCAGCGAGCCGTTGAAGTCGATGACGATGGGCAGGCCCAGGGCGCCGAGATCGGCCGTGCCGGTGAAGGTGCCGCTCAGGTCGAAGGGACCCGAGGGCTGCGGCCCGGAGAAGCTGCCCGACCAGGTGCCGACGGGGTCCGGTGAGAGCAGCGGCACGAACACGTCGCCCATGCCCTGGTCGCCGAACACGTCGCCGATGAAGGAGACACCGATGGTGTCGTCGGGGAGGCCCGGCACTGGCAGGGGCGTGGTGGCGACGCAGTCGGCCTCCATGCTGATCTCCGGCAGGTCGGTGTGGTCCACGTCGGCGAACATCGGGCCGGTGCACTCGACGGTGATGCCCAGCGACGCTGCCGAGACGGCGCCGTCGATGGTGCCCTCGTAGAAGCCGTCGAACACGCCGTTGAGCAGGCACTGGCCGCTCGGGTCGCAGAAGGAGTCGGCGCCGCAGGTGCCGCAGCTCCCGCCGCAGCCGTCGTCGCCGCACTCCAGGCCGTCGCATTGGGGCACGCAGGCGCAGAGGCCGTCGCTGCAGGCCTGGTCCGGCTCGCACCCGCCGCAGCTTCCGCCGCAGCCGTCGTCGCCGCACTCGACGCCGTCGCACTGGGGCACGCACCCGGTGCCACACGTGCTGGGAGCGTCGGCGCTGCACGAGTCGCAGAGGTCGGCGCAGCAGTCGCCGAACCCGGCGCAGATGTCGTCGCAGTAGCAGTCACCGCCCGGCGACTGGTCGCCGCAGGCGCCGGCGCAGCACGGGCCGGGTGAGACGTGGATGGGGAAGGTGAGGCTGGCGGTGCGATCGTGGCCGTCGTCCACGGTGACCTGCACCTCGTAGTAGCCGCCGCGATCGGGGCGGAACTGCACCGAGGGGCCTTCGCCGACCAGCGCGGCCTGGAGCCCCGGCGGGTTGGTCACCACTTCCCAGCCATAGCTGAGCGCGTCGCCGTTCGGGTCGGAGGCGACCACGGTGAGCATCTCGAACTCGCACATGGTGATGAACTTGGAGGTCTCGAAGAGCAGGTCGTCGATGTGGGGGGGATCGTTGAGCGCGACGACCACATCCAGCCCGCCGGCGGGGGCGCCCTCGCACTGCGAGATCAGGACGATCTCGGTGGTGAGCTCGGCGGTGACGGTGGCCTCGGCCGAGACGGGCGCGCAGTCGGGGGACGGTGTCTCCGGGTCGAGCAGCGGGGTCGCGCACACCAGGTAGTCGCCGGGCGGCAGCACGAAGAAGGCGTCGCCGAAGGGGTGGGCGTCGCCGCCGGGCGGATCGGCCTCCAGGTGGGCGGGCAGGGGCTCGGCCTCGAGGGCGACGACGCTCTCGGCGACGGCCTCGCCCTCACAGCTCTCGCCGGCGGCGAGCACGCGGTAGCCGATGAGGGTCACGCCGTGATCGGGGCCGGGGAAGACCAGCGGGGCGTGCAGGGTGCCCGTGTCGGGGGCGGAGGTTCCGCCGCCCGCGCAGGCCCACGGCCCGAGCGAGAGCGCGACGACGGCGCAGCAGTGGATGAGCTTCATGGGACCTCCCGGCGGGGGCGTGCGGCCCGGCCGTGGCGGACGCGCGGGCGCGGCAGCAGGATCGCCAAGGGCGCGCTGCAGGCGGGCGGGTCGATGTGAAGATGCGGAGTGAGCGCAGTATGGGTGGCCGCCCGAAAGGGTGTCAACGCCGAGGCAGCGCACGTCGGCCGGGCCCGGCGGGGCGCGGCCGCGGCGGCCGGTAGCAGGGGCGGCCCCCGATTGGCCGGCGCGGCGCGGAGGTCGCTGCTATAGTCCGCGGCGGCCAGGACCCCCGACGAGGCAGGACATGCAGACCCCCTTCCGCGCGGACGCCGAGCTGTGCGACCACGCGCTCGATCTCTGTCAGCGGCTCATCCAGATCGACACCACCAACCCGCCCGGCAACGAGCGCCCGGCGGCCGACCTCCTGGCGGTGGAGCTGCGCGCGGCGGGGCTCGAGCCCATCGTGCTGGAGAGCGCCCCCGGCCGCGCCAACGTGGTGGCCCGGCTGCGCGGCACCGGCGCGAAGGAGCCGCTGCTGCTCACCGCCCACCTCGACGTGGTGGAGGCCGACGCCGCGCGCTGGCGGCACCCCCCCTTCTCCGGCGAGATCGCCGACGGGTGCGTGTGGGGGCGGGGCGCCATCGACATGAAGAACATGGCCGCCATGTCGGTGGCCATCCTGTGCCGGATGGCGCGCGAGGGCCTGAAGCTCGAGCGCGACATCATCTTCGCCGGCGTGGCCGACGAGGAGGCGGGCTGCCAGCAGGGCTCGCTGTGGCTGTGCAAGCACCACCCCGAGCTGGTGCGGGCCGAGTTCGCCATCGGCGAGGGCGGCGGCTTCAACATCTTCATAGGGCCGCGCCCCTTCTTCACGGTGCAGGTGGCCGAGAAGGGCGTGTGCTGGGTGCGGGCGCGGGTGCGCGGCGAGCCGGGGCACGGCTCGATGCCGCGCGCGGACTCGGCGGTCATCAAGCTGGCCGAGGCCATCGCCCGGCTGGGCAAGCGCGGGCTGCCGCGGCGCATGACCGCGGTGGTGGGCGACTTCATCGACGCGGTCGCCAAGGAGCAGCCGGCGCTGGCGCGGCCCTTCCTCAAGCGCCTGCTCTCGCCGTCGCTCTCCCCCTTCGTGCTGGAGCGCATCCCCGACCGCTCGGTGGCGCGCGGCCTCAGCGCCATGCTCGGCAACACGGCGTCGCCGACCGTGCTGCGCGCCGGCGACAAGACCAACGTCATCCCCGGCGTCGCCGAGGTGGAGATCGACGGGCGCACGCTGCCGGGGCAGACCACCGAGGACTTCCTGCGGGAGCTGAGCGAGGTGCTGGGGCCCGAGGTGGAGCTGGAGGTGATGCGGGAGCTGCCGCCGGTGGTGACCGAGCCGCGCGCGTCGGATCTCTGGGACACCATCCACGAGGTGCTGCGCGAGCGCGAGCCCGAGGCGGCCATCGTGCCCTACATGCTGCCCGGCTTCACCGACGCCAAGGCCTTCACGCAGCTCGGAGCCCGCTGGTACGGCTTCGCGCCGGTGAAGATGCCGCGGGGCATGCGCTTCGCCGACCTCTTTCACGGCCACGACGAGCGCATCCCGGTCGAGGGGCTGCGCTGGGGCACCGAGGTGCTGGCCGAGGTGGTCGCCCGCTTCGCCCAGGGTTCAGCGACGTGATCGTCGACGCCCACGCGCACCTGGATCCGCGGCTGCTCGACCTGGAGCCGATGCTGGCCAAGATGGACGCGGCCGGGGTGGATCGCGTGGCGCTGATCCCCACCATCAACGAGCCGCTGCCCGAGACGCCGAAGACGCTGCTGGCGTTGACGCGCCACGCCATGTGCCACCGTCCGACGCGGCCGCTGGCCCACCTGGTGCACCGCGCGCTGATGACCCGAGGCGGCGACCTGCGGCTGGGCGGCCAGATCGTGCGCATCCACCAGCAGCCCGACAACGAGCCGGTGGCCCGGGCGGTGGCGGCGCACCCCGATCGCTTCTGGGGCTGGATCTTCCTCAACCCGGCGACCGATCCGCAGGTGCTCGACACGCTGGAGCGGTGGCGCGCCGTCCCCGGGATGATCGGCATCAAGCTGCACCCGCACTGGCACGACTACCGCACCGAGATCCTGGCGCCGGTGCTCGCACGTGCACAAGAGCTGGGGCTGCCGGTGCTGATCCATCTGGGTTTCGGAAAGCGCGGCGACATCCGCGCGATGGCGACGGATTTTCCGCGTCTGCACATCATCTGCGCCCACGCCGGCTTTCCGCTCTATGGCGATCTGTGGCGGATCGCGACCGGACATCCGCGCGTCCATGTGGATCTCTCGAGCCCCTACATCGACGAGGCGCTGGCCCGCGCCGCCGTGCGCGCGCTGGGTGCGCGGCGCTGCATCTACGGGACCGACAGCCCCTACGGCTTCGAGGAGCCCGATCACACCTACGACTATCGGCACATCCTGGGCTGGATCGCGCGCATGCCGCTGCGCGAGGACGAGCGCGACGCCATCGTCGGTGGTAATCTCCGCGCACTCCTCGAGAGCTGAGCGCCGGCGGTCGCGAATATCCCGCGCTCGAGGTCGTCGAGTGCCCTGTCCGCGACGTTCCACCGACCCCACGGAGTCCCCCATGATCCGCCGCACCACTGCGTTCATCGTCGGCGTCCTCGGCGCCCTGGTCCTCGCCGGCCCAGCCCTCGCCGGGCCCGGCCAGCCGAGCCTCACCCTGCACGACCCCTTCACCGAGAAGGGCCGCTTCACCGTCCGCAACCTCACGCTCGAGGGCGAGAGCAACGTGCTCAGCCTCGAGCGCGGCGGGCGCGTCCGCGCGCAGCTCGATCTGGTCCAGCACTGCCCCGGCTGCGGCGGCAGCATCAACCAGATCATCATCGGGCTGGCGGGCGAGCCACGCGCCCAGGCCTGCGTCTACAACGGTGGCGGCGTGAGCGCCGGCTGGCAGCGGGCCGAGTTCACCCTGGACATCCCGGACCAGCCGGGCATCTACGAGATCCGCGCACGCTACGCCCAGGCGAACGGTTGCGGCGGCGCGATGAACTGGTGGCGGGTAGACCGCCCGCAGGGCCCGTCGGGCGACGCGACCATCGGACTGGTCTTCGTCGCCGGAGCCGAGCCGGAGCGCTCGCTTCAGGACGTGCAGCGCGACATCGACGCCACCCTCACGCGACTCCGTGAGAACACCGATCGCCTGGTGCGCATCACCCGCAAGCGCATGTCGCCGCCGAAGCAGATCGAGGCGGCGCAGCTCTCCGGTGAGGCCAGCGAGCTGGTCCGCTCCCTCGAGGCGCTGCAGGCCGAGGCGCTGGCGTTCGGCCAGCCGGGCCACGACCACGAACGGCCGCATCACCCGAAGCGCCCGCGCCCGGCCTTCGTGATCAAGGCCGACCCGCTGCCGCAGCACATCGTGGTCGTCCAGGCGCCGCCGCCGGTCGCCGAGCCGGTCATCGAGCCCATGCGGGACGGCGAGTACCAGAAGCTGGTGAAGACGCTGAAGAAGCAGGGCTTCGAGTCCACCCAGCTCGACTACCTGCGCGACGTGCTGCGCACCGAGCCCTGGTTCACGACCCAGCAGGCGGTGGGCCTGATGAAGGTGTTCTCGTTCAGCTCGGGCCAGGTCGAGACCGCCGCGCTGGTGTGCAAGCGCATCGTCGAGCCGGGAGCCTTCCCGAGCCTGGTCAGCGTGCTCACCTGGGACAGCGATCGCGACACGCTCCGCCAGCGCACCGGCGGCGTGTGCGGCCTGCCGGGGATGTGATCGGGCACGTCGCCCTTGAGCAGAGGTCGCCGCACCCGCCATGATGCGGGGCGGCGACCGATGCGACCGGGAGAGTGCAGGATGATTCGGCAGGGGTTGGTGATTCAGGCGCTGGGGGTCGCGCTGGCGACGGCGTGGCTCGGCGCGTGCGGAGGCGAGGACGGCGGCGGGGCGGACACGCAGCCCGACGCCGTGGCAGACACGGTCGGCGATACGGGCGGCGATACGGGCGGGCAGGACACCGCCGACGCGGCGGCCGAGCTGCCGGACGCGGGTCCCGACGTCTCCAGCGACGGTGGCGCCGACGTGGCGCCGGATCAGCAGCCCAGCGTGGACGTGGTCTTCAGCGAGCTGCGGGCCGAGGAGATCACCGAGCAGGGCGCGCTCATCCGCTTCCAGACCAACGTGGCGGTGCTGGGCTCGGTGGAGTACGGCGAGGCCGGCGCGGGGCTGGACTCGGTGGCGGTGGATCCGGGCCTGGATCCGACGACCAAGGTCACCGACCACGCGATCCCCCTGACCGGGCTGAGCGCCGACACCGACTGGTCGGTGCGGGCGCGGGCGACCGACGCGCTGGGGGTGCTGCACGTCTCCCAGACGCTGGCCTTCGCGACGCCCGAGCCGACCGCGCCGCCGGTCACCGGCAACGTGGCGCTGGCGTCCAACGGCGCCAAGGTCTCCGCCGTGAGCAGCAACTTCGGTGGCACGTCCAACAGCTCGTCGAAGGGGGCCAACAAGGCCATCGACGGCGACCTGGAGACGCTGTGGGCCAGCGATGGGGACGGGAAGGACGCCTTCATCGAGCTGGACCTGGGCGCCGATCGCACCGTCGCCAAGGTGGCCTTCGCCAGCTTCGCGCTGGGGCCGTCGGACGCGCCGCAAGGGCAGATCAAGAGCCTCCGCGTGCTCTTCGACGGGGTCGAGTCGGCGCTGGGCACGGTGGAGCTGCCGGAGGTGGACCAGCTCTACGAGTTCGATCTGCCCGCCGCGGTCACCGTGCGGCACGTGCGGGTGGAGGCGGTCGACGCGCTCGACGGCAACACCGGCCTCCGCGAGGTGCAGCTCTTCACGCCGTAGCCGGCGGCGCGCCGGGCCGACCTCCGGCCCGATTGACTTCGCCGCCCGCCAGGGGCGAAAGAGCAGGCCACGTGGTCTCTCCCCTGACGCCGCTCCTGGCCGACCGTCTCCGCGTCGTCGCGTTCGACCGGGGGCACCTCGGCCTCGCCGGGCCGCCTATTCGAAACAGCTCGTCTGGTCGCAGCCGCAGGCTCCCACGCAGGCGTCGCCACACTCGGCCTTGTTCCCCTTTGCGCAGTCCGTGCACGCGCCGTCCCAGGCGATGCTGCAACAGTATGGGTCGATGTCGCACACGCAATCCGCGCACACCGGGTTGCTGCACCCGGCAGCGCCGACGGTGGAGCAGCAGTCCGCCTGCACGGTCCCGTAGGTCGGCGTACAGCCGCAGACCTCGCCGCAGCTGCTGCCCAGGCACGCATCGGAGTTGCCGGGCCCCCCATCCGCGCAGTCGCTGCAGGTATCGTCCCAGTTCGTGTCGCAGCAGTAGGGGTCCTGGGCGCAGACGCAGTCCTGGCACGCGGTGTCGTCGCAGCCGGGGCTGCCACTCGCCCCGCCATACGGGCAGCAGGACGAGCCGGTCCAGCCCGCCGAGCAGGTCGTCGACGCCGGGTACTGGCAGGCATAGCAGTTGCTGGTGGTGGTGTCGCCATCATCCACCCACAGGCCCGCCGGCTGCATGCGGACATGGTCCTGTCCGGTCCCGTCCGCGTCGTTGTCGGGCGCGCCGGGTTCCCAGTTCGTGAACACCGGGAGCGATCCGTCGGTCCACCGGAACAGCCCCTCGACCTCGGCGTCTGACAGGCCGAGCCACACCCGCCAGCTGCCCGCGCACGTCGCGTCCGCAATGGCGCGCAGCCCCTCGTTGGTCGCCAGGGAGTCGACGCGGGCCAGCACGCCGCCCGAGCCCTCGCAGGCGGCCTTCGCCTCGGCCCAGGTCCCCGTCTGCGAGACCACGGTGAAGCACCCGTTGGCCAGCGGACTGCCGCCGTTGTCACAGGTCGCCTCGCACGCCTCGACGGTGCAGGTGTCGTTGTCGCAATCGGCCAGGGTGGCGACGTGCGTGCAGCCGGTGCCGGTGCAGGTGTCGAGCGTGCACGGGTCGCCGTCGTCACACGCGTAGCCGGCCATGCAGGCGCCGCCCAGGCACAGCCCGGTGGCATCGCACGGGTCGCCGGAGTCACACGCCGTCGCGGCCGCGCCGCACACGTCGGCGCAGACCCTGTCCTCGCATGAACCGTCGGTGCCGTCCCCGGTCCCGGCGGCGCAGGCCGCGCAGTCGCTGCCCCAACCGTCCGTGCAGCAGAGGCTGTCCTTGGCGCACACACAGCCCTCGCACTCCGCCGACCCCGCGCATCCGAGCGAGTCGTCCTGTCGCACGCCGCAGCTGGCGTCTACCGCGGCGTCCCTGCACCCGCCGTCGCGGTAGCAGGCCCCGGTCGTGCAGGTCCCGCTCGCGCAGCCGCTGTCGGGGGCGGGCTCGCAGATCGGCGTCGTGTCCGTGGGGTCGACGTCGGCACAGCAGCGGGCCACGCGGACGGAGGAGTCGGCCGTGCAGACGTGGGGGATGCCGGGCGCGTCGTCGGTCCCCAGGAAGAGGTCGCTGCCCGGGGCGCTCCAGTGGCCGCTGTCACAGGCCGTCGATGACCAGACGGCATACTTGTCGTAGCCGCAGCCCGTGCCTCGCGTCTCGTTGGCGGCGAGCTCGGTCACCGTGCACAGCCGGGCGCCCGCGGCCGCACAGAGGGAGGCCGCTTGAGCGTAGGTCACCGGGCCGGAGCAGCCCGCGAGCGGCGCGTTGTCCGTCTCGCCGCAGACGGTCGGCGATCCGTGGTTGGCGGCGTTCGTCCAGCCCAGCTCGTCGCAGGACGAGGCGCTGCGCGCGGGCGCGACGCACTCGGACGTGGCCGTGCAGGAGCTGCCGTCGTCGCAGCTGTCGCCGACCGCCATCGGCGTGTGGGAGCAGCCGATGACCGGGTCACAGGTGTCGACGGTGCAGCCGTTGCCGTCGTCGCAGGTGTCGGCGTGGACGCAGCCGGTGGCCGAGTCGCAGCTGTCGGCGGTGCAGGCGTTGCCGTCATCGCAGCCCACCGCGGTGGAGACGCCCGCGCAGTCCCCGGTCCCGATGTCGCAGGAAAAGGCGGTGCAGACGTCGCCGTCGCCGTCGTCGGGGCAGCTCCCCGGGACACAGCCGCAGGCGGAGCCGGTGTAGACGAGGTTGTCGATGCCCATGCCGTTGCCGAGGTTGCCGCCGGCGATCTTGCGGATGACGACGAAGCTCGTCGGGCTCGGGAAGATGGCCGCGTGGTGAACCTTCCCGGACGTGGTGGGGGACTGCGCGAAGGTGAGCACGACGTTGCCGTCCGAGACCAGCTCGTAGCGCGTGGTGGCGTCGTACCAGTTGAGATACTGCCGGACGTCGAAGGACAGCGCCGAGATCGGGTAGGGGAAGGTCATCCAGAAGTCGTGCGAGTCGAGGGTCGAGAAAGCCAGGAATCGGTAGTCGCTGGGGTCGCCGGTCTGCCCGCGGCTGGGTCGGACGACGGTGTGGTCGGACACGTCGAAGAGGACGCTCTCCCAGACGAAGGGGAGCACGTTGTAGGCGGTATAGGCGCCCTGCATCGTCCAGTCGCCAGCGGGGCTCGGGAAGGCGTCGTCCTCGAAGCCGATGGACGTGTCGTCGCAGCTGTAGCAGAGCTCGTTGGTGGCAGAGCAGGTCGAGCCAACGTCGCAGGTGGTGTCGGCGG
>JACKFB010000016.1 GCA_020632695.1 Deltaproteobacteria bacterium
CGGCGCGTCCAGGGCGGGCGGGATCACGCTGTCGCCGCCGCCGCGCAGCCACCAGAACCCCAGCCCCACGACGACCGCCGCCGCGGCGAGGGTGACGGCCGCGAGACGCCGGTTCCGCGGTGGCGGGAAGATCGTGTCGGCCTCGAGGCCGGCGAAGGCCCCGGTGGGCGCCTCCCGCGCGGGCAGCGTCTCGGGCAGCGGCGGAGGCAGCTCACGGTGCGTGGCGGCCAGCGGGGCCTTGCGCGGAGGCAGCACGGGAGCGGGGGCCGCCGGGATTCGCTTGAGACGCTCCAGCGCGGCCTCGGCGGTCGCCGGGCGCTGGTCGGCATCCTTCGAGAGCAGCGTGAGGATGAAGTCCACCAGCGGCCCGTGCAGCGCGATCCCGTCGACGGCGGGCGGCGGCACCTCGCACTGCACGTGGGCCCGCATGAAGTCGCCCGGCGTCTCACCGAGGAAGGGCGTACGTCCGGTGAGCATCTCGTAGAGGATGACGCCGAGGGAGTAGAGGTCCGAGCGCGGGCTCACGGGCAGCGCCATCGCCTGCTCGGGGGCCATGTAGGGCGGCGAGCCGAGCGTCATCCCGGCGCCGGTCAGGTCGACCGCCCCCTGGTCGAGGCCGGTCATCTTGGCGATGCCGAAGTCGAGGATCTTGACCAGATCCTGCCGGCGTCCGCGCTCGCCGAGCATCACGTTGCCGGGCTTGAGATCGCGGTGGATGACGCCCTGGGTGTGGGCCTCCACCAGGGCCTCCAGCATCTGCTGGCCGATGTGCACCACCCGGCCCGGGCCCATGGGCGCTTCGCGCGCGATGACCTCGTCGAGCGGGTCGCCCTCGGCGAACTCCATCACCAGGTACAGGTGGTGATCCTCGGACTCCCCGAAGTCGATGAGGCCGATGATGTTGGGGTGCCCCAGGGTCGCGATGGCGCGCGCCTCCTGCTGGAAGCGCGCTACGACGCGCAGGTCGCGCAGCGGCGCCGGGTGCAGCACCTTGATGGCCACCGTGCGCCCGACGGCCAGCTGGGTGGCGCGGTAGACGTCGGCCATGCCGCCGCGGGCGATGAGCGCCTCGATCTGGTAGCGCCCGGCGAACACGGAGCCCACGAGCGCCGCCGCCTGGTCGGCCTCGTAGTATTCGGCGTCGACGGTCTGGAAGCCGTCCCTCTCGCACACCGAGAGTTCAGTGTGGTGCCGGCACTGTGGACAGATCCGCATCGGCCCCCTGCCGCCGAGTCCGGCGAGCATGGCTCATTCAACCACGCTCCCCCGCGACGGGCAACGATACGGCCTGGCCGCGAGGCACCCGGCGACGTCCCCATGCGCGTGCTCGCAGGTGGGGGAAGCAGGAGAGTCCGGTAGCTCGGTGACAGGAGACCTCTCATTCATCGAACGAGCCGCCTCCGCCACCGGACTCTCCATGCTGTCGCGAGAGCTACCATGCGCCGCACCATCGCACCACGGAGATCCGCCGGAATCCGCGCGCCCGGCTGTATTCCGCGTCGGTCCGTTGCAGGGACACTCCGACCCCATGGCGCGCTCGCCGCGGAGTTGGGGTATGGTATGGTATCGGCTCGCGCGTGGAGAACCCCCTGCCCCACTCCCGCCCCATCTTCCTGCTCGTAGCGTGCGGCCTCTTTGGCTGCAGCGACGAGTCGGGCTCGAACGCCTCATCAGCGGGTTCGCTGATTGCGGGCCAGTCCGCCCTGGACGCGACGCCGGACGATCCGCCGGACGCGCTGGCGCTCTACGTGCCGCCGACGGAGGACGAGACCTTCCGCTGCGTCGCTGGCGAGCGCACCTGCTACTCGGCGGCCACCAGCCTGCGCTGCGACCCCAGCGGCGAGGGATACGCGGTCGAGACCTGCGAGGCGGGCAAGGCCTGCGACGATCCGTCGGGCCTCTGTCGCCTCCAGGTCTGCGCGCCCGGCGAGCAGGTCTGCGTCGACGACCGCCTCTACCGGCGATGCCGGGACAGCGGCACGGGCTTCGAGGATGACCTGCTGGCCTGCCCCGACGCGAAGCGCTGCGTCCACGGGGCCTGCCTGTACTGCACGCCGAACCAGCCCTTCTGCATCCAGAGCGACGCGACCGCGCTCTGCGACGCCGAGGGGGACGGATACCGGAACCCGTCGAAGTGCGAGGGGACCGACCGCTGCAGCGAGGTGACCGGCGTCTGCGAGCCCGTCACCTGCAAGCCCCACAAGTCCGAGTGCGTCGGGCCGGCGTCCTACCGCTACTGCCTGGCCAGCGGCACCGGCTTCCAGCAGGAGACCAGCACCTGCGCCAGCGGTCAGCTCTGCGTGGACGGCCAGTGCGTGTTCGCGCCCTGCATCCCGACGGTGATGCTGCTGGTGGACGCCTCGGCCAGCATGGCGGCCAAGTGGCCACAGGTGCGCAGCAGCGTGGTGGACCTGGTGGAGGTCAACCCCAAGGCGCTCTTCGGGCTGACCTTCTTCCCGACCAACGCCGGGTGCAAGACGACGACGACGCCGGACGTGCCGGTGGGGCCCAACGCGCCCGAGACCCTGGGGAGCTGGTTCGACTCGCACCCGGCGATCGGCGGCACGCCGCTGGCCAGCGCGATGAACGACATGGTGCTCGGCGCCGAGGCGAACTTCGGCCACTACGGTGGGGCCCTGGTGCTGCTCTCCGACGGTGAGAACGCCTGCGGAGACGACGACTGGAGCGACGACACGGGGGCGGCCGCGGCGGCGCGATCGCTCTACCAGGACTTCGGCGTCCGCACCTACGTCATCGGGTTCGGGTTCAAGGGCAACGAGCAGCAGCTCGAGGCCATCGCCGCCCAGGGCGGTACGGGGATGAGCACCTTCGTGAAGGCCGGCGACGAGCAGGCCCTGGCCAACGCGCTGGGCGCGGTCATCGACGACTTCAAGAGCTGCATCTCGACGCACCCCTGAGGGTGCCCACGGCGGGCTGCGGGCGGGCCCCAGCGCTGCCTTCCGCGGCTCCGCTCTCTCGCCCGCCGCCGTGGGTGGTGCTACGGTCGCCCGCCTTGGCGACGGGGGCGGGGTGCGATGACGACGGGCCGGGCGGATATCGTGGTGGCGGGCGGTGGCCCCGCCGGCTACCTCGCGGCGGCGGCGCTGGCGGCGGCGGGGCTGGCGGTGACCCTCGTCGATCCGCGCTCCGACGCGCGCTGGCCCAACCGCTACGGGGCCTTCGCCGATGAGCTGCAGGCCGTGGGCTTCGGCGACGTGGCGGGGGCGACCTGGAGGCGCACCGAGGTGCGGCTCGACGAGGCGCGCACCATCGCGATGGACCGGGCCTACGCCGCGATCGACGGCGAGGCGCTGCGGCGGCGGCTCGCGGCGGAGCTGGCCGGCCACGGCGGCGTGACGGTGGACGCGGCCTGCACCGGCGCCGACCACGACGAGCGCGGCGTGACCGTGCACACCAGCGCCCAGGGCGCGTGGAGGGCGCGCCTGTTGGTGGACGCCACCGGGCATCGCCCCCGCTTCGTCACGCGCCGCGGCCCGGACCCCTCGGCCTTCCAGTGCGCCTGGGGCGTGCTGGGCGAGTTCGAGGGCCCGGCACCCGACCCCGACACCATGACCTTCATGGACTGGAGCGAACCGGGCGACGGCGCGCCCGCGGGCGTGCCCACCTTCCTCTACGCCATGCCTCTGGGCGAGGGCCGCGCCTTCTTCGAGGAGACGGCCCTGGCGAGCCGCCCCGCGGCCTCGTTCGCGTACCTCCGCGGCCGCCTCGACGTGCGGCTGCGCCAGCGCGGGGTGCGCGTGGTGCGCGAGCTCGAGATCGAGCGCTGCCTCATCCCGATGGACGCTCCCGCACCCGACCGGCGCCAGCGCGTCGTCGGCATCGGGGGCGCGGCCTCCCTGGTGCACCCGGCGACGGGCTACATGCTGACCCACACCATGAAGGTGGCGCAGCGCCTGGCCGCCGCGCTCGCCGAGGGCATCCGGGCCGATCGGTCGCCCGCGCGGCTGGCGTCGGCCGGCTGGGACGCGGTGTGGCCGGCCGGCGAGCGTCGCCTCCACGCCTTCTACGCGCTGGGGCGCGACCTGCTCATGGGCCTCGACGCCGAGGGCACGCGCGACTTCTTCGAGGCCTTCTTCTCGCTGCCCGAGGCGGCCGCCCGCGCCTACCTCTCCCGCGAGCTGGCGCCGGCCCGGACCGCCCTGGCCATGACCCGCCTCTACGCCCGCTTCGACCCGGCGCTGCGCCAGCACCTGCACCGCGAGGTGCTGCGACGGCCGGCCGAGCTGATCCGCGGGCTGGTCGGCCTGCCGGGGGCCTCGTGAGGGCGGCCCACGCCCCCCACGCCGTGGTCATCGGCGCCGGCTTCGGTGGCATGGCCGCCGCCATCCGCCTGCGCGCGCGCGGCTACCGCGTCACCCTGCTCGAGGCGCTCGAGCAGACCGGCGGCCGCGCCTCCGTGTTCCACCGCGACGGCTTCACCTTCGACGCGGGCCCCACGGTCATCACCGCGCCCTACCTGGTCGACGAGCTCTTCGAGCTGGTCGGCCGAGAGCCCGCGGACCACTACGAGATGGTGCCGGTCGACCCCTTCTACCGGGTCGAGTTCGCCGACGGGTCGCGCTTCGACTACGTGGACGACGAGGAGCGGCTGCTGGCGCAGATCCGCGCGTTCTCGCCGGGCGACGTCGAGGGCTACCTGCGGCTGGCCGACCACGCGCGCCGCATCTTCGAGATCGGCTACGTCGAGCTGGCCGATGCGCCCTTTTTGCGCGTCACCGACATGCTGCGCGTGGCCCCCGCCATGATGCGCCTGGAGAACCACAAGAGCGTCTACGCGCTGGTCTCCCAGTACATCGAGGATGAGCGGCTGCGGCAGGTCTTCTCGTTCCAGCCGCTGCTCATCGGCGGCAACCCGTTCCGCTGCAGCTCCATCTACATGCTCATCCACTGGCTGGAGCGCCGCTGGGGGGTGCACTGGGCCAAGGGCGGCACCACCGCGCTGGTCGGCGCGCTGACCCGGCTGATGAGCGATATCGGGGTCGACGTGCGGCTGCAGACTCCGGTCGAGCGCATCACGGTCTCGGGCGGCCGCGTCGAGGCGGTCGAGACGGCGTCGGGCGAGCACATCCCCGCGGATCTGATCGTGTGCAACGGCGATCCCTCCACCGTCTACACCCGGCTCCTGGCGCCCGAGCACCGTCGGCACAACACCGACCGAGCCATCCGCCGCAAGCGCCAGGGCATGAGCCTCTTCGTCGCCTGGTTCGGCGCCAACCGCACCTGGCCCGAGCTGGCCCACCACACCATCATCCTGGGTCCGCGCTACCGCGAGCTGCTCGAGGACATCTTCGAGCGGAAGATCCTGGCCGACGACTTCTCGCTCTACCTGCACGCGCCCACCCGCAGCGACCCCTCCATGGCCCCGCCGGGACACGAGGCCTTCTACGTGCTGTCGCCGGTGCCCAACCAGCGCAGCGGCATCGACTGGGAGGCGCGCCACCAGGAGTACCTGGACCGGCTGCTCGACGCGCTGGACGCCACCCACCTGCCCGGCCTCCGCGAGAGCCTCGTGACCTCGTTCGCCGTGGACCCGCGCTACTTCGAGGGGCGCCTGCGCTCCTACGACGGCGCCGCCTTCGGGCTGGAGCCGCGGCTGACCCAATCGGCGTGGTTCCGGTACCACAACGCGTCCGAGGACGTCGGCGGCCTCTACTTCGTCGGCGCCAGCACCCACCCGGGCGCCGGAATGCCGGGGGTGCTCTCGACGGCCAAGGTGCTCGAGCGGATCGTCCCCGAGGTCGAGCCGTGGCGCCGCGAACCGATCCCCGGCCTGGCGAGCTGAGCCCGCCGTGCTCTCCGAACCCGAGCGCGCGGCGGTCATCGCCGAGGCCCGCGGCGTGCTGGCGCGCCACGCCCGCACCTTCCGGTTGGCGGGGCGGTTGCTGCCGGCCGCGCGCCTGGACGACGCGGCGGTGGTCTACGCCTTCTGCCGCCTGGTGGACGACGCCGTCGACGAGGCCGCGGACGCCCGGCATGCGCGCTCGGCCCTGGCCGGGCTGCGCGCGGAGCTCTCCGGCGCCTCCCCTGCCCGCCCCATCGTCGCCGCCTACGCCGAGGTCGCCGCGCGCTGCGGCATCCCCGCCGAGGCCGCCCACGAGCTCTTCGAGGGCATGGCCTCGGACCTGGGCCCCGTGCGCATCCCCGACGAGGCCGCGTTGCTGCGCTACGCCTACCGCGTCGCCGGCACGGTGGGCCTGATGATGTCCGGCGTGCTCGGCGTGCGCGACCCCGTCGCCCGCCCCTTCGCCATCGACCTGGGCGTCGCCATGCAGCTCACCAACATCGCCCGCGACGTCGCCGAGGACGCCGCCCGCGACCGGGTCTACCTGCCCGCCGACCGGCTGGCGGCCGCCGGGGTGCGCACCGAGTCCGTCCTCGACGGCAGCGCCGACCGCGATCGCCTGGGCCGGGTGGTGCGCGAGCTGCTCGCCCTGGCCGACCGCTACTACCGCTCCGGCCAGGATGGGCTGCGCTACATCCCGCTGGCGCCCCGCCCCGCCATCGCCGCCGCCGGCAGCGTGTACCGCGCCATCGGGCTCGAGATCCTGCGCCACGACGCCGACGTGCTCTCGGGCCGCGCCGTGGTCCCGGGCCGCGCCCGCCTCGCCTGGCTCTGCCGCGCCGCCGCCACGGCCCCCCTGCGCGGCCTCTTCCGCGCCCCGCGCCACGATGCCACCCTGCACCGAGCCCTCGCCGGCCTCCCCGGCGCGGTCCCCGGAGGCCACGCCCCATGACGATCCCCATGCACCAGAAGGCCCGCGTCCCCGGCGAGTTCGACCGCGTCGCGGCCCGCTACGACCTGCTGACCGGCATGAACCCCGGCTACTCGCGCCACCTCCGCAAGAGCGCCGAGCGCCTCTCGCTGGCCCCAGGCGCACGCATCCTCGACCTCTGCTGCGGCACCGGCCTCTCCACCGCCGCCCTGGTGCGCGTGTACCCCCACGCCACCATCGACGCCGTGGACGCCTCCGAGGGCATGCTGGCCGTGGCGCGCCGAAAGAACCTGGGCCCCCGCGTGCGCTTCTCCCAGGGCGACGCCATGGACCTGGCCGCGTCGGGGATCACCGGCCCCTACGACGGCGTGCTGATGGCCTACGGCATCCGCAACATGCCCGACCCCGACGAGGCCCTGCGCGGCCTGTTCGCGGTGCTGGCCCCCGGCGGCCAGGTCTGCTTCCACGAGTACTCGGTCGCCGACTCGCGCAGGAGCCGCCTGGTCTGGCAGGCGGTCGCGAACACCATCATCGTCCCCAGCGGCCGCCTGCTGAGCGGCTCGGCCGACATCTACCGCTACCTGCGCGACAGCGTCCTGGCCTTCGACGGGGTGCGCGCCTTCGAGAGCCGCCTCGCCCGCGCCGGCTTCAGCGACGTCCACACCCGCCCCATGGACGGCTGGCAGCACGGCGTCGTCCACTCGTTCCTGGCCCGGCGACCGCTCTGATGGGCCCCCTCCGCCGCTTCGCCCAGGCGCCCGAGCGCCACGAGCCGCTGCCCGGCAAGGCGCGGCTCTTGGAGCCGCTGCGCGTGACCGTGGTCGGGGGCGGCCTCGCCGGATGCGCCGCCGCGCTGATCCTCGCCGAGCGCGGCGCCGCGGTCACGGTCATCGAGCGCGAACCGGTGCTGGGCGGGCGCGTCGGCGCGATCCCCGACCGCCTGGCCACCGGCCAGCCCATCGCCATGGAGCGCGGCTTCCACGCCTTCTTCCGCCAGTACTACAACCTGCGCGCCTTCATGCGCCGCTTCGACCCGGATCTGTCGAGCCTGGTGCCGCTGGACGACTACCCGCTGCTCGGCCCCGGCGGCCGCAGCGAGTCCTTCGCCGGTCTGCCGCACGCGACGCCCCTGAACGTGATGGCGCTGGTCTGGCGCACGCCGAGCCTGGGCCTGGGCGACCTGGCGCGGGTCGACGCCCGACAGGCCCTCGAGATGCTGCGCTTCTCGCCCGAGCGCACCTGGGCCGCCTTCGACGACCAGCCCGCCTCGACCTGGCTCGACGCCCTGCGCTTCCCGGCCCGGGCGCGCCAGATGCTCTTCGACGTCTTCGCCCACTCGTTCTTCGACGCCGAGCACGAGATGTCGGCGGCGCGCATGATCGAGATGTTCCACCTCTACTTCACCGGCAACCCGGAGGGCCTGGTCTTCGACGTGATGGGCAGCCCCTTCTCCGAGGGGCTGTGGCGGCCGGCGCAGGCCCTGCTGGAGGGGCTGGGTGTTCGCTTCGTGCCGGACACCCGGGTCGAGGGGCTCGACCGGGCGGGCTCGGCGCTGCGGGTCCGCACCTCGGGCTCGGATGAGCTCGCCGACGCCGTGGTGCTGGCCACCGACGTCGCCGGGCTCCAGACCATCGTGGCCGGCTCGCCCCAGGTAGCGCCGGCCGCGCTCCGAGCCCAGGTGGCCCGCCTGAGCGCGGCGCGCCCCTTCTGCGTGTGGCGGCTCTGGCTCGACGCGCCGACCCGACCCGGACGCAGCGCCTTCGCCGGCACCGCGGGCTGCGGCTGGCTCGACAACATCTCGCTCCTGCACCTCTACCAGGACGAGGCGCGCGCCTTCGCCGAGGGCAGCGGCGGCTCGGTGGTCGAGCTGCACGCCTACGCCCTGCCGCCCGGCACCGACGAGGGCGCCGTCCGTCGCGACCTGTGGCGGCAGGCCGTGGCGCTCTACCCGGAGCTGGGCGCCGCCCGCGTCATCGACGAGCGCCTGCTCCTGCGCGACGACTGCCCCGCCTTCCCGCCCGGCTCTCGCGCCCAGCGCCCCACCGTCGCCACGGCCGAGCCCCGCCTGGTCCTCGCCGGCGACCACGTCCGCCTCCCCTTCCCCGCCGCTCTCATGGAGGCCGCCGTCTCGTCGGGCATGCTGGCGGCCAACCACCTGCTCGCCACCGCCGGCGTGCGCGGCGAGACCCTGTGGTCGGTTCCCCGCCGCGGGATCTTCGCCTCCGGAGGCCCGCGGTGAGCCTTCGCCGACCGACCGACCGCCTGCTCTACCTGGGTCGCCGGCCTCGCACGCCCCTCACCCCCGCCCTGAGCGGCGACGACTGGGCCCAGGCCAGCCCCGCCCGCATCGAGCGCGCCCTCGCCCGGGCCCGCGCCCTGCCGGCGGGCGGCTGGTACGCCGTCGACGCCAGCCGCCTCATCGACGGCAACCCGCGCGCCTACGCGGTCGCCGGCCAGCGGCTGGTGCTGTGGCGCGACCAGGGCACGCTGCGGGCCGCTCCCGAGGCCTGCCCCCACATGGGCGCCTCGCTGGTGGGCGCCCGCGTGTGCGACGGGGCGCTGGTCTGTCCGTGGCACGGCCTTCGCCTGGGCTCCGGCGGCCACGGCGCGTGGAGGCCGCTGCCCGCGCACGACGACGGCGTGCTGGCCTGGGTCCGCGTGGACGACGGCGATCCGCCCACGGACGCCCCCATCCTGGCCCCGCGCCCCAGCGGTCCGTGCCTGGACGCGGTCATCCGCATGGAGGCCCGCTGCGAGCCGGCGGACATCCTGGCCAATCGCCTGGACCCCTGGCACGGCGCGCACTTCCACCCCTACGCCTTCGCCGATCTCACGGTGACCCGCGCCGACGACGAGGCGCTGGAGCTGCGCGTGGCCTACCGCATCGCCGGTCCGCTGGTGATGGAGGTCGACGCGCGCTTCCACTGCCCCGACCGGCGCACCATCGTGATGACCATCATCGACGGGGACGGCGCCGGCTCGGTGGTGGAGACCCACGCGACGCCGATGGGGCCGGGCCGCACGGCGGTGGTGGAGGCGACGATCGCGACCAGCGAGCGCCGCGGCTTCGGCGTCGCCGCGAGGCTGGGGCCGCTGTTGCGCGGGATGGTGGCGCGCCAGGCCGAGCGCCTGTGGGCGGACGACATCGCCTACGCCGAGCGGCGGGCCTGGCTGCGGTGGCGCGACTCGTAGCGCTCGAGAAGCCGCGCCCCGTCAGCGCCGGGGCAGCGAGCGCCAGAGCCAGCGGGCGGACTCGGCGAGCCAGCGACGGGCCGACCAGGGGTCGATGGCGGGCGGCGGCGGCGTCCCCAACGAGGCGAGCCGGGACTGGAGCCAGGACTCGATGCGCTCGGCCCGGCGGTCCCAGGTCAGCTCCAGGCTCAGGGCGCGGGCGCTCTCGGCGAGGCGGGCGCGCCAGTCGCCGTCGTCCACGAGGCGGGCCAGGGTGGCGGCGATGGCGTCCAGGTCGCCCGCGGGGACCAGCGCGGCGTTGTCGTCGTGGCGCAGCAGCTCGGCGGTGTCGGGCGCTTCGGGCGCCAGGATGGCGCGGCCGGCGGCGAGGTAGAGGAAGAGCTTCATCGGCAGCACGGTGTTGCCCAGCTCCAGCGGGCGCAGGCTGGGCGGCAGCAGCAGGACGTCGGCGGCGTAGAGCCAGGGCGGCAGCGCGTCGAAGGTCTGCCAGGGGAAGACCGAGACGTTGCCCACCGAGCGGGCGGCCTGCTCGATGGGGCCGTCGCCCTCGGAGCCGACCAGGGCGAAGAGCACCTCGGGCAGGCGCCGGGCCAGCTCCAGCACCTCCTCGAGCCCCTTGCGGGCGTTGACGCGGCCGGCGTAGAGCACCACGGGGCGGCCCGGGGGCAGCCCCACCTGGGCGCGGGCCTCCTCGGTGGAGAGCGCCGGGAGCATGAGCTGCGGATCGTAGCCGTTGTGGGCCACCAGCAGGCGCTGGTCGGGGATGCCCAGGCGGCGGTAGCTGGCGGCGGCGTGCTCCGAGTGCAGGACGGTGCCGAGGAAGCGCGGGTGGCGCATCGCGCGGCGCAGCAGGGGCTGCAGCGGCGGGAACTGGTCGCCCCAGGGGCGGTAGTGCTCGAAGGCGGTGGGGAGGCCGGCGCTCAGCCCGGCGTGCAGCATGGGGAGGTTGCGGGTGTAGACCAGGTCCGGGGCCAGCGCGCGGGCGCGCGCCACGGCGCGGCGGGCGTGGGCGACCTGCTGCAGAGGGCGGGTGGGCGCGGTGGAGCCCGGGTAGGCGAGGACCTCGAAGGGGCCGTCGACGCGGTAGTAGTCGCGCAGCGAGCGGGCGGTCGGCTCGGCGGCGTTCGGGGCCTGGGGCAGCAGCAGCGTCACCTGGACGCCGCGGCGCGACAGGGCGTCGACCGAGCGCACGAGCTGCTCGCCGTCCGTCTGGCGCGAGGGGAGCACGTTGTCGAAGGCGTACACGAGGCGCATTCAGGGCTCCTCGGGGTCACCGGCCTCGGCGTGGGAGAGCCGGGCGGCGATGCCGTCACGCAGCACCAGCAGCGCGGGGAGCATGGCCACCGCGCCGATGAAGCAGAGCACCAGCCCCAGCACGGAGATCCACCCGAGGGAGAGCAGGCCGCGGTGGTTGGCGAAGAGGATGCCGCCGAAACCGAACACGGTGGTCAGGGTGGTCATGAAGACGGCGCCGCCCGTCTCCCGCAGGACGCGGCGCAGGCGGCCGGGGCCTTCGGACTCGTAGCGGTGGTAGATGTGGATGGCGTAGTCCTGGCCCATGCCGAGCAGGAGCGGGACGGCGATGATGTTGAAGAAGTTGGCCTTCCAGCCGAGCAGGATCATCAGCCCGAGCAGCCACAGCACCGAGAGCATCACCGTGACGACCACGGCCAGGAAGCCCGAGACGCTCTGGAACATGACGATGGCGGTGAGCATGACGACGCCGACGGCCAGCGCGACGACCAGCGGCCCGTCGGCCTTCACCGTGTCCATGACCTCGGGCATGACGTAGACGTTGCCGCTGGTCGGGACCACCCCGGCGGAGGTGGGAAGGTCGAAGAAGCCGACCTGGACCTCCTTGGCGACGGCGTAGTCGGCCTTGGAGCCGTGGTTGCGGAAGAGCACGAAGCGGTCGACGTGCCCCTGCTCGTCGCGGAACTGCTGGGTGATCCACTGGGGCAGGTCCTCGACGCCGACCGGCTCGTCGACCTCGAGGTAGTGGAAGGTCTCGTCGAGGCGATCCTGGGTCTCCTTCGAGAGCGCGCCGCGCTTGCGCTCGATGCGGGAGCGGATGTCCCGGATGACGAGGAGCTTGTCCTGCTGGCGGTCGGGCACGAAGCTGAAGATCGAGAAGACCTGGGCCAGCGAGCGCTGCATCAGGCGGATCCGATCGGCTGACAGCGGGCTCAGCCGCTCGAGGGTCTCGTGGCTCAGGCCGCCGACGCCGGCGGCCGACCGCCCCAGCGCCTCGAAGCGGGCCTCGGGCGCGATCCCGCCGCCGGCGTCGCTGTCGATGACGTCCTGCCGCTCGGCCCCGGCTGCTGCGCCCGCCTCGCCGCCATCGGCCGCCTGCTCGGCCCGCGCCGCCACCTCGGAGGGCAGCAGGTAGGGCACCCCGGCCTCCGCCGCCGCGCGGATGGCCTCGATCTGCGCTGCCTGCTCCTCGGTCATCGCGGCCAGGTCGGCCAGCAGGCGGTGGGTCGCCTCGGTCTGCTCGCGGTTCTCGGTGAGGGCGACCACCGGCGAGAGCGTGGTCTCCTTGCCCACCGCGTCCTTCCACGCGGCGGCCTCGTTGTCGGCGTCCTGGTCGCCGGGCGCCTTCTCCGGCCCCAGCTTGCTGAAGTCGTATTCGAACTCCACGCGGTCCAGGTGCAGCGCCGCGTAGCCGGCGGTCCCGAGGCCCACGACGGCGACCACGGCGGCGACGGCCATGGTCCTGGCCGGGTATCGGAACCTGCGCACCCGCGGCGGCGGGGTGGCGGCCGCGCGCGCCTGGTCGCGGCGCAGCGGCTTCCACGGGCGCCAGCGCTCGACCACGGTGGTGACGGCCGGCAACACGACGATGACCCCGACCAGCGCCAGCAGGACGCCGACGGCTGCCAGCTCGCCGAACTGGGCGAAGCCCTGGAACTCCGCCACCATCAGGCAGAGGTAGACGCCGATGGTGCTGAAGGCGCCCGCCGAGGTGGAGGCGCCGGTGGTCCCGAGGGCGATGCGCATGGCCTCGGGGCGCTCGAAGCCGCGGCGCCGCTCGTTCTCGTAGCGGCCCAGGATGTGGATGCCGAAGTCGATGCCCATGCCGAGCAGCACGGCGAAGATGAAGGCGCTGACGAGGTTGAGGAAGCCGTAGCGCAACGCGGCGTAGGCCAGCGCCGCGACCACGGAGGTGACCAGCGGGATCATCACCAGGGGCACGGCGCGCAGGCGGCCGAAGTAGAACCACAGGCAGAGCACGAGCAGGACCGCGGCCGCGGCGCCACCGCGGGCAGCGTCGCCGGCGATGGTGGAGATGTTCCCGAGGCGGTTCGGGTAGGCGCCCTCGAGGCGCACGCTCATCTCGGGGTGGAAGCTGGCCGGCCCGGCCGCCGCGATGTCCGCCTCGACGCCCGCGACCAGCTTGCGCGCGAAGGAGACGTCGGTGGTGCCGATGGTCGGTCGCGCGGTGACGACGACCACGCGCCCCTCCTCGGCCTCGAAATACTCCGGCATCCGCTCGTCGATGCCGTAGCGTTCGCGCAGCTGATCCTCGCCCATGTCCAGTGGATCGTCGGTCTCGGCTGCCTTGCCGGTGGCCGCACCCTCTGGCGCCTCGTCCTCGTCGTCGTCGAAGCCGAGGCTCAGCTCGTTGCGCACCTCCTCCTGGATGCGCTGCTTGACCCGTTGGCGCAGGTCCAGCAGGTCGGGGAGCCCCAGGTAGAGCAGGAGGTTGTCCTCGAAGAAGGTGCGGTCGCGCCGGAACACCACGAAGCGGATGTCGTCGCGCGCCTCCAGCCGCTCTGCGATGGCGGCGCCGAAGGCCAGGTTGGCCTCCCGCGAGGGGCTCTCCACGACGACCACCAGGTCGCTCTGGTTGCCCATCCGCGCCTTGAGGGCCTCGAGCCGCGCGATGGACTCCGCGTCGGGCGGCAGCAGCACCTTCAGGTCGTCGTCGACCCGCAGCCCGGTGGCCAGCCACACCGAGCCGACGAGGAAGGCGAGACTCACCGCCACGATGGCCCACGGCCGGCGTTCCACGAGGCGCACGACCCAGGTCGCCAGCTTCCCGAACAGCGTGTCCTCTCCCTCCACCCTCACCCCACCGCGTCAGCGGCGCGATGCTGGCGCATCCGCCAACCAACCGCAATTCCGATCGAGGCACCGCCAGGGTCGGCTACGCACGCCGTGGCCGGCGTCGTTCGCTCGGGTCGCTTGTGCGGCGGGCCTGGAGCCCGCCTCCGCGCGCCCTCGCTCACTCCTTGGCCACGGCGCGCTCGCTCGACCCTGGCGGCGCCTCGAACCGGGCGCATTGGGGGCGGCGGGTCGAGATGGTGGGGCGGGTTGGGGGGGCGAGATGGTGGGGGCGGGTTGGGGTTGGCGACGCATCCTTGACACTGTGGGGGGGGATGCCTATTGAACCGCTCCTCTGTACCCGAGCTGCTGAGGTCCGAATGAAGACGTGGCAGGACGCGCAACGCCTCCTCGACGACAAGCCCTGGTCGGCGCACCTCTACGTGACCGATCAGTGCAACCTCGATTGCCACTACTGCAACGAGTACGACAACTCGAAGCCGCACCCGGACACCGAGGATCTCAAGCGGTACATGCGGAAGATCCGCGAGTTGGGCGTCATCCACCTGGGCTTCCAGGGCGGTGAGCCGCTGCTGCACCCGGACATCTGCGAGCTGGTGCGCTACGCCCGCTCGCTGGGCTTCATCCGCGTCAGCATGTCCACCAACGCCTTCAAGCTGACCGAGGAGCTGCTGCGCGGGCTCGAGAAGGCCGGCCTGACCTCGATGCAGTTCTCGGTCGACCGGATGACGCCGATCAAGTCGACGCGCAAGTCGCTGAAGACCGTGCTGCACAAGGTGCCGTGGTTCGACCACTCGCCCATCCGCCTCAACGTGGCGGGCGTGCTGTTCAAGGACAGCGTCGGCGAGACCGAC
The DNA here is from genome assembly GCA_020632695.1 of Deltaproteobacteria bacterium. Lineage (GTDB taxonomy): Bacteria > Myxococcota_A > UBA9042 > PHBI01 > JACKFB01 > JACKFB01. The sequence continues at coordinate 14,849 of JACKFB010000016.1, forward strand.
GAGGTCATCGCGGCGTGTCTGGAGCGCGACATCGACGTGGCGGCGCGCGTCATCCACGACGACCTGATCAACGACCGGCAGCTCCGCGACCCCGAGGCCATCCAGGACCTGCTGGGCGCGCTGGACCGTCAGTCCACCAACAAGGCGCGCGGCGACAAGATCCACACGAGCTGGAACCTGCTCGACTACCAGAAGAAGATGCTGCGCGGCGAGGACTCGGAGTGGTCCTGCGTGGCCGGCTACAAGTACTTCTTCGTCTCGGCGGAGGGGAAGTTCTGGCTGTGCAGCCAGGTGCGCACCGACGTCGACATCATGGACGTCACGCCCGAGCTGCTGAAGAGCTACGACACGCCGAAGGACTGCCAGACCGGCTGCGGCGTGTACTGCATCGCCGACATGTCGCTGGCGGTGAGCCACCCCGGGCGCTACCTGGCGCGCGAGATCAGCGGCATCGCCACCTCGAAGCTGAGCCTGGCCCGGCGCCGCGGTGTGGCGCGCGCCAAGCGGGCGATGGGTCAGCCCGCCTGAGCGGCGGCCGGCGCGCGCCAGCGCAGCACCGAGATCCCCTTCTGCGTCGGGATGAAGCGATGCTCGAGGCCGGGGAACTCGGACTGCCAGCGGGCGACCAGCGCGCGCTCGTCGGGGCGCGCGGCGTCGTCGAGCACGATGATCGCCCCGTCATTCAGGCGGCTGGCGAGCAATGGCAGCGCCGGATAGCGGGACAGGCGCTGCAGGCGACCGGGCGGCCCGTCGATGGAGAGCATGTCGATGCGCAGCTCCGCCGGAAGCTTGCTGATGTCGTACCACTTCCAGGTGCCGCCCCCCAGCGTGTACTGGGTGAGCGGCGCGTGCTGCACGGTGCACCACGCGTCCAGCGCGTGCCGGCCCACGCTGCGCTGGGTGTGGGCCGCGTATTCGGCGTCGTGGTCCAGGCTCACGACCCGGCCGGCGCCCAGCTTCTCCAGGCAGTAGCCGGTCACCAGCGTCGACGCCCCGCTGCCCGCCTCGACGACCACCTCGGGGCGCCGGGCCAGCGCCTCCTCGATGATCTGGACCGCCAGCTCCGGCGTGGCGGCCCAGCCGGTGAGCGGCGGCAGCGGGCTGCGCAGCGGCAACAGCGCGTGCAGATGCAGCAGCGCCCGGTTCTGGGCGCGCTCGCGCTCGAAGCTGCGCTGGATGCTGATGTGACTGAGGATCTGCAGCGTGACGATGAGCGCGGTCGCCCCGAGGACCACCAGCGCGGTCATCGGTCGCCCGAAGGCCAGACCGCTGCCGACCGCCAGCGCCACCAGGACCGCCAGCACGATCCGCAGGATCCGCATCTCGTCGTGTCTCGCGTACATCGTGCCTCCGGCGGGTCGAGGCCCGGCGGTGGGCGAGCCTCGCGACCGCGCGCGATGGTCGGGGCCCTCGCCGCCGCGGTCAAGCCTCACCTTGTGTTCCCCCCATCGGCGGGCTACTAGCCAGGGTCTGCCAGGAGATCTACCGACTTCGCGCCGCGCCCGACGCGGGCCGGAGCACGCCACCATGAAGGCCGACCACAACTCGCGCGCCCAGGCGCTCCCATGAGCGAAGCCCCCTTCGCCAGGCGCGTCGCGCGCTCCTTCCTGGTCGCAGGCGCGGGCAACCTCTTCGCGAAGGGCCTGCAAGCCGTCGGGCTCTTCATCGTCCTGGACGTCATCACGCCAGCGCAGCTCGGCACCGCCAGTCTGGTCATCGCCATCTTCGGCATGCTGCAGGCCGTCACCGAGCTGGGCCTGGGCGTCGCGCTGGTCCAGGCCAAGGACCCCACACGCGACCAGATGGACACGCTGTTCTGGCTGGGCTTCGCCCTCAGCGGCGCCATCTACCTCGCCGTGTTCCTGGCCGCGCCCCTGGTCGCCAGCTTCTACGACCAGCCCATCCTGACGCCGCTCTTGCGCGTGCAGGGGCTGGCCATCGTCCTGTCCTCGCTCTTCCTCATCCCGCGCAACCTGCTGGTGCGCGACCTGGCCTTCGGCCGAATCGCCCTCATCGACAACGTCGCGCTCACCGCCGCCTCCGCCGCGATGGTCGCCTTCGCCTTCGCCGGCCTCGGCCCCTGGGCCATCATCGCTGGCGACGCCGGCCAGCGCGTCGGCCAGCTCCTGCTCACCCAGGTCGCCCGCCCCTGGTGGCCCCGCCTGCGTGCCTTCCCTGACGCCGTCCGCGGCATGGTGCGCTTCGGCCTCTACGCCACCGGCTCGCGCCTGCTCTACAACCTCTACACCAACGCCGACTACCTGGTCGTCGGCCGCATCTTCGGCGCCGACGCCGTCGGCATCTACACCATCGCCTACCGCGTGGTCGCCGACCCCATCAACGCGGTCGCCTCCATCATCAACCAGGTCGCCTACCCCGCCTTCGCGCGCCTGCAGGACGACACGGCCCGGATGCGCCGCTACTACTTCACCATCGTCCGGGCCAACCTGGCCTTCATCGGCCCGCTGGTCCTGGTCATCTGCGTCTTCATCGACGACGGCTTCGTGCTGGTCGGCTACGACCAGTGGCTGCCCGCGGTGCCGCTGGTGCGCATCCTCGGCGTCTTCGGCCTCGTCCGCGCGGTGAGCGCCCTGACCGGCCAGCTCCTCAACGCCGTCGGCAAGGCGCGCCTCAACTTCGTGTACTCCGGGCTGAACGCGCTGATCCTGCCCGCGGGCTTCGTCGTGGGCAGCGCCTTCGGCCTGGAGGGCGTGGCCTGGGTCTGGGGCATCTGCTACCCCGTCCTGGTGCTCTTCCAGTTCGGCTACGCCGCCCGCGCGCTCGGCGTCTCGCTCCTGCGCTACACGCTCGGCACCTTCGCCGGCTACCCGGCGCCGCTGGCCGCGGGCGTCGTCATCCTGGCCACGCGCTACGTCCTCGAGACCACGCTCTCCCTGCCGCCGGGCTGGGTCGCCGGCATCGGCGTCCCCGTGGGGCTCCTCGCCGGCGCGGCCGTCGCGCTCTACACCGAGCGCGCGTCGCTGGCGCTCATCCGTTCTTGACACCCGCGCGACGGGAGGCCCAACTCCAGTCCCCGCCGCCTGCACCCGAAGGTCTCCCCTGAGCGCACCACCCCCCATCGGCGTCCTGCTGGAAGGCGACACCGGCCCCCGCGTGCTCGGCATGCGCGTCCGCGAGCGCAACGCCCGCGTCGTGGCCCGCGCCGGCGCCACCCTCGACTCCGGCGCCGAGACCGCGGCCCTGCTCGTCGTCCCCGAGCACGTGCTCATCAACGTGGCCCTCTTCAAGGCGCTGCCGCCCGCCGCCGAGCCGGTGCGCCTGGTCTCGGCCGACGGCGCCACCTCCGTGCTCTTCGGCGCCACCGACCGGGTGCGCGCTCGCCTCGCCCAGCGCAGCGCCGACGCTGGCGAGCTCCCCAACGTCGCGGCCCCCCCCGGCGCGCTCCACGACGTCTCCACCCCGGCCAGCGTCGAACGCACCTCCCGCGCGCTGCTGCGCGCCACCGAGAAGCCCACCGACGGCTGGGTCTCGCGCAAGCTCAACCGGCCGGTGAGCCGCTTCTTCAGCAACCTCTTCTCCCGCATGGGCCTCCGCCCCGGCCACGCCAGCCTGATGTGCCTGGCCATCGGCCTCGCCGCCGCCTGGTCGCTGGCTCAACCCACCTGGCTCGGCCTCGCCGTCGGCGGCTTCCTCTTCCACTTCGCCTCGGTGTTCGATGGCGTGGACGGCGAGATGGCCCGCGTGTCGCTCCGCGAGTCGCCGGCCGGCGCGAAGATCGACACCAGCGTGGACAACTTCACCTACATCGCCTGCCTGGTGGCCTTCGGCGTCGGCTGGTACCGCCAGGGCATCACCCCCGAGGATCTCTGGCTGCTGGTCGGCACCGTGGTCGCCGTGGTGGTGACGCTGCTGCAGGTGCTGGCGTTTGTGCGCCGCTACGCCCCCGACGCCTCCTTCGTGTTCCTGGACACCTGCGTGAAGCGCGCCGCCGCCCAGACCGGCCGGCTGCCACTGCGCGTCGCCGCCGTGGCGTTTTACGCGCTGCGTCGCGACGTGTTGGCCTTCCTGCTCATGTTCGTCGCCCTCGGCGGCAGCCGGCAGGCCATCCTGTGGGCCGTGGTGGCTGGCATCGGCGTCGCCAACTACACCATGCTGGCGCACCGCGACGCCCTGGTCCGCGCCGCACGCTCCTGACGCCCGACGCCGGGCATCTCCACCCCGCGCGGGGGAGGAAGCAGCCGCCCCCGGCGGTTGCCCCTATACTGTGATGATGCGACCGCCCCTCCACCGCCACGCCGCCCTCGCCGCCCTCGCCGCCCTCGCCGCCTGCGCCTGCGCCCACGACGCGCCGGTGCGGGACCTGCCAGGCGAAGGCTCCGCGCAGGCCCCGGCCCGGACCGAGCCTGCGTCCTGCCCGGCCACCGCCCCGAGCGAGGCCATCCCCGGCACACGCCCCGAGCATCTGCGCCTCGAGACCTGGGAGGCCCTGCTCGGCGACGCGGCCCTCGACGAGGTGCTGCTCACCGAGGCCGGCGTCCGCGCCCACAACGCCGCCACCGGGCGCACGGAGCTCGGCCACACCGACCTGCTCGCCCCGGTCGACGACGCCACGCTGCGCGCCCGCATCGCCGAGCGGCTGGACGCCATCGGCGCCCGCGTCGACGCCGGCGAGTACCTGGGGCCCTCTTCCGAGCGCCTGACCGCCCCCGAGCGCGACGCGCTGCGCCCTCCCGACCGCTGGCCCGCGCTGCGCCCGGAGTGGCACACCGCCCAGGCCCTGGTCCCCGTCCGCTGCACGCCCCGCGCCGCCGGCCTCTTCCGCGCTCCGGTGGACCGCCGCTTCGACCGCAACAACTGCAGCACCGTCCACCCGGGCGAGGTCGTCCGCGTGCTGGCGCGGTGGCCCGGCGGCCTCATGCTGGCCCAGACCCCCTACACCCAGGGCTGGATCTCCAGCGACGCCGCGCTCTCGCCGCCGCTCGACGCCGCCGCCGCACGCCGCGCCCTCGAGCGCCCCGTGCGCCCGCTCACCCGCCGCGCCATCCTCGAGGCGGCCTTCGCGCTGCTCGGCACGCCCTACGGCTGGGGCGGCGAGGGGGGCGGCCTGGACTGCTCGCGCTTCCTGATGAGCGTCTTCGCGAGCGTGGGCCTCGAGCTCCCGCGCTTCTCCCTGGACCAGGCGCGCTCCGGCACCTTCTCCATCGACCTCACCGGGGTCGAGTCCGAGCGCGAGCGCCTGCTGCTCATCGACGCGGCCGCCCGCCGCGGCGTCGTGCTCCTGTACATGCCCGGGCACATCATGCTGTATCTCGGAAGAGACAGCGCGGGCGCGCCCATGGCGCTGCACAGCTTCGCCGAGTACCTGGTGCCCTGCCCGGGCGGCGGCGAGACCCTCTTCACCACCGACGGTGTCACCGTGACCGGCCTGGAGCTGGGGCGCGACAGCTCACGCACGGCGTTCATCCAGCGCATCACCCGGGTCGTCGTGCTGGGCGGGAGCCCGGGCCCCGAGCTGGTCGGCGCGGCCGAGCTGCGCGACGCCGCCCCGAGCGCCGTGCCACCCACCTGCGACGATGGCCCCCGGACCTCGATCCGCTTCTCGCCGCTGACGCCCAACGCGGGGCAGCCGCTGCGCCTGATGATCTCGAGCTACCGCGAGCTGGCCCCCGTGGGCCTCACCCTCACCACGCCGCGGGGCGAGACGCTGCGGCCCGCGCTGCGGCGTCTGGGCGGCCCGCCGTGGACCTGGGTGGCCACGCTGCCCGAGGTGCAGACCGGCGACTGGACGGCCGTGTTCGGCGACGGCGGCGAGGTCTGGGCCTGCAGCCACTTCAAGGTGGTGTCGCGGGCGCGGGAGCGCCTCACCTGCACCAACCCGCCGCCCGGCGAGGACGTCGAGCTGGCGCCCGAGGACGCCGACCCGGTGTGGCGCCCAAATCGCGCCTGGGGCCCGCGCACCGAGGCGCTCTTCTCGGCCTTCGTCGAGTCGCTCTTCGACTACCCGCTGGACGAGGACCTGACCTGGCCCGACCTGACGACGCTGCTCCGCGACCCGGAGCGCAACCTCTTCTTCGACCACTTCGGCCGCGACGAGGAGGCCTCCCTGCGCTTCCAGCCCGACTGCGCCGACCTCCCCTACTTCCTGCGCGCCTACTACGCGTGGAAGATGGGGCTCCCCTTCGCATTCCGGAGCTGCGGGCGCGGGACCTCGACCCGGGCCCCCGGCTGCGGCGAGATGTCGTCGAACGCCGAGCCCTGCTCCGGCGACAACGGCGTCGAGGCCTTCGAGCGCTTCGTCCGCCGCAGCGTGGCCAGCGGCGTCCACTCGGGCCACGGGCGCACCGGCCCCGAGCAGGACGCCACCGACTACTATCCGGTCCCGCTGACGCGGCTGGGTCTGCGGCCGGGCACCATCTACGCCGACCCCTATGGCCACGTGATGATCGTCGCGCGCTGGGTGCCCCAGGGCACCGAGCGCTACGGGGTGCTGCTGGCCGCCGACGCGCAGCCCGACGGCACCATCGGGCGACGTCGCTTCTGGCGCGGCACCTTCCTCTTCGACCCCGACACCACCGCGTCGGGCGCCGGCTTCAAGGCCTTCCGCCCGGTGCGCTGGCGGGGCGCCGAGCCGCCGGCCAGCCTGCCCAACCGCGCCCTGGCCGAGGGCGTCGGGGGCTTCACGCCCTTCAGCATGGAGCAGTACGAGGGCACGGCCGACGACTTCTACGACCGCGTGGAGGCGCTCATCAACCCGCGGCCGCTCGACCCGCGCGCGCTGCAGACCACGCTGGTCGAGGCCCTCGACGAGAGCCTGCAGCGGCGGGTGAACTCGGTCCAGAACGGCGAGGACTACAAGCGCGACCACGGCGGGACCATCCCGATGCCCGACGGCCACTCCATCTTCGAGACCGAGGGGGCCTGGGAGGATTACTCGACGCCGTCGCGCGACATGCGCCTGCTCATCGCGATGGACACGGTGCTTCGCTTCCCCGACGGGGTCGCGCGCAAGCCGGAGCGCTACGGGCTGACCCCGGGACCGGAGGCGGAGCGCGAGGTCGCGGCGCTGCGCGAGCACCTGGCGCGGGCGCTGGGAGCCCACAGCGTGACCTACGTGCGCAGCGATGGCTCGCCGTGGAAGCTGACCCTGGCCGAGCTGGCGCGGCGCGCGGAGGCGCTGGAGATGGCGTACAACCCGAATGACTGCGTGGAGATACGCTGGGGCGCGCCCGAGGGCTCCGAGGAGCGCGCGCCCTGCCGCGCCCACGCGCCCGCCGAGCAGCGGCGCAAGATGGAGCGCTACCGGAGCTGGTTCGCGGACCGCAAGCGCCCGCCGCGCTGAGGCGGGGCCGCGGCGAATGTATGGGCGTCCCGCGCGTCAACAGGCCCACGCGGCGCGGCCAACCGGGAGCTTGACCACGCTCGCGTACGCGGCGTAACACCGCCCCACTTCGGACATCCGCCCCTCACCGCCCCCTCACCAAGGAGCCGGCTCATGCGCCTCACTGTACTCATCGCGCTCGGAGCGCTGCTCGCCCTGCCCTGCGCCGCCTCGGCCGCCGAGCTGCGCACGCGCTTCAGCGGCAGCGACGCGCGGGTCACCGACGCTCACCTTGCCCCCGCGCTCACGTCGCGCGAGGCGGCGGTCGAGAAGTACCTCCTCGAGGCCTACCTCGAGGACGGCCGAGCGGTGTACTGGTCCGCGCGCCTCTCCAACCTGGGCATGGGCGACGGAAAGGTCCAGGCCAAGTCCCGCATCAGCGGCAAGGGGATGAAGAAGCTGCAGGCCAAGCGCGACGCCAAGAAGGGCGGCTACACGGCCAAGGGCACACCGCTGGACCTCACCGTCGGAGACCACAGCCTGACCGGCACGCCGGAGAAGCTGCGAATCCAGGCCGAGGGCGACGGCTACTCCTTCGATCTCACCTTCGAGGCCGAGCTGAAGGCCTGGCACCCGGGCGCCGGGCGCAACCAGTGGTCCGACGGCACCTACTACGACATGACCGTGCTGATGCCGCGGGCCAAGGTCACCGGCACCGTCACCATCGGCGGCGAGACCGCCACGGTCAGCGGCTACGGTTACGGGATCCACACCCACGGAGACGTGGCGCCGCACGAGCAGGCCAAGCGCTGGGTGCAGCTCCGCAAGATCGACGGCAGCAACGTGATCTACTTCTACCAGTTCCAGCCCACCGACGGCTCCAAGCCCGTGAGCTGGCTGTACTTCGCCCACAACGGCAAGGTGGTCATCACCTCGACGGACGTGACGGTGAACTTCGCCGACATGCAGCCCGACACCAAGTCCGACAAGGGCTACCAAGTGCCGGGAGCCATGGTCATCGAGGCGAAGTCGGGCAGCACCAAGGCCGTCCTGGCCGTGAAGGGCAAGGGCAAGTTCAGGCGCACCGACGAGCTGGCGAAGCTGAGCGCGGTGGAGCGCGCCCTGGCCAGCAAGTTCGCTAGCCCGGTGCGCTACGAGCAGACCGCCAAGTACAAGGCGGTGGTCACCGGCGGGAAGTCGCTGACGACCAGCGGCGGCGGTGCCCGCTTCGAGGTGACGCAGCTCAACCCCTGACGGGGCCGGCGGGCGCCTCTCGGGTGGGCCCACGGCCGCGGTGGCGCGCGCCGGGCGTCGGCCGGTTGGAGTAAGGACACTCCACCGGTCGCCCTCGGATTGGAGCACGCGTACGCCAACCGGGCGCGGTGATCGGGTTTCTGGCCGGACTCCCGATGTGCGTTCATGTTGATGGCCGCGTGTTCTTCGGGTGAGGGCACGATTCTTGCTGAGCACGCGTGCGCCGCTTCCAGGTGGCAACAGAACGAGGTTGACGCCGCGCCCCCGCGGCGGACGGAGACGAGCTGTGGTCAATCGGGCGATGAAGCTGCGTGGCGTGCTGACCGAGGACGACCTGCCGGTCGGCCGCGGCACGCCTGGCCCCTATCGACTTCCCCCTCTCTCGGAGCTCACCAAGTCGCGCGAGGTCGAGGACCCGGTGAACGTGTGGGTGCATCGCCCGCTGGCCTACGCCTTCGTGTGGTCGGTCTTCAAGACCCCGATGACGGCCAACATGATCACCTTCCTCTCGCTCGTCGTGGGCGTGATGGCTGGCGTCATGTTCATCGTCGGGACGCCGGCGGCCATGGTCGCGGGCGGGCTGATGCTCTGGTCGTCGGCGATCCTCGACGGCGCCGACGGCATCCTGGCGCGAGCGAAGCACCAGCAGTCCCAGTTCGGGCGCGCGCTGGACGGCTCGGCCGACATGATCGTCGCCGGCGTCACCGTGAGCGCCGCCGTGTTCCACATGTGGCAGCGGAACCACGACCTGAGCCAGGTGCTGGTGGCCGCGGCCGCGACGGGCCTCACGCTGGTGCACCTCTGGCTCTACGACTTCTACAAGGAGGGCTACCTCCGCGCGACGCGGCTCGACCGCGGCGGCGAAGGCGAGGACTCGGTCCAGGTCGCCCGGCGCATCGAGGAGGCCCACCGCCAGGGCCCCATCATCGGCTTCTGCGTGGAGAAGATCCTGGTCCCCTACCTGCAGATGCAGGAGCGCATCGTCGACCTGACCAACCCGCTGGCCCGCAGCCACGCGCGCGACCTGCCGCGCGGGCCCGTGACCGCCGAGACCTATCGCCGACACAACTACGGCCCCATGCGCGTGTGGACGATGGTGTCGCTGGCGCCCCACTGCTACCTCTTCTCGCTCTTCGCCGTGACCGACCGCATCGACCTCTACCTGTGGCTGCGCCTGGTCGTGATGAACGTCCTCTTCCTGGTGGCCCTCGTCTGGCAGAAGCGCGCCACCCTCCGCACCCTCGACGAGCTGGCCCCTGTCGATGGTCGCACCGAGGCCGCCACCGCCGCCGCCGCCTGAGAGCACGAGCCGCCCCCTCCGAGGGGCGCCTCGCCGGAGACACCGATGCTGCTCCCGACCAACCTCCTCTCGGTCGCCCGCCGGGGCGTCCGCACCGTCATCGACCCGACACGCCCCATGCTGGCGCAGCTCGTGGTCATCCGGCGCTGCAACCTGAGCTGCGGCTACTGCAACGAGTACGACGACTTCTCGCCGCCGGTCCCGCTGGAGACCCTGAAGGCCCGCATCGACCATCTGGCCTCGCTGGGGACGCTGATCCTCACGCTGACCGGTGGCGAGCCGCTGATGCACCCGCAGCTCGACGAGGTCGTGGCCCACGCCGTCTCGCGCGGCATGGTGTGCACCAGCATCACCAACGGCTATCCGGTGACCCGCAAGTGGATCCAGCGCCTCAACGACGCCGGCCTCACCCTGGTCCAGATCTCCATCGACAACCTCGAGCCCAACGAGGTCTCGCAGAAGTCGCTGTCGAAGATCGGACACAAGCTGGCGCTGCTGAAGGAGCACGCGAAGTTCGGGGTCAACGTCAACGCCGTGATGGGCTCCTGCAGCCCCGACGACACGCGAAAGCTGGTCGCCGAGGTCGAGAAGCTCGGCTTCTACATGACCGTCGGGATCATGCACGACGAGCACGGGCAGCTCGACCCGGGCCTGGCGGGCGACGAGCTGGCGTCGCTCTATGAGGAGATGCGCGGCCGCAGCAAGAAGAGCATCTTCCACCGGGCCGGCGAGGGGTGGGAGGAGCAGATGATCCGCGAGGGCCAGGCGCCGTGGAAGTGCCGCGCCGGGGCCCGCTACCTCTACATCGACGAGTACGGCAAGGTCTCCTACTGCAGCCAGCGGCGCGACGACCCGAGCTTCGAGCTGCTGAGCTACGGCAAGGCCGAGCTGCGCGCCGGCTTCGAGACGCGCAAGGGCTGCGAGGACCGCTGCACCATCGCCTGCGTGAGGCGCGCGTCGGCCTTCGACGAGTGGCGCGGGCAGCCGCTGAGCGAGCCGCCCGCCGTGGCGCGCGCGGCGAGCTGAGGCCCAGCCGGCGGCGTAGCTGGGCCTCAGCCGGCGTCGTCGGCGTAGACGATGCCCTCCCAGTCGGCCGCCGCGAAGGGGAGGTCCAGGCGCGGCGTGCGCGGCGTGGGCGCGCTGACCAGGGGCGGGAGGCTCTCGAAGCGGAAGCCGCCCAGCACGCGGGCTATCGAGAGCTCGGCGGCGAGCTGCTCCGGGTCGTCGATGCGCTCGAGCTGCGAGCGCAGCTCCGGGTCGCGGCACGCGGCCAGGGCGTCGCGGAGTCGGGCTGGCTCGAAGGGGTTGGCCGGCGTCTGCTCGGCGCCCTGCCGCGGGGCCGGCACCGGCTGGTTGCCGGCGCGCCATAGCGAGGTCTCGCCCTCGGCGGCGAAGGGGCACACGGCCTCGCCATCGAGCATCACGGTGAAGTGCAGGTGCGGCGCCAGCCACGGAAAGAAGAGGATCCCGTCGAGGCCCGACATGCCGGAGAGCCCGAGCGGCTCGGCGCGCTCGACCCGCTGACCCACCCGGACGCTCGCCCGAGAGAGATGGCAGGACATGGTCAGGAGGCCGCCGCCGTGATCGACGCACACCTTCAACCCGCCGCGCTGCATGTCGGTGCGCACCGCGCGCACCACCCCGGCGGCGGCCGCGACGATCGTCGTCCCCGGCGGCACGGCGAAGTCGGTCCCCACGTGGGAGTCGTAGGTGAGGCGCCGGCCGCGGTAGTCACGGGCGAAGGTCACGCGCACGCTGTAGCCCGCGTCGGGCGGAGGCGACTGGCGATTCGGGAGCTGGCTGACGACCACGCGCCGGTCGGCGCGCCGCTGCCCCGCCCAGAGCGGGAGAGCGAGGCGGGGCGAGAGGATGGCGAGTGAGGAGGTGCCGAAGCGTGTCGGCGGGGCGAGGGCGTCGCCGGCGATGCCGGTCCAGCACTGGCGCAGCGCCGGCATCAGCGGCGAGAGGCCGAAGATCTCCGAGGGGCGCAGGCGGGGGCGGGCGGAGGCGGGCATGGGGCTCCTCGTGGGGGACGGACCGGCGACATGATGCGCGCCGCCGTGTCGCGGTCGCAAGGACGCAGCCCGGCTTGAGGCGACGGCGTGGTGGTGGCACGCTTCGGGCATGATGCCCGAACAGAACATGCTCCCAGTCACCGTGGCGCTGCTCTTGCTGTGCGCGAGCCCGATGGCCGGGTGCATCAGCGTCGAGCGCCGCGCCCCGAGCGACATCACCGCGGACTCGAGCGAGGTGGCCGGGGACGCCGACGTCGCCGACGGCACCGGCGAGGTCGACGCCACCCCCGACACGACGCCGCCGGACGCGGTGTCCGATGGCGATACGCCCGGGCCGGACGGCGACGCGGCAGCGGACGAGGGGACGGAGCTTCCACCCGACGATGTCCTGGTGGATGCGGACGCCGTGGACGCCGCCGACGTCGAGCTGCTCGACACCGACGAGGACATCACGCCGGACGCCGACAGCGTGGACGCGGACGTGACCTGCGACCCCTTCGACCTGAAGGCGTGCAACGACGACAACCCCTGCACCCGGGACCAGTGCGACTCCGCGCTGGGGTGCCTGCACGTCGCCGACGACACCCTCGCCTGCGACGACGGCGTGCTGTGCACGGTGGGCGATCGGTGCGTGGCCGGGGCCTGCCAGGGCGGCGCGCCGCCGGACTGCGACGACGGCGACGCCTGCACGGTGGACTCCTGCGAGATGACGACCGGGCAGTGTGTGCACGCGCCGACCGCCACGGGCCCGTGCGACTTCGACGACCCGTGCGTCGAGAGCGCCAGCTGCCAGGAGGGCGCCTGCGTCGAGGTGCCGAAGCAGTGCCCCGACGTCGACGACTGCAACGTCGGCGTGTGCGTCGGCGAGGGCAACTGCGACGTGGAGGCGCTGACGGGCGTGCCGTGTGACGACGGCGACCCGTGCACCGAGGACGACATGTGCAACGCGGGCGCCTGCGGTGGGCTGCCGTCGAGCTGCAGTGACGGCGATCCCTGCACGCGCGACGTGTGCGACTCGGTGACCGGGGCCTGCAGCAACGAAGAGCCGGACGACGGCGCGAGCTGCGATGACGGCGACCCCTGCACGGAGGGCGATGTGTGCGCCGACTTCATCTGTGCCGGGGTGGAGGCCTGCGACTGCGTGAACAGCGGGGACTGCGACGACGGGAATCCCTGCACCTCCGAGACGTGTGTGGCGGGGTTCTGCGAGTACCAGAACCTCACCGGCTCCTGTGACGACGGCAACGCCTGCACGGGCGCGGACACCTGCGTCGCCGGCAAGTGCAAGGGGGGCCCCCCCGTCAACTGCGACGACGCCGAGCCGTGCACGGTGGACATGTGTGACGCGGCGGTCGGGTGCCAGCACGCGCCGAAGACCGGGAGCTGCGACGACGGCGACGCCTGCACGGTCGGGGATCAGTGCACCGCGGGCGTCGGCGGGAGCATCGCGACGTGCGTGCCGGGCGCCGCGCGCGACTGTGACGACGGCGACGCGTGCACGGAGGACTCGTGCGTGCCCAAGTCCGGATGCGTGCACAAGGCGTCGATGGACATGTGCAAGGACGCGTCGGAGTCGGCGTGCATGACCTCGGTGTGCCAGCCGACCAAGGGCAGCGCGAAGACCTGCGCCGCGCTCGGGTGGCCCGTGGGTCAGGGCAGCCCCGACGTGTGCGCGGCGAGCGAGGTCCCGGCGTGCTCGGGGTTGAAGACCCGGCAGCAGGCCAAGGCCTTCTGCGAGGCGGGCGGGGCGCGGCTGTGCACCTGGACGGAGCTGTCCAACGACGAGGCCTTCCAGTCGGGGTGCAGCTACGACACCGAGCGGGTGTGGTCGAGCACGGCCTGCGGCACGAACTCGTCGCTCACCCAGGCGGGCGCCACGACGGGGTTGGGCAGCGTGCCGCGCCAGTGCACACCCGACGCCGCGCTCGCGTTCGTGCGGTGCTGCGCGGACGTCAGCCCCAAGACGGAGCTGCCGCAATGCACCGAGGTGAACCTGCAGGGGGAGTGCGACGACGGAAACCCCTGCACCGACAAGGATCGGTGCGATGGCGGGCAGTGCAAGGGAGACGCGCGGGACTGCTCCGGGTTGAACTCGGTGTGCAGCACGGGCGCCTGCGTCGACGGGAGCTGCGTGAAGTCGATCGCGGTCGGGATGAGCTGCTCGACCGGCGACATGTGCATCGTCGGCGCCGCCTGTGACAGCTCGGGGAGCTGCGTGGGCAGCTACGACGGGACGAAGACCGGCTGCGCCTGCAAGGCCCAGCTCTGCGGAGGCGTCGGCGCGGCCTGCACCGCGGGCGACCTCTCCGAGGGCTGCAAGACCTACTTCAAGGACGCCGACTCGGACGGCCACGGCCTGAAGAGCGCTGCCGCGTGCGCGTGCGCGCCGGCCGGGCAGTACACCTCGGAGATGGACGACGACTGCAACGACGGCGAGGGCGCCGCGTGGACCAACGCCGCTGAGCGCTGCGACCTCGTGGACAACGACTGCGACGGGGACACCGACGAGGGCTACACGGTGCTCGGCAAGGCGTGCGACGGCAACGACGCGGACATGTGCGCCAAGGGGACCTGGCAGTGCGCCTCAGGTGGGACCAACCCCGTGTGCGTGGAGGCGGGACCGACGATCGTCGAGTCGTGCAACGGCGCCGACGACGACTGCGACGGCAAGACCGACGAGGGCTTCGCGACGGCCGACGGCGGGACGGTGGGCACCACCTGCGACGGGCCGGATGCCGACCTCTGCCTCGACGACCTGGTGGTGTGCGAGTCAGGCTTCGCCGTCTGCTCGACCGGACCCAGCAACCCGGAGGAGTGCAACGGCCTCGACGACGACTGCAACGGCGTCAAGGACGACGACGGCGCGGCCGGCTGCTCCTCGCACTACCTGGACGGCGACAACGACGGCTACGGCGACGAGAACGCTCTTCCGCGCTGTCTGTGCGGCGACACCGGCAAGTACACGGCGACCACGGGCGGCGACTGCGACGACACCTTCGGCCTGGCACACCCCGGGCAGCTCGGCTTCTTCGATCTGCCGCGGCCCACTCCCGGCACCACCTATCCGCCCTACGACTACAACTGCGACAAGCAGGAGACCCTCAAGTACCCGAACCTCGGCGACGACGGCCTGTTCTCGTGCAAGGTGGGCTGGCTCGACGAGGTGCCCGGCTGCGGCAAGAAGGGCGTGTTCGTCAAGGCGTGCTTCATCGGCGTGTCGGTGAACAAGGAGAACGACCGGGTGCAGCCCTGCAACTGATCGGGCGGGCGCCGGCACGGGCGATCAGTCGCGGGCGCTCCGAGGCCGCGCGCGCTTGCGCGGCGCCTTGACGGCGCTCTTGGCCGGCAGGGAGCGCGTGTACTCCAGCGCGAGGTCGATCCACTCCTGCAGCGCGGCGTCCTCCGAGAACCCGGCCGGCGCGACGTAGATGAACCCGCGCATCGGGCGCCCGGTGAAGTCCATGGGCCGCGCGAAGGGCCGCGCCAGCGCCTCGTCGTGCCGCTCGCTGCCGACGCGCACCATCAGCTCCTCGCCCACGACGCCTACGGTCATGTGACCGCGCACCATGAAGGCGAGGCCGCCGAACATGCGCTTGACCTCGGCTCCCGGCACCTCCTCGAACGCGACGTGCAGTCGCTCGGCGAGACCCTCATCGACGGCCATGTCTCCTCCCGCGGATCCTGGATGGTGTCTCGATGTTCGGTCCGAACGGCGCGCCAGCGACGTGTTCTCGGGGCCTCGAGCGCCGCGGCCGCCTGCCGCGCGGCGGGAGCCCCCGGCTGCGGCTCAGGTGCTGGTGACGAAGCCGAGCCGATGGACGAGGAAGGTGAAGGTGCGCCCGCCGCTGCGCGCCGTCGCCTCGATGGTGTTGGCGTCGGACCGCCGGAACGAGAGCGACAGCGTCTTGTCCTGGGGGGTGGTCAAGAGGTAGCGGCCGCTCTCGGGGACCGGATCCTCCCAGCGCACGCCCACCGAGTCGATCGCCAGGTCCCATCGCCCCGTCTCGCTGGTCCACCCCCGGCGCCCGTCGATGACGATGCCCCCGGCGATGCCCGCGCCCGGGTCGAGCAGCGACTGGGTCACGTCGCCGTCGCCGCTGAAGCTGCGCCCGTCGACGATCCAATCCGCCTCGTAGACCACCTGCCGGGTCGTCGCCCCCAGATCCCAGGTCACCGTCGCCGCGCCGTCGACCTGCGCGCGCTCGTTCCGGAAGCCGGTCCACTCGTGGCGCACGACGATCGCGTCGGGCGTGGCGCTCTCCACGGTCCAGGTCACCGTGCCGGCGTAGGTGCGCCCCTGGAACCTGCAGCCATCGCCCAGCTCGCCGAAGTCCACGCTCACCCGACCGGACGACACGGTGATGGTCGAGCACGGCACCTGGCTCTCGGCGAAGTCGGCCAGCGTCTGCGCCGCCCGCTCGATGCCCTCCCCGATGGTGAAGTCGGTGGAAAGCTCGACCGTGGCGCCGACCAGCTCACCCGCCTCGGTGGCCAGCTTGACCTCCTCGACCGCGACCTTCGCCTCCTCCTGGGTGAGCGGCACACACGCAGCACCGAGGCTCGCACCCAGCGCCCACGCCAGCGTCACTCGAGTCAGCCGTCTCATCCCTCCCTCCGCGTCCGAGCCACCACGAGCATACCGGCGGAGGCTGGCCGAGGCCCAGGTTCTTTGCGCTGGCCGCCCTCCCCTTGGAACCCGCGCCACGACCTCGGTGGGTAGCGCATCGCCCCGTCGCGTGCGCTATGCTGTGAGGCCACCGCCCCGCCACGGGATGTGCCGTGACCAGCCCCCCTCCACCGCCCCCCACCTCCTCCGATCTGGTGGGGACGACCGTCGACGGCTTCGCGGTGGAGGCGGAGATCGCGCGCAGCCTGGCGACCCGCGTGTATCGCGCGACCGAGTCGGCCGCCGGCGGGCGCACCGTCGCCCTCAAGGTCATGGAGCCCCTCGAGCAGCGGCTGCTCCTCGACGGGCAGGCCATCAACCCGCTCTGGCGCGAGGCGCGCTTCTCCCAGGCGGTTCGCGACCGCGCCATCGTCCGGGTCTTCCGCACGGGGCGCCTCGAGGACGGCCGGTACTACGTCGCGATGGAGTACGTGGAGGGCGTCTCGCTGGACGCCATGTTCCGCGCGGGCGACGCGGTGGACTGGCGCGAGGCGCTCAGCGTGGCCGAGCAGCTCGTCGGCGCCATCGCCCGTCTGCACGACGCCCGCATCATCCACTGCGACATCAAGCCGGCGAACGTGCTGGTGCGCCGCGTGTCAGCGAAGGGCGAGCTCCAGGCGAAGCTCATCGACTTCGGACAGGCGCGACCCTCGGGCGCCCAGCAGGGCCTGCCCATCTCGGTCGGCGTGGACGACGCCGGGACCCCTCAGTACATGGCCCCCGAGCAGGCCGCGGGCGCGGCCCCCAGCTTCCGCACCGACGTCTTCTCGCTGGGCGCGGTGATGTACGAGCTGCTCACCGGCGAGCCGGCCATGGACCTGGAGCGCCCCACCGCGGCTGCCTGCCTCGCGTACCTGCGCTCCGACGCGCCGATCCCGACCATCGCGGTGAGCGCCTACGAGCCGCACCTGCCCAAGGCCATCGCCGACATCGTCGAGCGCTGTCTCTCCCGCGATCCCCAGCGGCGCCCCCGCGACGGCATGGCCCTCCTCGCGGAGCTCGAGGTGGCGACGAGAGAGCACGAGCGCCGCTCGGGCGCGCGCTCCGTGTTGCGCCGCAGCATGGCGGCGCTGCGCCGCCTGCTGACCTCGCCTCGGCGGTCCAAACGCTCCCGTTCCGCCTGAGCTGACGGGCCTTCGCCGCCGCCGGGCCACCCCGGGGATCACCGCGCGAACGCACGCTCCGCGCGCACCCCGGGTTTCCGCGCGGCGGCCCGCAATACCCCTCAAGTGAACCCCCAGCCGGCCGATGGATGGGCTGCACACCGTTCACATCCAACCGGGGGAACACCATGAGACTGTCAGTGCGCATCCGCCTGGCCGGCGTGGCCGTGGCGCTGGCCCTGACCGCGGCTTGCGGAGGCGGCGCCGACGGGGCGGCCTCCGAGAGCGACGCCGCGGCGCCGGGCAACAGCAACACCGCCGTCGCGCCCGAGGCCGCCTTCGACCGCACCGCCCCGCTGGTGTCCACGCAAGTGCCCTCGCCCGCGTCCGGCTTCGAGGTCCTCGCTGGCGGAGAGGCGGTCTCCGGCCGCTTCGCCGCGTCGGTCACCGTCGGCGCGCTGCAGTCGGACGAGACCTCGGCCAGCGGACGCTTCCGCCTCCACATCGGCCCGACCGCGTCGGCACCGAACACCGTCAATGCACCTTCCACCCACGTCTCACCCTGAGGTACCCACGATGAAGCTCACCCACCGATACGCCGGTCTGACCGGCGCCGCGCTCCTCATGCTGGCCTCGGCGGCCCATGCCGAAGCGCCCGCTCGCATCCCCTTGCAAGGTGTCCTGACCACCGCGTCGGGCGCCCCCATCGACGGCGACGTCGAGGTGACCTTCACGCTCTACGCGTCGCCGATGGGCACCGAGGGCCAGATCTTCACCGAGACGCGCCTCGTGTCGGCCGACGACGGCCGCTTCGCGCTGCAGCTCGGTGACGGCGACGCGCCGCTGGACCTCGACGTGTTCGGCGAGGTCGACGGCCTGTGGCTGGGGATCGCCGTCGACGGCGACCGCGAGATGTCGCCGCGCATCGCGATGACCACCGCGCCCTACGCCGCCCACGCCCGCACGGCGACCGACGCCTCCACCCTCGATGGGTTCACGGCCGACGACTTCGCCCGGGTCGACGACATCGACATCGACGGGCTACGCGCCGACATCGACGCCCTCACGGGCAAGGTCGGTGAGAGCTCGAGCCTGAAGGCGGCCGTGGACAGCCTGAAGCAGGCGTTCGCCGAGCAGGTGGCGGCCCTCGACACGCTGCGCGACGATGTGGGCGAGGGTCTCGCCGACACCGTGGCTCAGCTTGCCGAGGAGCTGGGCCTGCAGAAGGAGTTCGTCAAGAGCTTCGACGAGCGCATCACCGGGCTCGCCGGGCTCGTGGAGGCCCTGGGCACACAGCTCCAGGCGCTCTCTGGTGACGGGGCGGGCGAGCTGGCGGACCTGGTCAGCGCGCTGGCAGCCAAGTTCACCGAGCTGGAGTCCCGGACCAACGCCCGCATGCTGCAGATGCAGGACGACCTGGACCTGACGGTGGTCGAGCTCGGCAAGGGCCTCGACGCGATCGCCACCCAGAACTCGGCCCTCGAGGCCGTGGCGAGCACCCTCGAGGACTACACCGGCGTCACCGAGCAGCTCGCCGGCCAGGTCGCCGACGTCGCGCAGCAGGCGGGGGCCACGGCGCAGCTCGCCAGCGACACCGACTTCCGCGTGCAGGCCATCGAGGCGACCGCCGGCTCGGCCGCCCAGACCGCCTCCCAGGCGCTGGCCTCGGGCGAGGCGCTGGCCGCCAGCCTCGAGTATGTCCAGTCCGACCTCAACGCGGCGCTGCACGCTGGCGACGCGGCCAACCAGGCGGCCATCGCGCAGCTCATCTCCGACTACAGCGCCTCGATCGGCAAGGCGCTCGCCGACTCGCAGGCCGCGCTGACCGCCATCCAGACCCACGTCGGCGACAGCTCGCTGGCCGACTCCATGCTCGCCCTCTTCAACAAGGCCACCGACGTCGAGCAGCTCGCCGGCGAGGCCTTCGACCGCGCGGCCGAGGCCAGCCAGACCGCGGACACGAACGCGGGCCTGCTGCTCCAGAAGGACGCCGAGATCCAGTCGCTCACCGCGCGGATCGAGGCGCTGGAGGCCATCGTCGCGTCGATGCAGCACTGAGCCAGTGAACGGGCGCTCGCCGCCCGTACCGTACGCAGGGCCGGTGATTGACTGGATGGCTCGTCACCCCGAGCGAGGCCTCCCGCCAGTCATCGGCCCTGCGGCGTTGGCGCGTGGAATCCATCGGCACGGCCCGGCGGCGGGAGGGCCGCGCGCGGATCAGGTGTCCATCGCGAGCAGGTGCGGCGTCCCGAGCTCCACGGCGAACACCGCCGCGATGGTCTCCGGGGTCTCCGGCTGCTCGATGTCCTCGAAGTGATGCCAGCGCGCGACGATCCGAGCCCGCGTCACCTCGAGGCTCATGTACCCGCGGTGCTCCATGTCCAGCCACTGGATGTGGGGGTTCTCGGGCAGGAAGATGGGCAGGGCCACGTCGTTGGAGCCCTCGGGCCCGCCGGGCGAGGTGATGCCGGGGGTGACGAGCTCCACCGCCAGGGCCCCGCGGCCGGTCGTCGGGTCGTAGGCGTCGGGGTTGTTGGGATCCTCGGTCAGCTCGAGCGCGAAGGACATGTGGATGTCCCCGCTGAGCACGACGGTGTCCGCGACGGCGTCCGAAGCGAGCAGGTCGAAGAGGCGCGTGCGCGCGGCCGCGTAGCCGTCCCAACTGTCGGCGTTCAGGACGCTGCCGCCGCCCTCGGACAGCGGCGCGCCCGAGACCTTGAACTGGCCCACGAGCACCTGCTGGCCCAGAAGCCGCCAGGTCGCGGTGGAGGCCACCAGCGTCTCGGTGAGCCACTGCTCCTGGTCCTGCCCCAGGATGGTGCGCTCGGGGTCGCGGACCTCGGGGCCGTTGGGATCCTCGGCCTGGAGATCCCGCCCCCAGTTGCGGGTGTCGAGCATGACGAGATCCACCAGGTCGCCGAGGGCGAAGCTGCGAAAGATCCGGCCGCCGGGCTGCTCGCGCATCGGGATCCACTCAAACCAGGCCTGCATCGCGGCGGCGCGGCGCTCGGGCCAGGTCCCGTCGGGATCGTCGTCGCCCTCGATGCCGCCCTTCCAGGTGTTGTTGGCGATCTCGTGATCGTCCCAGACCACGATGAAGGGGTGTCGAGCGTGGAGCGCCTGCAGGTCGGGGTCGCGTCGATACTGGGCGTAGCGGGTGCGGTAGTCGCTCAGCGTGCGCGTTGAGTGATCGGGCTCGTGGGGGCGGATCGAGCCGCCGGCGGGGTCGCTGCCGCCGTCGTAGATGTAGTCGCCCAGATGCACGACGATCTCGACGTCGTCGCGGGCGGCGATGCTGCGGTAGCCGTGGAAGTAGCCCCGCACGTAGTTCGAGCAGGACACCACGGCGAGCCCCACGCGCTCGGTGGGCCCCTCCGGCGCCGTGCGGGTGCGGCCCACCCGCGACACGCGGCCCAGGGCCTGGAAGCGGTAGTGGTAGTCCGTGCCGGGCTGGAGCCCGGTGGCGTCCAGCTTGACGGTGTAGTCGCCCTGCTCGTCCGCCTGGACCCAGCCGGCGCCCACCCGGTGCGCGAACCCGGCGTCGGTGGCGACCTCCCAGAACACGTCGACCGGTCCCTGCTCTGTTGGCGAGACGCGGGTCCAGAGCACGACGCCGTCGGGGAGCGGGTCGCCCGAGGCGACGCCGTGGACGAAGAGGTCGGCGGGACCGGGCTCGCCGTCGTAGGTGTAGACAGGCAGCGCGCTGCCACCGTCGTCGCAGGCGACGAGGTGGGGCGCGGCGGCCAACGCTCCCAGCGCGGCCAGGCGCTCGAGGAACTCACGGCGTGAAAGCGGCATCGACGGCGCTCCTTCGCGTCCGGAGCGCGCCGATTCGCGTTCGGAGCGGCGCGCGCGGGGTGTCCCAGTCCACGGGGCGGGCGGCCACTGCGGTCCGCCGGGTCGCGAGCCCTGCTCGCGGCGCGCAGTCTCTGCCTCGGAGCGTGGTCGACGCAAGCATGGAGCCACGAGCGTGGGGTGCCCAGCGCCGGGGCCCCCGGTCCCCGGATCCGGGGCCAACGGACCCCGGGGCGACAGGAGGCTCGGGGTGGGGTGGCGGGAGCGCTTCCGGGGAAGAAGCCGTGTGATTCTAGCCTGCTTCCACCCAAAGCCCGAGGCGCCCGCCACCGCTCCTCCTGTCCCGAGGGCGGCCGATGGGGGGTGGCACGAGGCTTGCTCTCTGCCACCGGCGTCGGCGTGACGGAGGGCTGGACGATGAGCAGGACCGTGTCGGGGATGAGGATGACCTCTGCGATGCTGTTGCAGGGTGGCGGGGAGGAGGCCGCGGCGGGGGCCGGCCCCATGGGCGCCAGCCCGTGGCACCGCGCCCAGGCCCACACCCTGGCCGCCTCGCGCGCGCTGGAGCGCAGCATCGGCGACGTCGCGGCCGCGCTGCGCCCCCTGCTGCACCGGGGGGACGAGGTGGCGACGGCCCTGGTCCGGTCGGCGCTCGAAGCGCGCCTCTCCCAAGCGCGGATCGGCGCGGGTCTCGCCGGGGCCTGGCAGCGCGGGCTGGCGACGGCGGGCCGCCACGATCGCGTCGCCCGCGGGACGCCGGGTGACTCGGTGGCGCGCCGCGTGCGGGAGGCCGCCGGTGAGGCCTTCGACGCGCTGATCCGTGCGCTGCCCGATGCGCTCGCCGAGGACGCGGACCGGGTCAGCCGCGCGCTCGCCGACCAGGAGGCGGACCAGGCCGCGTGGGCGCGCCGACTCGACGAGGCCCTTCGTTGGTGGCTGGAGTATGCCGAGCCGCTCGGCCGCCGCAGGTCGCGGGACGCGGAGACGGCGCGCGTCATCGCGGCTCGTATCGCGGGGACGGACAGGCTCGCCCTCATCCGCGAGTCGCCCCGGGCCAGCGGCGGCAAAGCGGTGATCGAGCGGCAGTTCCTGACCTGGGTGCCTCCGGGCCCGGCCGAGACGATGGTCCTCCACGCCGCCGCGCGCCATGGCGGACTGCGGCGGCACGCCACCCGGGAGCTGGTGGGCTGCACGCCGCCGGTCCCTCGCTTCCCGGGTCGCCGCACCGGGTCCGGGACGGTCGGCTATGAGTAGGGGATCGTCTGCGAGCCACCGGCTGCTGCACGCCGCCGGTCCCTCGCTTCCCGGGTCGCCGCACCGGGTCCGGGAGGGTCGTCCACGAGCAGGGGGAGCGTCTCCGAGCCACCCGCCCTGGAGGAGCGAGCGGGGCGTCGGGTCAGGGCTGCGCGCTCCGGCAGCCGGAGATCGGTGCCAGCTCCAGGGCCGGGTCGGCGCGCAGCCAGGCACACGCACGCGCGGCCCAGAACGCGCCGTCGCCCTCGTGCAGCGGCACCCGGACCACGGAGCCGCCCACCCCCGCGCTGGTGAGCGTCTCGCCCGCTGCGTCCAGGCTGCACCAGGTGACGGCGCCGCGGTGGACCTGCAGCCGGAGGACCTCCACTCCCGGGACGTCGAAGCGGACCAAGCGGACCGAGCCGTCAGCACAGCCCGCTGCCACGCGGCCGCTGGCCTCGGAGAGCGCGATGGTGCCCAGGGCGCAACCGGGGAGCTGCCACCCACCGACCAGCTCGCCGCGGGCGTCGAACCGACGGAGCGCGCCATCGCGGGCACCGGCGATCACATCGCCGCCGTCCATGATGACGATCGACGTGATGGCCGGGCTCGCATCCGGGCGCTCCGGCCGTGCCCAGCGCTGCTTCCCCGCGGGATCGACCACGACGACGCGTCCGGCGTCGGTGCCGATGGCGATGAGGCTCGCCGAGGCAGCCAGCGCGATGGGCTGCTCGGCGTCGAGCCGGCTCAGCACCTTGGTGCTGTCCGCCGCGCACGCGCCCACGACACCCGACGCGGACCCGAAGATCGTGCGGCCGGTGGGGCCCTCGGCCAGCGACAGGACCGCGGCGTCCGCCTCGCACAGCGGCGTCGCCGTCCAGGGGGACTCGGGCTGGGCGCCTGGGCTGACCGCCAGCACCTGGGTCCCCGCTGCGGCCAGCATCCCGTCGCGGCTGGCGACCGCGACGGTGGGGCGCACGGGTTCGTCGTCGATCCACGGCGTCGTCCAGGCGGGCCCCTTCGGCAGCACGGCGAGGCCGCCGCTGTCGTCGAGCACGTGGATCTGCCCCGTGCGGGAATCGACAGCACCTGTCAGCACCGGAGCCGGTCGGCGGCCGAGCAGCTCGCCAGGCCCGAGCTCGAGCGGGGTGAAGCGCACGCTGCCGTCGCTGCCCCCGACGACCAGCATGTTGGGGGCTGCGAAGCCGAGGGCGGTGGTCCTGGGGCCTCGCAGGCCGAAACGGAGGGCCGGCAACCCACCGAGGGGCAGGCGAAGCACCTCGCCGTCGCCCAGCGCGGCGCCGATCGATCCGTCCTCGGAGAACGACAGGCTGCCCAGGCTCTGGGCGTCGAGCTCACGCGCCTCGATGGGCCACTCCTCCCCCTCGATGTCCCACACGCGCAGCCCGCCCGCGGCCGTCAGCGCCACGAGCTGCCGCTCGGTGCCCGGGCGGAATCGCAGCGCGACGGGGGGACTCTCGGGCGCTGCCCCGCTCGCGGTGCTCAGCACCCGCACCTGGAGATCCTCGGCGCGCCACACGATGACCGTCCCGTCTTCGTGGCCCGACGCTATCCGCCGTCCCTGGGAGTCGACGTCCAGGCTGACCGCGCGGGCGTTGCCCTGGTAGACCAGCGTCGTGCGTTCGCCGCCGATGGGCCGGAGCCACACCGCACGTCCCGCTGCCATCAGGACGCCGTCGCCGCGCGGCATCATCGCCACGTCGGAGAGCAGGCTGCTGCGCGGCGCGTCGAACACGGCGACCGCCTCCCCGGAGGGGATCTCCCAGACGGCGACCTGACCCTGCGCGTCCGCGGTGACGAGGCGCGGGGCTGCCGCGGCGAAGCGCAGGGCCTCCACGGGCGCCGAGAACCCGCTCAGGCGCCCCAGTGCGCGGCCGTCCGCGCGCCAGAGCCGCACCGTGCGGTCCTTCGACGCGGTCGCGATCGCTCCCGCGGTGGGCAGCACCGCGATGGACGTGACGGGACCCAGGTGGCTGCCCTGGGAGTCGCGCACCTCGGCGCCGCTGGTCGCAGCCGCCAGCTCGCGGACCGCCCGAGCGCGCAGCGGGGCTGTCTCCGCGCTGTCCGCGAGCTGCGACCAGGGGCTGAGCAACGCCCTCAGCGCGGCGGTGTCGTCGTCGAGGCGGGACAGGGCGCTGCCCGCGTCGAGGCGGGCCTCGATCGCGTCCCGGGCGTTGCGTTCGGCGGCAGCCAGGGCTCCCCGCTCTGCGCGGAGGGCCCGGAGCGCGCCCCCCGAAGCGAGGCCGGCCGCGAAGCAGGCCACGACGGCCACGCGGCGAGTGACCAGGGATGCACGCATCAGCGCACCACCACGCTCCGCCCCCGGAGCATCAGTGACCGTGGTGGCCGTCGGGGCCGTGGGGGTGCCCGTGGGTGAGCTCGTC
This sequence comes from Deltaproteobacteria bacterium, assembly GCA_020632695.1. Lineage (GTDB taxonomy): Bacteria > Myxococcota_A > UBA9042 > PHBI01 > JACKFB01 > JACKFB01. Next base: position 39,899 of record JACKFB010000016.1, read on the forward strand.
CGGCGTCGCGTCACGGATCGCGACGATCTCCACCTCGAAGGTCAGGGTGACGCCGGCGAGCGGGTGGTCGGTGTCGACCCACACCTCGTCGTCTCCGACCTCGGTGACCCAGAGCATCATCGTCTCACCGTCGGGCCCCTCGGCGCCGAAGTGCATCCCCGGCTCGACGGCCATCCCCTCGGGGAACGCGGAGCGCGGGACCGGCTGCGGGCCGGCGCCGCTCGCCACGCCGTAGCCCTCCTCGGGCGGCACGACGACGGTGAGGGCGTCACCGACGCCGCGGCCGAGCAGGCCCCGCTCCAAGCCGCTCACGATGTTGTCGTGGCCGTGGAGGTAGGGCATCGGCTCGCCGTCGCGCGACGTGTCGAGCACCTCTCCGGCGTCATTCGTCAGGGTGTAGTGGAACACCACGATCTTGTCGTCGCTGACGGTGGCTTCGCTCGACATCAGGGTCTCCGAGGGGGTCGTGGCCGGCTCCTCACGAGGCCGGTCCGGTGGAGCAACGCGAGAGGGTACGAGTCCCGCACCTGCGGTCTCGGCTCGTCCTGCGACGCCGGACCACCGGCCGCCGCTTCGCGCCATGGCGCGAGGCTCGGGCACGCCGGAGGCCGGACGCTGCGCTGCAGGAACTCCTTAGTCCAATCGTCCCGCAGGGGCAATTCACCCGGCGACCGCCGACGCGATCCTGCGGCGCGGGCGCTGGCCGCCTCAATGGATGATGGTCACCGGGATGTCGGTCGCGTGGAGCACCTCGATGCTGAGGCTCCCGATGAGCGTCCCGGTGAACGCCGAGGTCCCGCGGCTGCCCATCACGATCAGATCGGAGCGGTCCTTGCGGGCGTACCGGACGACCTCCGCCGGAGGCTCGCCCAGCGCGACCGCCCGGTGGATGGGGACCTCCACGTCGGGCAGCTCGGCGATGACGCGATCCATCGACTCGGTGGAGATCTCGCCCTCCCAGCGCTCCCGCTCCTCGTCGGTGAGATCCTCGAGCGAGACCTGCTGCGCCTCGGTCATGGGGAACACGTAGAGCAGCGTCACCGCGGCCCCGGTGCTCTCCGCCAGCGAGACGGCCCACTGGGCCGAGTGCACGGAACTCTCCGAGCCATCGATGGGGACAAGGATTCGAGTGATCTTTCGGATCATGGGTTCTCCTCGGGTGACCGGAGGGTACCGGCAGCGCGCGCGGCGTGGCAATGGCAGGGCAAGGACCCCGTGGCGCGCGCCGGGACGGGAATCGCGCGCGCCGCCCGTGCTTCGCATATGCTCCCTGAGATGAAAGCCGACAAGCGCGCGCCAGCTCGGCGCCGATGGGCCCGACACCGGGGCCCCGTCCTGCTGCTGGCGCTCGGGTCCTTGCTCGGGCCACCGTGGTCGGGTCGGGCGGCGGCGGCGCTTGCGCCGCCCTGGCACGCTCCCGAGCCGGTCCCGTGCGCCGCGCCGGCGGAGCGCCAGCCGATCATCGAGCCGGGCCGTGACCGCGAGCTCCGCGGCCTCTTCGCCCCCTACGTCGCCGGCGAGCCGATCGATGACACCGGGCTGATCTTCCGGGCGATCGCCACCCGGGGTGATGCCGTGGACGCCACCGTCGAGGGCCCCGCCGGCGAGCTCGCCGGGGTGCTGCGCTTGCGTGCACTGGCCTGCGCGCCCGACGCGGAGCGACGCTCGGCGTCGTTCGGCCTGACGCTCTCGGGCTCACCGGACGCCGGCGAGGCCTTGGAGCGCCTGGCTCAGGCGGTCACCCGCAACGATCCCGGCGGCTTCTACCGCGCCACCGCCGCTGCTCCCCCTCCGCCGCCGCCCGCCGGGACGGCTCCGGAGGACGCGGCGGCGAGCAGCGACCAGGGCGAGGAGCCACGGCCCTTCCCGGCGAACCAGCTCGGCCTCGCCGTCATCCTCGGGCTCGCGCTGCTCTCGCTCCTGGCGGACGGGCGCGGACTGTGGCGCGACCTCGGCCTCGACCGGGCGGGCGCGGCGAGCACGCTGGCGTGGCTGCTGGGCCTCACGGTCGCGGCGGCCGCGCTCCGCGTGCTGGCCGGCCCCACCTTCCTCAGGGAGGCCTACCCTCTCCCGAACGTGTACGCGTTGACCGAGGCCATCCAGTGGCGGATGCCCATCACCGCGTATCCGCAGGGCAGCGCGCTCATGACCGCGGCCCTCGCTCCCCTGCTCCCTCCGAACCCGTATGACGCGTGGTTCGCCGGCAACCTGGTCTTCGGCACCCTCACGGTGCTGGCGGCCTACGTCCTGGGGGTCGGACTCACCGGCGCGCGACGCACCGGCCTCGTCGCCGCGGCCCTGCTGACGTTCTGGCCGCAGCACATCCGCTTCTCCGCCAGCGAGTCCACCCACGTCGCCTTCGTGCTGTGGACCACGCTGGCCCTGGGGCTGACCGCGCTCGCCGCGCGCAACGGGCGGGCGCGCACCTTCGCGGCGGCGGTCGCCTGCGCGGCGGCCGCCGTGACCACGCGCCCGGAGGCGGCGCTCTGCGTGCTGCCGCTGGCGGTGCTCGCGCTGACCCACGGTCCCGGCGTGCGCCGCCAGCTCACGCGGCCGCGCTACCTCGTCCCTGTGTTCCTGGCGCTCTGGTTGCTGTGGCCCATCGCCCGGGCCGTCCTCACGGACCCGAGCGCGGGCTACTTCGACCCGACGGCCGAGCGGGTCGGAGCGCGCGACCTCCTCCCGGTGGGGCGGCTGGCCCGCGCGCTGCTGATCCCCTCCCAGGGCAACGCGTTCTTCGACCTCGCCAACACGCCGGCGTGGCTGTGGCCGCTCGCCCTCTGGGGGCTGTTCGGCGGCTGGCGGCGGCGAGCGCGCGGTGCGGTCGTGGCGCTCGCGCTCCTGCTGGTGGGATATCTGGCCCTCTATGCCCGCATGGCGCCCTCCATCACGGTCTGGCCCTGGGGGCGCTATCACATGGCGGCGCTCCCGGCGGCCCTGGGTCTCGCGACCCTCGGCCTCGATGACCTGCTCCGCAGGCTGCCCGGGCCGGCAGGGCGTCGCTGGGCCGTCGCCGGCGCCGCGGGTCTGGCGGCGCTCGGGTGCCTGCTCTGGTGGCCGGCCGTGAAGGCGCTCCCGATGGATTGGCAGCGCGAGCTCGAGTGGCTGGTCGATCTCGGTCGTCGCGAACCTGCGTGGGTGGGGGCGGACACGCGCGTCGTCCTGCCGGACAACCGCCGACGCTTCCGGGACCTCTCGCCTCGGGCCGGGATGAGCGCGTTGACCGCGAACCGGCAGCCTCGCGACGCAAGCGTCCCCGTCGCTCAGGCGTTGGCGCGTCTGCACCTGGAGGGCCCCGCGCCGGCAGCCATCTACGTCGAGGGCCTGTTCTGCCACCTCGCCCTCGGCCCGGGCGAGGCCATCAACCCGCAGTGCGCGGCGATGCACGAGGCCTTCGTGCTGGAGCCGCTGGAGGCGATCACCGTCGACGAGCCCCCCTTCCTCACCGCGTACGAGCGCGTCCGCGCACCCGCGCCGCTGACCTTGTCCGTATACAGGGTCGGTGAGCGGAAGCTCCCGCCCGACCGGGCGCTGGCGCTGCTCCCGGCGCCCTGGCCGCCAGGGGCCGATCCCGACGCGAGAGTGCCCGTCATGGGCTCTCCCACGGACCCGGACATGAGGCCCGCGACGCCCCCGCTTCGGTGAGCGCTGCACATCCGGGACAGCGCCTCAGCACACTTGACTTGCAATCTGCGCTCGAACCGGCACAATGGCGAGCTTCCCACATCGGCATCCGTTGCCGCTCAGACGACCCGCACTGGGAGGGCTGGTGCCCTCCGCGCCCGAAGAATAGAGAGGAAACAGTGAAACGACACAGCTTGATGGTCTTGGGTCTGTGTGTGCTGCTGCACGCAGCATGTGACGACGGCGGCAAGAACAACGGCGCCGATGTCATCTCCGACACGACCGGCGACTCCAGCGGCGACGTGCAGGCAGACACCGTCCCCGATACGGTCGCCGACACCACCCCGGACACCGTCCTCCCCGACACGGTCCTGCCCGACACGGTCACCGACGCCACGCCCGACACGGTCTCGGACGCTGTCGCCGACACCACGCCCGACGCCATCCCGGACGCCGTCACCGACGCCACTCCGGACACCGTCGCCGACACCACCCCGGACGCCACTCCGGATGCCACTCCGGACACCGTCGCCGACACCACTCCGGACACCGTCGCCGACGTCACCCCGGACACCACTCCGGACACCGTCGCCGATGTCACCCCGGACACCGTCGCCGACACCACCCCGGATACGGTCCCCGACACCACCCCGGACACCGTGGCGGACACCACGCCCGACACCGTCACCGACGTCACGCCGGACACCACGCCCGACGCCGTGGCCGACACCACCCCGGACACCACGCCCGACGCCGTGGCCGACACCACCCCGGACACCACGCCCGACACGGTCTGCGTGCCCAGCTGCACCGCCGGCCACTGCGGTGACGACGGCTGTGGCAACGCGTGCGCTTGTGGTGAGGGCCAGGAGTGCAACGAGTTCGAGGTCTGCGTGACGGTCGCCGGCAACGTCCAGCCGCTCGGCTGCGGCGAGGCGCATGGCCTGACCGGCTGCTGTGGGTCCGACGGCAAGGTCTACTGGTTCGAGAGCGACCAGCTCCAGGTCGGCGCGTGCGAGACCAACTCCTGCGGCTGGAATGCCGACGCCGGCTACTACGAGTGCTCGGATGACTACGTGGGGGCCGATCCTTCGGGCACCTTCCCGCTGACCTGCGGGCTGCCGAACCCCGCGCCCAACGAGTGCACCGCCTGCACCCCGAGCTGCGACGGCAAGACGTGCGGCGACGACGGATGCGGCGGTGTCTGCGGCTACTGCGACTCCGGCGACGTCTGCGGCGCGGGCGGCGTGTGCGAGGCTTGCGTGCCGGATTGCGATGGCTTCGATTGCGGCGGCGACGGCTGCGGCGGCTCTTGCGGTCAGTGCGCCAACGACGCGGTGTGCGTCTTTGACGGCACCACGATCGGCGGCGTCTGCACCGTGCCGACCTGCGCCGGATCCTGCGGGTCCGACGCGGAGCAGCCGGGCCCGTGCTACTGCGACGGTAGCTGCTTCGGCTTCGGCGACTGCTGCCCGGACATCTGCACCGAGTGCGCGGACACCTTCCCCGACCCGTTCCCCGACGGCTGCGGCGAGTGCGTGCCGGACTGCGAAGGCAAGACCTGCGGCGGCGACGGCTGCGGCGGGAGCTGCGGCGAGTGCACCGGTGAGGGCGAGATCTGCAACGCGTCCCAGACGTGCGAGGTCTGCGTGCCCCAGTGCTCGGGCAAGACCTGCGGCAGCGACGGTTGCGGTGGTGACTGCGGGACCTGCGCGGCCCCGTTGGAGTGTCTCACGGACATCGGGACCTGCGGCGACCTCACCTCGACCTCGTGCGCGGGGCTCTGTGGGGGATTCAAGGACATCGGGGAGTGCAACTGCGACTCCGAGTGCTTCGCGGCCGGCGACTGCTGCGACGACATCTGCACGGAGTGCTCTGACACCTTCCCCGTCGACTGCGCGAACTGACGAGCGATGACTGCCGGGACCGGCCCCCTGGCCGGTGCCGGACGTCTGCTCTGCTCTCGAAACGCCATCGGTGTGGCCCCTCGGACGGGGTCGCGCCGGTGGCGTTCGCGTTTCTTGCGCCCTCCCCGTTTGGGCCGACACTCGTCGCCATCCCGCCCGAACGACGCCGGAGGCCCACGCCGTGGACGCACGACCGCCTGCACACCCTCACCTGAAGCTGCTGTTGCGCCGCGATGAGGCGCTCGACGCCGGCCGGTTGTTGCGCGTCGAGGGCGCGCGATTGCTGGTCGACTCCAGCGTCGCGTACGCGACCGGCGCCATGCTGGCCGTGTTCCCCTTCGCGCCGGGCGAGCACTCGGTGCTTCCGCGCTTCGAGGCGCGGGTCGTCGCCAGCCGGGAGGACCGCACCACCCCGGCGGATGCGCCCTACCGATTCCTGGTGCTACTGGACGCCGAGCTGAGCGTGGGAGCGCGCATGGCCCTGCTCGCTACGGTCTCCGAACGACGCGAGAACCCGGGGCGCCCCGCCTGGCCCCTGGGAAGGCGGAAGCCGGTGCACACCCATGACCCGGCGGTGCTGGCCGCCGCGCTCCGAGCCGCCGACGTCGCGTGACGGCGCTGGCCTCGTGATCAGAGCGGCAGCTTGAAGGCCATCCCGCCGGAGAAGAAGCGCCCGGTGTACTCCGGGTCGGGCGGGTCCAGCCAGACGAAGATGCTGACGTAGGGCTGCACGCGCAAGAACTCGGTGACCACGATCTCGACGCCGAAGCTGCCCCCGACCAGGTGTTCCAGGCCTCCGTCGACGATCCACAAGCCCGTGTACTGGAGCGCGAAGGCGAGCGTCACCGCGCGGCTGGCCGAGAAGTCGACCAGCAAGGGCACGTCGAAGCTCAAGAACCCTCCGTCCAGGCCTGCCTGGACGCCGGGGTCGAGCGAGACGGCGCCGGCGCGGCCGGAGGCCAGCCCGAGCTTCAGGTCCACTCCGAGCGCGGTGGCCATGTTGCGAAGCGTGACCGCGCCGTCCAGCCGGGAGGTCATGCCGTACCGCGCCTCGATGTCCACGCTGGGTATCCAGTTGATCCCACGGGCCGACCCCGAGTAGGGCTCGCCCGAGCTCTCGACCTCGTAGCCGTCGGACGGACCGGAGAGCGCGGGGGCCACCGTCAGCTCCACGCGCCCCTTCTCGAGCGGCCGAGCGGTGTTGAAGCGTGCGACGCTCGGGCACCCGGAGACCACGGCCAGGCCGAGGAGCAACGCGGGCGCGAGCGCGCGGCGTGCCCGGCGTGGCCGGCCGGCGCTGCCCGGCTCGGCTCGCAGCGCGTCGGGTCGCTCTGTGCCTGCACGGTCCATCTCGGAACGCCCACTGCGCTGCGGCACCGCCCACCGCGCGCCGCGACGGCTCGGGTGTAGCGCGTGCGGCGCCACCGGGCAACCACCCTTCGACGTGACGCCACCCCGGCGCCCGCGTATCCTCCGCGCCGACCGCCGACGGGGGGACAAGCCGATGCGATGGAATCACCGGACCTGCAGCCCCGTGTGCGCTGCGATGCTGGCGTGGCTGGCGAGCTGTGGAGGCGACGGGATGCCCTCGACGAGCCCCGACGCCGACGCCGGCCCCGACGCCGTGGGCGGCGACGTCTCGAGCGACGCCGACGCCGCCAGCGTGGACGCCGCCGACGGCGACCTCGGGCGCCCGCCGCTGGTCATCGACGAGGTGGATCTGGTCTCGCTGGTCGACCCCCGCATCGGTACCCGCGGCGGGGGCAACGCCATCCCCGGCCCCCTGCTGCCCCACGGGCTGATCCGCCCCAACCCGCACACCGTCAACGGAGCCGGGAGCATCGACTCGTACGAGTGGAGCGCCGACGCCATCCAGGGCTTCACCCACACCAACCTCGAGGGCCCGGGGGGCTCCGGGTACGGCTACAGCCAGCTCCTGCTGATGCCAACCCTGGGGGTTCGCGACCTCAGCCCCACCGGCTATCGCTCGAGCTTCAGACACGACACCGAGACCGTCGAGCCCGGCTACTACGCCGTGACCCTCGACGACACGGCCATCCGGGTCGAGCTGACCGCGGCGCGGCGGGCGGCCATCCACCGCTACACCTTCCCGGCGTCCGACGCGGCGCGGGTGGTGATGGACCTGGGCCACTCCAACGGCGCCTCCCAGGGAGGCCACGTGGAGCGCGCGGGCGACGCGGCCTTCGAGGGTTACGCCGACTACCAGGTGCACCCGCTGCTGGGCCTCACCCTTGCCGATGACCCGGGCACCACCGGCGCGATGCGTGTCTACTTCCGCGTCGAGGCGTCGCGCGCCTTCGAGCGCAGCGGCTTCGCGTCACCGTCCGGGCCGCTGCCCGAGGCGAGCCCCAGCGCCGAGGGGCGCAACCTCGTCGCCTTCGCCGAGTGGACCACGGCGGCGGCCGAGGTGATCGAGCTGCGCGTGGGCATCTCGCTCATCGACGTGGAGCACGCGCGGCTCAATCTCAGCACCGACCTGGACGGGCGCGACTTCCACGCGGTGCGCACGGCCGCACGCGCCGAGTGGAACAGCATGCTCAACCGCGTGCAGATCGAGGCTCCAGACCGTGTGCGCCGCATCTTCTACACGGCCCTCTATCACTCGATGATCCAGCCGACCGACGCCACCGAGGCCGACGGCGCGTTCCAGAGCGGCGCTGGCGGCACCTCGGAGGTGTTCCGCGACGCGGGCTTCCACTTCTTCACCGACGACTGGTGCATGTGGGACACCTTCCGCACCAGCCACCCCCTGGCCACGCTCATCGAACCGGAGACGCGCGGTCCGGTGGCCCGCTCCATCCTGCTGCGCTACCAACAAGGCGGTTGGTTGCCCAAGTGCACCTGGAGCGCGACCGGGTACTCGCGGGTGATGATCGGCAACCACGCCATCCCCATCCTGGTGGACGCCTGGGAAAAGGGGCTCCGCGACTTCGACGGCGCGCTGGCGCTCGAGGCGATGGTGAAGTCCGGGATGGACGACAACGCCAACCCCGGCCAGGGGGGCCTGTGCGGCTACTTCAACCTCGGCACCATCCCCGCCTACGTCGAGGGGGGCTTCGTCCCGGCCGAGTGCGACCCCAGCCAGGCGGCGTCGATGACCTTGGAGTACGCCTACGACGACTGGGTGACCGCCCGCTTCGCCGAGTCCATGGGCGACGAGCCGACGCGCGCACGCTTCGACGGCCGCGCCATGAACTACCACCAGCAGTGGAACCCGGAGCACGGCTTCATGCAGGGGCGGCGCGCCGACGGCTCGTGGGTGGAGCCCTTCGACGCGGCGGACAACCGCGACTCCAACTACTTCGCCGAGGCCTCGTCGTGGATCTACTCGTTCTTCGTGCCCCACGACGTCCCCGGCCTCATCGCGCTGGTCGGAGGCGACGACGCCTTCATCGCCCGCCTCGACGCCTTCTTCGACGGCGGGCACTACGACCCGTCGAACCAGCCGAGCTTCCACATCCCGTGGCTCTACAACTTCGCCGGCGCTCCCTGGCGCACCCAGGACCGGGTACGCCGCGTGCTCGCCGACTCCTACGGTGACGACCCGGGGGGCCTCCCGGGCAACGACGACGCCGGCTCCATGTCGGCGTGGTACGTGCTCGCCGCGCTGGGGCTCTACCCGCTCGCCCCCGGCGACCCCACGTGGCAGCTCGGGGCGCCGCTGGTCGAGCGCGCCACCGTGCACCTGCACCCGGGCTGGTACCCGGGCGAGCCCCTGATCATCGAGGCGCCTCGCGAACACCCCGAAGACCGCTATGTGCAGTCCGTGACCTGGCGCGGCCAACCGCTGGACGTGCCCCACATCTCCCACGCCGAGCTGGTCCGCGGCGGCACGCTGCGCGTGGTCCTGGGGCCGGAGCCGTCGACCTGGGGCGCGCCGGCCCCCTGACGCCGGAGGGAGCGCCCGCGTCCCGAGGGCCGGGTCAGGGCCCCGGGCACGACGCGACGAAGAGCGCCTCCAGGCGGCCGACCAGCGCCGCCGCGCTCTGGTCGTCGGGCGCCGAGGCCGCGGCGGTCTGGCGCGCGCCGGAGGACAGCTCGAGCTGGCGAAGATCCGCCTTCAGGCGAGGCAGCGCCCGCGACAGCACCGCGCAGTCGGTGCGTTCGAGGCCGGTGGCGACCACGGCGGCCCAGGTGCAGCCCGAGGTCCCCTCGCCGAAGGTGTCGCAGAGCCGCTGGCGGGCGAAGGCCATGTCGGCGGTCAGCGGGTTGTCCAGGTCATGGCGGGTCAGCAGACGCGGCATCAGCAGCGCCCCGAGGGCTATGGCGAGGACCAGCCCCACCAGCCAGCGGGGCACGCGGGTCAGCGCGCTGCGCACGGTGACCCGCGACCGCCAGGGCGTGGCGCGCGCCGCGCTCTGCTGCGTCGAGGCCGGGCTGGGCGCGCCGTCAGCGCGCGGCAGGAAGTCGGCGTAGAGCTCGGCCAGCGACGGACAGACGAGGCGCAGCTTGGCCGCGGCGGCCACTCCGGCGGCGCGATGCTTGCGCATCCACGCCTCCAGGGGAGCGCGGGCCTCGTGGGCGCCGCCGGCGTTGGTGGCGTCTGCGATGAGCCCCCGCGCCTCCGCCGGGAACTCGGGGCCCAGCGCCGCCAGCTCGCTGGCCCAGCGCCACCGCGCCGAGGTCTGGATGTCGTAGGCCACGCGGCGGTTGGCCGACGAACGCTTGTAGCGCTCCAGGGCGGTGTGGATCCGCGTGGCGGCCTCCAGGGCGTCGGGGTCGGTGCGGACCGCGCCGTGCAAGCGCAACACCAGGCGCAGCAAGGTGCGCGGCTCGAACCACTCGCGCTCGGGCGTCTCGCACATCAGCCCGAGCAGGCCGGCGGTCAGCGCGCCCAGGGCCTTGCTGTCCCCTGCGGCCAGCATGGCGCGGAGCTGGGGCATCGCGGCGTCGACCGTCCCCTTGTCCAGGGCATCCAGGAGCGCCTCGACGTCGAGGGCGGTGGACTCGTCGGCGGCCGCGTCGAGGAGGTCGAGCACGCGCGTGTCCTCGGAGGGAGGCGGCGGCGCGGTGCTGGCCTTCGACGGGGCCGACCCGAGGGAGGCCTGGGCCAGGCGCTTGCGCGCGTCGAGGCGGGCGCGCAGGAAGTCGGTGACCGGGCGCTTGCGCTCGCCGCCGCGAGGGCGCGGGCGCGGCTCGGTCGACGGCTCGGCCACCACCTCGTCGAAGGCGGAGGTCGGCCAGGCCCCCGGCTGGCGCAGCAGCTGCCAGGCCTCCTCGAGCTGCTCGCGGACCTCCTCGGGTACGCCCGGGCCGCAGCGCAGCAAGAGCTTGCGATATGCCTCCTGTGCGGCTTGTGGACCACCGGTTCGCCGCACTCCGAGCACGCGCAGCGCTTCGTCGAAGGTCATCGCGGCCACCCGGCGGGCGCCCGACGCGCTCCGCGGCGACGGAGCCCGCCGGCGGCCTGAGCCGCGCCGCTCATGGGTGCCGGTGCCCGACCTGTCGGCGGCCCGGCTGCCCGGTGAGGGCGCCTCCGAAGCCCCGTGGAGTCTGGGCAGGCTGTACGACGTCTGCTCACCGTGGACTCCTCGGGACGTCTCCCGCGTCGTTCTGCCGTGGGCACGGGCGCGACCATCGTAGCGCCAGGATGTCCCGTGGTCATCTTCTGCGGGACGGGACGCGCAGTGCGCGAGCGGCGTGGGGGCTCGAGAAGCTCAATCCCAACGAAACACCCGCGAACCCACCGCAGCGCACAACAATGCGTAGCCCATCAGGATAGTGGCAGGAACGAGGCCTTCGGCGAGATCCATGCCGCGCCACGTCATCGCCGCGAGCCCATCGGTGGCCCAGGCGGTGGGCATGGCGTGGCCCAGGGCGCGGAGCCAGGGGGGCATCAGGAAGGCCGGGAGCATGGAGCCACCCAGAAACGACATCACGAGGATCGCGAAAGTGCCGAGGCTGGCGATGGTGCGCTCGGTGCGCCCGACCCCGGCGAGGAAGATGGAGAAGGCGCCGACGAAGAGCGCCTGGGCGCACAGGACGGCGGCGAAGCCCCACCACGAGCCCAGCACCCGGATCCCGAAGGCCGCGAAGCCCACGGCGTAGACCGCGAGGCTGATGACCAGCGCGATCGCCGCCACGCTCAGCGCGCGGGCGGCGAGGATCTGGCCGCGGGAGACCGCCGAGAGGCGCAGGCGGGTCTGCAGGCCGCTGCGGCGCTCGGCCACCAGCTCCTTGGCGGCGTCGGCGGCGACGAAGAGCAGGAACATGCAGAGCATGCCGGCGAAGGTGTGGGCGTAGCTGTTGTAGCCGCCGAGCGGGCTGTCGACGACGGCAGCGCGGCGGTGGAACGTGAGCGGCGGGCTGATGGCGAGGCCTGTGCTGCCCGCGCCGGGCGGGCCGTCGGAGGGCGGCGGCATCAGCCGGAGCGCGCGGTCGATCACGTCCAGCCAGGCGGCGTCGTCGGGGTCGGGCGGCGAGCTCGAGATGAGCGCGCGGGCCTGCGTCAGGAGCGCGCGGAGGCTTCCGGGGTCGGTGATCCGGGACATGGTCTGCTCGAACACGATGCGCGTCACCAGCCCCTCGACCAGGTCGGCCTCGGTCTTGCGCGAGGGGTCGAAGACCAGCTCGGCGCGCGCCGGGCCGCCTCCAGCGCCGAGGAAGGCGCTCGGGGTCAGGGCCGCGCCGCTGCCCGGCGGCAGGATGATGGCCAGGGGCAGTCTCCCGCGGGCGACGTCGGCCAGCGCCTCCTCCTCGGTGGCGGGCACCACCTCGAGGTTCGGGTCGGCGCGCACGGCCTCCACCAGGGCGCGGCTCCCCGCGCTGCCGTCGCGGTCGATCACCGCGAGCCGGACGGTGTTGGCGAGGTCCGGCGGGTTGAAGAGGGTGCCCAGCAACGCGGCCAGCACCACCGGCGTGAGCACGGTGGCCAGCGCCCCTCGACCATCGGCGCGAAAGCGCAGGAGGTCCTTCGCGATCAACCAGCCGAGCGGCTTCACGCCTCGTCCCTGAGCGAGTGGCCGGTGCGCTCGAGGAAGATGTCCTCCAGGCTCCGGGGCGTCGGCACCACGGCGTCCACGTCCAGGCCCGCGGCGCTCAGGGCGCCGGCCAGGTCGGCCCCGGAGGCCCCCGCACGCAGGGTCACCGAGTGGCGGAGCGGGGTCCCCGAGCCGGCCAGCAGCTCCCGCAGCGTGCCGGCGGTCACCAGCCGACCGTGGTCGATGATCGCCACCCGGTCGCAGAGGGCCTCCACCTCCTCCATGTAGTGGGTGGTGTAGACGACGGTGCTCCCCTCCGCGCGCAGGCGCCGGATGGTGTCGAAGATGTGCAGCCGGCTCTGGGGGTCGACGCCCGTGGTCGGCTCGTCGCAGATGACGCACTCCGGACCGTGCAGCAGCGAGGAGGCGAGGTTCAGTCGCCGCTTCATCCCGCCCGACAGCGTCTCGACCCGCGCCTCGACCCGCGGGCGGAGCTGGGCCAGCTCGAGCGCCCACTCGACCCGGTCGGCCAGACGCGCGCCGCTGAGGCCCAGCACGCCCCCGAGCACGCGCAGGTTCTGGAGCACGGTGAGCTCGTCGTACAGCGCGAGCTGCTGGGGGACCACCCCGATGCGCCGGCGCACCTCGGCGGGGTGGGCGACGGCGTCGACCCCGCCGACCGTGACCGAGCCGGCCGATGGCACGACCAGCCCGGCGATGCAGCGGATGGTCGTGGTCTTGCCCGCGCCGTTGGGCCCGAGCAGCCCGAAGAGCGCCCCGCGCGGGACGTCGAGGGTCAGCGAGTCCACTGCGCAGAGCGAGCCGTAGGTCACTCGCAGGCCGTCGATGCGGATCACGGTGGGGCTCGTCTCCGATTCGGGGTGGCGCGCCTTCGGCGTGATAGCGCGATTCCGCCGGCGCGGCCACCCGAGCGCGGCCGGTCGCCGAGGTGTTATGGTGGCGCGCGTGGCGGCACCCAAACGGTCATGGCCCGCCGGCGGCGCGCGGGTTGCCCGGCTGCTCTGGGCGGCGCTGGCGTGGTCCGGATGCGCGGCCCTCGACCCGCAGACGGCGCCGGAGCTGCACCGCGAGCGGCTCCTGGCGATGGAGGCACGGCTCGCTCCCGAGGCGCTCGCGTACGCGCCGCGCGCCTCGGCGCCCTTCGCCGCCGACGGGGTCGCCGTCGACGGCGCTTCGATCCGCGTCTGGTCGCGCTCGTCGACCGAGCAGGCCCGGGCGCGCGTCGCCGGTGACTCCCTGGAGGGCCTCGGCACCTGGACGGCGCCAGCCCCCGCCACCCGATGCGTCGCCGGCAGCGGCCGCCTCCCCGCGGCGCTCTTCTGCGCCGGCCCGCTGGTCCCGGGCGGCGTCGTTGCCCCCGACGCCCCCGCCTTCCGAGCCGCCCTGCCCCGACGCGGCGGCTTCCGCGACCTCGCCCTGGATCCCGCCCGCGGCCTCATCCACGTCGTCGACGGCGTCCGCGACCTGCTCCTCACCCTCGACGCCTCGGGCGCCCTCGTCGCCACCACACCCACGCCGCCCGGCGTCTACCGCATCATCCCCGTCGCCGATCGCGCGCTCGCCCTGCTCTCGGGGCCCTCGCCGCGCCTGGCCCTCTGCCCGCTCCAGCCGGACGGGCTCCCCGCCTCGGCCCCCATCCCCGCTCCGCGCGCAGCCCCGGCGCGCGACGGCGTCTACGACCAGACCCTCGACCTGCTCTGGCTCGTCGGCCCGGAACCAGGCCCCCCGCGCCGCGCCGATGGACCGCTGCGTCACCTGCGCAGCACACTGGTGTCCCTCCGCCCCTCCTCGCTCGTGGCCGGCGACGCCCGCCCGGTGCTCAGCGTCGACCTGGGCGCCCACGGGCTGGTGGACGCCACGCGCGTCGTCTCCACCGGCCGCCTGCTGGCCATCGCCGCCACCGGCAGCGACGCCGTCGCCTTCGTCGACCCATCGACCACGCCGCCCACCATCACCACCTTCGCGACCGGCCCGGCGCCGGTGGGCCTCGCCCCCTGCGGCGACGCCGTGCTGGTCGCCCACCGCCTCGACGCGACCCTGCTGCTGCTGCACCCCGACCGCGGCGTGCTCTCGCGCCTCGCCCTGGCCCCGCCGCCCGATCCCGACGACCTCGCCGCGCTGGGCGCGCGCCTCTTCCATCGCGCGGGCCTCTGGCGCAGCCCGACCGCCGACGCCATCACCTGCAACACCTGCCACTGGGACACCGGCAGCGACCACCGCATGCAGCCGGGCTTCCTCGAGCGGCGCCACGAGCTCACCCGCCCCCTGGGCGGCATCGGCGCGGTAGCGCCCATCTTCACCACCGGGGGCGCCGACTCCCTCGCCCAGGCCGTCGAGGGGCTGGTCCGCGGCCTCGACGACCGCTTCTGGCAGGGCCCCCGCCACGGCGGCGCCTGGTGGGAGCAGCCGCTGCGCCTGCTCGTGCCGGGCGGCAAGCCGCTGACGCTCTCGCCCGGGCGCGTCCGAGAGGCCCTGCTCACCTTCGTGGCCACCCTGCCGCGCACGCCGGGCCCGCTGCGGGTGGGCGACCCGACCCCCTCGGCGTTGGTGCGCCGCGGCTTCGAGCTCTTCGCCGACCAGTGCGCCTCGTGCCACGCCCTGACCCCCGACATGCGAGGCGGGCTACGCCTGCCACCCGACCGGGCCCTGGACTGGCTCCAGGCGCGCGGCCTCGCCTTCGCGGCGCCGGTGTGGTCGCGCGCGGGCATCGAGCCCAGCTTCCACCCCCAGGGCAACCGTGTGGCCCCGCTGGTGGACCTGGGGCGCCCCGGGCCCTTCTTCTCCAACGGCTCGGCTGCGTCGCTGAGCGAGGTGCTGGCGCGGCTTCGGCCGGGCACGACCTCGGTGCACGGCGGGCAGCCGGGAGAGACCCCCACCGTGCCCGCCGACCAGCGCCGCGCCCTGGAGGCCTTCCTGCTCTGGTTGTGACGGCCGCCCGGCCGCCCCCTACCAGAACTTGTTGTCCGGGTTCTCCTTGGAGTCCACGGTCGGAGGCGCGTCGGGCGAGACCACGACCACGTTGTCGTTGACCTTCACCAGGTCGACGTTTCCGCCCTTGGCCTGCCCCTCGAGGATCTGCACGACGATGTCCGCCAGGGCGCTCTTGAAGGGGAGCTTCTCGAAGGCGCTGGTCGACTGGGGCGGCACCTTCTCGAAGCGTACCTCCTTCTTCCCGTCGGGCGACTGGAGCATGACGGTGACCGGCTGCGCCGTGTCGTTTCGGATGGCTCCGCGGGTGACGCTCCCGCAAGCGGCGCTGAGGCTCACCAGCGCGAGCAGCGCGAGCCCGGCGACGATGGATCGATGACGCATGACGTGTCCTGGGTGGGTTGGGGGGTTCAGGATGGGTCGCGAACCCGTCCAGGGTAGGAGTCCGCGCGGATTTCTCAAGCCACCGGCCCCTTCGAGGTCTGCGCGCCGCGCAGGCGCAGCGCGTTGCCGATGACCGAGACCGAGCTCAGGCTCATGGCCGCCGCCGCCAGCATCGGCGAGAGCAGCCAGCCCAGCAGCGGGTACAGGGCGCCGGCCGCGATGGGCACGCCCAGCCCGTTGTAGATGAAGGCGAAGAAGAGGTTCTGCCGGATGTTGCGCATGGTCAGCGCCGACACGCGCCTGGCCCGCAGGATGCCTGCCAGATCGCCGCCGACCAGCGTGACCCCCGCCGACTCCATGGCCACGTCGGTGCCGGTGCCCATGGCGATGCCGACGTCGGCGCGCGCCAGGGCGGGCGCGTCGTTGACCCCGTCGCCCGCGACCGCCACCACGCGGCCCTCCCGCTGGAGCCGCTCGACGATGTCGCTCTTGCCCTCGGGGCGCACCCCGGCGTGCACCTCATCGATGCCCAGCGCCTGCGCCACCGCACGCGCCGTCGCCTCGACATCGCCGGTGACCATCACGATCCGCAGCCCCTGCTCGTGCAGCGCGCGGATCGTGTCGCGGGTGCTGGCCTTGATCGGGTCGGCCACCGCGATGAGGCCGGCGGTGCGCCCGTCGACCGACACCCGGAACGCGGTGTGCCCCTCTCGCCGCAGCCCCTCGGCCGCCTCGGAGAGCGCGCCCACCTCCACCCCGGCGGCCTCCAGGTGCGCCCGGCTGCCGACGCGCACCGCCCGCCCGCCGACCACGCCCGCCACGCCCTGCCCCGTCGTCGACGCGAAGCCCTCGACCGCGTCGCGCGCCGACAGCCCGCGCTCTTCCGCCCCGGCCACCACGGCCGCGGCCAGCGGATGCTCGCTGGCCCGCTCCAGGGACGCCGCCAGCGCGAGCACCTCATCGGCCTCGAAGCCCTCGGCGGCCTCCACGCTCACCACCCGTGGCCGCCCCTCGGTGAGCGTCCCCGTCTTGTCGACGACCAGCGTGTTCACGCCGCGCAGCACCTCGATCGAGCGCGCGTCGCGGAAGAGCACGCCCTCGCGCGCCGCGCGGCCCATCGCCACCGTGATCGACACGGGCGTCGCCAGCCCCAGCGCGCACGGGCACGCGACGATGAGCACCGAGATGGCGCTGAGCAGCGCGTGCCCGAAGCGCGGCTCGGGGCCGAAGAGCATCCAGGCGCCGAACGCGACGATGGCCGCCAGCACCACGGCCGGCACGAACCACCCGGCGACGCGGTCGGCCAGGGCCTGCACCGGCGCCCGGCTCCGCTGGGCCTTGGCGACCAGCGCGACGATGCGTGCGAGCAGCGTCTCCGACCCGACCCGTGCCGCCTCCATGACGAAGCCGCCGGTGCCGTTGACGGTGCCACCGATGACCTCGTCGCCGGCCTCCACGGCCACCGGGACCGGCTCCCCGGTCACCATCGCCGTGTCCACCTGGCTGCGCCCGGCCACGATGACGCCGTCCACGGGCACCCGCTCGCCCGGACGCACCCGCAGCCGGTCGCCCACCGCGACCCGGTCGAGCGGCACGTCCTCCTCGACGCCCTCGTGGCCGAGGCGCCGCGCCGTCTTCGGCGCCAGCTCCAGCAGCGCGCGCAGGGCGTCGCCAGTGCGCTGTCGGGCGCGCAGCTCCAGCACCTGGCCCAGCAGCACCAGGGTGACGATGACCGCCGCCGACTCGAAGTAGAGCGGCGCCTCGCCGTGGTTCGTGAAGGCCTCCGGGATGAGCCCCGGGGCCAGCACCGACACCACGCTCGACACGAAGGCGACGGCGACGCCGATGCCGATGAGGGTGAACATGTTGAGGTTCCACGTCCGCACCGAGCGCACCGCGCGCACCAGCAGCGGCCAGCCCGCGTAGAACACCACCGGCACGGCCAGGACCAGCTCCAGCCAGGGCCGCATGCCCCCCGGCAGGACCCGGCTCACCGGCTGCCCCGGCAGCATGTCGCCCATCGCCACCAGCAGGAGCGGCAGCGTGAAGGCCGCGCCCAGCCAGAAGCGCCGCGTCATGTCGCGCAGCTCGGTGTCGTCCGGGGCCTCGGCCGTCGGCGTCTCGGGCTCCAGCGCCATGCCGCACTTGGGGCAGCTCCCCGGGGCGGGCTCCCGCACCTCGGGGTCCATCGGGCACACCCACATCGTGCCGGGCGGCGCCGCAGGGGCGGCACGCTCCGGAGCCTCCGCCGGAGCCAGGTAGCGGCCGGGGTCGGCGGCGAACTTCGTCGCGCAGCCCGCACAGCAGAAGGGGTAGCTCACCCCGCCGTGCTCGACCCGGTGGGGGGTGTCCGCCTTGGGCGTCATCCCGCACACCGGGTCCTTCTCGGCCCTCGGCGGCGCGGTCACCGAGGCGGCGCCGTGGCCGCAGCACCCGCCGTGGCCGCCGTGCGCGCCGTCGGTGGTCACGGGGTCATCTCGGTCGCGGCGCCGCACTCGAGCATCGACTTGCCCATGTAGGGGTTGGCCATCTTGGTGCCCTGCTCCACCCACTTCTTGTAGCCCTTGGCCATCGGGCACATGAAGGCGTGCAGCCCCTCGCCCACCGAGGGCTCGGCCACCACCCAGCCGATGAAGGCCTTGGACGCCTCGCCGAAGGCCAGGCGCGCGGCGGCGATGTCGTCGGCCGCCGCCAGCCGCGTGGCCTGCGTCGACACGGTGTCGATGAGCTCCTTGCCCTTGACGCCCTCGCGCATCGCCTCGGCGCCGGCCGCCTTCGCCAGCCCGGCGGCGGCCTGCTTCGCGCGCGCGAGGTCGTCGGCCGCCAGCGCGGCCCGGGTGGCCTCGTAGCCATCGGTCACCGGATTCGGCGGGACCTTGGGCTCGGTCTCGGCGGCCGCGGCGGCGGCGGGCGGGGCGTCCTTGGCGCCGCAGGCCAGCGGCGCCGCCAGCAGCAGGGTGGCCAGGGTCAGGGTCGTCAGCAAGGCGGTCGAGAGCTTCATCGGTCAGACCTCCGTCTGGGGGGTGAGGGGCGCGGGGGCACCGGGGGAATCATCATGCGGCCAGGCGGAGTCCCTACGCAGCAGCAGCCCGTGCCATCCCGCATATAGCACCGGCACCACGAAGAGCGTTAGGAGCTCGCAGGCCATGCCACCGAAGGCGGGGATGGCCATCGGGATCATCACGTCCGAGCCACGGCCGTGGTTGGTCAGCACGGGCAAGAGCGCCAGCACCGTGGTGGCGGTGGTCATCAGGCAGGGGCGGATGCGGCGGCGGCCGGCGTCCAGGACGGCCTCGGTGATCTGCTCGCGCGAGCGGGGCGGCCGGTCGCGGAAGCGCTGGTCCAGGTAGGTGGCCATCAGCACGCCGTCGTCGGTGGCGATGCCCACCAGTGCGATGAAGCCCACCCAGACCGCCACCGAGATGTTGGTGGGGCGCGCCTGGAACACCTCGCGCATGTCGTGGCCGAAGACCGAGAAGTCGAGGAACCACGGCTGCCCCCAGGCCCAGAGCGCCAGGAAGCCGCCGGAGAGCGCCACGGCGACGCCCGAGAACACCATCAGGGTGGTGGCGGTCGAGCGGAACTGCAGGTGCAGCAGCACGTAGATGAGCACCAGGGCCAGGGGGATGATGATCGCCAGGCGCTGGTCGCTGCGCGCCTTGGCCTCCCAGGTGCCGGCCAGGCGCCAGGTGACGCCCTCGGGGGTCGGGAGGCGCCCGCTGGCGGTGGCGTCCCGGATGGCGGCGCGGGCGGCCTCGACCACGGTGGTCTCCGCCTGCCCCGGGGCGGCGCCGAAGGTCACGTAGGCCGCCTTGAAGGTGTCCTCGCTGCGCACCATCTGCGGCCCGCGGGTGAACGCGATGTGCGCGACCTCACCTAGCGGGACCTGCGCGCCGGAGGGCGTCGGGATGCGGATGGCGGCGATCTCGTCGGGGCTCGAGCGCAGCTCCGCGGGGTAGCGGATGCGCACCGGGTAGCCCTCGCGCCCCTCGATGGTGCGGGTGAGCGGCTTGCCGCCGATGGCCACCTCGATGACCTGCTGGAGGTCGTCGATGTGCAGCCCGTAGCGGCCCAGCGCCACCCGGTCGGGCTGGATCTCCAGGTAGGGGGTGCCCACGACGCGGTCGGCGACCACCGAGCCGGCGGCGATCTCCGGCAGCGTCGACAGGAGCTGCTCGAGGCCCCGGGCGAAGGTGTCCAGGCTCGCGAGATCGGGGCCGCGCACCTTGACCCCCATCGCGCCGCGCATGCCGGTCTGGAGCATCACGATGCGGGTCTCGATGGGCTGGAGCTTCGGCGCGGAGGTCAGCTCCGGCGTGCGGGCGACCGCGACGATGGCGTCCCACACGTCGCGCGAGCTGCGGATCTCCGGCCGCCAGTTCCGCACGCGCTCGCCGCCTTCGCCCGTGCCCCACTCCGGACGCAGCGTGACGATGGTCTCGATCATGGAGGTGGGCGCGGGGTCCAGCGCCGACTCGACGCGGCCGAGCTTGCCCACCGCGTGCTCGACTTCGGGCAGCGAGGCGATGGCGCGGTCCACGGCGGCCATGGCCTCGTGGACGGCCCCGATGGAGGCGTGCGGCATGGCGGACGGCATGTAGAGGAAGCTGCCCTCGTCGAGGTGCGGCATGAACTCGCCCTCGAGGCCCGGCATGCGCGCGCGGGCGCCCGCGGTGAGCCGGTCGGGCAGCCAGCCGAGGGTGGTCGGCGCGCCCAGCCAGGCGGTGAGGCCGGCGAAGACCAGCAGCGCGGGCAGGCAGAGGAAGGCCGCCTTGTGGCGGAGGGCCACCCCGAGCAGGTAGGGATACCCCCACTGGAAGAGCGCCAGGCCGCCGAGCAGGCCGCCGAGCAGCAGCACCACGAAGGCGGTGTTTGCCAGCTCGCTGGCGCCGAGACCGAGCGGCATCCAGTGACGGGCAAGCAGCCAGGCGACGACCAGGGCCAGCAGCGCCAGGGCGGCGAGGCGCAGGGGCGCGGGCAGGCGGGGGATGGAGCCGCGGGCCGCCCAGCGCCGGGGCAGGCGCGGCCACAGCGCGGTGGCGGCCACGGGGAGCACGAAGAGGGCGACGATGAGGGAGGCGACCAGCGCGAAGGTCTTCGTCCAGGCCAGCGGGTGGAAGAGGCGCCCCTCGGCGGCCTGCAGCGCGAAGACCGGCAGGAAGCTGAGCACGGTGGTGCCGACGGCGGTGACGACGGCGCCGGCCACCTCGGCGGTCGCCCGGGCGACGGTGACGCGCCGCGGCTCGTCGTCGGGGGCGCGGGCGAGGTGCTGGCCGATGTTCTCGGTGACCACGATGCCCATGTCGACCATGGTGCCGATGGCGATGGCGATGCCCGAGAGCGAGAGGAGGTTGGCGTCGATGCCGAAGCTGCGCATGGCCAGGAAGGTGAACAAGACCGCCAGGGGCAGCAGGCTCGCGACCAGCAGCGACGCGCGCAGGTCCATCAGCAGCACCAGGATGACCAGGATGGTCACCAGCACCTCGTCGGTCAGCGCCTGATCGAGGGTGTCCAGGGTCTCGCCGATGAGCTCGGTGCGGTCGTAGAAGGGGACGATGGTCACCCTGGAGCGGGTGCCGTCGGGGAGGACGCGCTCGGGCAAGGACGGCGCCACCTCGGCGATGCGCTCGCGCAGGCCCTCGAGCGCCTCGATGGGGCTGCCCCCGTAGCGCGCGACGGCCACCCCGCCGACGGCCTCGGCGCCGTCCTTGTCGAGCACACCGCGCCTGAGCGCCGGCCCGCGGTGGACCACGCCCAGGTCGCGCAGCCGCAGCGCCACGCCGTCGCGCGCCCGCACGGCGACGTCGGCGAGGTCCTCGGTGTCGCCGAGCTTCCCGAGGCCGCGCACGACGTACTCGACACGGTTGACCTCGATGGTGCGCGCGCCCACGTCGCGGTTCGAGCGCTGGACCGCGGCGATCACCTCGTCCAGCCGCACGCCGTAGGCCTCCAGCGCCGCCGGATCCAGGTCGATCTGGTACTCCTGGACGTAGCCCCCGACGCTGGCCACCTCGGCGATGCCGGGCGCGCTGGCCAGCGCCGGCGCCACGTGGAAGTCCTGCAGCGCCCGCAGCTCCGCCAGGGAGAACCCGCCCGCCGCCTTCCCGTCGGGATCGCGCCCCTCCAGCGTGTACCAGAAGATCTGGCCGAGCGCCGTCGCGTCAGGCCCCAGCGCCGGGCTCACCCCGGGTGGCAGCAGGCCATCGGGCAGGCTGGTCAGCTTCTCCAGCACCCGCGAGCGCCCCCAGTAGAAGTCGACGTCGTCCTCCAGCAGCACCTGCACCATGGAGGCGCCGAACATCGAGGTGCCGCGCACCGTGCGCACGCCCGGGACGCCCAGCAGCGCCACGGTCAGCGGGTAGGTGAGCTGGTCCTCGACGTCGGTGGGGCTGCGGCCGGGCCACGGCGTGTAGACGATCTGCTGGGCCTCGCCGTAGTCGGGGATGGCGTCCACCGGCACGGGCAGGCTCGGCAGCGGGCCCAGGTCCCAGCCGAAGGGCGCCGAGGCCAGCCCGCCCAGCGTGAGCACCAGCACCAGCAGCACGGCCACCAGCCGCGTCTCGAGCAGGGTCTCGAAGAGGCGCTTCATGGCGTCTCTCCGGCGCCCTCACCTCGCAGCTCGACGTCGCCGCAGCGCAGCATGGCGGGGCCGTAGTACGGGTTGGCCACCGCGCCCGGCGCCTGGAGCCAGAGCGCGCCGGCGCCTTCGCGCGCCATCGGACAGCGCACCATCTCCCAGGGGCGGCTCAGCCCGGCTCCCCAGGTCCGCAGCAGCGGCTCGAGGCCGTCCATGAAGCGCCCGAGCGCAGCGCGCTGGCCGGTGAGGTCGGTGCTCCCGCGCAGCGCCTCGGCGGCCGCGAGCAGCGCGGGGTCCAGCGGTCCTGGCGCCACCGCGGCGAGCTCGGTGGTCGCCTCCCCGAGGGGTCCGACCAGCCCGCGCGCCGCCTCGAGGTCGTCCGCCGCCAGCGCCGCGGTCAGGCGCGCCACGCGGGACACCGTGGCGTCCAGCGCCGCCGTGAACGCAGGCGTCGCCTCGCCGCCAGGGGGCGGCGCCTGGGCCGCCGGCGCCGCGTGCCCGTGCTCGTGCGCCTCCGCCTGCGAGTCCAGCGTCATCATCGAGGTGTCGCCGCGGATCTGCAGTGCGCTGTCCAGCTTGAAGGCGCCCTCCCGCACCACGCGCTCGCCCTCGACGAGACCCGAGCGCACCACCACCCCGTCGGCGACCCGCGGCCCCAACTCGACCTCGCGCAGCGCGTAGGTGGGGCGTTCCCGGTCGGGCACCTCGACGAAGACCACCGTCCGCTTGCCGGTCCAAAGCGGCGCGGTGGCGGGGATCACCAACGGCAGCACCCCGCCCGCCTCGGCGCGGAGCTGCGGGCCGACCAGCCAGTGCTCCTCGGCCGGCACCAGCGGCATCCCGCACACCTCGCAGCGCCCGGGCGCGTCGGCGACGACCTCGGGGTGCATCGGCGAGATCCACTTGCCCGCCAGCCCCGACACCGCCGACGCGCCGCCGCCGCCCACCGAGGCCGACACCCGCCCGCGCACGAACATGCCGGGCTTCAGGGCCTCGCCGGGGTTGTCCACGGCCACGCGCACCGGGACGGTGCGGGTCCGGGGATCCAGGGTCGGCGAGATGAAGCTCACGGTGCCGGAGATGGACGGCCCCGGCGCGGCCTCCGCCTCGATGGCGACCTCCTGGCCGTATCGCAGCCACCGCAGCTCGGACTCGTGCGCGTCGAGGATGACCCACACGCGCGACAGGTCGGCGATCGTGTAGATGGGGCTCCCGGTCTCGACGTACTCGCCCTGCAGCGCGCTCTTCGCGGTCACGGTGCCGCCGATGGGCGCGTAGATTGTGACCGTGCGGCGCGGCTTCCGGTCCGAGGCCACCTGGCGGATCTGCCACTCGCGCAGACCCCACAGCCGCAGCTTCTGGCGCGCCGCCTCGGCCGCCAGCTTCGCGCCCTCGGCGGCCTCACCGCCCAGCGGCTCCATGCGCCGGGCCAGGCGCGCCGCCTCCACGTAGTCCTGCTGCGCCACGTAGAGCTCGGGGCTGTAGAGCTCGAAGAGGTGGTCGCCCTTCTCCACCCGGGTCCCGGTGGCGTCGACGAACATGCGCTCGATGCGCCCGCCCAGCCACGCGGTGATGGTGGCGACGCGCGTCTCGTCCAGGGCGATGCGCCCGGTCAGGCGCAGGTCGACGCTGGCCGGACGGCGCTCGACCGACGCGGTCTGGATGCGCGCCAGGGCCTGGGCCTCCGGGCTGAGCGACACCTCCGCGCTCGGCTGGGCGGCGGCCTCGGCGGACGCGAGGATCAGGTCCATGCCGCAGATGGGGCACTGCCCGGGCTCCGGCAGCCGGATCTGGGGGTGCATGGCGCAGGTGTAGACCGGCGCCTTCGCCGGTTCGCCCTCGCCGTCGTCCGCAGCAGTGCCCGCGAGGCCTCGAGGCGCAGGCGGGGTCGCCGGCGGCGCCGCCACGAACATGCCGGCCACGGCGCCCACCAGGAGCGCCGCCACGATGGCCGCGGGGATCATGAACCGCCTCATCATCGCACCTCCTCCCCGACCAGCGCCTCCAGGTCCGCCACCGCGCGCACGCGCTCGGCCTGGGCCTGCAGCCACTCGACCCGGTAGCGCAGCAGCATCTCCTCCAGCTCGGTCACCGCGCTCAAGGCGCCCCGCCCCGCCTCGTAGGACGCCAGCGCCGCGTTGAGCGCCGCGTGGGCCGAGGGGATGAGCTGCTCCTGATTGAGCGCGGCCCGCCGCGAGGCCCCCGCGAAGCTCGCCACCACGCGCGCCAGCTCGGCCTGGGCGTTCGACAGCGCCTGGTCCCGCCGCGCCTCGGCTGCCTGGACCCGCGCCCGCGCCGCCTCGGCCTCCGCGCCGTAGGAGCGCGTCCACAGCGGCACGCGGATGCCGGCGCTCACCATCACCGCGTCCTTGCCCGAGTCGGCCACGCCGGGCATCCGCGCCTCGCCCACCACCGTCCAGTCCGCGCCCAGCGTGAACGAGGGCCATCGCCGCGACGCGACCTGCTCCACGGAGGCCTGGGCGGCGCCGACCGCCGCGGCCGCCACGCCCAGCTCCGGGTTCTGCGCCAGCTTGGGCCGCAAGGCCGCCTCGGTCGGCAGCGCGGCGGGCAGCTCCTCCATCGCCGCGAGCGCCAGCGGCACGTCGGGCGCCACGCCGGCCAGGGCCCGGATCCGCGCGGCGAGGGTGAGGGCCCGCTCGCCCAGCGTCGCCTCCTTGTCGCGCAGCTCCGTGCGCCGCAGCATCAGGCGGGCCAGATCGTCCACGCCGGCCATCCCGGCGCTCACCCGCGCCCGCGCCGACGCCGCCGCCCGCTCGAGCAGGGCGTCCACCGTCCGCAGGACCTCGCGCGTGCCCTCGACCGCCGCCAGCTCGGCCCAGGGCCGGCGCAGCTCGGCGCGCACCCGGTGGCGCATCGCCTCGAAGCGGCGGCGCGCCACGTCGGCCCGCGCCGCGGCCGCCATCGTCGCCCTGCCCTGCGCCGCCGGCCAGGGGAAGCCCTGCATCACACCCAGGCGCTGGATCTGCGGCCCCACGCGGGTCTCGACCGAGCGCAGGAACACGCCGTAGGTCACGGTCGGCTCCGGCAGGCGGGCGGCCACGGGCACCTCGAGGCTGGCGGCGCGGGCCTCGTGCCAGGCGGCGCGCAGCTCCGGGTTGTGCAGCGACGCGGAGACCAGCAGCTCGGGCAGGCCCAGCGGCGTGGACGGGTCGGGAGGCTGCTCGGAGCCGGCGGTCGGCGCGGGGCCCAGGGCATCCAGCTCGGCGAGGAGCGTGTGGCTCCGCGACGCGGCGCAGGCAGCGAGCGGCGAGATGAGGATCAGCAGCAGAGCGGGAGCGCGTGAGCGCATGGCGAGCCTCCGGAGACCGGTGGAGTCGCGCGGCCCCGGGCGCTCCGCAGGGCACGGCCCGCGCGCGGTGGGACGCGCTCGGCGGGCGTGGGGCCGGCGTAGGCGGGGGCCTCGGTCGAGGGGGCGGACGGGCGCAGCCTGGCGGCGCAGCGGGGCCCCCCGAAGCGGGGCTCAGCGGCTCAGCAGCGCCGGAGCTGCAGCCAGGCCAGTCGCCGGGCGTGGGTTGGTGGCGGGGCCCGCCGGTGCGCGGCCTCGGCCAGCACCTGGGTGGGGACCCAGGCCGACGCGGCGAGGAGCGCCACCGGCGGCAGGGCCACCGGGGTGGGGGCGACGAGGTGGGCGCGGGCCGGCGGCTCGATGGGCGCCTGGCTGAGGTGCGGGTCGCAGCAACCCGAGGTGCAGGGCGCCCGCAGCGCGCCCTGGACGACGCGCTCGGTGCGCGCGGCGGCGCAGCAGGGATGCTGCGAGGCCTGCGCGGCGGCCGGGTCCGGCGAGCACTCGCAGATGGGGGGCGGGGCCAGGGACAGGCCGACCGCGATCATCACCAGGCTGGCGGCGAGACGCTGCATCACCCGTCGGCATGGCACGCGGCGGCGGTGGTGTCAACCCGGCGACGCCGACGGCGGGAGGCGTCGGAGGCGATTGCGGCGGGCGGCGCGAGCGGGGACACTGGCGGTTCGCGGGCCGCGCGGCAGGCCCCCGGGAGGGCGTGGTCGATGGACTACACGATGCGGTGGGTGGCGGTGGCGGTGGGCGTGGGTGTGGCCGTGAGCGGGTGGGCGGGGTGCGGATCGGAGGGGGGCGGGGGCGGGGCTGATTCCGGGGCCGGGGCCGAG
This sequence comes from Deltaproteobacteria bacterium, assembly GCA_020632695.1. Classification (GTDB taxonomy): domain Bacteria; phylum Myxococcota_A; class UBA9042; order PHBI01; family JACKFB01; genus JACKFB01. Next base: position 66,427 of record JACKFB010000016.1, read on the forward strand.
ACCGGGGCCGGGGCCGACTCCGAGACCGGGGCCGAGACCGAGACCGGGGCCGGGGCCGAGACCGATTCCGGGACCGAAACCGGGGCCGAGACCGATTCCGGGACCGAAACCGAGGCCGGGGCCGAGGCCGGGGCCGGGGCCGAGACCGGAGGCGAGACCGGGGCCGGGGGCGAGACCGGAGGCGAGACCGGGGCCGGGGGCGACACCGACTCCGGCGGCGATGAGGAGGTCGGGCCGCCGGTGCGGGCGGAGTGGCCGCCGCCGGCGCTGCTCGGCGGGGAGCGGGCGGCCGAGGTGGTGGTGCCGGCGGGGTACGACGGGTTCGGGGCGGTGCCGGCGATCCTGCTGCTGGGCGGCTATGACTACTTCTCGCGGGACCTGGACGACTGGGTGGAGCTGAGCGCGCGCGTCGATGGGGGCGGCTTCGTGCTGGTGCTGCCGGACGGGCTGGTCGACGAGGACGGGTCGCCCTACTGGAACGCGACCGACACCTGCTGCGACTACTACGAGACCGGGGTCGACGACGTGGGGTGGCTCACCGGCATCATCGATGAGCTGCGCGCGCGCTTCGCCATCTCGCGGGTCGTGCTCTGGGGGCACTCCGCGGGCGGGTTCATGGCCTATCGACTGGCCTGCGAGATCCCCGAGCGGCTCTCGGCCATCGTCAGCATGGCCGGCTCGGGGTGGCTGGACCCCGAGGACTGCGCCGTGGCGGATGTGCCGCTCTCGGTGCTGCAGACCCACGGCATGAAGGACGACATCATGCCCTTCGCCGGCGATGACGAGGCCCCCGGCGCGCTGGAGATGATGCAGCGCTTCGGCGCGCGGGACGGCTGCACACCGTCGAGCTGGGCCTCGGCCGGCACGCCGACCCCGCTGGTCTTCACAGGCAGCACGACGCTCTGGCGCTACACCCAGGGCTGCGCGCCCGGCACCGACGTCTCGCTCTGGACCTTCTCGGCCGCCGACCACTACCCGGAGTTCACCCCCGCCTTCACCGACGCGGTGCTGGATTGGGCGCTCCAACAGGGCGCGCCCTGAAGCTCAGCGGCGGTCCACGCCGATGAGGCGCGGCTCGGCGGTGGCCGGGTCCACGGCCAGATGCAGCCACACCGGCTCCAGGAGCTGGTCTCCGCGCCGGGTCACCACGCTGACGATGGTGTAGCGCTCGGCTCCGTCGGCCGCCGGCACACCCGCGGCGCAGAAGGCTCCGTCCTCGCTCGCCTCGACCGTCTGCTCCCAGCCGGTGGCGTCACCCGCCGCGTCCCAGGTGGACAGCTCATAGCGCGTGGGCGGCGGGGCGCTCCCTTCGTCACCTGGCGCCAGGCCCGACGCCAGCAGCAGGTCGCGTCCGCAGATCCTCCAGCGGGCCTGGGCGCCCGCGCCCGTCTCGGGGCTGACGGCGAAGTCGGCCAGCGGATCGACCTGCTGGAACCAATACCGCAGGGTCATGTTCCGCCGCGCCCACAGCGCGCGCTCCAGGTACTCCACGGTGCGAGGATCGCTGTAGCGCCCGGCCGCCACCGCCTCCCGGATGTGCTCGGGCGTGACGCGGGCGAGCACCCGCGCGGCCCAGAACCCGTCGAAGCGGTCGGTGTAGTCGAAGGGGGTGTAGGGGATGGCGGGTGAGTAGATGTCGGGGCGGAAGCGGTCGATGGGGAAGCGCCACAGCCCCCGCAGGCCCACCGGCTCGATGCCCTCCCAGGGGCGCCGGTACAGCCCGAAGGTGAGCGTGGAGATCGCCGCCCAGCGGTAGCTGAAGCGCGGCGCGAAGCCGTCGGAGCTCTCGCGGAGGCCATGGTCCTTGCCGCCCAGGGCCAGGCCGAAGTCCACCAGGTGGTGACGGACGAAGCGGCGCCCCGAGCCAGGCGGCTCCTCCACCAGCATGTCCAGGGTGTTGCCCAGCTTGATGTCGGTGTGGCCCAGCCAGTTGAAGAAGATGGCCTGCGCGCGCACGTCGCGCCGGTGCTGGTGGGGCACCCGGTCGTTGGGGTCGCCGGGGCGCGTCCCCATCAGGGCGTAGCCTCCCAGCGGCTCGCCGGCGAGCATCCGGCTGACCAGCGCGCGGTAGCCGCCGTCGGGCTGGCGCGCGACCAGGGCCAGGGTCTGGTCGATGTCCGCCGCGTCGGGGCGGTGGGCGTCGTCGGCCGGGTCGGGCGCCACCACCTGCAGATCGGCGCGTCGGATCTCGATGACGTGGTCCTCGGGCACGTCGTAGCCGACCAGCCAGAGCAGCCGCGACACCACCGCGTCGGCGCCGGTCTGCAGCTCGGGCGCCTCCGGCTCGTCGAACTTCAGCAGGTAGCGGCGGCCGCGCGGGTCGCGGATGATGAAGCCCGGCTCGCCGCCGCCGTGCTTGGCGTCCAGCACGTCGAAGGGGCCCGACGGCGGGTCGCCGCGGCGCAGCTCCGCGGCGGGCACCGGGCGCACTCCGACCCGGTTGTGGAACCAGGTGGAGTCCGGGACCTCGCCCAGGGCGTTGATGTTCTGCGCTTCGACCCGCGGCAGGAACTGGAGGGTGTGCAGCACCGGCGCGCGGAAGAGGTGGTCGACGGCGTAGGCGCCGCGCTCGGAGCGGGTGGGCTGCGGAGGCTCGGGGACGGGCCGGCGGTCGTCGACGCGCGTGACCACGGGGCGGTTGGCGAAGCGCAGCGCGCCCATGGGGCCAGCGCCGCAGGCCGCCAGCGCCGCGGGCAGCGTGGCCACGAGCAGCAGGGTCGCTGCGCGGGCGCCGGGTCGGTCAGAAGGTCGCACGGCGGACGCTCTGCGGGTCGAGGTTGAGGCTGAAGTGCACGCCCCCATCGATGGAGCTGGCGAGCTGGAGCGACAGGATGAACGCGCGCGAGGTGACGACGTCGATGCCGAAGCCGAAGCCCAGGCGGAGGCCGCGGGGCGAGAGATCCTCGAAGCGGCGCCAGGCGCGGCCGGCGTCGACGAAGACGTAGCCCGCCAGGTTGTGCTGGATCGGGTAGCGATACTCGGCGGTGGCCAGGGCCGTCAGGCGTCCGCGGAAGCGGTCGCGCGTGTAGCCGCGGAGGAAGACCGGGCCGCCAAGCGTCGGGTAGTCGTCGAAGGGGATGTGGTCATAGGCGCCGATGACCGAGTCGACGCGCAGGCGCAGGCGCAGCACGCGGTCCCCGCGCCACAGGTTGATGAAGGGCTGCACGTCGAAGCCCGCGCGGGCATGGTCCGAGGGCGTGGCCCGCACGCCGGTCGCGTAGCCCACCCAGGTCTCGAGCCAGACGCCGCTCGAGGCCAGGATCGGCGGCCAGTCCGAGCGCATCGAGCGCCTGCCGTCGAAGGTGAGGGCCAGCTCGTTGTAGTTCTCGCGCACGACGTCGCCGAAGCCGACCAGGCTCCCGAGCGCGTAGGCGTCGGGCAGCGGCGCCCCCTCGCCGTCCGGATCCGCCTCCAGTCGCCGGAAGGACCAGGCGTGGCTCCACCGGAGCTCGGTGCGGGGCCGGAGATCGACGCGGGTGTCCAGGCGCACCCAGCCGCGCCGCTCGCGATAGCTGCTGCGCACGGCGCTGTCGCTGCGGCGCAGGTCCACCGGGGCGCCGGCCGTCTCCGGGGCCACGGTGTCGCGATTGCCCAGCCCGTTGAAGCGCGTGCTGCCCAGCCGCTCCCAGCCGCCGGACAGCCGCACCCGCACCCGCGAGGTGAAGCGCTCGCCCGAGTCCAGGCTGCCCTCGTAGCGCTGTTCGTAGCGCCCGCCGAAGCCGGCCCGCACGCTCAGATGCTCCTGGCGACCGAAGAGGTCCTTGTGCACCAGGCGCGCGCCGACGTTGAGGCCGAACCCGGTCTCGATGAACGCGGTGGGGAAGACGCCGAAGGTCCTCTCGTCGTTGAAGAACACCTCGGTGAAGCGCTCGCGGAGCTGGTACCTGCTGGCGACCCAGGCGGCCCCGAGCACCGGCAGCGTCGCGACGTCGATGACCATCCGCGGGATGAAGAAGATCGTGCGCGGCACCCAGAGCAGCCATCGAGCGCGGTGCCTCGCCGGCACCCGGACCCCGCGCGCCTCGCCCGGCAAGCTCTGGCCCTCGTGGGCGTCCTCGGCCGCGGCCTCGGCGTAGACCTCGGCCTGCGTCGCCCCATCTCCCGGGGCTTCATCGGGCGGCGCGGCGCCCGCACCGGCGCCCGTGAAACAGCACACCAACGCCAGGCATGCCGCCGCAAGCCGGACGCCACCTCTGCAGACGGATCTCACGGAGTCCCGATGCCTTCTCTCGTCGCGTGCGGCGCGCAACGAATCGTCCCAGATTCGCCCGCAGACGACAACCCGCAGACCCGCAGCGGCAGGGCGCTGCACTCGGGTCCCCTTGGACGCGGGCGCCGGTCGACGTAGGCTCGGACGATCACCTGGCCGGAGCTTCCCGGGGGAACCCCGCGGGCTGCCCCGGTGTCCGCCCCAGGAACCTGTCGGTGCTCCCAACCGGGAGCCCGGCGTCGCTCCCACCCGCCCTCTCGGAGGTATCCCATGCGAAGGCACGCCGCGCTCCTCACCGCTCTCGTGGCCACGACGCTCGCCTGTTGCGCCCACTCCGGCACCCGCGACCTGGCCGACACGGCGCCGCCCGACGCGGTCTCCCACTTCCCGGAGCGCTTCCCCAACGTGTACCTGGGCATGCCGATGGCCGAGTGGCGCGCGACACACCCCGACGCGCCGCCAGCGGAGGCCGGGACCTTCGACTTCCGCATCGTCGTCGTCGAGCCCCAGCCGGTGCCCGGGGTGGAGGAGGTGACCTGGTACTTCGACACCGACCTGCCCGGCCAGCCGCTCTACGAGGCGATCGTCGACTACGGCTCCAACGCGGCGGGCCGGACGCGGGCCATCGAGGCGCTGGGCCCGTCGGAGGGGGCTCGCCCGCAGTGGCAGTATGCGACCTCGATGGGCTACCCGGTGCGCGTGTGGGCGTTCAGCACCAAGATCGTCGTCGCCGCCGGCATGCCGGGCACCGAGTGGGACGGCGAGTGGTGAGTCGGCGGCTCGGGACGTGACGCGACGCTGCGGTTGTGCTACCCGACACGACCGATTTCGAACACAGCGAGGGGCGTGATGGTGAAGCGGCTGGGCCGAGAGGCCGGGATCGCGGTGCTGGTGTTGGCGCTGGGCGGCTGCGCGGACGCCGGCAGCGGTGAGGGTGCTGCCGGCGTAGGCGTCGACCAGGAGTACGGCAAGCCGCTGCTCGGCCAGGAGCTCTCCGAGGGCAAGGCCGACAGCTTCGACGGCCTGCAGGGCCCCCGCACCGACGTGCTCTCGAGCGAGACGGCCGTCTGGGAGGTCACGCGCCGCTGGTACGAGGTCAGCCCCGAGGCCGGCATCGCGTGGCCGGCGGACTCGGGCCTCACCTGGGACCAGAAGTACTCCGCCTGGATCGGCGCGATGGAGAAGCTCCCCTCGGCCAGCGGCAGCTACACGACCTTCGAGCTGCTCACGCCGTGGGGCAAGAAGCTGCCGGCCCCGACGCTGGAGTGTGCGGAGACCGCCATCTTCCTGCGCATCACCTTCGCGTCCTGGTACGGCCTGCCCTTCTTCCTGACCGCGCACAGCCCCACGCTGGGGACCATGCACTTCGGGCACTTCGGCATCGTGGACGCCGACGGGCGCCGCATCTCCGGCTACCCGCGCTTCGCGACCAGCTACACCGACTACACCGCCCAGATGGGGTCGCTGCCCACCGAGGAGTTGCTCGCCCGGTGGCCCCACGACGAGAACCTGCGCGGCAAGGTGCTCACGACGCTGCGTGACGACCGCAACGCGTTCCTGGGCGAGGACGCCTTCGCCGGCGCCTACTTCGATGAGGTGTTCCTCAACAAGCGCGTCGGGCAGTTCCTGCTACGGGCGCTGACCAATCTGGGCTCGATCCACCTCATCGACGCGCGCCGCAACACCTTCAACGCGACCGCCGAGGCGATCCGACCGGGCGACATCATGCTCGAGCGCTGGCAGGCCCGGGGCATCGGCCACACCCTGGTGGTCAAGCACGTCGAGGAGCGCGACGGCGGCCACCTGGACATCGAGGCCGTGTACGGGTCGATGCCGCGCATCCAGCCCCGCTGGTACGACTCGGGGCTGACCCGCCAGACCTTCACCAGCGAGCTCACCGGCGGCGAGGGCGAGAGCTACGAGGGCGACCGCTACGTGACCCTGGGCGGCGGGCTCAAGCGCTGGCGCACGCCGGTGACCAAGAGCGGGCGCTGGTTCAACATCGTCCCGGTGGCCGATCGCGACGCCTACATCAATTCCACGGACTTCGACGCCCTGGCCGCGCGCCCTGACCGCTTCGACGCGCTGATGGGCGAGCTGTCGCCGGAGGAGGAGCGCGACATCCTCATCCAGCAGATCGAGACGGCCCGCGCGGCGCTGCGCGAGCACCCCGCGTCGTGCTCCAACCGCGAGCGGCGCGAGGAGGCCTTCGCGAAGCTGGTCGAGCTCAACGCGTCGGCCTTCGGCATCGACGCGGAGACCACCGACCGCACCTACCGCGAGCTGGACGACTACGTCTTCGCCGAGCTGGTCTACACCGAGTCGAAGACCTGCTGCTGGAACAGCACCACCGAGGCCATGTACGTCCTCATCATGGCGCTCAACGACCAGCGCGTTCAGGACACCGCGACCGCGTCGTGCAATCCGCCGCTGGTCTTCAAGGCCCGCGAGGGCGACTACGCCGAGTTCCGCGACTTCGCCATCGCCAGCGGCCAGGGAGACGCCTGGGTCGAGTGGTCCGCCGACGAGACCTGCCCGCAGGCCGACGTCAGCGACGACACCGAGACCGCCCACCAGTGGGCCGACTTCTGCGCGATCGCCACCGACCTCCTCTGATCCGCCGCGGGCGCCCCGAGGCACCGGACGAGGTGGTCGCGGGCGTCGTGGGCAAGGAGCGAGCGAGGGCGCGCTGCGCCAGCAGGCCCGGTCGCTCGAGGCGCCCCCGCCCCCGAGGCACCGGACGAGGTGGTCGCGGGCGTCGTGGCCAAGGAGCGAGCGAGGGCGCGCTGCGCCAGCAGGCCCGGTCGCTCGAGACGCCCCCGAGGCGCCGGATGAGGTGGTCGCGGGCGTCGTGGGCAAGGAGCGAGCGAGGGCGCACGGAGGCGGGCTCCAGGCCCGCCGCACACGCGACCCGAGCGAGCGACGCCGCCCACGGCGTTCGCGGCCGCCTCAGCCGGTGCCTCGTCACGGAGGCGGGCTTCAGGCCCGCCGCACACGCGACCCGAGCGAGCGACGCCGCCCACGGCGTTCGCGGCCGCCTCAGCCGGTGCCTCGTCACGGAGGCGGGCTTCAGGCCCGTCGCACACGCGACCCGAGCGAGCGACGCCGGCCACGGCGTTCGCGGCCGCCTCAGCCGGTGCCTCGCCTCGTCACGGAGCCGGGGGGAGAAACTCCACCGGCAGCTCGACGACGCCGCCCGGGCCCTGGCCGACCGGCTCCCAGACGTCGGTGTCGGCGTCACCCACCGAGACCTTGACCGCGATGGGGTCGGCGAAGGCCTGGCTGCCGGGCTTCCAGGTGCAGGCGCCCACCTCGAGCACGGTCAGGATGTCGCCCTGGACGATGGGCTCGGGCATCTCGACGATCAGCGAGCCGGCGCCGCCGAGGGACACGAAGCCGCCGTCCACGATGCACACGCTCAGGTCGTCGGGCCAGGCGTAGAAGGCGTCGGGCGGGCCCAGCGCCTCGGCGGGATCGCCTGCGCTGACGGGTGACGGCGTCGCGTAGTAGAAGGTGACGGCCGTGGCGTAGATGTGCTCGCCCGAGCCCTGGCGCGTGATGACCACGGCGTCGATGTCGGCCCCCGGGTCGGCGCCGCCCTCGACCCCGCTGAGATCGTCGATGCGTACGTAGCGGTAGGGCGCGCCGCCGCTGGCCTCGCCGACCCAGACGCGGGCCTCGACGACGCCGCCGGGCACGGCCTCGCCCTGGGGCGTCAGCACCTCGAAGCGGCCCACGTGCAGCCCCGGCGCCAGCGGCGCCTCCAGCTCGACGCCCAGCTCCACCAGCTCGTCGACCACGGTGCAGGGGATGTCCAGGTCGGAGAAGCCGAAGCTCTCGCCCGCGGTGTGGCCCAGCAGGTAGCCGATCCAGTTGGTGGTCCCCGTGTCGCGGAAGGTCCAGGCCACCGAGAGCTTCTCCCCCGGATCGGCCGCCAGGGTCCCGGGCGCGGTGGACGCGACCAGGGTCGCCTCGTCCCACAGGATCAGCGTCTCACCGGCGTAGCTCGGCAGCGGGCCGACGCCGTAGCGGGCGCTCAGCAGTTCCTCGGTGTTCAGGTCGCACAGGCTCATGGCGTTGGCCGCCTCGAAGCCGACGAAGCGCCAGTGCCATGGCTCCCAGACGTACTGGGTGGTCGCCACCTTGTCCCGCCCGTAGGTCAGGGCGATGCCGAAGCGGTGGGCGTTGGCCATCACCCACTTCATCTGCCAGCTCGAGGCCATCTCGATGGCGGTGGCCCTGCCGAAGCCCGAGATCTCGCCGTCGTCCTTGCGATAGACCATGTCGACGGTGGTCCCGAGCTGATGCTCGGAGTGGCCCGGCATGGCCGAGAAGGTCGAGGCCGCCAGGATGGCCTCGTCCTCCGACAGGCCCGAGGACTTCTCGCTGGCGACGTAGCTGGCGAAGAGCGAGTCCTGCGTCGCGTAGGAGCGGTATCCGGAGGCCACGAAGAGCTCGGCGCCGACCTCGGCGTAGGCGGCGTCGAAGAGCGCCTTGAAGCCGATGCGCCCGTTGAAGCCCGCCGGCTTGCCGTCCCAGGTCTCCACCGGCCCCAGCGGCGCCGGCGCGTCCCAGGCGGCCTCGCGCAGCGCGACCTGCTTGCTGGAGTAGTAGGAGGGCACGCAGATCAGGTCGTTGCCCTTGCGGGGGCGATTGCGGCCGCCACGCCCGCAGGGGGTCCAGGTCGAGGTGTCGGAGATGGGGTAGGAGGCGGGGATCGGGTAGACGCGGTTGACGTAGTAGAGCGGATCGTCGGGATCCTCCGGCATGGGCGCGGCCAGGAGCAGGGGCGAGTCGCAGGCGGCCAGGCGCTCGGCTGGGGTGCAGGGCGCGTCAGGGCCGTGCGGAAGGTCCGAGGGCACGTCCGCCGCCCCGTCGGCCGCGGCGTCTGCCTCCGCGTCGGAGGTGTCGGCGTCGGGCGGGCCCACCGCGTCCGCGTCGGGAAGCGGGGCGGCCGCGTCCAGGTCGGCCGAGGCGTCCTGCGCGGTATCGAGCAGCGCGTCGCCGCCCGCGTCCGGGCCCGCGTCGGCTGGCCCCTGGGGTCCCTCGTCGCTCCCGCAGCCGCCGGCCAGCGCCAGCGCCGCCAGCAGGCACGACGCCCGCGCCATCGCGAGCCCCGCTCTACGCTGGCGCCGCACCGCCGTCACCCCGCGACAGCGGCCAGCCGCGCTCCGTCGCGGCGACCCCGTCGCTCCCGCACGGCCTGCGCCAGCCCTTCCAGCATCGGGACCGTGTCCTCCCACGCCACGCAGGCGTCGGTGATGCTCTGGCCGTAGGTCAGCGTCTCTCGCGGTCCGCCCGCCTGACGCCCGCCGACCAGGTGGCTCTCGATCATCACCCCGAAGATGGCCTCCTGGCCCTCGGCCACCTGCGCCGCCAGGTCGGCGCACACCAGCGGCTGCTTCAGGTGGTCCTTGTCGCTGTTGGCGTGGCTGCAGTCGACCATCAGCCGCCGCGGGAGCCCGGCGGCCTCGAGGCTGTCGGCCGCCGCGGCGACGTGCTCGCGCGTGTAGTTCGGTCCGGTGCGGGAGCCGCCCCGCAGGATCACGTGGCAGGCGTCGTTCCCCGAGGTCGCCACGATGGCGGCGATGCCCTGCTTGGTCACCGACAGGAAGTAGTGCGGGTTCTCGGCGGCGCGGATCGCGTCGATGGCGATCTCCAGCGTGCCGTCGGTGCCGTTCTTGAAGCCCACGGGCACCGAGAGGCCGCTGGCCAGCTCACGGTGCACCTGGCTCTCGGTGGTGCGGGCGCCGATGGCTCCCCAGCTCACCAGGTCGGTGATGAACTGGGGCGTGATGGTGTCGAGGAACTCGCAGCCCACGGGCATGCCCAGCTCGCCCAGATCCAGCAGCAGCTTGCGCGCCACACGCAGCCCTCGGTTGATCTCGAAGCTGTCGTTGAGCTCCGGGTCGTTGATGAGCCCCTTCCAGCCCACCGTCGTCCGCGGCTTCTCGAAGTAGACCCGCATGATGACGAGCAGGTCGTCGGACAGCCGGTTGGCCGCCGCGCCCAGCAGCCGGGCGTAGTCGCGGGCGGCGTCCACGTCGTGGATCGAGCAGGGGCCCACCACGACGACGAGCCGGTCGTCCTCGCCGCGCAGGATGCGGGTCGCTGCCTCGCGCGCCCGGGTCACCGTGTCGGCCACCGCGTCGCTGACCGGCAGCTCCTCGATGAGGATGGCCGGCGGGATCAGGGGCCGCAGCGCGCGGATGCGAAGGTCGTCGGTCAGGTGGTCCATGGCGCCGGGCGTCTCCGGTGGGCGGGCGTTCGAGCTCGTGACCCGCGATCCTACGTGACGCACGGCGTCATGGCCAATACGGATGCGCGACTGTCACGAGCGCTTCGCCTCGCGTCCCTCTCCCCGAGGCGGCCCGCCGACGCGGCCGCCTGCCTGCCGGCGCGCCCGATGCGTCGGTCATGCCTCGGGAAGCCGCGAGGGCGCACGGCTGACCGTCATTCGAGGACGGCCGGGATGGTGTCGAAGCGGATGGCCAGGCTCGAGCCGTCGTTCTCGCCGTCGCCGTCGAGGTCGACGTCGGTCTCCACGATGAGGTCGAGCAGCGAGATGACGGTGGCGCTGTCGACGGGCAGCACCGAGGACGGCAGCGCCGCGATGGTGGAGATGAGCTGCTTCTTGGGCGTCGCGCCGCCGATGACGCCGGTCAGCCCGACGATCTGGGTGCCGTCGCCGCCGAGCTTCACCACGCCACGCACCTGCGCATCGACGATGGTCAGCGCGATGAACACGCCGCCTCCCAGCGCCAGCGCCATCGTCATCACGTAGCCCTTGCCGCCGGCGCGCAGCTCACCGTTGACGATCGTCGCGTTGGGCAACCCGAAGTAGGGCTCGCACGAGGGGCCGTAGCTGAATTGGGTCGGCGTGTAGCTGCAGGTCTCGCTCTGGAAGTCGCAGCCGCTGAACTGCGACTGCAGCGTCAGCTCGCTGTCCAGCACGGCCATCGGGAACTCCTGGCCGTCGAGGGTGGCCTTGTCCAGGTCCACCACATAGAGCACGGCCGCGCTGGCCAGCGCCTCGTTGAGCGGCTCGTTCATCAGCGCCGCGATGACCGAGAGCGCATTGTCGACCCCGCCGCCGCACGGCTCGGGCGCGCAGGTGAGCGGGTCGCCGTCCACGTCCAGGCCCGAGCCGGGGTTGGCGTCCCCGGCCATGAGCAGGCTGATGACCTTGAGGGCCTTGTCGGTCACCGGGGTCTGGCACAGCCCGCAGCCCTGCTTTGCGCCGACGCAGAGCCCGGCGACGCAGGTGTCCTCGATCGAGCAGGAGTAGCCGTCGTCGCAGGCGCCGCCCACGTAGAAGTGGGTGCAGCCGGTGGCCGGGTCGCAGCCGTCGGCGGTGCACTCCTCGTCGTCGTCGCAGCTCACCGGGACGCCGCCCGCGCACACCCCGTCCGCGCAGACCTCGCCGCTGGTGCACAGGTCGCCGTCCTCGCAGGGGCCCGAGAAGGGCTCGTTCGTGCAGCTCCCGTCGGGCTGGCAGGTGTCGACGGTGCACGCCTCGCCGTCGTCGCACTTGGTGTCGGGGACGTGCCAGCAGCCCACCTCGGGGGTGCAGCCGTCCAGGGTGCAGGGATCCGCGTCGTCGCAGTCAAGCTCGCCTGCGCCCGCCGTGCAGGCGCCCGCCGCGCAGAGGTCGCCCACCGTGCAGGGGTCGCCGTCGTCGCAGGGGACGTCCAGCGGGGAGTCCACGCACCCGACCGAGGGCTCGCAGGTCGAGCTGACGCAGGGGTTGGTGTTCGGGCACTGCACGGCGGAGGTGGTGATGCACGCGCCCAGCTCGCAGACGTCGCCCTTGGTGCACGCGTCGCCGTCCGAGCAGGGCGCGCCGTCGGCGAAGGGCTTCCAGGCCGGCGAGCCGGCGCTGAGGTCGCAGAACACGCACGAGTTGTCGGGCGGGGACGCGAGGCTCGAGACGCAGACCGGCGTGTCGCCCTCCCGCAGGCAGTAGCCGCCGCCCAGCGTGTGGGTGCAGGCGCCCTCCTTGCAGGCGTCGGCGGTGCAGGTCAGCCCGTCGTCGCAGGAGATCGCCGTCCCCGCGCAGGCGCCGGCCGCGTCGCAGACGTCGTCCGTGGTGCAGGGATCGCCGTCGTCGCAGGGCGCGCCGGTGGCGCAGCCGACCTCCGCGTCGGTGGTGGCGTCCGGGCTGGCGTCCGGTCCCGGCGCGGAGCCGCCGTCGCCGTCCACCGCGGCGCTGCCGTCCGTGGTGTCGCTGGCGTCCGCGGTGGTCGAGGTGTCCGGGCCCGTGTCGGCGCCGCCGTCCTCGCCACCGCACCCCAGAGCCCAGCCCATCACCGAGGCGATGGCGATGAAACGGCTGACTTGGACGATCATGGGGCACCCTCTCGGATCAGGTCGGATCAGGCCTCGACCGGCGCCAGGGCGCCAGCTCGCCCGCAGGATGGCCAAGCGCCCCCTCCCACGCAACAGCGACTTGCGCGCGCCCTGCGCCAGCACTATAGGACGGGCCCCCACCGGCGTGCCGGACATCCAGGCCCCGCACGCCTCGACGCGCCGGCAGCTCCAGTCGACGCGCCGACAGCTCCCGAGGTCCAGACCGTGAATCGCACCGCCATCGCTCTCGCCTTGTCACTCGGCTTCGTCGCCTGCGCCCACGGGACCCGCTCCGACGGGGGCGTCCCGCGCGGCAACGACGAGGCGCCCATGGTCCGCGTCCCCGAGGGCCCCTTCTTGCGCGGCTCCAGCGCCGCCGACCAGGACCGGGACTTCGCCGAGTGCGTACGCGTCGAGGGCGACGACTGCTCGCGCTCGTGGTTCGAGGACGAGGGACCGCAGCGCACGGTCATCGTCGACGCCTTCTGGATCGACGCCCACGAGGTCACCAACGCCCAGTACGACGCGTGCGTGCTCGCCGGGGCCTGCCAGCCGGTGCCCGCCGAGCGCTGCGAGATGTGGGGCGAGGGTGGCTGGCAGCCGGCCGGGGCCGACTGGGTGGCCAACCGATTCGGCGGCAAGCAGCAGCCGCGGGTCTGCGTGACGTGGCACGAGGCGACGGCCTACTGCGGGTGGGCCGGAAAGCGCCTGCCCACCGAGGCGGAGTGGGAGAAGGCCGCGCGGGGAACCGACGGTCGCCGCTACCCGTGGGGCAACGCGCCGGCCACCTGCGAGCGGGCCCAGATGAAGGAGGGCGACCGCGAGGACGGCTGCGGGTTGGCGGGCACGGTGCCGGTGGGCAGCTTCCCCGACGCGCGCAGCCCCTACGGCGCGGTGGACATGGCCGGGAACGCCCATGAGTGGGTCCTGGACGTGGAGGACGCCGGGTTCTACGCCCGCGCGCCGGAGCGGAACCCCGTGCTGGACGAGGGCGCGGGCGCCCGCATCATCCGCGGTGGGAGCTGGAGCAGCACCGGCTCCTGGCTGCGCACCGCCAACCGCGGCGGCTTCACCCCCACCGATCGCAACGTCTACACCGGCTTCCGCTGCGCCATGCCCGGCCCCTGAGCGTCGGCGGCGCGCTCCTCGTCGCCGCCGGGCTCGGCTGCGCATCCGGCGGCGCGCGCCAGCTCCTCGTAGGCGGGCGCGACGGCGCCGGCGAGATCCCAGAGGTCTGGCACCAGATCGGCGGCGACGCTGAGCCCGAAGTACACCTCGTCCTGGTAGGACATCACGGTGACGTTGAGGCCGGCGCCCTCGGCGGCGGGGCCGAGGGGATAGACCTCCAGCAGCTTCGAGCCGGCGATGTAGAGCGGGAAGCGCGGGCCGGGGACGTTGGAGATGACCAGGTTGAAGATGGGCCGGTGCCGGTTGGCCAGCCTGAGCCGCGTGTAGAAGCGGGCCGCGAGGTGGAAGGTGGTGGGGGCCGCCAGCTCGGCCCAGCTCTGCAGCATGTCGGCGCCGATGGCCTTGTGGTCGGCCTTGGCCCCGCGGGTGGTCTGGGCGATGGCGCGCACCCGCTCGAGGGGATCGTCGACGGCGGTGGCCAGCGAGGTGAAGAGGCCCGAGACCTCGTTGTGGTACTCGGAGCCGCCCTCGGTGCGCACCGAGATGGGGCACACGGCGACCAGCGACTGGGAGGGCAGCTCGCCGCGCCCGTCCAGGTAGGCGCGCAGGGCGCCCGACGCGATGGCGAGCACCACGTCGTTCACGGTGACGCCCAGGGCGTTCTTGATCTCCTTGACGCCGCTGAGCGGGACGGTCGCGAAGGCCGCGTCGCGCCGCGGCCCGATGGCCTGGTTGAAGACGGTGCGGGGGGCCGTCAGCGGCAGCACGCTGTCCGGGACGTCGGGCTGGCGATGGCGCGCCAGCAGGCGGAACGCGTTGCGCACCGTGCGGCCGGCCAGGCGCGCCAGCTCGATGGGCTGCTGGACCCGCGCGCGGAGGGCGCCGGCGATCAGCTCCATGTCGGTGGGCAGCGGGGCCGTCTGGCGCTCGGCGGGCGGGCGGGCGGGCCTCGGCTCGGGCTTCAGGTCGAAGAGGTGGACCATGATGCCGGCGCCCGACGTGCCGTCGACGACGCTGTGGTGGACCTTCATCAGGATGGCGATCCGGCCGCCCTCGAGGCCGTCGATCATCCAGGTCTCCCAGAGCGGGCGGGCGCGGTCCAGAGGCGCGCTGCAGATGCGGCCGCACATGGCTCCCAGCTCGCGCTCGTCGCCGGGCGCCGGCAGCGAGACGCGGCGCAGGTGGTGGATCAGGTCGAAGGCCGGGTCGTCGACCCACACCGGGTGGTGCAGATCGAGCGGGACGTTCAGCAGGCGGCGGCGAAGCGGCGGCACCTCGGCGACGCGGCTCTCGAAGAGGCGCGCGATGGCGCGGTAGCACTCCCCGGGGCTGCGGCCGGCGGGATCGAGCACGGCCACCATGGCCACGTGCATGTGGGTGTCGGGGGTCTCGAGGTACAGGAACGAGGCGTCGAGGCCGGTCAGACGCTCCATGGCAGCCTCCTCCGGGCCGAAGAATAGAACACGTTGCATTTTCGCACGTGAGCGCCCGGGCTGCCAGCGCCCGATCGCCGACGCCTCCGTTTCGCTCGGCGCTGGCCGGCCAGCATCGACTTGCAACGCGGCGCGTAACCGAGCGGTCGATTGTGGGAGAGGCGCTTGCAGCGTGTTGCGATGCAGCATCAAACCCTCCCTTGCGACGACTGTGGCGGCAAGGAAGTCGGCGCGCTATGTTCGGGGAGTGAAGTCTCCGAGGGAGCGCGAGCCATCTGCCTCGTGCTCCCGGGGGCCCGCGTCGGCGGCGCCCTCGCCCGCTCTCCAGAGCGGGACCTCGTTCCAGTCTTCCTGATCCGCGCCACCGGCCAGCACTCGCGTCGTCGGGCACCCCGACAGGGGGCGGCCCGCAAATCGCTCCCCGTCGCCGGCGACCGCGAAGCCCCGGAGGCGCGTGATCAGGAGTTTTCACCTCCCGGGGTGGCGCGCGCGACGCGGCGCAGGTCAGGATGGGGGCATCGCGGCGCCCTTCCGGAGCTCAGCCATGCCACGCATCCTGGTCCCCGAGCCGATGACCCGCTTCAAGTGCAACGAGCGGGGCTGCTGCTGCCAGGAGTGGCGCATCGAGTTCCAGCCCGAGGAGCTGCTGGTCCTGCAGCGGGCGCTGCCGCCCGAGCAGCGGAGGGGGCTGCTGCGGCGCGCGCGCGCCTGGATCGCCGAGGACGGCGAGACGCTGGAGGGCATCGAGCTGGCCACCGAGGGTCCAGACTGCCGGTGTCGCTTCCTCGAGGAGGGGGGGCGCTGCGCCATCCACGCCCAGCACGGCCCCGAGGTGCTGCCGCATCTGTGCGTGCGCTATCCGGGCTTCTCGTTTCTCCGCGAGGACGGCGAGGTGGAGCTGCACTTCGACACGGTGTGCCCGGAGGTGCTCGCCCGCCTCGCCGAGAGCGACGCGCCGCTCGATCTGGTGAGCGTGGACCCGCCGGCCGACCACCACCTGAGCGCTCGCGCGCGCGAGCCGGTGACCGCGCCTCCCGTGAGCGTCGGTGAACAGGCCCTGGAGACTTCCGAGTTCGAGGGTTGCCGCGACCGCATCCTCGAGGCGCTGCGCGACCAGGATCGGGACGCGCTGGAGCTGCTGGCGGCGGTGAGCCACGCCCTGGCGCGCCTCGGCCAGGGCGAGCCGCCCACCGAGTTCCACGTGGAGCGCGAGGTCCCGTGGCAGCCTTTCGGCGCCTGGTTCGACGACTGCGTGAGCGCCCACGACGGGCGCATCCTCGGCCGCTACCTCAAGCTCTACGCGCGCTTCGTGTTCGACGTGCCGCTGGCGTCGGGCGACCCGGAGACGCTGGACGCCGCCCTCGCCTACCGCGCCGACTGGGCCGACCGCGTCGCCCCCCGCGCCGCGGAGCACCAGGGTTTGCTGCGGCGCTACCTGGCGCACCGCTACTTCGCCGCCTACGGATTCTATCGCACCAGCCGCGACCTGGCCTTCAACTACGGGTCAGCGGCCCACACCCTGGCCGTCGCCTTCCGCCTGGCCGACGGGATCTCCCGCTGGCTGGACCGCCCGGTGGACCGCCCGCTGCTGCTGATGAGCATCGGCGCGGCCGAGTACTTCAGCCGCGCGCTGCGCATCGACCGACAGGCCATGCCCTGGTTCGGCCTGGAGCTCGATCCCGCGCCCCCCCAGGGTGAGGACGCGCCGGGGCGATCGGATCCGTGACATGGGGGCCGCGACCCTGGCAGGATGCAACGCGTTCTGACTCGGGAGTCACGATGATGCGTCGCTTCGTTCCCCTGCTGCTCGCCGCCATCTTCCTGGCGTGCGGCGACTCGGACCCGGGCACCACCGCGGACGCGACCGGCGACCTGGGCGCACCCGACGTAGCCACCACGGACACCGCCGGCGGCGCCGACTCCCAGCCGGGACCCGACGCGGCCGGCCCCGACACCCCCGGCACGCCCGACGGCGCGACTCCGGACAGCGCCGCGGACGGCAGCACCGCCGGCCCGGACGTCCCCGCGGACACCGGCGCCCCGCAGACCTCGGGCCCTCAGCTCACCGAGTTGGGCACCATCGAGCTGGACCCGAGCACCGGGCTCAGCGCGCCCCTGACCCTCACCCTGCCCTCCGACGCGGTCTCCCTGGCGATCACCGCCCTGGGCGCCACCGGCATCGGCCTGTCGGTCGAGGACCTGCGCGCCCCCGACAGCCAGGTCCTGATGCCGCTCAACTGGACCAAGTCCCCCCAGAACGGCGGTGGCCAGGTGTGCGTGACCTGCCTCAACCGCGCGTCGTCCGCCCAGGCGGCCTCGGCGACCATGGTGCCCATGGCCCCCACGCTCTCGGTGGCGCCCGGCGGCACCTACACCTTCCGCGTCTTCGGCTACACCACGACCGGCTCCGGCTTCTTCCAGACCCAGGTCCCCTACGGCGGCCCGATCCAGGTCGGCGTCACCTGGAAGGAGGCGCCGGGCGCCGCGCTTCCCCCCGACGGGGTCATCGACCTGAACCTGCACTTCACCGGGAGCGACGGCCTCAACGCCGGCGGCGCTCCCTTCGACACGCGGATCAAGAAGGCGCTGGCCGACTTCGAGGCCGCCTACGCCCAGGCCGGCATCCGCATCGGCCGGATCACCTACCGCGACATCGATCCGATCTACCAGGTCGTGGACGGCTACCTCGGGCCCGACAACGACTTCGAGGCGGCGGCGCGTCAGACCGCGGGCAGCCCGCCCGGCATCAACCTCATCTTCGTCCGCGAGATCCTGGACACCGCCAGCAGCGCGGGGGCCTTCGGGTTCATCCTGGGCATCTCGGGCGGCATCCCAGGCCCCATCGGCTACACGGGCAACGGCCGCTCGGCCGTCATCATCGACGGCTCGCCGCCGGCCGGCACCGGCGACTCGACCGTCGGCCTCACCATGGCGCACGAGGTGGGACACTTCCTGGGACTCTTCCACTCCAGCGAGTTCCCCAGCTTCAACCAGCTCCACGACCCCATCCCCGACACTCCCGAGAACGACACCAGCAACCTGATGTACTTCGAGGGGGGCTCGGCGGGGGCGAAGCTCTCGCCGCAGCAGTCGGCCGTGATGCGCGGCAACCCGTGGATCCGCAACGTCGAGGAGGACGCCAAGTGAGAGCGAACCGCACCGAGCTCCCGGCGCCCGCGCCGCACCCTGAGCACCCGGCCGGGCCCCGCCGCTTCGTCGGCTCGATCGCCGCGCTGTGCCTCGTGGCCCTGGCGGCGTTGCCGGCGGCGGCCGCGACGGCCGACCACAGCCCCGCGCTGCTCTCGCTGCTGCGCGCCATCGACCAGACCCCGCCCGCCGAGGCCGTGCGCCAGGCCGCGGGCAAGGTCCAGGTGGAAGAGGCCCTCTTCCAGGTCAGCGTGGACGCCGACCTCCCGCTCTACCCGCGCCAACGCGCCATCAGCCTGCTCTCGCTCTTCCCGGGCGAGGCCAGCCGGGCCTACCTGCAGAACACCGCAGCCCAGGCCCAGCTGCAGGAGCTGCGGTGGGCCGCCATCTACACCTACGTCCGCTCGGTGGGCTCCTACGACGCCCCGGCCGCCCTGGCCTTCTGCAGCGCCTGGCTGCAAAGCCCCCGCCCCCTCGACCGCGAGGCAGTCATCCGAGCCATCCGCCACCTCAAAGGCCCCGAAGCCGACGGCCTGGTAGCCCACCAAGCCGCCACAGAGACCGACGCCACCGTCCTGGCAGCCATCCGGAGGTACTGGCTGCGACGCTGACGGCGGCGAGGCCGGGGCCGAGGCCGGGGCCGAGGCCGAGGCCGGGGCCGGCACCGAGGCCGAGACCGAGACCGGCACCGAGGCCGAGACCGAGACCGTGACCGAGGCCGAGACCGGCACCGAGGCCGAGACCGAGACCGGCACCGAGACCGAGGCCGGGGCCGAGACCGAGACCGGCACCGAGACCGAGACCGGCACCGAGGCCGAGACCGAGACCGGCACCGAGACCGAGACCGGCACCGACGCCGAGACCGAGACCGGCACCGAGGCCGAGACCGAGACCGAGACCGAGACCGAGGCCGTGACCGGCACCGAGGCCGAGACCGAGACCGACACCGGGGCCGAGACCGACACCGAGGCCGAGACCGGCACCGAGGCCGGCACCGACACGGAGGCTGGGACCGACACCGAGGCGGACACTGGCCCGGCCATCGCCGCGGACCCGGAGCCGGACGCGGACCCGGAACCGGCCGCGGACTCGGAACCAGCCGCGGACTCGGACCCGGACCCGGCCGCGGACCCGGACTCGGTCACGGACTCGGACCCGGACCCGGACTCGGAACCGGCCGCGGACTCGGACCCGGCCACGGCCACGGACTCGGACTCGGTCACGGACTCGGACCCGGCCACGGACTCGGACTCGGACCCGGACCCGGACCCGGACTCGGACTCGGACTCGGACTCGGACCCGGACTCGGACTCGGACCCGGACTCGGACCCGGACCCGGACCCGGACCCGGACTCGGACTCGGACTCGGACCCGGACCCGGACTCGGACTCGGACTCGGACTCGGACCCGGACTCGGACTCGGACCCTCGGCCGCGGTCACGGCCCTTCAGCCATCGCGCCCGCTCCAGGGCCGCCAGTTGAGGTGGCTGCTGCCGCTCCGGCGCTGGGCCGTCAAGGACCTGCGTCGCTTCGCTCCTCGGCCGCTTCGCGGCGGCCTTCGGCCGTCCCTGACGGCCCAGCGCCGAAGCGGCTGGTGGTGGGGGCTCAACTGGCGGCCCTGGAGGCGAGAGATGGTTGGCGAGTCGGGGATGGACGCGGAGCGGGTGGCGGCGCGGGCGGCGGTGGGGCTCTTCGGGTTGGCGCGGGGGTTGCCGCCTTCGTTCCGGGGTTTGGGCGACCAGGCGACCCGGGCGGGGGCGTCGGCGGCGCTGAACCTGGCCGAGGGCTCGGGGCGCTTCGGCCGCGACCGGGTGCAGCACTACCGCATCGCGTACGGGAGCGCGCGGGAGGCCGCGATGGCGCTGGAGCTGATGGTCGGCGCGGGGGCGGTGCCCGAGGCGGCCGGAGCGGAGGTGCTGGAGCTGTTGGACCGGGTCAAGGCGATGACCTGGCGCATGATCCACCCGCGGCGGTAGCCCGGGCGGCGACGTCGGCGGCGGTCAGCGAGACCCCCGCCGAGGCCGAGGCCGAGACCGGGGCCGAGACCGAGACCGGCACCGAGGCCACCGAGCGAGCACCGAGACCGGCACCGAGGCCGGGGCCGAGACCGAGGCCGAGACCGTGTCCGAGACCGAGACCGAGACCGGCACCGAGACCGAGACCAGCACCGAGACCGAGACCGAGACCGGCACCGAGACCGAGACCGAGACCGAGACCGAGACCGAGGCCGAGACCGAGACCGAGACCGAGACCGAGGCCGAGCCGAGCCGAGCCCGACCCCGAGGCTGCGCCGAAGGCGCCAGCCGACCCCGACCTCGAGGCTGCGCCGAAGGCGCCAGCCGACCCTGAGGCGCGCCGAAGGCGCCAGCCGAGCCCGAGGCCGCGCCGAAGGCGCCGGCCGAGCCGAACGCTCCAACCCCGCCACCGTCGAGGCGCCGTAGGAGGCGAGCGAGCGCGCCGCCGAGGGTGGCGCGGGCCGAGCGCAGGCCGAGTCGGGCCCCGAGGCGCCGTCAGCGGCGAGCGAGGGCGCCGTGGGGTAGGAGTGAGCGAGGGCAGGCCGAGTCGGGCCCCAGGCCCGTCGCAGGCCTGACCCGAGCGAACGACGACGCCCACGGCGTCCGCAGCCGCCGCTGACGGTGCCTCGATCGATCCCGGTTGAACATTTGTGACCTCCCAGGCTAGCTTCCGCTCTCCCGCGTCGCGGAGGCTGCTGTGAAGCTCGATGGCATGGACGAACGCACCCGGATCAACCTGCTGAAGATGGCGTGCGTCGCCGCGTGGTCCGATCTCTCGATCGCCGAGGCGGAGCGGAAGGTCGTGCTCGACCTGGCCAGCGAGATCTCCGTGGGGCCCGAGGGGAAGGCGTTGGCGGAGGCGTGGCTGCGCAGCCCGCCCGGCGACTTCGACCCGTACGACATCCCGCATCGGCACGCCAAGACCTTCATCGAGGCGCTGCAGACGGTGATGCGCGCGGACGGACGCATCGATCCGGAGGAGTCGGAGACGCTGCGGCTCATCCGCGAGCTGGTGGCCTGAACCGGCGCCGCGCGGCGGCCGGCTCCGCTGGGTCGGGGGCGGCGGGTGGAACCCGCGCTCAAGGGTAGGACGCTTCGGGCCGAAGGATGGGATGCCCCCTCCTCTGGAGCATCCCATGAGCGACACGCCCCTCAGCCTCCTGGTCGTCGACCCGAACGGGCTCGCCAGCGCCCTCGTCGCCGACGCCCTCGGCGCCGACGGGCATGCCCGCGTCGAGCGATGCCTGGAGTACGCGGATGCCTGCGACGAAGCGGCGCGCGTGGCGCCCACCCTCGTCGTGGTCGACCTCGGCGCCCCCTTCACCTGGGGCCTGGACGCCATCCGCGACCTGCGCCACGACCCGCGCACGGCGGCCATCCCGGTGCTGGCGCTGGTGCCACCGGGCGACCAGGGGCTGGCGCCGATGGCCTTCCAGCTCGGCGCCGCCGACGTCGCCTCCAAGCAGATGCACCCCGCCGAGCTGGCCGCGCGGGCGCGCAGGCTGGCCGCCGCGCGCCGAACGGTGGAGGAGCGCGACGCGGCCTGGCGCGTGCTGGAGCTCGTCTCGGGGGAGCTGGCGCTGAAGAACGCCTTGCTGGCGCGCACCTCCACGGTGGACCCGCTGACCGGGCTGGCCAGCCGCCGCGCCTTCGAGGAGTACCTCGCCGCCCAGTGGCAGGAAGCCGCCGAGGGCGGACGCCCGCTGGGCGTGGTGCTGGTCGAGGTCAACAGCTGGCAGCGCATCGAGGCCACCGGCGGCCCGGACGTGGCCGACGAGCTGCTCCAGGTGGTGGCGCGGCTGCTCCGTAGCTGCGCGCGCCCGCGCACCGACGTCCTGGCGCGCTTCGGGGACGCCCAGTTCGCGTTCCTCCTGCGCGAGACCGGCCCCCGAGGCGTCGCCACCATCGCCCGGCGGGTCGTGGAGACGATGGATCTCGTGGCCTTGCACGCCGATCGGATCGCGCTGCTCCCGCGCGCGACGGTGAGCGTCGGCGGTGGCAGCGCCTGGCCCACCCACGGTGAGCGCCCCGAGCTGCTCATCGCCCGCGCCGACGAGGCGCTGACCTACGCCCTGTACGGCAGCGGCAACCGCTACGAGCTCTACGACGGCGAGACACAGCCAGCCGAGGACGAGCGCCGCATCGCCTGAGCGCCGGGGTCGGCACGGACGAGCCACGGGGCGCGGCGCTGGCCTCGACGGGGAGGCTGAGATAGCTTCCGGGCATCCGGAGGTCCCCCATGCGCTCCCGCTCCATCGCCAACGTCGCGTGCGCCCTGTTCATCGGCTCCCTGGCCCTCGCCTGCTCAGGCGACGGCGGCTCGAGCGACGTCAGCGCCGACCTGCCGGACAGCACCGGCGACCTCGGCGGCGACCTGGGCGACGGCGGCCCCCTCCCCGGCCAGACGGCCTTCGCCTTCGCCCTGGCGCCGACGACCGTGTCCAAGGCGCCCTTCCCCAATGACATCTACCTCCGCGGCGGCGGCCTGCTCGCCGTGCCCCCGCTGGCGGCGGACCCGGTCTTCTCCACCCTGACCAACGCCGAGGCCCTCGCCACGCTGGACCAGCGCATCGCCGAGCGGTCGGCCTTCGGCGTCAGCGGCGCCATCCACTTCTACATGGAGGGCGAGCCCGACATGGCGTCGGTGGAGGGCAAGGCCTTCATCGTCGCCCTCGACGGCCCCGAGGAGGGCACGCGCATCCCGGCGAACGCCTTCTGGTTCGCGCCGGGTCACATCCTGGGCCTCATCCCGAGCTTCGGGCACTACCTGGTCCCCGGCTCCACCTACGGCGCCTTCATCGAGGCGGGCGTCACCGCGGCGACCGGCGAGGCCGTCGCCGCGCCCGAGCCCTTCCTGGAGAGCGTGTCCGCGACGGCGCCGGCGGCGCCTTCCAGCGATCTCACCGCGATGCGTCAGGCGATGGCGCCGCTGCGCGCGTGGATGGCCTCCGAAGGCTACGCCGACGACGCCTTAGCCATCGCGACGGTGTTCACCACGCAGCCCTCCTTGCCCTACCTGCAGTCGGTCATCGACGCCGCCGACGACTTCACCCTGGAGCCGCCCACGCGCCGCGTCTCCTTCGACACCGTCGCCAACGACTACATCACCGCCGACGCGGTCGAAGGCGCGGCCCTGGACACCTACTTCGGCGTCCCGACCGCGCCCTTCCAGTACAACCCCGGGCGCTGGGCCGGGGGCTCGCGCGCCGACGCCGCGGCCCTCGCCGGCGCCCCCTACACCGGCGGCACCCTCCACCACGGCATCGGCCGGGTCATCAACGGCAGCATCGTGGTCCCGGCCCTCAACCAGTTCGCCGATGGCACCACCATCAAGAGCCGCGCGCTCACCTTCACCGCGGGTGCGCCCACCTGGACCCTGGACGCCATGGTCCCCTTCTCGCTCTTCTTGTGCGACGGCCAGCTCGCCAACCCCGCCGACCTCCCGGTGGCCATCTTCACCCACGGCGGCACCAGCATCCGCGCCGACGCCATCTCGCTGGCCAACGTGAACTGCCTCTCCGGCATCGCGACCATCGCGCTGGACCAGCCCTTCCACGGGGGCCGCACGACCACCGCGCTGCGCGAGGCCGAGGGTCTGATCGTCCCCACCCGCCAGGACGACGAGAACGTCTACACCGGCCTCGAGGCGGGCGACGCAGGCTTCGTCGGCGACGCCATCGGCGACGCGGGCGGGCCCACCCAGACGGTGGCGCCGCTCTTCGCCATCGCCGATCGCTTCGACCCGGCCATCATCGAGGCCAACCTGCTCACGATCCCCTTCGAGACCAAGCTGCTGGTGCGCTACCTGAAGGAGGCGGACTGGAGCCAGGTGCAGCAGGGCCTCAGCTTCGACGCCGACCTCATCTTCCACCAGAGCCTGAGCTTCGGGACCAGCTTCACCACCGCACTGATGGCGGTGAGCGACGACTTCCGCGGCGTCGTCAACAGCGTCGGCTCGGTCATGATGGTCTCGGCCAACCTCCCGGTGGCGCCGAGCAACGCGGCGCTCGCGGCGCCCATCCTGCAGACCGCGCTGGGCCTCCAGTCGACGCCCGACGAGCTGAAGGCCGGCGCCTGGCGCGACCCGGTCATCGCGATGTTCCAGTGGCTGAGCGAGCGTGGCGAGGCCGTGTCCTACGCGCCCTTCGTGCTGCGCCACCGCAGCTCCACGAAGGTGATGAGCGTGCTCAGCTCGGGCGACTCCTGGGACGAGACCCTCTACAGCCCGCCGCAGCTCAGCTTCAACAACGCCTACGGTCTCGAGGTCTTCGAGGCCGGCGCCGAGTGGACCCTGGACGCGACCATCCCGGGCGCCGAGACGGTGGACGCTTCGCCCCTGGCCGCGGCGGGCACCGAGGCCAACGTCACCTACGACGGCCGCATGCACTCGGCCGGCCTCTTCTACCGCGGCGCGAGCTGCCACGCCGAGCTGGTCGCGCCGCTGTGCCGCCAGAACGTGGATCCGCCGCATCCGCCGGCCACCCCGAAGGCCACCCCGAACATCTTCGCGAGCCCGATCTGCCAGCTCCAGCACCAGATCGTCGCGTTCAACAACTCGCTGTTGACCGGCTCGGGTCCCGGCCTCATCGTCCCGCCCAGCGGCACCTGCGACGACCTCTACGCGCCCTGAGGTCCGCGCAGGTCCTCGCTCCCACCCAGGCCCTCGACGAGGCACCCTTGAAGCTCGTGACCTGGAACGTGAACTCCCTCAAGGCCCGCGCGGACTACGTGCGGCGCTACCTCGCCGAGCGATCGCCCGACGTGCTCTGCATCCAGGAGCTCAAGCTGGAGGACGACCATGTCCCCGTCGAGCTCTTCGAGGAGCACGGCTACCACCTGGCCATCTACGGGCAGAAGCAGTGGAACGGCGTGCTCATCGCCTCGCGGGAGCCCATCACCGACGTGCACCGCGGCCTGCCCGAGGGCGAGGCCGGCCAGTCGCGCCTCATCAGCGCCCGCACGGCCGGGCTGCGCCTGGTGAACCTCTACTGCCCGCAGGGACAGAGCGCCGACTCCCCCAAGTTCCAGTACAAGCTGGAGTTCTACGCGGCGCTGACCCGCTGGCTGGCGGCCGAGGTGGACCTGGGCGAGCCGCTGGCGGTGGTCGGTGACCTCAACGTGGCGCCCGGCCCGGACGACGTCTGGTCGGTGGAGGCCTTCGAGAACGTCCCCACCTATCACCCCCTCGAGCACGCCGCCTGGGCCGAGCTGGTGGGCCTGGGCCTGCACGACGCCGTCGCCCCCTTCGTGCCGCCGCGCACGTTCACCTTCTGGGACTATCGCGGCGGGGCCTTCCGCTTCGACCACGGCATGCGGATCGACCACGTGCTGGTCAGCGAGGCCCTGCGACCGCGGGTCACCGGCGCCTTCGTGGATCGAGACTTCCGCAAGAAGATCGATGGCCTGAGCGCATCCGATCACGCCCCGGTCGGCGTCGAGCTGAGCTGACTCGCCTGCCACAGGGTGTTCCCATCCACGGACTCGTCACAACGGCAGCGATGTCTCTCGGGCGTTGCGCGCTCGTCGCGCTCGGCCTGGCCGCCCTGTCGGTGGCACCGCCGGGTCGCGCCGCGGAGACCCTGCCCCCTCCCCCTCCGCCCGTCCCGGCCCCCGCCGGGCTCGAGCCGACCGCGCCAGCCCCCGCCGCGCCGGCCACCGACGCCGAGGTGGACGCCGACGCCGCGCCCCCCTTCGACCCCTTCGAGTACGCCATCCTGCCGGTGGTGAGCTACGACGCCGACTCGGGCGCGGGCGCGGCCTTGTTGGGGCTCTTCTACTGGAACGACCCCAACATCGAGCCCTACCGAGACCACCTGCTGGTGTTCAGCTACATCACCACCAAGCTGGTGCAGATCCACGGGCTCGGGTGGGAGCACATCGGGCTCTTCGGCAAGCCCAAGGTGCGCCTGCGCATCGGCAGCACCTTCACCATCACCTCCAACGACCACTACTGCGGCGTGGGCAACGAGGCCGACTGCTCGAAGGCCCGCGCCCGCGAGCTGCTCACCGCCGACGGCCTGGACCCCACCTCGCGCGAGTTCGAGCACGCGCTGGACCACTTCTACAAGGTGCGCGATCTCATCCCGACGGTGGGCTTCGATCTGCGCTGGCCGGTCTCCTCGAAGGTGCCGGACCTGCTCGCCTTCTTCGGCTGGCGGGGCACCTGGCTCATCCCCGGGCAGGTGGGCGCCCGCGGCCCCTTCGCCCACAGCCTGCTCGCGCGCGAGCACCCCGACGGCGAGAAGGGCCTGCTCAGCGCGGTCGAGGTGGGGCTCCTGCACCAGCGGCGCGACGAGGAGCGCCAGCCCACCCGCGGCCACGTGCTGAGCCTGTCCCTGCGCGGCTCGACCCGCGCGCTCGGCAGCGACTGGGACTACGCCGGCTTCAACCTCACCTTCACCGGCTACGTGCCGCTGGACCGCCGCGGGAAGCTGGTGTTCGCCGCGCGCGGCGTGCTGGACTTCATGGTCGGCGACGGCTCGGTCTACACGCTCAGCACCGTCGGCGGACTCTTCACCCAGCGCGGCTACGGCGGGAAGTCGCTCGGTCGCGGCATCCGCCAGGCGCGCTACATCGGCCGCATCAAGGGGATCGGCCAGGCCGAGCTTCGCTGGACCATGTTCGGGCGGCCCGGACGCTTCCAGCTGGGCAGCCACACCTTCATCGACCTGGGCTGGATCGGCTACGACTGGGGCGACTTCCGCGGCGACCGCAGACGCCTGCTGCCGGGCTTCGGCGGCGGCCTCACCGCGACCTGGCGCAAGAACTTCCTGGTGCGCCTGGACGCCGCCACCAGCGCCTTCGAGGACTGGGCCCCCAGCTTCTACCTGAACCTCACCCACCCCTTCTGATGCGGCGGGACCCGGGCTTCGAGAGCGAGCGGATGATCGTCGGCCTCGAGGGCGGGGTCGAGCGGCGCGCCGACCATGACATCCTCCGCTGGCCGGCCCTGCCGATGGCGGCCGAGGGCAACATGCTGGTCTACGACCGTCCGCCCGAGCCGAGCGATCTGCCGGCGTGGGAGGCCAGCTTCCGGCGGGCGATGGCCCTGTGGCCCGACGTGCGGCACCTGGCCTTCGGCTGGGGGGGCCGGCCGCCTGACGACGCGGGCATGGTGGCACTGGAGGCGCGTGGCTACCGCCTCGAGACCGTGTCGGTGCGCCTGGCCGAGGCGCTCGCCCTCGCGCCGCCGGCGCCGGTGGGCATCCGGGTGCGCCCGCTGCAGAGCCGCGCCGAGTGGGGTCTGGCCGTCGACCTGCAGCTCGACGCGACGCCGGAGGGCGAGACCCTGCCCGACTACGCCGACTTCGCCCAGGCCCGGATGGAGCGCTGCGCGGCGCTGTGCCAGCGGGGCTTCGGCTTCTGGCTGGGCGCCTTCGAGGGGCCGCGCCTCGCCGGCTGCCTGGGGGTGTTCGCCCGGCGCGGCTTGGGCCGCTACCAGATGGTGGTCACCGGCTCGGCCTTCCGCCGGCGCGGCGTGGCCGGTCACCTGGTCGGCGCGGCGGCCACCCGGGCGATCCGCACGCTGGGGGCGCGGCGCCTGGTCATCTGCGCCGAGCCGGGCTCGCCTGCCGACGCGCTCTACGGGCGCCTGGGTTTCCGGCCGGTCGCGCCCATGCATCGGGCCATCCGCTGCGCCGACGACTGACAGCGACGGCGACGCGCGCGAGCTCAGAACACCGAGGGCCGCGACGCCAGGCGCGCGTCGATCATGGCCTGGATGCGCGTCGAGACCTCGCCGACCTTGGCGTCGATGATCTCGTCCTCGTCGTCGTCGCGGCCCTCGAAGCGCAGCGGCTCGCCGAAGTCGAGATAGAAGCGGGTGGGCAGCGGCAGGTAGGCCAGGGGGCCGAGCAGCGGGAGGTGCGGCGGGATCGGTACGTAGGGCGCGCCGACCAGGGCCGCCAGGCGAGACAGGTTCATCACGCTGGGGATGGACTCCTCGGCGCCGACCACCGAGATGGGCACGATCGGCGTGTCGGTCTGGAGCGCCAGGCGCATGAAACCGCGGCCGAAGCGGGTGAGGTGGTAGCGGTCCTTGAAGAGCTTGCCGCAGCCGCGGGCGCCCTCGGGGAAGACCAGGATGGCGTTGCCGGCGCTGAGCAGGTTGCGGCAGTTGGTGGGGTCGCCGACCACCGCCCCGGAGCGGGAGAAGAGCTCGTTGAGGTAGGGCACGGTGGGGACCATGCGCTCCACCATCGCGCGGATCGCGCGGGGCGGCTGGCCCTCGAGGAGGCAGGCGGCGGCGATGACCATGCCGTCCAACGGGAGCTGGCCCGAGTGGTTGGCGATGAGCAGGACGCGCCCCTCGGGGATGTTCTCGATGCCTGTCGTGCGGGTGCGGAAGTAGCGGTAGAGCAAATGCCCGATGGCGTAGCCGTGCTTGGCCGTCTGGGGGTGGAAGCCCCAGTCGTCGTAACCCAGCTCGTTGAGCTCGTGGGGCAGCGCCGAGAAGGCCCGCTCCAGCTCCGGTCGGACGGGCAGGCGCCTGAGGATGTCGTCGAATCCGAAGCCCATGGGCGCAGCATGGCGGCGGGCCTCGGCGAGCGCAAGCGGGACCGCGCCCGAGGTCGAGCGGCGGTGGCGACCGGGAGGTGCCGGGCGCGAGGGCGGGCCGCGACGCCGGATCTGCGCGTGAGGATTGGCATCTGCGGCGGCGCCGCGCTATATCATCCGCGCCGATGGATTGCTTCCAGGTGGGTCGATGGCTGGGTCCAGCGAGGTCATGCGTAGTGGCATGGCGCTCCTCGCCGAGGAGATGACCGGCGAAGAGCGCGACCGGCTCCTCGATCGGATGGTCCCGCGCAAGTACCCCTTCGGCGAGGTGGTCACCGAGGAGGGCGTGTTCACCGACGCGCTCTACGTGGTCACCGACGGCGCGCTCAAGGTGTCTGTGACCGCCGAGGGCGAGGTGCTCGAGGTCGGCACCGTCACGCCGGGCCAGTGGGTCGGCGAGGTGGGCCTGCTCGATCCGGGGCCCGCGTCCGCCACGGTGGTCGCCGCCCGGGACAGCACCGTGCTGATCCTCAGCGCCGAGGCCCTCGAGGAGCTGCGTCACGCCGAGCCGGCCCTGGCCAGCCCCCTGCTCCGCGCGCTGGCGCGGACGCTGTCCGAGCGGGTGCGCGCGTCGAGCCGCGGGGTGCTCCGCGGCGACGCGACCTCCTGGCGGCTCGAGCACGTCCCCCAGAAGAAGGAAGGTTGGCTGAGCGGCGTCTTCCGCTCCGTGTTCGGGGGCGACTGATGGAGCTGCGCACCGTCCTGAGCGAGCTGGCCCTGGTCGCCGGCTTCAGCGATGAGGAGATCGAGGCGCTGGCCCAGACCCTTTGGGAGGAGCAGTACCCCGACGGCCACGTCTTCGTGCGCGAGGGCCAGACCGCCAGCAAGTCCGACTACGCCATGCACATCATCCTCGACGGCAAGGTGCTGGTCACGGTGCAGCGCCCCGGTGAGGCCGGCATCGGCATCGTCCGCCTGATGGAGGAGGGCGACATCTTCGGCCTGGCCGGCCTGGTGGACCACGGCCCGCGCTCGGCCACCTGCCGCTCGGCCGGCCCGGTGCGCACGGCCTCGCTGTCGCGCTCGGCCTTCGACCTGCTCTTCCGGTCGGACACCTCGCTGGGCGCTCACTTCCAGTTCATCGTCGCGCGCCAGCTCGCCAAGGACCTGCGCATGGTCAACCGGCAGCTCAAGGACGCGCTCAACCAGGGCATGGCGGACGCCGTGGCGGCGGGCATCGTCTCGCTATGAGCGCGGCGGATGCTCCGCCCGCGGCACGCTCACCGCGCCGCGCCGGCCGCGCCGCCCGGGCGCTCGGCTGGTGCCTGGTGGCGCTGTGGCTGCTGCCCTACTGCGCGCACACGCGGGCGCCGCGCACCGTCGTCACCGCCAGCGGCGAGCTCATCCGCGTGCACGACCGGGCCTTCACCTGCGAGGGCGACCTGGTGGACGAGCAGGTGCACCAGCAGGCCGGCGGCGGTGTCACGGTCGAGCGCGAGCTGGCCAACGGCGTCCAGTTCGGCGGCAGCCTCGAGGCCGTGTCGGGCCGCATGCTCGAGCACCGCGGCTCCACCCAGCCGGTGCCCGGCCGCACGCCGTATGTCATCGGCTCGGCCGGCGCGCAGGTCGGCTACGACCATCGCTGGTTCTCGGTGGACGCCGGGGCCAGGCTCTACCTGGCGTCGGGCCGCGAGCTCTCGGCGGCGCCCTGGCTGTGGGCGCGCGCCGGGCGTATGGACCGGGTGTGGGGTGAGCTGGGGGTGGGGCCCCGCCGCGGCGCCTTCGACCCGGTCTTCTTCGGGTTCGGCGCCGGATTCCAGGCCGGCCTCCTGGGAGGCAGCGGCGGATTCGCATGGATCGGCCGGCGCTACCGCGAGCAGCTCGAGCCCGAGGAGAGCTCGCCCGCCTTCGCGTCCTACCGCGACCGCGCGCTGGACCCCGCCGGCTATCTGGAGCTGGACCTGGCGCTCAACGAGCGGACGCGCCTGGGCGTCCGCGCCATCGTGGGGCACCAGCCCTCCGGCCGACTGACCCTGCGCTTCGCGTTCCCGGACCCCGTCACGCGATGAGCGCGAGGGTCAGCGCGCCCACCAGGGGCAGGCTGACCAGGCTGAGCACAGTGGTCAGCACGATGCCGCGCGCGACGGTGGCCTCACCCAGCGCCAGCTCGTGGGCCAGCGAGAACGCGGCGATGGCCGTCGGCACGGCGGCCAGGAGCACGAAGACCCGGGCCTCGAGCGCGTCGATGAGCCCGGCGCGCCAGAGCGGCCAGGCCAGGGCCAGGGCCAGCGCCGGCGAAGCGAGGAGCTTGCCGGCGCTCAGGACGAGGGCGGGCGCGTCGAGGCTGCGCAGGGCGGTCGTGTTGGCGCGCAGGTAGAGGCCCAGCATGAAGAGCGCCACCGGCGGGGCCGAGGCGGCGACCGGCGCCAGGGGCGGGAGCAGGTGTTCGAGAACGGACGCGGGCAGCGAGCGGAGCAGCAGGCCCACCAGCGGCGCCCACACCAGGGGCTGGCGCACCAGGCGGCGGGCGACCAGGGCCAGCCCGCGTCGCTCGCCCCCCTGCCAGCGCAAGAGCAGGGCCGGCCCCAGCGTCATGGCCAGCGCGACGTGGAGCGCGACGCCCACCGAGGCCAGGCCGACGCTCTCGTCGCCGAGGACGCTGACGATGAAGGGGAGCCCCACGTAGGCGATGTTGCCGAAGATGGCGCCCAGCGCGATGGCGCCCAGCTCGTCGCGGACGCTCCCGGCGCTGCGCCCGAGGATGGCCAGGGCCGGCACCCAGGCGGCGAAGAGCGCCAGGTGGGCCAGGTAGAAGGCGGGGTGGGTGGGGACGGCGTGGCTGGGGTCGGCGGTGCCGAGGACGATGAGCAGCGGGAAGGCCACGTAGAGCACGTAGCCGTTGAGCGCGGCGATGGCGTCGGGGCGGCGCGCGAAGACCGCGGTCCCGCCGGCGACGTAGCCGAGCAGGACGGCGACGCAGGGGGGCAGAAGCCGCAGCGCCAGGGCGAGGACGACGCTCACTCAGCGGCGGCGTGGGTGAGCGTGGCCGCCGGCGAGACCGGCGCGCTGCCGTCGAGGATGGCCGAGACCGAGGTGTCGCCGAGCAGCCGGGCGCGGGCGAAGGCCAGGGCGTAGGTGCTGACGATGGCGAAGCCGTCGGCGTCGGCGATGTCGGCGCAGCCGCCGATGCCGAAGACCTGGTGGCAGCCGCCGGCGATGGAGACGCGCGTGACGTCCTTGCCCGCGAGGGCGGCGAAGATGGGGTCGCCCTCGGTGGCGTCGGGGACGCTGGTGTCCGCGTCGCCGGTCATCATGAGGATCGGGACGGCGACGTGGGAGTAGCCGGCGTCGCCGAACATGGCCCGGTTGCCGGCGGCCATCGGGATGGCCGCGACGACGCGCGGGTCGCGGGTGCCCTGGCGGAAGACCTCGATCTCGGCGGCGGTGCAGGCGCCGCCCGGGCCCTTGTCCTGTGCGCAGCCGGCCTCGATGGAGGGCATGTCGAAGGCAGCGCCCACGGACGCGAAGGTGGTGTAGCCGCCGAAGCTGTGGCCGCTCATGATGACGTGCTCGGTGTCCAGATGGCCGGCCAGGGGATCGGTGGCGGGGAGGTCGCGCAGGGCGTCCAGGGCCGCCGACACATCGAAGCTGCGCAGGAAGAACATCGAGGTGGGTCGCTCGACCTTCGCGTCCAGGGTGGTGTTGCCGGTGTGCTCGGGGGCCGCGACCACCCACCCGTGGCTGGCGAAGTGGTGGAAGAGCGAGGGCGAGGCCCCGGCGTAGCCCAGGTGGCCGTGGGAGTGCACGTGCAGCGGATAGGTGGTGCCGACGGCCGGGGGGGCCAGGGAGGCGTCGGCGATGGCGCCGTCGTCGGCGAAGATGCCGAGGTAGATGGCGTCGGGGCCCTCGGTGTCGGTGGTCGGGTACCACAGGGCCAGCTTGAAGGTGCGCGGCTCGGGGACTCCGGCGGGCTGGTAGGTGACCGACAGGCTGCGATAGCCGGTGCGGTAGGGGCCCTCGGTGTCCGGCGGCCAGGCGAGATCGGCCCGGGGCGGCGGCCCGGTGTCGGGCGTGGCGTCCGCGGTGGCGTCAGCCGTCGCGTCGGTGATGGCGTCGGACGCCACGTCGCCGGTGACGTCGGACGCCACGTCGCCGGTGACGTCCAACCTCGCGTCCGTGATGGCGTCGGAAGTCGCGTCCGTGATGGCGTCGGAAGTCGCGTCCGTGACGGCATCGGAAGTCGCGATGCAGGCGACCAGCAGCAGCGACGAGGCCAGGAGCGGGAGGGTGCGACGGATCATGCGGGGGCTTCCTCGGTCGGTGCTGACGCGGTGGGGAGCTCGAACCAGAAGGTGGTCCCCTCCCCTACCGCCGTGTCGAAGCCGATGCTGCCACCGTGCAGCTCGACGATCGAGCGCGCGATGCCGAGCCCGAGGCCCGAACCGCGCGTTCGGCGAGTGGTGGTGTGGGCCTGGGCGAATCGCTCGAAGATGCGGGGGCGCGCCTCGACGGGGATGCCCGGCCCCCGGTCGCTGACGGACACGCGAGCGCGGTCGGCCAGCGCCTCGAGGCGCACCTCCACCCGGTCGCCCTCCGGCGAGAACTTCAAGGCGTTGGAGACGAGATTGGCCACGACCTGGCCCAGGCGGTCGCGGTCCGCGTGCACGGGCAGCGGGGCCGAGGCCGGGCTCAGCGCCAGGGCCACGCGGTGCTCCGCGGCGTAGCCCTGGGCCTCCGCGACGGCGTCGGCGACGACCGCGCCCAGCTCCAGGGGCTGCGGGCTGAGCTCGAGCGCGCCCGCGTCGAGGCGCGCGACGTCGAGGATGTCGTTGACCAGGCGCACCAGCCGCTGCGATCCGGCGTGGGCGACCTCCACCATGCGCGCGGCGTCCGGCGGCACCTCGCCCAACCGGCCGCTGGCCACCAGCCCCAGGGCACCCCGGATCGAGGTCACCGGCGTCCGCAGCTCGTGGCTGACCATCGCGACGAAGCGCTCCTTGGCCGACTCCGCCTCCCGCCGCGCGGTGATGTCACGGACCACCGACACGAAGGCCGCCCCCAGCGGGGCCGCGGCGTCCTGAGGCGGGATGCGGCTGGTGACGACCTCGGCGACGAAGGTGCCCCCATCGGCGCGCACCCCCTCGCACTCCCAGGGAGCGGCGGTGCGCGCGATCTCGCCCTCGTGGCCGGGCCACCCCGGCAGCAGGGCGGCGACGGGGCCATGGGACGACGCCCCGCGGGCCAGCCCGAAGAGCGCCGCCGCCGCGTCGTTGGCCGACACCACCACCCCCGCGGGGTCCACCCCGAGGATGGCGTCGGCGACGCTGTCCACGATGAGCTCGAGGTGCTGGCGGCTGCGCATGACTCCCTCGGCGATCTGCTGGCGCACCAGCA
The DNA here is from genome assembly GCA_020632695.1 of Deltaproteobacteria bacterium. GTDB lineage: Bacteria > Myxococcota_A > UBA9042 > PHBI01 > JACKFB01 > JACKFB01. The sequence goes on from JACKFB010000016.1 coordinate 100,599, forward strand.
GCGCCCGCCGGTGCCGCTGGACCGCGACGTAGCGGCCCGCCATCTCCGCGGCGGCGATGGCGGGCAGCCCGGCGAATCCGGCGGCGGCGCCCGGCCACAGGCCGAGGCGCGGGCCCAGCGCGAAGGCCATGATCGCGTGCAGCAGCAAGGCCAGGGCCAGGGCCAGGAACACGGTCGCCTGGTTGGGCACGATCCAGAAGACACCCAGGGCCAGCAGCAGCAACAGCGCCGTCTCGGCGAAGCCCGCCCAGGCCGCGAGGCCCTCGGAGCCCAGCAGCGCGCCGCCGAGCAGGTTGTCCGCGGCCACCGCCTGCAGCAGCGCGCCGGCCACCTGTGAGCCGCCGGCGCGGACGTGGGAGTCGTGCAGTCCCGTGGGGCTCACCCCCACGAAGACCAGCCGCCCGCGCAAACCCTGGTCGGCGGCCGGCGAGCGACCGTCGTCCAGCAGGAGGTCGGCGAAGCGAAACACCGGGATGCTCCCCTCTGCGGGGAAGCGGATGAGCGGGGTGGCGCGATCGGTCGCGGTGGCCTCTCGCGTCAGCCGCTCGCGCCGGGCCGGATCGTCGGTCGCCGCGCGGACGGTGGCGAGGGCCAGGCTGGGGACGGCCGCGTCGCCCCACGCCACGGCGTACGGGTAGCGGCGCACGACGCCGTCGGGATCGTGGACGATGTTGATGGCTCCGGTCGCCCGGGCCGCCACCTGCAGGGGCTCGATGTTCGCGACCCGCGCGGCGGCACGCAGCCGCACCCCGTCGGGCGCCACCTCGGCCAGAGGCTGGGAGGCCAGCGCCACCGGGTCTGCGTCGTCCGCCCCCTCGGGGCCGCGGTCGAGCACGAAGTACTGCCCGAGCACCACGACGCCCGCCGCCGACACCGCCTCCACGAGCTGCCGGTCGCCGTCCAGGGCCCGCAACCGGAAGCCCAGGTCGGCCCGCAGCTCGCGGATGGGCGCCGAGGTGTCCAGCTCCGGTCTGGCCAGCACGGCGCCGACGGTCTCGGCCAGCTCCAGGGTCTCCTGCGCTCCCGGCTCGTCGAAGACCGCGTCCACCGCCACGGCGGCGGGCCCGTGCTCCACCAGCCGGGCGATGAAGCGCGCCCAGGTGCCACGGTTCAGGGGCCAGCGCTCGCCCAGGGCCTCCAGGGAGGCGTCGTCCACCAGCACCAGCGCGACGCGCTCGCTCCCCGCGGGCGGCCGCAGCACGCGCAGGGTGGCGAAATCGTAGAGCGCGCGGTCGGCCGAGGCCAGCGGCTCCACACCCCAGACCCGCGCCAGGGCGATCAGGCTCAGCGCCGCCGCCAGGGCCAGCCCCAGCACACGGGCGCCGCGGGGGCTGCGCGGATCCGAGCGGACGCGCGCGGAGTTCATGACCGCGCGTGGCCCCGAGGCGCCGTCAGCGGCTGTTCCGAACTCCGGCCCGAGCGGGTCGTCAGCGTGGTCGTCTCGGTGCCCCGAACGCCGAGGGCGCGGGCCGCGCTCGAGACACCGAGGCGCGCGTGCCCTCGGAAGCACATGAGCCGGCCGCGCGGCGGGGGAAGGTGAGAAGCCCCCGTCAAGGCGCCAGCTCGAACGCGTAGGTCTTCGACGCGAACCCCGAGAAGCCGTCGGCGTCCACGGCGGTCACCCGCCAGAACCAGCGCCCCGCCGCCGGCACGGTGCCGACCCCCAGCTCGGTGTCGCGGGTCTCCACCGACGAGTACTCCTGGACGAAGGCGGCGTCGCGCGCCACCTCGACGCGGTACAGCGCCGCTCCCGCCGCCGGCGCCCACTCCAGGCGCTTGCTCGACGACACCACGCCGCGGAGCGGTGCGGCCACCTTGGGGGGCTGCAGCAGGTCGCGCGGCGGCTCCGGCGGCTGGTCTCCGACCACCTGGCTGCCGCTGCCCCCGGGCAGGTCGACCCGCGCCGACGCCGCCTCCAGGCCGACCAGCCCCTCCAGGGTCTCCACGCGGGTGGTGACCTCGACGGGGTCGGCCGCCACGCGGAAGGTGGTGCCGCGCACGCCCGCCACGGCGGTGCCGGACATGATCTCGAACTGCGAGCGCGCGCCCGCGGGGCGGACGATGCTCTCGATACGCCCGCGGGTCAGCACCAGCCGCACGCGGCGCAGCCCCTGGTGGGAGAGCAGCACCGACTTCAGCCGCAGCTCGCCTCCCGCCCCCAGGCGGATGCGGCTGCCGTCCTCCAGCGCGATGACCGCGACGGCGTCGGCGCCGGTCTCCACCCAGTCGCCCTCCGCCAGGCGCGCGCCCGGGGCGACGGCGGCGCGCTCGGCCCCGGGGGCCCCGGCGCTCACCTGTCCACGGGACGAGACCAGGGTGCCCACGGTGCGCCCGCGCCGGCGCACGGCGTAGGTGACGTAGAGCCCGGGCGCCTCGCCCGCTCGCAGCAGCGGCGCCACCGCCGACACGCGATGCTCGGGCAGCCCCGACAGCACCAGCGCGTTCGCCACCTGCTGCGCCGCGGCCAGCGCCGAGCCGTCGGCGCGCGCCTTGTCCTCCGCCCGCGCGGCGACGGTCACCGAGGTGATCCCCGGCTCCGCGAGCAGCGTCGACGCGATGGACGCCATGCAGCCGTTGAGCGTCAGCTCGCGGGCGCGCTCCACCGTGAGCGGCACGCCGCTGACCACCCGACCGTCGCGCAGGCTCACGCCGCCGCACGGAGCGGGCTCGGCCGCGAGGGCGGCGCCGCTCAGGACCACGACACATATCGCCGCGAGGGCGATCACCGCCGCCGCCAGCCCCGCCGCTCGACGGCTCACCTCGACCCGCTCCGACGCGCTCATGGCTGCCCCTGGGCCGGCACGCCTGCCTGGCGGCTGATGTGGAACTCCACCCTCCGATTCTCCTCGCGTCCGGCCGCCGTCTTGTTGTCGGCCACCGGGCGCGTCTGCCCGTATCCCTTCGCCACCAGCCGCGCCGGATCGACGCCCTTGCTGACCAGATAGGCCATCACCGCGTCCGCCCGCGCTTGCGACAGCGCCAGGTTCCTCGCGGCGACCCCCTTGTCATCGGTGTGACCCTCCACGCGCAGCTCGAGCACCTGCGGGTTGGCTTGCAATACGGATGCCACCTGGTCGAGCACCGCGTGGCTCCGCTTCTGGATGACCGCCTTGGCGCTGGCGAAGTAGACCTTCTCGAGGATGACGATGCGGTCGCGCTCCACGCGCACCTTCGTCTCGCCCGTGTCCGGACACCCGTCGGCGTCGTCGACCCCGTTGATGACCTCGGCAGCCAGCGGGCACTTGTCCTTCGCGTCGACGATCCCGTCCTGATCGTTGTCCGGATCGGGGCACCCGTCGCCATCCTCGAAGCCGTCGGCGTCCTCGGCCCGGTCCGGGCACAGGTCGGCGTCGTCGCTGACGCCGTCCCCGTCGGCGTCGCCCTCCGGCTCGGCGCCCTCGTCTCCGGCCTCCCCCGCGCGCGGCACGCCGCCCGGCGGCACCTCGTCGGGGCAGCCGTCCTCGTCGACGTACCCGTTGGGCGTCTCGCTCTCGAAGGGGCACACGTCGTCGACGTCCTCGATCCCGTCGCCGTCGTTGTCCAGGTCGGCGCAGCGGTCATGGTCCTCGAAGCCGTCGTAGTCCTCGGGCCCGGTGGTGCAGTGCCTCGCGCCCTCGGGCGAGTGCAGGTCCACGCCCACGAAGAGCCGCCAGCTCGGCGTCCCGAAGCCCGAGGTCAGCCCCGCGCCGCCGCCCACCGTCACCGTCGCGCGGGCGCCGGCGTCGATGGCCAGCGCTCCCAGCACCTCCAGAGGCCTGGCCGCCGCGTCGCTGTCCTCGAGCCCCACCGCGCCCTGGATGGTGCCGCGCAGCGCCAACGGCAGGCTGCCCAGGGGCGCGTGGACTCCCAGCCCGTAGACGATCTCGTGGCCCACGGTGAGGTCCAGCACCTGGCGCTTCTTCCGCAGCCGCGCGCCAGCCTCCAGCTCGAAGCGCAGCCCGCTCGGCAGCGTGTAGCCCAGCAGGAGCAGGGGCGTGACCACCAGCGCGCCGTCGCTCATGTCCAGATCGGTGTCGCCGGTGGGCAGCCGGAACTCGCCGGAGAGCGCCAGACGGAAGCCCTCCTCCTGGCCGAAGAGCAGCACCTTCAAGGTCGCCCGCAGGTCGCCCAGGCCTGCGCCCTCGAGGTCGCCGCCCGTGTCGAAGGGGAACGCCGCGCTCGCGTCGCCCGTCTGCCAGGGCGTGACGGGCAGGACCACGCCGATCTCCAGGCGCTCGAGCAGTCCGATGGAGCCCAGGATGTCCAGGGTGAGCTGATTCTCGATGAGGCGCACCGAGCCGCCGCCGCGCTCGAGGGTCAACGGGCGATGCCCCAGGTGGGCGAGCACACCGGCGCGCCAGCCCAGGTGCTGCCCGACGCCCGAGGCGGTGACGCCCAGGATGTCCCGCTGGCCGGGCCCCGCCTCGAACTGCTGGGCGTCGACGCCCGTGCGGATCACCGTCTGAGCCCGCGCGCCGCCGGCGAGGAGGCCCCCCAGCCCCACGACGGCCACGGCGACCAGCGCCGGCCAGCGTCCCGCCGTGCGTCCGCGTGGGCGCCCCGGTGAGTTCGTCATCGTCGCTTCCTCGCGAGGAGCCGACGTCCTGCCGGTCGTCGGGGAGGGATGGCCACGCGGGCGGCGTGGCGCGATTGGTGCATGGGGGCACGCATAGCACAGCCGGATTTGCGCGACCACTCCGGCTGGGACGGCCGCGCGACGGCCGCCCCCGACCACGCAACGTCCCGGACGGCGCCCCACTTTGCTACACACCGATGTCCCCTGTCGCGACACACCCGCTGGCGGCTGCCCTCTTTCGCACCGCCAGCCCTCCGAAGCCGAACCGAACAAATTCACAGGCCGCCCGCGCCGTGGTACGTGCGTCGTCACGTATCCAGTCCGCAAACCGGTCAGAACGTCAACGATCCCGTGGAGGTTTCCCATGTCGGATGTGCGCGTCCGTGTTCCGGTCACCACTCGCCAGGCAGCGCTCGCCCTCGGTGCGATGGCGCTCGTGTCGCTGGGGCTGCTCCCCTCGACGGCCCACGCCCAGGCGGCGTCCGGCGCGGCGACCACCCGATACTCCTTCGAGCACTTCGAGCCGCTGCACGCCCAGGGGACCAACATCCTCAACGTGCACGGTAGCCCGGTCGCCCCTCACCTGCGCGGCGCCGTGAGCCTCTTCTTCCACTACGAGGACGACCCGATGCTGGTCGTCCGCAACGGCAAGCGCGACTCGGTGTTCACCCGCCTGGTCCACAGCCAGTTGAAGGCCGAGCTGCTCGGCAGCTTCGGCCTGGGCGGCTTCTTCGAGCTGGGCGTCGGCCTGCCGCTGGTGCTGATGCAGGACGGTGACGACCTGGCCTTCATCGGCAAGCCCGGCGAGTCGGTGGGCGGCTTCGCCCTGGGCGATCTCCGCCTGACCCCCAAGGTCCGCATCCTGGACCACGAGCGCTTCGGCGGCTTCGGCCTGGCCATCGCCGCGCCGCTCTACCTGCCGACCGGTGACGACGCCACCTTCAACAGCGACGGCCGCTTCCGCGCCAACCCGCAGCTCATCATCGACTGGCGCCACAAGAGCGGGTTCGCCCTGTCGGCCAACATCGGCTGGATGTTCCGCCCCACCCGCGAGATCCACAACGCGGTGTTCGGCGACCAGCTCACCTGGGCCGTCGGCACCCACATCCCGCTGGGCAGCGACCTGCTCGCCCTGGCGGCGTCGATCCACGGCCGCGCCGACCGGGAGGACAACCGCCTCTCCTCGAACCTGAACGTGGTGCGCGACGACTCCAACGACACCACCGCCGAGCTGGACGCCGCGCTGCAGCTCCAGCCCGTGCGCAACATCACCGTCAGCGTCGGCGGCGGCGCCGGGCTGACGGGGGTCGCCGGCTCGCCCGACTACCGCCTCTTCCTGGGCGTGGGCTGGGCCGCCGAGACCCAGGACCGCGACCACGATGGCGTGGCCGACTCCGACGACGCCTGCCCGGACACCCCCGAGGACCGCGACGGCTTCGAGGACGGCGACGGCTGCCCCGACCCCGACAACGACGCCGACGACGTGCTCGACGCGGCGGACGAGTGCCCGAACTCGCCCGAGGACAAGGACGGCTACCAGGACGAGGACGGCTGCCCCGACCTGGACAACGACGGCGACGGGGTCCCCGACGCCGACGACCGCTGCCCCGATGACGCCGAGGACCTGGACGGCTTCGAGGACCAGGACGGCTGCCCCGACCCCGACAACGACGGCGACGGCGTGCTCGACGGCGACGACCGCTGCCCCACCCAGGCCGAGGACCGCGACGGCTACGAGGACGAGGACGGCTGCCCCGACCCCGACAACGACGGCGACGGCGTGCTCGACGTGGACGACCTGTGCCCGACGCAGCCGGAGAACAAGAACGGCATCGACGACGAGGACGGCTGCCCCGACTCCGCCGACCAGAAGGTGAAGATGTCGGCGAAGAAGATCCTGATACTCGAGATGGTCCATTTCGACACGGCCAAGGCGACCATCAAGAAGCGCAGCCACAAGCTGCTCGCCGAGGTGGCGACCATGCTCCAGGGCAACCCGCAGATCACGCTGGTGCGCGTCGAGGGCCACACCGACGACCGGGGCAACGATGACTACAACATGCAGCTCTCCCGGGATCGCGCGGCCGCGGTGAAGACCTTCCTGGTCGAGCAGGGCGTCGACGCCACGCGGCTGGTGACCGAGGGCTACGGCGAGACGGCCCCGGTCGCCAGCAACCGCAGCAGCTCCGGGCGGGCCAAGAACCGCCGCGTCGAGTTCGTCATTCTCGAGGTGAACGGGAAGCCCGTCGAGGGCACGCGCTGACCGAAGGGCGCCGGGCGGGAGGGACTCGCCCGGCGCAGTCGTCGCGAACCGGCACGCAGCGATTCGACGCGGCGCGGTCGCGGCGTAACATGGCAGGACATCGGCGGCCCGGCGGGCGGCCGGAGGGCGTCAGCGGAGCGCCCCACCCCACCCTGGCATCGCTGTTGCAGACCCGTCGGGCCCCGCCCCGGCGTCCACGGCGCCACCTCGCGCCTCCAACCATGAGGACCCCCAGATGAAGACGATGACCCTCGCCGCGCTGATCTGCCTGACCACCGTGCCTGCGTATGCGGTCAACGAGTACGTACCTCCCGCGGAGGAGGTGAAGGCCGACAAGGACAAGACCAAGGAGTCGGAGCAGGGCTGGCACTACCACCTCTCGCTCGGCGCCAGCGTGGCCTTCGGCGCGAACGACCAGGTGGTCGGACAGCAGAGCGGCGCGAGCTGGACACTGGGCTTCAACCTCAACGGCGCCGTGGGGCTGCTGCGCAACAAGCACGACTGGCGCAACACCCTGTCCATCCTGGAGAACGTCACCCGCTCCCCCGCGCTGTCGGAGTGGGTCAAGAGCGCGGACACGCTCGACTTCCAGAGCATCTACTACCTGCACCTCGCCGAGTGGATCGGTCCCTTCGCCCGCTTCAGCCTCACGACGCCGCTCTTCAAGGGCCGCGAGGTGCGCGCCACGCCGACCGACTACTCCGTCAACGGCACGGTGGTTGCGTCGGGCGTGACCAGCCTCAAGCTCACCGATCCCTTCCAGGTGCTGACCCTCAAGGAGTCCGTCGGCGTGTTCGCGCAGCCCGTGAGCAAGCCCAGCATCACCATCGACACCCGGGCGGGCTTCGGCGTGCACGAGGTCTTCGCCGACGGCGCGCGTGTGGTCGCCGATGACGCGGCGACCGCGAACGTGGTCGAGCTCAACGAGCTCGACAGCTACGTGCAGGCCGGTGTCGAGCTCGCCGTCGAGGCGCTCGGCGTGCTCTCCGAGGGCAAGGTGAACTACGGCGTCGGCGGCGAGGTCATGGTGCCGCTGGTCAACGACGATCCCCAGGACCGCAGCGTCGGCGACCTGACCAACATCAGCGCCCACGCGCGCCTCTCGTTCAAGCTGGTCGAGTGGGCCTCGCTGGACATCGAGGCCAAGGCCCTGCGTCAGCCCCAGATCAGCGAGGACTGGCAGAAGTCGATCGCGATGCTGCTGACCTTCGGATACACCGTCTTCGAGAAGTGAGAGGGCGTCTTCATTCGCCCACCGGGCGTGGCGCCAGCGACGTCCTTTCATGGAGTCGAGCGCCCGCCCGCCCGACCTGTTCCTGAGCCCTGGACCTCTACCCGTGATCTCCGGAGGGAGCCCCCACCAGCTCCGCTCCGCCTCCGAGCCGTCGTCCGAAGCCCTCCGTGGGGCTCCCGGCGCTGGCCGCACCTTCCCCTTGGAACCGATGGAGCCTCGCCGTGGACACCGAAATCATCATCAGCCTGCTCGCGACCTGGGGGATCCGCATCTTCGGGGTGCTCGTCCTGCTCTGGGTCGCCGTCCGCCTCGCCAACGCGGCCCAGGCCGCGGTCGCGCGCGCCCTGTCGAAGTCGCGCCTCGACGAGATGCTGGCCAGCTTCTTCGCCCGCGCCACGCGGTGGATGGTGCTGCTGGTCGCCATCCTCGCGGTGCTGAGCATCTTCGGCATCGAGACCACCAGCGTCGCCGCCGTCCTCGGCGCGGCCTCCCTGGCCGTCGGGCTGGCCTTCCAGGGCACCCTGGCCAGCTTCGCGGCCGGCGTGATGCTGCTGGTCTTCCGCCCCTTCAAGCTCGGCGACCTCGTCTCCACCGGGGGCGTCACCGGCGTGGTGAAGGCCATCGATCTCTTCACGACGGCGCTGGACACCCCCGACAACCGCCGCTTCATCCTCCCGAACTCCACCGTGTTCGGCGCCACCATCGAGAACATGAGCCACCACGGCTTCCGGCGCGTGGACGTCACCGTGGGCGTCGCCTATGACGCCGACATCGACCGCACCCGCGAGGTGCTCGACAGCGCCGCCGCCGCCATCCCCGGCCGCCGCGCCGATCTGGGCCACCAGATCTTCCTCGAGTCCCTGGGCGACTCCGCCGTCGTGTGGCAGGTCCGCGTCTGGGCCGACGTCGCCGTCTACTGGGACGTGTGGCAGGCCACGACCCGCGCCGCCAAGCGCGCGCTCGACGACGCCGGCATCTCGATCCCCTTCCCGCAGCTCGACGTGCACCTGGCGAAGGATCTCGACCAGAGCTGACACGGTCGGCGAGAGCAGCGGCCGGCCGATCCCGACCGCTGCGGAGGCCGTCCCGGCGGCCCGGCCTCTCGCCGTCTGCCCGGCGGGTGGGTCCGGCCGGCCGGCGCGTCGGGCCGGCGCCGCCGAGGCGACCCGGCCCATCCTCTCGCCGCCCCTGCTCGGAGCGGCGGCCGGACGCATCAGCCCATCTCCTCGAGCTTCCGATACAGCGTCGTGCGGCTGATCCCGAGCAGCGCGGCGGCCCGGCTCTTGTTCTGGCCGGCCGCCGCGAGCGCCGCCAGGATGTGCTGCGTCTCGACCTCGGCCAGGGTCGGGAAGTGGCGCAGCTCGACCGCGCTGGCCGCGCGCGCGGGCACCGCCGCAGCCAGGGACGCGTGCGCGTAGGCGGCCCCCCCCGGTGGCCCGCCGCGCCCGGCGAGGCCACCCCCGTCCCGGTGCGGCGCCTCGCCCGAGCCCCGCACCAGCGCGACCGCCCGCAAGAAGTGGGCGGGCAGGTCGGCGATCGTGAGCACGCTCCCCTTGGCGCTCACCACCGCGAACGAGATCACGTTCTCCAGCTCACGGACGTTGCCGGGCCAGCCGTAGGACGCCAGCAGCTCCATCGCCCGCGCGTCCACCCGGGGCACCGGCCGCGCCTCGCGACGCGCCACCTCCGCCACGAAGTGGTTGACCAGCAGCGGCACGTCGCCGCTGCGCTCGCGGAGCGGCGGCAGGTGGACGGTGAAGACGGCGAGCCGATAGTAGAGGTCCTCGCGGAAGCGGCCCGCGGCGACCTCCTCCTCCAGGTTCCGGTTGGTCGCCGACAGGATGCGCACGTCCGCCTGCAGGGTCTGGAGACCGCCGAGGCGTTGGAAGCTGCGCTCCTGGATGACGCGCAGCAGCTTGGCCTGGAGCGCCGGCTGCAGCTCGCCGATCTCGTCGAGGAAGAGCGTGCCGCGGTGGGCCATCTCGAAGCGGCCGAGCTTGCGCCCGTGCGCTCCGGTGAACGCGCCGCGCTCGTAGCCGAAGAGCTCGGCCTCCAGCAGCGACTCAGGGATGCTGGCGCAGTTCACGGTGACGAAGGGGCCGTCGCGCCGCGGCCCGTGGGCGTGGATGCCGGTAGCGATGAGCTCCTTGCCGGTGCCGCTCTCCCCGCGGATGAGCACCGTCACCTTCGAGTCCAGCGCGTTGTCCAGCGATCGGAACACCGCGCGCATCTGGGGCGAGCGGGTGACGATGCCCTCGAAGGGCACCTCCGCGCTGGCGCCGGCCAGCTCGTCGCGGGTCATCAGGCTGTCGAACGCGGTGCCGACCACCTCCGCCAGCCGGTCGGCGACGTGCGCCTTGTCCATGAAGTCGAAGGCGCCGCTCTGGATGGTGCTCAGCGCCAGGTCCGTGCTGCCGTAGCCGGTCAGGAAGACGACCGGGACGTCGGAGCTCAGGTCCTTGACCGCCTCGAAGACGGCCGTGCCGTCGAGGTCCGGCAGCAGCACGTCCAGGACCATCACGCCGCGGAAGCCGTCCGACACCCGGTCGATGGCGGCCTGCCCGGTGACCACCGTCTCGACCTCGAATCCCTCGCCGACGAGCAGCTCCTCCATCAGCGCACATACGAGCGGGTCGTCGTCGACGAGCAGAACACGGCGCTCGGAATTCGCCACTGGGGAGCTCCGGGGGGACGATTCGGTTACGGTCCGGTGAGACCGCGGGGATTCAGCGGGCCAGCACGACCCGGTCGCGGCCGGAGCGCTTCGCTCGATAGAGCGCGGCGTCGGCTGCATCACGGATCGTCGTCGCAGTCGCGTACTCGGGACAAGTCGCGATGCCAGCCGACACCGTGACACGGAACGTGCCCGATTCGCCAGCGTGTTCCGTCTCGGCGAAGGCCTGTCGTAACGCGTCGACGAGCTGCATCGCTCCGGCGGCCGAGATGTCGGGCAGCACGATGCCGAACTCCTCGCCCCCGTAGCGGCCGATGGTGTCGCCGGCACGCAGGCGCTGGCGCAAGAGGTGCGCGAAGGTGCGCAGCACGCGGTCACCGACGGCGTGACCGTGGCGGTCGTTGACGAGCTTGAAGCGGTCCAGGTCGAACATCGCGAAGGCCAGCGTGGCGCCGCGACGCGTGGCGCCCGCGATCTCCGACCCGAGCGCGCTCATCAGCGCGGCATGGTTCAGGGTCCCGGTCAGGCTGTCGCGGAGGAGCTGCTGGCGCACCAGCCTCGCCCGGCACGCGCGCGCGCTCAGCACCTCGACCAGGCGCTGGTCGGCCACCGGCCGGGTGAGGAAGGCGTCCGCGCCACGCAACATGGCCTCGTGCTCCAGCTCCTCGTCCCAGCGGTCGGTGAGGTAGACGATGGGGAGCCCGACCCACAGCGGCTCCTGGCGGATGATGGCCACCAGCTCGCTCCCCTTGCAGGTGCCGAGCTCCAGCGCCGTGACCACCACGTCGGGCGCCAGGGTCTCCAGCGCCGTCAGCAGGTGCTCGGGCCCCACGACGAAGGCCTCGAACCCAGCCCGCGCCAGCACGCTGCGCGTCGCCAGGGCGGCGTCCGGGTCGTCCTCGATGATGAGCGCGCGATAGGGCGCCCTCACCCCCCGCTCGACGACGCGGTCCAGCAGGTCGATGAGGGGCTCGGCGCCGGGGGGCGACTCCAACCAGCCCACGCCGCCCGCACGCAGTCCGCGCAGCCGGGCGTCCATGTCCCGACCCTCGCCGAGGAAGACGAAGCGCAGCCCGGTGGCCCCCTGGGCGCGCAGCGCCTCGGCCAGGGCGAGGCCTTCGAAGCGGGCCGAAGACCTGCCCGCCTCGACGATCACCGCCGCCGCGCTGGCGGGCGTGGCCCGCTCGAGCACCTCGGCCGACGTGGCGAAGCGCTCGACGTTGAAGCCGTGCTGGACGAGCTGCTGCGCGGTGGGACCGTCCAGCTCACCGGTGGGATCCACCAGCCACACGCTGCCGACGGGGAGCTCGCGCGACCCGGCCGATGCGGACGGCCCGACCGCCGAAGGATCGGAGGCGATCGCCTCCTCGGCCGCGGCCCGCAGCGCCTCCCACGCCGCCCGCAGCGCCTCGACCGAGAGCAGGTCGCCGTCGCGGCTGGCTTCCACCAGCAGGCTCTCCATGGTCCGCGCGCGCTCGCTCAGTGCCCTGAAGCCGAAGGTGGCCCCCGACCCGCAGAGGCCGTGGACGTGCCTGCGGAGGGTGCCGAGCAGCTCGGCGTCGGCGCCCGCCACCATCGCCTCGACGCCGGCCTCCACCAGGGCGAGCCGCTCGGGCAGCTCGTCCACGTAGCGGCGGCGCAGCGACGCCAGCCTGGCCCGAAAGCAGGCGGCGCCCTCACTCACCGCGCGTCTCGTCGTCCGGGTGCGCGGAGGCGCCCACGCCGGCGCGCGCCGAGGCCGGAGTGTCCGGGGCACGCTCGCCCGCGGGCCGCGCCCGGCGCCACAGCCGAGCCACCGCCTCGCCCAGATCCATCGGGTCGAAGGGCTTCTCGATGAGGCCAACCGCCCCCAGCGCGTCGTAGGCCGCCCGGTCGCGGGCGTCCGCACGCGCCGACATGAAGGCCACGGGCGTCCGCGCCAGCGAGGGCAGCTCCCGCAGGGCACGGAAGGTCGCCGGCCCGTCCAGGCCGGGCATCATCACGTCGAGCAGCACCAGATCGGGGGCGAAGTCGGCCGCCCTGGCGAGGGCCTCGGTCCCCGATTCGCAGGCGCACACGTCGTAGGAGTCCAGGGTCGAGAGCGCCAGCACCGTCACCTCACGGATGTCGGCGTCGTCCTCCACGTAGAGGATACGGCTCGGCCTGTCCTGCGTGGTCACGCGTGCTCCCGGGGGACGGGGCGCCTCGCAGACGTCGAGGGGCGAGTCCACGATGCGCGGCGAAACTATGGCGCGGGCCCCTTTGGCATGCAAGGCGGCTCGTAGCCGCGCCGTTCACCGGTCCAGGATCGCCAGGATGCGGCTGCGGCGAACGCCCCAGGCGGCCAGCAGGGTCAGGGCGATGAAGACGCAGACCTCGGGAAACGAGTTGTGCAGGGGCAGGTCGGCCCGCGCCGCCACATAGGCGCGCAGCGGCGTGAGGACGTGGACGAAGAAGGCGCGGTGCATCGAGAAGATGAGCAGCGAGAAGACGCCGCACCAGTTCAACAGGGGGAGGCGCAGGGGGCGGACGGTGTGCTCGAAGAGGAGGCACGCCGAGGCGAACATGATGTTGGCGGCCCAGATGCTGAGCAGGCCGAGGTGCGTCTCGGCGAGCACGTACTCGTTGACCCAGATGTGAGCGCGCAGCACGGTCCAGCCGGTGCCGAAGAGGAGCCAGGGCACGAAGAGCAGAGCGCCCAGGAGGAAGGCGCGGGTCATGCGAGCGGCGAGCTGGCCGGGGCCATGGTGGTACCAGTAGCCCAGCAGGAACCCGGCGGCGCCGGCGCCGAAGAAGATGTCGAGGCGCGACTCGTAGCGCCAGTCGGGCAGCTCCAGCCAGCGGCGGAGCGTCAGCTCGGCCTCGCCGCTCCACTCGCCGAGCGGCAGGACGTGGAGCACGAGGTAGACCGCCGTGCCGGCGATGACGCCGCGCACGCCGAAGCGGTAGTGGAGCGTCGCCAGGGTGGCCAGGATGATCATCCAGGCGAGCAGCGGCCCGAAGGTGAGCGCGGCGCCGAGGGAGCTCTCGACGAAGAAGGGCTCGAAGAGGAAGAAGCCGAAGAGCACGGCGTAGAAGCGCAGCTTGCGGTGGTAGGTGGGCCGGAACTCGGCCTGCCGGCGGCTGGCCAGGTTGAAGGCGGCGAGGAACAGGAAGAGGTGGTCGCCCGCGGGCGTCAGGGTCCAGATGAGCGCGTGCAGGACGTCGTCGACGGCGTTGGCGTGGGCCATCGGGGAGTAGGGCGGATACCACTCGTTGAGGAAGCCGCTGAAGTGCTGGATGCAGGCCAGCACGATGAAGAGGCCCCGCATGAAGTCCAGGGCGTGGATGCGGCCACCCGGAGGGGGCCCTGGAGAGAGCGGCGCCGTGGTGGGCATCGGTCAGAACCGCGGGTCGGTGAGGTCGGTCAGGCGCGGGTGGAACACGGAGTTCACCCAGGCGGGATCGATGTCGTAGGGGAACTGATGGGCGCGCAGCTCGCTCAGGCGCGCCTCGTCCAGGGTCTCGAGCCGGAAGCCCAGGTCGCGGGCGTCCAGCGCCAGCGAGCGCGGGTCGCGGGCGATGAGGACGAAGGTCTCGGCGTCGTCGCCGAAGGGGAAGCGCAGCGCGAACCCCGCCGCGGCCACGGTGCTCATGATGGCCGTGTTGCGCTGGCGGGCGCGGGGGCCCTTGTCGGCGGAGAGCAGCGGGTAGTCGAAGACCGCGTAGCCGTCGGGGGCCAGGTGCGCGAGCACGGCGCGGAACATCTCGACGCTGTAGAGCTTGGACAGCTCGTAGTCGTAGGGGTACGGGAAGTCGATGAAGATGGCGTCGTACTGCGACTCGTGGCTGCGCAGGAACACGAAGGCGTCGTCGACGACCACCTCCACGCGCGGGTCGTCGAGGGAGGCGCCGTTGAGCTGCCGCATCCAACGATCGCGGCGCGCGAGGGCGATCATCTGGGGGTCCAGCTCCACCTGGACCACGTGCTCGACGCGGTCGCCGTAGCGGAGCAGCTCGCGCACCAGCAGGCCGTCGCCGGCGCCGAGCACCAGGGCGCGGCGCGGCGCCTTGCCGGTGAGCAGCGTGGGCACGTGGACCAGGGCCTCGTGGTAGGTGCGCTCGTCGAGGGCGGAGAGCTGGTAGTGGCCGTTGAGGAAGAGGGTGAGGTCGATGAGGCCGAGGTCGGGGCGGCTCTGCATGTGGGCGTCCCAGACCACGTCGATGTCCTGGTAGTGGGTGCGGATGCGGTGGACGTCCGGCTTCTGCTCCAGGCGGGGGCCGAGGCCGCCCAGGTCGGTGGGGACGGGGAAGTTGTAGTAGAAGTTCTTGAGCAGGAGCTGGGTCAGGTCGCGCTGCCAGACCACCACGGCGACCAGGACGGCCAGCACCGGCAGCAGCGCGAGGAGGCCGGGCACGCGGCGCCGACGCTCGACGCCTCGGAGGCTCAGCCAGCCCGCGGCGACCAGATTGGTGGCCGCGACGACGAGGCCCGTGCCCAGGAGATCGAGGCGCGGCACCAGCAGGAGCCCGAAGGCCAGGCTGCCGACGAGCGTGCCGGCGTAGCTCATCCCGAGGACGCGGTCGGTGCCGTCGCGGCCGAGCCGGGCGGAGTAGAGCTCGATCAGGATGGGCAGCTCGTAGCCGGAGAGCACGCCCACGGCCACGGTGACGAGCTGGCAGGCCAACGCGAAGAGGACGAGGGGGTCGGTCAGGGGGCGGGCGTGGCCGGTGGTGGCCAGGTGCATGGTGGCTGTGAAGTCGTAGAACCAGATGCGGTAGGCGACGTGGGCGAGGAAGATGACCACGATGGCCAGCCCGCCCAGGAGCGAGAGGCCGATCTCCACGCGCTGGAGGGTGTGGGTGCGCTGGCTGGGGTCGGCGCGCCCGGCGAGCCAGGTGCCCAGGCCCAGCGCGGCGATGTAGATGCCGATGGTGACGCTCTGCCACAGGACGATCTCGCCGGTGAGGGAGACCAGGGCGCGGGCGATGAGGAACTCGTAGACGATGCTGCAGAACGACAGGACGAGCGTCAGGGCGAGCAGCTCGGCGGGGCGAAGCGCGGGAGGCGGGCGCGGGGCGGGGGGCGCGCTCAATGCAGGGGCCTGGCGTAGAGGGTGTCGACGGCGAAGCGGGTGACCAGATCGCTGCGGGCGACGCCGAAGGCGAGGAGCGTGGCGCCGAGGGCCGCCAGGAAGGTGCGGGCGGGGCTCGGGTGCTCGGTGTGGCGCGTCTGGAGGAAGAGCGCGGTGAGCACGTTGAGGAGGCCGGCCAGCGCGGCGACGCCGAAGACGCCGAAGGTGGGGAGCAGCCAGAGCGGGAAGGAGAGCGCGGCGAGCAGGGTGCCCACGTAGTCGGTGATGAGCACGCGGTGGCCCGGCCCGGTCTCGTCGTTGGCGGCGCCGATGGCCATGAGCAGCGGGAGCTCGTAGCCCGACAGCAGGCCGATGATGACGATGAGGCCGTGGTTGGCGATGTGGACGGCGAGCTGGATGGGCAGCCCCGAGAAGCTGGCGCCGGTGGCGTCGCAGAGCGCGTGGGCGGCGGCGTCGAAGGCGAGGACGAGCACCGGCGCGGTGCTGCCGCAGAGCGAGAGCCAGAGCTCGACGTCGATGAGCAGCGCGGTGTCGTCGTGGCGCTTGCGCCGCCCGAAGAGGAAGGCGCCGAGGCCGAGCGAGGCGAGGTAGAGGCCGATCGTGAGGTTGTAGCGGAAGTTGGTGTTGCCCATGGTCGCGGAGAGCGTCTGGGCGAGCAGCAGCTCGTAGACCATGCTGCAGAAGGCCACGACGAGTGTCACGGACGCCACGACGCGGGGACGGGTGAGCGACGCGGGCGGGCGCGGGGCGGGCGTCATGGAGTGCGGGTCGTCATGGGTCGGGCACGCCGCGCCACAGCAGGCGTCGCACCTGATGCCGCACCGTGATGGGGGCCAGCAGCGCGTCGAGGATCGCGTGCGGTTCCGCGGCGGGGTTACAAAGGTAGAGATCCAGGCTCACGAAGGCGTGCTCGGGGTAGGTGTGCAGGGAGAGGTGGCTCTCCGAGAGCACCAGGAGCGCCGTGATCCCATGGGGTTCGAAGCGATGCACCAGCTCGCCCAGCACCGAGAGGTGCTCGCGCGCGCGGGCGAGCAGGCCGGCAACCAGGGCGTCGTCGGCTGGCTCGCCGAGCCAGACGTCCGCGACGATGTGCCTCGAACGGATATCCACCGCGCCTCCTCGCGGCGAGGGTACCAGCGTCGGGCGCGAGAGTGTCAAGGGCGCGCGGCTGGCGGGCCGGCCGGGGGCTCTGGGCGCGACGGGTCTCGCCGTGATAGCACTGTTTTCACCGACCCACTCTCGGGTAGAAACAGAACATCCGGATGACCCGTGACCGCGCCGCCCCGATGAAGGGGTCGCCGCGCCTGCCGCCAGAGGCTCCAGCCATGTCGATCCATCGTATTCGCCCGGCCGCGGCGATCGCCCTCGCCGCCGCTCTCGCCGCGAGCTCGTCCCTGTTCGCCTGTGGGGGCGAGGAGACCGGCTCCCCAGACACGCTCGCCGACGCGCAGCCGGACGCGGTGCCGGACACGCTGACCGACGCGCCCCTCCCCGACGCCGACGCCGCTCCGGACGCCGACCCGGACGCAGTGCCGGACACGGCGCTCGAGGTGGGCCCCGACGCCACGCCCGACGGCGAGTCCGACGCGGTGCCCGACACGGTGAGTGACGTCCCGAAGTCCGATCCGCTGCCGGTGGGTGCAGGCCTCGCGGCGACGGCGTGCAAGAACATCTGCGAGGAGGATCTCCCGCCCTGCTCCTACGACCCGGTGGGCGGCTCGGCCGAGCAGTGCGTCACCGACTGCAAGAAGAAGGCGGCGCAGGACGGCTGGTGGCTGGCGAACTTCCTCTGCTACTCGAACACCTGCGACGCGTCCAAGTGCCAGATCGCCGGCCCGCCGCTGCCGTCGACCCAGCTCTGCGACGACCTCTGCCAGAACCTGGATCAGTGCGACGTGCTCGACGCGCTGAACCTGCCCGAGGATCAGCCCGACTTCTGCCGGGCAAACTGCGTCGGGGTCCAGGCGTCGGTACCCACGACCGCCGGGGCGCTGCCCTGCGCTCTCGCCGCGGTCACCGGCGGCTGCGACGGCGCGAAGGCTGCGGCGTGCATCGAGGACGCCGGCGACCCCGGCTTCCACCCGGAGTTCTGCGTCAAGGCCTGCGAGCCCTTCTATCTGGACGACCCGACCAACGCGAGGTTCTGCGCTGCGGAGACCGCGCTGCGCGCCAAGTGGCCCGCGATGGACGACTGCACCCAGAGCTGCATCGCCTTCGGCAATGCCCAGCAGGCGCTGGTCTTCTCGGGCTGCCTGCTCCAGAACGAGTGCGCCGATCCGACGGTGTGCCTGTCGCCCCCCACCTCCAACGCGATCGCCTGCGACGAGGCCTGCGACGCCCTGGGCACCCTGTGCACGGAGCCGGGGCTCCCGCCGGTAGAATGCCCGGGCATCTGCACCGGCGCCGCGCTGGCCACGGGGAGCCCCGCCGATCCCGCAGCCGCCGCCTGCCTGCAGGGCCTCGACGCCTGCCCGGGAGGGACCGCCGAGCAGTCGTCCGCGCTGCTGACCTGCGTGCTGCCGAAGTCCCCGGAGTGCCATGACCTGTGTGACGCGCTGGTCCCCTGCGGCGCCGACAGCGGGCTGACCCAGGACATCTGTCTGGCGGATTGCAGCTTCGGCGCGTACGGCGAGGGCATCGCGCTCGCCGCCAAGGCCGCATGCACCCAGAAGTCGTCGATCTGCACCGACGTCCTGAAGTGTCTGGCGCCGGAGACCGACGACCCGGTCTGCGTGGCGAAGTGCGCGCGCATCGACGAGTGCGGCCTCGAGCCCATCCCCGATTGCCAGGCGGCGTGCACGCAGGAGCTGAAGCAGGGCGGCAAGTCCCTGGCGACGGCGATCTGCCAGATCATCTCGCCCTGCAACGACCAGGAGGTCTGCGGAAACCTGCCCGGGTTCGACCCGCCGGCCAACTGCGTGTCCGCCTGCGCGACCGCCCCCAACACGTGCGCCGCCTACGCCGACGACTGCGCCGTCGCGTGCATGGGCGCCCTCACCGGCGCCAGCCTGACCGTGGGATCGGCGAGCTGCGTGCTGGACAAGCTTGGGGTCGACTGCGACGCGGCCGCGGTCAAGGAGTGCCAGTAGCCGCGCCGGCCGGCGGGCGCCCGATCCGCGCTGGCGGCAGGCGCCCGGTCAGCGCGGGATGAAGCGCCCGTCGTGCTGGCTGCCCAGGTAGCCGCCCCAGCCCAGCCGAGCAGGCGCCGGCACGCCCAGGGACAGGCGCGCCATCACCCAGCCCGCCGAGAACTCCCCGTAGACCGAGGTCCCCAGGACCAGGTCCAGGGTGCCGTCGCCGTCGATGTCCCCCAGCGCGGGTGTGGAGGCGGCGAACCCGTCGATGGCCTGCACCGGCGCGATCCGCCGCGCGGGGATGTCCATCATGTACAGCGCCGCGCGCTCGCCCACCACGTCCTCGTCGATCTCCTCGTCGCTGTCGGTCGGGGCGTCCATCAGCAGCAGCAGCACCTCGTCCCGCCGGTCTCCTCCGAGGTCCACCGCCACCGGCGAGCTGTAGCTCACACGCGCGTCGCTGAAGCTCCACAAGAGCCGCCCTGACGCGCCGGACACGACCCGGTGCTCGGCGCTGCTGTAGTCGGGGAAGGCGCCGATGTCGAAGACGGCGTACACGTCCGGGACCTCGTCGTCGTCGAAGTAGCCGATCGCCGGCGTCGCGTAGGTCTCGGCCCCGGGCACGCGCAGCGACCACAGCGCCGCCAGGCTGTCACCGTCGAAGGCCGCGAGCTGCCCGTCGAAGGTCGCCACCACGATGTCCAGCGTGCCGTCGCCGGTGAGATCGACCAGGGCCGGCGGCGCGATGACGCCCTTGCCGCTGCAATCCGGCGCCGCGGGCGCCGCGCCCTCGCTGGGAGCCGCCGGGCAGGCTCCTCCGGCGCCGCCCCACCCCACCGGCCGCGTCAAGCGCACGGCGCCGCTGAGGTCTCCCGCAGCGACGGCCGACAGCGGCGCGACCCACAAGGATCCGGGCAGGGTCTCGCCGCCGGAGCCGAAGACCACGGTGGGCTCACCGCGTCGGGTGTAGGTGAGGGCCGACATGTAGGTCTCCGCAGCGTCCGGCATCTCCGCGGCGGCCATCAGGCCGCCGTCGGCGCCGCCGATGATCACCAGATGGCTCGGCGGGCGCGGCTCGCCTGGACCGGCCGCCGGGAACCCGCCGTTGGCGAAGAGCAGATCCTCGACCCCGTCCGAGTCCTGGTCCCCGATGAGCTGACCGGTGAAGAACTGCGAGCCTCCCGGCTTCATCGGATCGGGATCGGGCACGTAGCGCCAGATCTCGGCGCCGGTGAGGCCATCGCGGGCGCGCAGCTCGGCGCGGCGGCCGCCGATGATGACGTCGGGGACCTCGTCACCGTTGATCCGCACCAGCAGCGGCGTGGCGAAGAGCTCCTGGGTGGCCTCACCGCGCCACAGCTCGTGCCCGTCCACGCCGGAGCGCGCGGTGACGTACCCGGCAGCGCCGGCGCCGCTGGCGTCGTCGCCCGGCAGCCCGTGGCCGACGATGACGTCCAGCACGCCGTCGCCGTCGAGATCGGCCAGCCGCGGGCTGGAGTACATCGTCAGATCGCCGCTCTTGCTCCACACCGTGGTCGGAGCAGGTGGGCTCACCGGCGCCGACCCCTGGTCCTGGCAGCCAGGACCCGACAACACGAGCAGCACGCCTGCGTAGAGTGGTGAGAGCGACATCTTCATCGGAACGGCTCCGGGGGATCTCAGGGAGGGGGGCGCAGCAGCGGATGGGACCGCATGACGTGCCCCTGGGAGGCGCTGAACCCATCGTTGAGGTGTCCGAGGGGGTCGGCGTTCATCAGGTTGTCGGGCCCCGTGTCCGGGAGATTGTCCTCGAAGCCACTCGCCTCCGCCACATGGTAGAGCCCGAGGGCGTGGCCCAGCTCGTGGGCCAGGATGGTCCCCAGGGTCGCTCCGCCCCAGTACCCGCCGGCGGGGACGAGCGGGCAGGCGTGGCCGGCCAGCACGACGCCGTCGCCGACCCCGGGGGGGCCGAGGCCCGCGGGGACGTGCGTGGTCACGGCCTGGGGGTCGCGCAGGACGCCGGTCGTGGGGTCGCGCCGGCGCAGGCAGCCGGCGACGAAGACCGTGAGCGGCGCAAGCCCGTCCAGGCTGTCCGACGGTGGCCCCAGCGCTGCGTCGAGCGCCGCACGCAGCGCGGACACGTCGTCGGAGCCGTAGACCAGCGGGTCGGCGGGGGCGACCGACGCGGTGACGACGGCGACGAAGTCCACGGCGATGCCCTGGGGGGCGAAGGCGGCGCGCACCAGCTCGAAGGCCTCGGAGAGCACCGGGTCCATCTCGGCTGCGTCCGCATCGAATTGCGAGGCCGAGCTCACGACGACGCGGACCGGCAGCACGAGGGGCTCGCCCGCCGCGGGCCGGGGCTCCACCTCGCGCAGCTCCACGTCGACGGTCTCGGCCGGCGTGGCAGCGTCCGGCGCCAGGGAGAGCGGCAAGGAGGTGGCGCAGTCGCGCTCGGACACGCGCACCTCGAGGGTGCTCGTGCCCAGAGCGCCGCTCCCGTCGTTGGGGAGCTGGAAGACGCCGAAGCCCTGACCGACGCTCGCCCGCTGCAGGCACTGGTGGCACACGGCCCCGTAGTCGGATGAGATGCTGGCGTCCGAGATCCAGCTCACACCCTCCCCGGTCAGCACCTCGTCGAGCTGGAAGCAACGGGCCACGGCGTCGCGAGCGCTCACCCTGAGGAAGGCCGCCCCGCTGCCGGCGTCGACCGCGATCGGCAACGGCTCGCTCACCCCCGACGGGCTCAACGGGACCCGAGCGACAGCGTGGAACCCCTGTCGATCCTCGAGCAGATCGCCCGGCACCAGCTCGGCGTCGCCGTCCTCACCGTCGTCGCCGCCGAGCTCCCCGTCGCCGTCGGTCGGGCCGACGTCACCGGGCAGGTCGGGCTCCACCTCGGCGTCCAGGTCCTGCAGGGCGTCGGCGTCGGGCCCGGCCACGTCGAGCCCGAGCCCGTCGGCCTCCACGTCGGCTGCGTCCCCCGCGCCGTCGCCGCCGTCGGCGGGCGCCGAGCCGCCGCTCGTCCCGCAGCCGGCGACCCACACCAGCGCACACGCGAGCAAGCACCCTCGACCAGGCCTGCCCTTCGCGGCGGCCCCTGGTCGGAACCCCTTCTCAGAGGTGCTTCGTCGCATCCACGTACTTGCCCAGCTCCACCATCACCGGCGGCGAGGTCTCGCTTTCGAGGCGGGCCACCAGGATGGCCATGGCGTCGGGGTTGGTGGCAGCCGACTGTCCCAGCAGCCTCACCAGCATCAGCCGCACGTCCACGTGCTCCTCGCTGGCCAGGAGCTGTCCCAGGGTGGAGACCGCGTTGGCGGGCACCGATCCGGCCTCGATGAGCGAGTAGACGATCTTCGACCGCACCCGCGAGTCGGTCTCGTTCTGGAGCTGGTCGAGCAGCGACACCCAGACGTCGGGCGCGCCGATCTTCACCGCGGCGTTGGCCGCCATCTCGCGCACGTGCGGCGACTCGTGGGAGAGCTGGTCCTTGACCTCGGGCCACAGCGCCGGGTCCTTCGCGTTGCCGGCGGCTCCGACCACCGCCGCGAGCGCGTTGGGATCCGCCGTGGACTCGAAGCGGTTGGAGAGCTCGAGCCGCACCATCTCCGACAGATCGGGGTGCTCGGCCCGCGCCGTGTCGGCCAGATGCCCGAGCGACAGCAGCGCCGTGTTCTGCAGCTCGCGCTGGTCGTGGGCGTCGATGGGCGTGCCCTCCCACCGGGCCGCGTCGGTCAGCGTCTGGACGACCGCCACGTCGGGCTCCGGGATGTCCGAGAGCGCCGCCACCGCGCGGGCCCGATCGGCCCAGCTCATCTCGGTGTCCGCCAGCGCCGTCTCCAGCACCTCGCGCGCCTCCTTCGTGCCGGCCATCTCCAGGCCCAGGAAGGCGTGGGCCCGCTCGGTCTCGGTCATCGTTCCCGTCTTGAGCTCCGCCAGCAGCAGCTTCGCAGCCTCCGGGTGCAGCCGCAGGTACTGCAGGAGCATGATCTGCGCCCGGTAGATCGACCTGCCCTCCCCGCTCTGGACCAGCCGCCGGAACTCATCCAGCACCGAGGCCATGGAGCGCTCGCCGAGGCCGGGGATCGGCGGGACGTCGTCGTAGGCCCGCCCCTTGCGCACCGCGGGCGGCGGCTCGAGGCCGCCGGCGGTGAGCTGCATCCGGTCCCAGAAGCGGTAGTCGGAGCGGGAGATCGCCTTGGCCCACGCGTCACCGCCCGCGCTCTCGGTGCGCTGGAGACCCAGGTCGATCTGCTTGGACACCAGCGGCTTGTCGGCCACCACATACTCGAGCTGCAGGTGGACCTGCGCCTGCGAGAGCCACTTGCCGCTGGGAGCGAAGCTGAACTCGTCGCGGGAGCCGAGGATCTTCACCGTGGCCTTGGCCGTGTCGATGATCGGCCGCACGTCCTTGTAGAAGTCGCGCACCTTCAGCACCTGGGTCGGCACGTCCGGCGGCATCGGCGCCTGGGCCCGCTCGGCGGCGGGACCCACCACGGTGTAGGTCGCCTGATAGATGCCGGTGTCGTCGAGCTGCTCCTCGGTCCACTTGTTGGCCGACGGGTCGGCGGGCATCACGCCCTCGGCGAGCAGCAGGATGTTCTGGTGCGCCATGCGCGTCTGCTCGTCGACGGACTTCGACAGGCCGATCCCCTGCAGCATGCAGCGCGAGTCCATCCGGAACAGGAAGGGGAGCTCGTAGCCCTCGCCCATCGACGACGCCACCTGGCTGTTCAGCGACTGCTCGTTGTTCTCGATCCGCGCGGCGACAAGCCAGCCGTCCTCTCCCTCCTCGAGCACACGCAGCTCCAGGCGCGACCGGTAGCCCAGGGTGTAGCTCTGCGACGGCGAGGCCTGGCCCGGCATCCCGGGGACGTCCACGGCCTGGCCGTTGAACTTCGAGCGCACCTCCAGGTGCACGTCGTAGGCCAGCGCGTCACCGACCTCGAAGCGGCACAGCAGCGACCGGGGCTCGGCGTCGGCCGACGTGCCGGGCGCCTCATCGCTGGTCGAGCCCTGGGCCGGCGCCGGCGCCGCGGCGGTGACCGCCGCCTCGTGGTTCCGGCCGAAGATCAACCACAGGACCACCAGCGCAGCCACGCCCGCCACGGCGATCCAGAGCCCTCGACGTCCGCCAGCCTCACTCACGGCTACGCTCCTCCGGGCGGCGCGTGCGCGCCGGTCCGCATCCCGAAAACAGTACGGGCGGCGTACTTTCGCACGCCGCCCGCCCTTTTCTCAACTCAGCGGTCGCTCCCCGGCAGGTGCCGAGGAGCGCCCGTCACGCTACTGAGCCGACCCGGTGCCGCCCGGCGGCACGATGGTGATGGACTCGTCGAGCAGCGGCTGCTGCCACAGCGTGACCTCCTTGAAGATGCCGCCCCAGCTCGCCAGGATGGCGCGCCAGATCTCCTTCCACTCGAAGCACAGCCACGGGATGCTGATCTTCTTCGAGCAGAACGAGCACGACCACTTGCTGCAGCACAGCCAGGGGATCGTGATCTGCTTCCAGCAGAAGTAGGGGAGCAGCAGCTTGGCCCACGCCACGATGTAGCCGGTGAGGAAGTTGAGCTCGATGCTCACCTTCAGCACCACGGCGATGCGGTAGGCCAGGAACTTGCCGAGCGCCTGGGTGGCCCAGATGAGGGTACCCGTGAACTTCGGCGCCTTCGCCTTCACCAGGTCGAGGTGGGCCGTGATGCCCGCCTTGGCGATGAGGATGCTGGCGTAGCCGGTGATCTCCACGAAGGCGGTGCCGATGCCGTAGATGGAGCCCTCGAGGTAGCCCATGCGCCGCAGCGGAGCGCGGAGGTTGCCGTACTCACCCGCGGTGATGTCGAGCGGGGGCAGCTTCGCCTTGGCGGGGTCGCACTGGCAGTTGGCGTCGGTCGAGCACGAGCCGCACGACGACGGGTCTTGTGGTGAACAGTACTTGCTGCCGACGTAGCACTTGCCGGCCACGCAGACGTCCGCCTTCTGGTCCTCACCGCAGAGGTGAGCGCCAGCGACCGTCGCCTCGAAGCCGAAGCCCGCGCTGCCGCCGAAGCAGAAGTCGATGCCCACGATGACGACGACGATGAACCAGGCGAAGCCCTTGCACCACGTCTTCGACCACTCCTTGGTGGAGAGGTGCTGCCAGTTGTAGGTCAGGTGCGTCGGCCCGACGAACTGGCACTCACCCGACACGCAGCTCTCGCCGTAGCGGCAGATCGAGGGATCGCTGCAGGGGCGCTTGCACTTGCCGACGCCGAACGCGTTGTAGTTGGTGCAGATCGGGAAGTTGCCGTTGCCGCACGAGGCGTTGCTGGTGCAGGCGGCGTCCTTGCCCAGGTTCGGATCCTGGAAGGTGGTCAGACGGTTCGAGTAGGACGCGTAGGACGTGCCCATGAACTCGAAGTGGTAGTCCATGCCGGTGTTGATGATGTCGATGAAGGCGTCGGCGTCGTGCGCCAGGTCGACGATCTTCAGCACGATGGCGTCGCCCAGCGCGGTGAAGCGCGAGTTCAGCCAGGTGTCGGTGTGGAGGCCGGAGATGTCGATGGCGTCGACGTGACCCGAGCGGAACTCGAGCTTCAGCACCCAGCCGCCGCCGTCCATGTTGAACTGTCCGCCCCAGGACTTGCCGACGGCCTCGGCGTACTCGGCCGGCGGCTCGACCATCACGAACTCGGACAGCGTGCAGTTGTTGGCGGAGGCGTCCGCGTCCAGACCGGCCTCGGTGAAGCCCTTGGCCGGCGTCGCGCAGGAGCGCAGCGTGAAGTGCTTGGCCTGTCGCCACGCGCCCTTGGCGCCGAGCAGCTCGGTCGCCTGCGCCGACGGGTAGAGCTGGTGGTACAGGGTGCGCGCCGACAGCGCGGTCAGGCGGTCGGTGGTCGCGTACTCGGCGTACTCGGCGGTCTGTCCCTCGCCCTGCATCTGCACGAGCAGCGGGGCCCACTGGCCACCGTCGCAGTCCGCCCCGAGGTCGGAGGGGCAGATGTCATAGGTGAGGTCCAGAGGCGCCGGCAGCAGCGTGTCGGGGTTGGTGTCCAGCGCGCCCGTCAGCGGGTCGTTGTGCAGCTCGGCGACGCCGGTACCGTACAGGGTGACGCGGCTGGCGACCTGGAGCAGCGGGTCGGGCACGACCTGCGCCGCGTCCTTCTGTCCGAACACCGACCAGTTCACCGCGATCGTGGACACCGGCTCGACCGAGTCGAACGCGACATCGAGGCCGGGGGACTCGGCGACGTCGACGCGCATGGAGCAACCCGCCTGGCCATCGGCGGACTTGCAGAGCTGGTTGCGGGCGTCGAGGACGTGCCCGTCGTCGAAGATGGCCAGGTTGGCCTGCTCCAGGCGATTGGGGAGCGTCTCTCCGTCCTCGAGGAAGATCGTCTGCGGGGCCGTCGTGCCCGTGCAGGTCCCCGAGGCCGAGTCGCACACCAGCGTGTCGTCGAGCAGCCCGTTGGCCGCGATCTCCGACGTGTCCGCCAGCCACACCCACGGGTGGAAGGTGCGCTCACGGTGCGTGCCGATGCACGCCTCGGGCATCACCAGCTCCTGGCTGAAGGAGACGACCTCGCCGGCCGGCTTCTCGCCGAGGGCGGGGAGCTCGAAGCTGCCGAGGAGGCAGGTGCTCCCGGCGCCGGCCTCAGCCTGCGCGTCATCAGCGACCAGGCCGACCAGCGCCATCTGGGCGCGCTTCTCGGAGCCCAGACGCACGGCCAGGTTCACCTGGACCGGGTGGTTCGCGAAGTGACGGCCGTCCTGGGCGCCGCCGAAGATCCCGATGTGCACGACGGCGTCGCGCAGCGTCAGGTCGGTCGGCACGGCCAGCGCGGGCAGCCCCGTCTCCGCGACCTGTTCGTCAGCGGTGATCGCCGGAGCGCCGGGCACGGCCGCGAGGCCGTCGACCGCGGGCGAGTAGGTCCCTGAAGTGACGGCCTGATTCGGAGCCTGCTCGCAACCCATGGCTGCGAGCCCCGGAATCAAAACCATCGACCACATCAACGATCGTAGTCGTCGTGCCATCTCCGTCGTCCCCTCTCCGCCGGCCTAGCGGTGTCCCATATAGATGTTGTTCTTGCGTGCGGGCTACTGGAGGCGATCGCTCGCCCGGCTGCTGCTGTTCAGCCGAAGTTACCCGGTGGGTTCGATGGCACTGTAGATCAATCCGGGCCGAGTCAAGTCCGAAAAAGCTCGTTGCCACCGGGGCATTTGTAACCCACCAGCTGTCATCCGAGTGTCACAATCGGCTCTCTCACCGTGCCATTCGGGGCCGCAACCCGCGCGCCCGGGTGGGGTCGACCGACCCGGTAACAATCACCCCTTGCTCAGCGCGTGCGACCCGGTGTTCATCGCCTCGGGATCTGGTAGGAATGGTTCATTGGTCGCCACACGGCGCGTGAAAGCGCGGATGAGGCTGCGGGTGCGCGGTCGCGTGACCGTGCCGTGCGGCGATGGAAACCCAAGGGCGCGGGGGCGTCTCCCATGACAGGTACACAGCGACGGGGAATGGCTATGTGGCAACGACGGATCGCTCCTGCGTCACATGGCGCTTCGTTCTCGCATGGGTTCAGGCTGGCGACGGCGGGCCTGGCCGGGCTCTGCTTCGCGGCCATGTTCGCGGCATGTGCCGAGGCCCCGGCACCGCCGGCGCCGAGCGCCGCGATCGCGCCCCAGGACGACGGGGCGGCCGGTGACTCCGAGGTGGGCAGCGTGGTCGCTGCGGCCACGACGGTCCCGACCGTCAAGATCACGGCCCCGGCGCTCTTCGAGCAGATCACCTACGCCGGCGCCGGCACCCACATCGTGATGAGCGTCACGGTGGCCAACGCCACGATCGGCGGCGGCGCCTCGGACCTGCGCATCCGGTACTTCCTGGACGGCGTCCTCAAGTCGGAGGCCCAGGACACGACGCCCTACGACTTCCTGTCGCTGCCGCTGGGCCAGCACCACCTGGCGGCCCGCCTCGTCACGGCCCTCGGTGAGCCTCTCCCCAACGCCAGCAGCCTGGCGGCGGTCTATGTCCGGATCATCAAGCCCTGCGGCTCCGTCTCGGACTGCGACGACGGCATGAGCTGCTCCAGCCAGGCCTGCGTCACCGGCCAGTGCCGCTACGGCGTGGAGGCCGGCGGCTGCTGCGACAACGTGCTCGAGTGCCCGTACGGCTGGGACTGCATCGGCGGCTCCTGCGTCGAGTGCCAGACGGCCGCCGACTGCGACGACGGGAACAACTGCACCGTCGACGGCTGCTCGGCCGCCAACACCTGCGTGCACACCGAGATCGCCGAGTGCTGCAACGCGATCACCAACACCAAGTGCGGCGACGGGGACTCCTGCACCCTCGACAGCTGCAACCTCGCCACCGAGACCTGCGAGCACGCCGTGGTCGCCGACCCGCTCTGCTGCAACGAGCGCGCCGACTGCAAGCCGGCCGACCCCTGCTTCGCCTACATCTGCTACGTGAACACCAACGCCGCGTACCCCCGCTGCCGCATCGGGCCCTCCCAGTACGCCTGCTGCGACGAGGACAGCGACTGCACGGCCAAGAACTCCTGCCAGACCGCCCACTGCGAGTTCGCGTCGGTCGACGACGAGGCCGGCACCTGCGTCTACGAGCAGGATCCCACCAAGCCCGACTGCTGCGTCACCAAGGCCGACTGCGACGACGGCGATCCGTCGACCATCGACGCCTGCACGGCCAACGCCTGCACCCACGACCCCGACCCCGACTACTGCGCCCTCCCCGCCACGGGCAGCGTGGTGATCAACGAGTTCATGCCGGCGCCGGGCGCCGTGCCGGACGCCCAGGGCGAGTGGATCGAGCTCTACAACACCACCTCCAAGTTCCTCGACATCACCGGCTGGACCCTCGAGACCAGCCTCGGCGAGGTGCACGTCATCATCCCGGCCAACGCGAAGGCGGGCACCACCGATCTGACGCTGTTGCCGCGCGGCTACCTGGTCATGGGCCGGAGCACCGACTCGACGGTGAACGGCGGGACCAAGTCCATCCGCTACACCTACGGCAACACGATCTCGCTGCCGGACGCCTACGAGGCCCTGGCGCCGGTCATGCACACCCTCACCCTCAAGAACGCGGCGGGCGAGATCGTCGACGAGGTGACCTACCGCCACTGCTTCGAGGCCACCTGCGAGGATGGCGACGGTGACCCGCTCACCCTCGACGACTCGGTGTGCATCGACGGCGAGCCGTGCACCACGCCGGCCGATTGCGACACCGGCTTCTGCGACGAGGATCACCCGAGCTGGGCCATCCTGGTGAAGCACTCGGTCGAGCTGCGAAACCCCTTCCTCGACAACTCGGTCACGGCGAACTGGAACGCCAGCGGCACCTCGCCCAACCCGGCGCTCAACCTCAGCTACGGAGGCAAGGGCAGCACCCAGATCTTCGCGACCCCCGCGGCCCAGAACCGCAGCTCCTACGCCGACATCGCGGTGACGCCCGACGTCTGTCCGCCCCCGCCGGACCTCGACAACCCCTGCCTCGCGGCCTTCTGCAGCCTGGACAACCGCTGCGCGTACAAGGCGATCTACGGCTGCTGCGAGCAGGACACCCAGTGCGACGCCAAGAGCTTCACGTTCAACGTCTGCGAGGTCTCGACCTGCGTCTACGACCCCGAGGACCCGGTCGTGGGTAGCTGCGGCGAGTCGGAGACCGTCCCCGGCTGCTGCGTCCGCAACGAGGACTGCGACGACGGCAACGTCTGCAACCTGGACCGCTGCATCGCCAACGTCTGCCGCCACAGCGGCGACATCATCCAGGACTGCTGCCAGGACAACGAGGAGTGCGAGGACGGCGACGCCTGCACGGTCAACACCTGCGACGGCCAGGAGCACCAGTGCAACCCGCCCGAGCCCGTCACGCTCCAGGGCACCGGCACCTGCTGCAACACGGCCGCCGACTGCAACGACGACGACGTGACCACGCTCGACCTCTGCAGCGAGGAGAACGTCTGCACCCACGATCCGGACCCCGACTACTGCGTGTCGGAGCTGGCGCCCTGCGACGACGAGAACGACTGCACCATCGACTCCTGCGACGTCGCCAGCGAGCGCTGCGTCCACGACCCCAACCCGGCGTGCTGCATCGATGACAGCGAGTGCAACGACGACAACCTCTGCACCACCGACTCGTGCACCCTCGAAACCGGCGAGTGTGTCAATGCCGCAATCCCCGAGTGTTGTAACTCGGCGGCGGACTGCGACGACGACGACGGCTGTACCGTGGACACCTGCGGCGCCGACAACATCTGCGTCCACGAGGGCACGCCGCTCTGCTGCAACACCGACGCCGACTGCCCGCCGGCCAAGTACTGCAACCTGGACGACTGCGTCGGCCACAGCGGCGTCTGCATGAGCGCGGTGGGTGGTCTGCAGGACTGCTGCGCGACGGCCGCCGACTGCGACGACTCCAAGCCCTACACCAACGACGTCTGCGATCCGACGGCGAAGACCTGCTCCAACCCGAAGAACCCCGACTGGTGCCTGTCGAACAGCGACTGCACCGACGGGATCGTCTGCACCGACGACATCTGCGATCCCAGCACGGGCATCTGCACCAGCACCGTGAACCCGGCCTGCTGCGACTCGGACGATGACTGCGCCCCCGACGGCATCGCCTGCACCGACGAGATCTGCGACGTGCTGACCGGCCAGTGCTCGAGCGAGCCGGTGCTCGACTGCTGCGAGGATCTCGGCATCAACCCGCTCTGCGACGACGGCGACCCCTGCACCACCGACGTCTGCGATCTCGACCACGTGTGCCGCCCCCAGGAGGCGCCGGGCTGCTGCCAGTTCGACTGGGAGTGCGCCGACGAGCTCGAGTGCACCACCGACTCCTGCGTCATCCCGATCCCCGGACAGCCCGGGAGCTGCCAGAACGTCCAGGAGACGCCGGGCTGCTGCTGCCCGGACGGGTTCGAGTGCCAGCCTGACGGCTCGTGCCAGAACGATCTCGAGGTGGCGCTGCCCGGCGGCACCGCGTGGGTCGGCTGCAACCCGGCGATCGACGACGAGTGCGCCCCCAACGAGAGCCCCTACCACCAGATCATCCTGAAGGCCTACGCCATCGACAAGACCGAGGTCACGGCGGCCGCCTACAAGGAGTGCGTCACCGAGGGCACCTGCACGCGGCCGCAGGAGACGAGCACCTTCTACGCCACCTACGACGACCCGGCGAAGCAGGACCACCCCGTCAACTACGTGACCTGGGAGCAGGCGCGGAACTACTGCGAGGAGTGGCGCGGCGGACGCCTGTGCTTCGAGGGTGAGTGGGAGCGCGCGGCCCGCGGCGGCTGCGACCTGTACACCGGCGACTGCCAGAACGAGACCCCGAAGTATCCCTGGGGCAACGATCCGGTGAGCTGCACCTACGTGGAGATGCTGGGCCTCGACGGCGGCTTCGGCTGCGGCACCGACCAGACCAAGGCGGTGGGCTCCAAGCCGGCCGGCGACAGCCCCTACGGCATCAAGGACATGGTCGGCAGCGTCCAGGAGTGGATCTGGGACTACTACTCCACCTACAACGCCGGCACGACGGCCTTCCCCAAGGGTCCGATCGTCGGCACCCAGCGCATGTGGAAGGGAGGCGCCTTCACGCAGGAGGCGAAGCTCCAGCGGCCGTCGAGTCGCTTCGTCTACACCAACCCGACGATCAACCACGCCTTCGGCATCCGCTGCTGCCGCCGGACGGGCGCGCTGCTGCCCGTCGACACCGCGGCCTCCCACGTCTACGTGTCGCCGCCGCCGGATCCGACGCTGACCCAGCTCCTCTCGGCCACCCAGGCGCCGGCCGACGACACGACCTGGACGCTGGTGCGCGTGTTCCTCAAGGACATCGAGGGGCAGCCGCTGCAGGGCATGACGATCGAGGTCCAGGCCACCGGCGAGGGCCACACCGTCGAGTACCTCAAGCGCCGCTCGGATCCGCAGGGCTTCGCCGAGGCCCGCATCAAGTCGAGCCGGGTCGAGCTCAAGACGATCTCGGTGCTGGCGAGCGCCAAGGGCGACAGCCCCTACACCATCGACGACATGCCCACCATCGACTTCCGCGCGTGCGGCGTCCTGGGTACGGGCTGCCCGCCGAGCTGGACCTGCGTCAGCGGCACCTGCCGCGATCCCAGCAGCCGCAAGGTGTACGTGCCCTACGGGCCCTACTACATGGGCTGCGCCGGGTCGGATCCCTCGTGCCAGGGCGACGCGCCCAAGCACCGGGTGGTGACGAACGCCTTCCAGATCGACCGCACCGAGGTGACGGCCGCCGACTTCGCGGCCTGCGTGAACGCGGGCGGCTGCACGCCTCCGGCGGTGGCCTGCACCACCAACCTGACCTGTACGCCGGCCGACCCTGGCGGGGGCCCTGGCCCGTCCTGCACGGCGCCCTGCTCGACCGCGCCGTACGTGACCTACTCCAACGCCGCCAAGTCGGCGCACCCGGTCAACCACGTGACCTGGAACGACGCCCAGCAGTACTGTGCCTGGAAGGGCGCGCGGCTCTGCACCGAGGCCGAGTGGGAGAAGGCGGCACGCGGCGACTGTATCCAGAACGCCTCGTGCGCGACGTCGCTGCGCCCCTACTCCTGGGGCAGCACGGCGCCGACCTGCTCGCTGAGCAACACCACGGGCTGCGTGAACGCGACGACGGCGTCGGGCACCCAGGCCAGCGGTGTGAGCCCCTACGGCGCCCTGGAGATGTCCGGCAACGTGTTCGAGTGGGTGTCGGACTTCTACGCCAGCGACTACTACTCCGTCAGCTCGGTGCTGAACCCGACCGGCCCGACCGCCGGGACCGAGCGGGTGCTGCGCGGCGGCGCCTTCGACCACAACATGTGCTTCGCCACCGGCTACGCACGCGCCCACGCGGCGGCCACGCACAACGCTCCCTCCGTCGGCTTCCGGTGCTGCATCGACTCCACCTGGTGGAAGGTCGGCGCGCCCTGGATCAGCTACGAGGGCGAGTAGGAAGCTCGAGGGTGTGGGTGGCCCGGCCAGCCGGGTCGCTCACGCTCTCGAGGGTGCCGCCGTGCTCACGGGCGATGTGCTCTGCGATCGCCAGTCCGGCGCGGAGATCCAGGCCCTCGTCGTCGAGGCGCATCGTGGTGCCGTCCGAGGCGCGCACGTCGCTGACCACCACCTGGACCCGGTCCGGAGCGGGTGAGCGCACGCGCACCTCGATGGGGCCGTAGCTGGCCTCCCGACCGCCGATGTGCAGGAACACGCCGACGAGGAGCTGCTGCAGGCGCTCGGCCACGCCCCAGACCAGCGCGGGGGCGTCGGGGCCCTGCAGGTCGAGCTGGGCGGCGTAGCGCAGCTTCACGCTGGCCACCGCGTAGGCGATGAGGGCGCAGTCGACCAGGTCCACCTCACCGGGCTCGCCGTCGCCGCGCACGTACTGGCTCAGCGAGCCGACCACGCTCAGCGTATCCTCGAGCGAGTCGGAGAGCGCGGCCAGGCGCTCGGGTCCCTCGGCGGCGAGCCGGCCGGTCGCCTCGCCGGCCTCGACGCACTCCTGCAGGAACGCGAGCTGGCTGCGCAGGACGGTCAGCGGGTTGTTGAGGCGGTAGATGAGCTGACGCGTGAGGGCGCCGAGCTCCGTCAGGCGACGCTCGGCGCCCGCCGGCTCCGGGCGAGCCGCGGGCGGGGGGTCTTCATCGGCCATCAGAAGGCCACGCCGACCGAGGCGGAGAGGATGTCGAACCGGCTCTCGAAGCGCCCGGCGTTGGCAGGCACGCCCGACCAGCCGGCGCCGGAATCGCAGCTCTCCGGGCAGGGGTCCAGGGGGCGGATCTGGTAGAGCTGCCCGTGGGCCTCGTCGGTGTGGCGGTCCTCCTGGAACACGTGCGCGTACGCGGCGCCCAGCTCGAAGCGGCCCACGGTGAGGCGTGCCCCAAAGGCCACGCCGAAGCGCGAGAACGACAGGAAATCGAGCGCCTCGTAACGGTTGGGGACCGCCCCCGACTCCCAGAAGCCGCCGAGGGACAGGGAGAGCCGATCGCGGATCACGTTCCAGGAGCCGCCGAGCCTCAGGCTCAGCGTGTCGCGCCAGCGCTTCTCCAGGTCGATGTCGGGCACCTCCTGACCGACCACGATGACGTTGAGGGTGCCGCCCAGCTTGACGTCGTAGCGCTTGAACATCGACCAGGCCTCGTAGACCACGTCGAGCTCCACGTCGAAGAGCTCGCCGCCCTGCCCGTCCGGGTGGCGGTAGCGCAGGCCGAGGTGGGCCGTCGGCGGCAGCACCAGATCGAGGCTGGCGGAGCTGTCGTCGACGGCCAGCTCCTCGGGGGTGAACACGGTGATGCCCGGGACGTTGTGGAGGCGCACGTCGCCAGTGGTGTGGAAGTAGACCGGGATGACGCGGCCGGACAGCGACACCTCGAAGCGCTCCACCGGGCGGTACCACGCGCCGACGATGGCGGTGGGGGCGAAGTAGTCGTGGAGCCGCACCTCGGTCTCCAGATCGACCGGGCCGTAATAGGGGTGCAGGGGACCGGCGTTGGCGCCGTCGGTGACCTGGCGGAACTTCACGTCGAGCGCCATGGCGTTCTGCAGCGTCACGCCCACGCCGTAGTGATCGGACTTGCCCCAGGCTACGGACGCGCCGACGTAGGCCACCGAGAGGTCCATCCGGGTCAGCATCCAGCGGGAGCCGGCGTCGATGTCGTAGCGGTGGCGGCCGATGGAGGCGGGCCCGTAGAAGCTGAAGGCGAACTGCCAGTCGTCGAGCCCCAGGTCGGAGCCGAGGACCAGCATGGGGCCGATGGGGAACCAGGGCTTCTTGTTCTCCGAGGGTCGGGTGGCCGTCTCGGCGTCGGTGCCGGGCGGGAGCACCCCGACGGGGATGCTGGTGGCGTCCCGGGTGAAGGTCACGGGCGCGTGATAGAAGTCGTTGGAGAGGTAGAGGCGGGTCCCGGTGGCCCGGGTCAGCGCGCCCGGGTTGAGCGCGACCGCCGAGCCGTCATCGGCCAGCGCGGAGAACGCGCCGCCGCGAGACAGCGAGCGGGTGCCGTTGTCGAGCAGCTCGAAGCCGGCGGCGCGGGCGGCGAGCGGACTGGCGCACACCACGGCCAGCGCCAGCAGCGGCGAGCGCGCGCGGCGGAGATCGAAGAGAGCCGCTGCAGGGATCATGGCTCCTCCAAGCGTGGCGCCTCGCGTCGACGGCGCGACGAGGCGTCGGGTCTCTGCTCGGTTTTGACGCAGTTCCGGGCGATGTGCAAACGTGGCCGTGTCGTCGAGCGATCGCAGGCGCTCCCGTCGGCGTCGACCGCGAGCGGAGGAACCCATGGGGCGTGGTCTTGGCGTGAGAGGTGTGGCCGGTCTCGCGGCGACGCTCGGCTGCGTGTGGATCGGCGCTTGCGAGAACGACACGAACGTGCCGCTGAACAAGCTGCCGACCGTGGCCGATGGCAGCGCGGACTCCGACGTGAGCGCCGATGGCGGGGCCGACTCCGACGTGTCGGCGACCTGCGAGTGCGCCACGGTGGGCGACTGGTACCGCTTCACCGAGCTCGCGCTCGACACGATCGCCGGCGGGGAGAACCCCCTGCTGCCCATCCTGAACGGGATCTGGGCCAAGGACATCGCCAACTACGACCTGAACATCCTGTTCCGGGTCGAGGCGGTCTCGGACAGCGAGGTGACGCTGCGAGCCGTCTCCGCGGCGCGGGTGGGGGCGCTGGGCACCACCGGGATCTGCGTGCTGCCGGGGACCGAGTTCGACGTGGTGCACCCGCGGAGCGGATGCGCGCTGGGCGACTCGGCGCGCACCGGCATCAACGTCTACGCGGGGACCACCGCGCTGGTGAAGAACTGCGCGCCGAACATCACGCCTGAGCACGCCATCCCGGCGCGCGATCTGGTGCTGAAGGCGACGGTGGCCGGGGACTGCAGCCACATCGTGAGCGGGACCGTGGTGAGCGGGGTCATCTCCGAGTCGGCGCTGGACTCGGTGTGCTCGTGCATCAAGGCCTCG
Source organism: Deltaproteobacteria bacterium (assembly GCA_020632695.1). GTDB lineage: Bacteria > Myxococcota_A > UBA9042 > PHBI01 > JACKFB01 > JACKFB01. The sequence continues at coordinate 136,410 of JACKFB010000016.1, forward strand.
GCCGAGGAGTGCGGCCCCCTCGACCCCAGCTACGATGCGGTTCCGGCGTGCAAGGGCTGCGGCTCGGCCTTCGCCAGCCTCAAGACGCTGCTGAAGAACATCGGCCAGATCGACACCTACGAGGCCAAGACCTCCTCGGGCGAGCCGGCGGTGGCGGTCACCGGGCACTTCCAGGCAGTGCGCCTGGACAGCTCGCCGCCCAACTGCCCCTGAGGGATCAGCGGCGGAGGCGGCGGCGCAGCGCGGTGAGGACGCCGTCCAGCTCGTTGACGCGCAGGGCCCGGCAGGCGAGCAGGTAGACGACCAGCGCCAGGGCGATGGAGGCCGCCATCCAGAGGGCGAGGACGGAGCGGCGCTCGATGGCCGCCGCCGGGAAGAGCGCCTCCCAGGCGACCAGGGTCCCGGTCATCAGGGCCGTGGCCAGCGCCACGCGGGCGAGGCGCGCGAGGGTGGAGCGCAGGTCGCCTGCGCCGAGGCGGCGGCGCAGGATGACGGCGAAGAGCACGGCGCTGACGCCCGAGGCCGCGCTGCCGGCCAGGGCGATGCCGCCCTCCTGCAGCGGCACCGCCAGCCCGACGCAGAGGACGATGTTCACGACCATGACGATGGCCGCGATGAGCGTCGGCGTGCGCAGGTCCTTGTGGGCGTAGAAGACCTGGGTCTGCACCCGGGACAGGCCGATGGGGAAGAGGCCCACGGCGTGGAAGACCAGGGCGAAGGCGGTGCGGCGGGTGGACTCGGCGTCGAAGGCGCCGAACTGGAAGAGCAGCCGCACGATGGCCGGGCCGAGCAGGATGAGCGCGAGGGTGGCCGGCAAGGTGACGAAGGCCAGCAGGCGCGTCGAGTAGGCCAGGGTGTCCTTGACGCCCTCGTGGTCGTCGGCGGCCGTCTGCTCCGACAGGGTGGGCAGGATGACCTGGGCGACCGAGACCACGAAGAGGCCCAGGACCAGCTCCTGGAGCCGGATGCTGTACTGGAGGGCGGCGATGGCGCCGCCGGGCAGCCGCGACGCGATGAGCTGGCTGACGAAGATGTTGATCTGGTAGATGCCCGCGGCGAAGACGCCCGGGACCATGATGCGCAGGACGCGCAGGACGCCGGGCCCGAACATGTCGAGGTCGACGCCGAAGCGCACCGGGGTCCAGCGGAAGAGGTAGGGGATCTGGAAGAGGATCTGCACGACGCCGCCGACCAGGAAGCCGGCCACCAGGGCGTAGGAGGGGTCGGGGACCACCTGGGCCAGGCCGACGCCGAAGCCGATGATGCAGAGGTTCAGGAGCACGGGGGTGAAGGCGGAGGGGCCGAAGATCTTGTGGGCGTTGAGGACGGCCTGGAGCATGGCCGAGAGGCTGACGAAGAGCAGGTAGGGCCACATGAGCTGCGTCAGCACGATGGTCAGGCGCACCTTGCCCGGGACGTGCTGGAACTCGCTGGCGAAGAAGGTCTCGATGAGCCAGGGCGAGACCAGGATGCCCAGGACGGTGAAGGCGGCGACGGCGAGGGTCAGCAGGGTGAAGAAGCGCGAGAGGAAGGCGCGGGTCTCCTCCTCCTTGCCGCGGCGCATGTACTCGGCCAGCACCGGGATGAAGGCCGCGGTCATGGCGCCCTCGGCGACCAGGCGGCGGAAGAGGTTGGGGATGGTCGAGGCGAGGCCGAAGGCGTCGGAGGCGGCGCTGGTGCCGAGGTAGACGGCGCGCACCTG
>JACKFB010000017.1 GCA_020632695.1 Deltaproteobacteria bacterium
ATGCTCACGGAGCGCGCGCGGCTGCGCCCGCTCAAGGTCCGGCCCGACCAGCTGGCCGTCCGCCGGCCCGTGCACGTCGGACCGACCGCCATGATCAACCTCGAAGGCGCCCAGTACTCCATGCCCCCCGACGCCGCGGGCTGGTCCGGTACCGCCTGGCTCTACCCGGACCGCGTCGAGCTCGTCGCGGGTCAGCACCGGGCCGTGCACCCGCGCCGTACCCGTCAGGCAGACCACGTTCTTGAAGACCTCGATGCGCTTGTCCATCTTGCATCGGACCTGGAGGTCGAGATGGGCAAGCACACGGCGCGAGACGAGCGGCAGCGGTTGGTTCGGGAGTGGCGCGCGAGCGGGATGAGCCAGCGTGCGTTCGTGGACGCGCGGGGGCTGGTACTCGGGAGCTTCCGCCGGTGGGTCAGCGAAGAGCCGGCGGACGAAGGGTGCGGCTCGGTTCCGCCTCGCTTCGTGGAGGTCCGGGCGTCCGAGGTGTCGGCCGCGGGCGCAGTCGTGGCCCGTCTCGAGTTGGGTGGCGGGCTGGCGCTGGAACTCGTGGATTGGCCCGCGCCCGAATACCTCGCGCGGCTCTGCGAGGCGCTCGTTTCGTGCTGACGCTGCCCCCGTCGGTCCGTATCTACCTGGGGACCGAGGCGACCGACATGCGAAAGGGCCACGACGGGCTGGCGGCGCTGGTGACGGCGCGGAGCCAGGACGTGTATTCGGGCCATCTCTTCGTGTTCCTGTCGCGACGGCGCGACAGGGCGAAGGTGCTCTGGTTCGACCGGGGCGGCTTCGTGCTCTGGTACAAGCGGCTCGAGCGGGGGCGCTTCCGGATGCCGGCGCTCCGTGATCGCGCGGACACCGTCTCGCTGGATGCGGCGGAGCTGGCGATGTTGTTGGACGGCATCGATCTGAGCGGCGTGCGACGGCCTCGGACGTGGATTCCGGGGCAAGCGCGTGGCACGAAAGATCGACGGGAGCGCGCAGGCATGATCCAAGATGGCCATGAGCGTGCCGCCCCCCAATCCGGACGAGGAACGCGCTGAGCTTCGGGCGATGGTTCAGGCGCTGCTGGCAACGGTGGCAGAGCTGAACGCGACCCTGACGCAGCTTCGAGCCGACAACGCGGAGCTCCGGCGGTTGCTCTTCGGGCGGAAGTCCGAGCGGGTCGAGCCGGTGGAACGCGAAGTGGTGCGCCACCGGTCGAGCCCGGCGGAGCGCGCGGCGCGTCAGGCGGCGGGGCAACAGAAGCGGGCGTCGAATCGGACGCAGAAGAAGGCGCTGCCTCGGGTGGAGGTCGAGCACGCGCTCGGCGCCGACGCGCGCTGCCCGGGCTGTGCGCAGGGCGCCCTCCGGCCGCTGGGGGCCGACGAGGTCTCCGAGGAATACGACTTCGTGCCAGCGCGGCTGGTCCGCAAGGTGCATCGCCGGCGGAAGTACGTCTGCGAGGCGTGCAAGACCATCGTCACCGCGCCCCGGCCGGCCCGGGTCGTGGACGGCGGGGAGTACGGCCCGGGGCTGTACGCGCACGTGGTCGTCGAGAAGTGCGCCGACGCGACGCCCATCCACCGCCTGTCGGGCCGCTTCCGCCGCGCCGGCGTCCCGGTGTCGCGCAGCACGCTGACCGACCTCTTCCACCGCTCGGCCGAGCTGCTCGAGCCCCTGTCCAAGCGCCTGCTCGAGCTCGTCGCCGCCTCCCCGCGCGTCAACGCCGACGAGACCACACTCCGCGTCCAGGCGCGCGGCAAGACGCGCACGGCCTGGCAGTGGACGTTTCTCAACGAGCAGGCCATCTGCTACGTCTTCAGCCCGAGCCGAAGCGGCGACACCCCGTTGTCGGTCCTCGGCGACACCCTCGGCACGCTGCAGGTCGACGCCTACTCCGGCTACAACGCCGTCTGTGTCCCCGACAGCCGAACGCGCGTCGGCTGTTGGGCCCATCTTCGCCGCCTCTTCTTCAAGGCCCGCCCGACCGCGCCCGAGGCCGCCGACCACGCCATCACGGCCATCCGCGAACTCTACGAGGTCGAGTGGGATGCCGCCGCCGAAGGCCTGCTCGGCACCGACCAGCACCTCGCGATGCGCAAGACGCGCACCGCCGACCTCCTTGCCAACTTCCACGCCTGGCTCACCGACCAGCAGCCCGCCCATCCCCCGAAGAGCCCGATCGGTGAAGCGATTCGCTACGGCCTCAACCACTGGCGGGCCCTCGAGCGCATCAAGGACGATGCCAAGCTGCCGCTCGACAACAACGTCTCCGAACGCGCGCTGCGCATCGTTGCGCTCGGCCGCAAGAACTGGCTCTTCGTCGGCCACGACCAGGCCGGCGAGAACCTCGCGACGCTCATGACCCTCACCGCCACCTGCGCCCTGCACCGCGTCGACCCGCAAGCCTACCTCACCGACGTGCTCGTCCGAATCGCAGATACCCCACAGAGCAAGATCGACGAGCTCCTACCCTGGAACTGGCGCCCGCCCGATTCCGAGTAGCCTTCCAGAGAATCGGGGACGTGGTCTGCCGGACGGGTACCTCCGTGCATTCGATGGCGGCCAGGAAGAACGCGCCGATGTGAGGGGGCGGTACCAAGCACCCAAATGCCCCATCCCAGCTGGTTTCCTCGCGGAAATCGCAGCTCCCGCTCCCAGAGGTCCACCCGGACTCCAGCCCTCGCGGCGATGGCGGGGACATGGCAAGAGCGTGTAGCGCCGCGCAGCGGCTTGCCCTTGGGATGTTCGAGGGTCGCGCCTTCATGGGATGACATGGTGATTGCGCATCGTGGGTGGGATCGTTGCGACAATCCGTGAGACATTGCGGGAATCGGACACCGCGATACCGGGCTCGGAACCGGTCCACGCGTCGACGCCCAGTGAACACTCATGGTCCCAGCGCCCGACGGTGCCTCGCGGTCTAGGTCCCGACCCGTATCAGCTCTACTGGGAGCACGAGCCGTCCTGGCCCCGCTGCTTCGACTATGAGGTCGCCGCGGACTGCCGAGTTCTCCGGGACGAGCGAGTCGAGCGCGTAGCTGCGAAACTCCAACCAGCGCGGCCATGTCTCGCGTTCCGGCACCTTGACGACGATCGGATCGAGCGGGCGCGGGTCCAGCGGGTCGACCCCGACGAGCCTCGGTGCTGTCGGGGAGCCGCGTTCGATCTCTTCTGTCAGATAACGCCCCGGGGGGTCGAACGCCGACGAGTCGGGCCGGTAGACAGGCCCAAACGAGAAGGGGAACGCTCGGATCACAACGCCTGAGCCTGGTAGTGCGAGCTCGACACCGATGATCGTGACCGGTCGATCGCCGTGGTTGATCAGGCGCACGTGCAGCTGGATGGCCCCCTCGGGCAACCAGACGCGGTTGAGCCGGTGGACTTCAACCTCGAGGTCGCGATGCCTTTGCCGCTTGGTCGGGCCACTCCCCTTGGTCTCCATGCTGCTGGGGGGCTGCTCCGCGGATCCGTGCCCGGCGTGAGTGGGCCACCAAGGGAGGCTCGAGTGGGAGCTGCGAAGCACGTCTTCTGGCTCCAAGATGATCGCATAGGACCGGAGTGGTTCGGCGAGTAGCCGCACCTGCGGTCCTTCAGACTTCGTGCCCGAGATCTTGAGCATGCCCCAGCCCTTGGGCCCCTTGGGGTCGATCTGGAGGCGCAGACGTCGAGCGAGTTGGAGGACACGCGCCTCGCCTCTATCGGACTCGCCCATGTCCTCCAGGTCGTCGACTTCATTGAACTTGTAGGTGTTGAGCGTTGAGGCGGGCTCGCCCGCCAGGACTCGGAGCATCTCCAGTCGTCGCCCCCGGATTGGTTCGGGCGCCGGCGCATCGTGGTGCTGCACGTAGGGCTGGTCAGCGGTCAGGTCGATGAAGCTCTCCACGCCTTGGGCATCTCGCAGTTGCGAGAACGCGAGCCTTCGGCCTTCGCGCGACAGACGGTGCAGCCGCGGAGGGCGCCCCGACAGTAGAAGCATGGCAGCGAGCTCTGGTTCGCCGCTGGTGTCGTCGGGCAGTGCCTGATCGCGTTGTGGATTCACCCTCTCAACTCCGCGCTCCCATCTGTGAGCATCGGGTGAATACGAAGCGAACACGGAATGAATGCGAAGTGAACAAGATCGCCCGCAGCCGGCTGGTAGAAGTCGTCGTGTCGCACTGCAACGTCACAGCGCGTGCCAAGTCGATGGAGTATCCATGCGCAAGACATCGGACTGCAAGCAACGGCTCGGTCTACACTGGCGGCGCTCGCGGGCGTGTGAGCCGAGGGGCGGGATCTGGCTGACGACGGAGGAGGCGGCGGCGCACCTGCGGGCGGCGGGGTCCTCGACAGTGCGCGGTTGGGTCGCTCGGGGGCTGCTGGTTCCGGACGGTCGGATGGGCACCGGGGGGAGCTGGCTCTTTCGGCTCCACACACTCGATCGGTTCGCGCAGTCCTGTGCCCGACTGACTGCGCGCGACACCTCCGTCGTCGCGACGTCTCCCCACGTCGGTCCGGACGCCGTGGCCGAGACTTGGGACGTCTCCCGGACCTCGCCCACGAACCGCGAGGAACGAGAGTGATGGCACGGCTGAACCGGGACAGAGTGGATGAGATCAAGCTGCGCGTGAACGTGCGAGAGCTCGCTCGCCATCTGGGACTGCGGCTCGTGCGGGGAGGGCGGGCGGCTCGGTGCCCGAACTCGGACGCACACAGGCGCGGAGATCGTCGTCCGTCGATGCAACCCTTCGACGACTACTTCGTCTGTCACGGCGCGGACTGCGGTGTGCGGGGGGATTGCTACGACCTGGTGCAGCTCGCGATGGGGGGCGACTTCCGGTCTGCCCTTCGGTGGCTCGAGGCCGCGGAAGGGGTCGGCGGGACGGTCAGCACGCGAAGGAGCTCGGCTGCCATCTGCCGCAGAGGGGCAGCGCTCGAACGAGAGAGGTCCGAGGCCTGGTCCGCGCGGCTCGAGGTGCACGCACAGCTGTGGGGTACCCTGGCGCAGGCCGAGCCATCCTCGGCGGCCGAGCGTTGGCTGCGCCAGGTGCGCGGCCTCGCGCCCAATGTCGCGTACGGGGTGGGGTGCCGCGATTGGGAATCGAGCCTCCCGCGCCTGCTCCACTACCTGGACTCGGTAGCGCTGCCGAAGCTGCGTGCAGCCGGTCTTGCTGGCCCCGACGGGAAGCCATGGTGGCCGCTGGGTGCATTGGCTCGGGGCGACGCACGCCTGCGCGGACTCGGCATACCAATATGGCTGCCGGAGCATGACTTCCCGGTCGCGTGGCGGTGGCGGCTGTATCGACCCTTCCGGGGGGTCAAGGTGGTCGCGCAGTATGGCGCCGAGGGCGGGTGGGTCGCGCCCCCGCTCGGAGTGGGGCGGGGCTGTGCCGATGCTTGCCAGCCTGGCGTGGGACGGCGCAGCAACGGAGTGATTCTCATCGCCGAGGGCGAGCCGGACTGGCTCACGATGCTCGAGTGCGCGTCCGGGCGCGCCGCCGTTTACGGTGTCGTGGCCACCGGCGGAGGGTGGCGGCGTCAGTGGAGCCGCTACCTCGATGGGTTCGAGCGTGTCGTGGTGTTCACCCATGACACCTCACACCGCCTGCTCGCCGGTGTCCTCACCGCCATGGAGGCGCGCTTCGGGACGGTGGAGGCGCACGCCCGGTTCCGCTTCCACTTGTTCGCTGAGGGTCTGGACGCAAACGACCTGCATCGGTCGGGTGAGCTTGCGCCGTTTGTCGAAGCCGCGCTGGAGGACGACGATGTCGAAGGCTAAGAAAGAAGTCCGGCTGGGACGGGCTGGCGAGGTGCCTCGCACCAACGCGCCGATGCCGAAGTCGCGGGCCGAAGCGCGGCCGACGGTGCGCGTATCGAGCGACATTCGGCAGATGCGGCTGGCGGCCGAGGCTCATCTCCTCGCTTCGCCCGAGATTGAGATCTACCAGTCCAACGCGTCGCCGGGGGAGTTGGTGTCCATCGCGCGGTCGAGTGCGCGGAACTCGCCTGGCGATCACGCGTCGGCAGGCGGCCCCGTGATAGTCCCCGTGTCCCGAGCCGTGCTTCGCGAGTTCATGAGCACGGCTATGACCTGGCTCCGCGAAGATGCCTCGGGAAAAGAGGTCCCGACCCTGCCGCCGCAGCCGGTCGTGGATGCGATGCTAGCGAGCGGCTCGTGGCCATTCCCTGTGCTCGCAGGCATCGTGCAGGTGCCATCACTCCGCCCCGACGGCACGGTGCTGGACTCACCGGGCTACGACGCTCGGACGGGGCTCTATTTCGCGCCGGCACGCGGCGTCAGCTTCGCGCCGCAGGCGGCCAGTCCGACGCACGACGAGGCACTCTCCGCGCTGGAGGCGCTGCGGGAAGTCATCGTCGACTTCCCGTTCGAGTCCCCCCACGACGAGAGCGCGGCCTTGGCTGCCATGCTCACGCCCCTCGCTCGCGGCGCGTTTGAGGGATGCGTCCCGCTTTTCTGCGTGGACGCAACGACGCCGGGCAGTGGGAAGGGGCTCCTGGTCGACTGCTGCGCCCTCCTCGCCACCGGTCGGTCGGCGCCTCGCGTCGCCCCGACGGCCAATGATGAGATGGAGAAGCGAATCACCGCCTGCCTGCGTGCGCTCACGCCGATCCTGCTCATCGACAATGTAGACCGACCTTTTGGAGGCAGCGCGGTAGACGCGATGCTGACCGCCCCAACGTGGCTCGGGCGTTTTCTCGGCAGCAGCTCGATGTCCGAGATGCCCAACCGAATGCTGTGCTTCATCACCGGGAACAACATCCGGTTGCTCGGCGACACCCCCCGACGCTCGATCCGAATTCGGCTCGCGCCCCCTACCGAGCGACCTGCCGAGCGCGCGTCGTTTCGGCATCGGCGGCTCCTGCCCTGGCTAGAGCGCGAGCGCGGCCGGCTCGTGGCTGCCGCGCTGACGGTCGTGCGCGCCTACATCTGCGCCGGACGACCCGCGGTGGCTGAGGGCACGATGGGTTCCTTCGAAGGGTGGGCCGATCTCGTTCGCGCCACCTTGGTCTGGTTGGAGCAGCCGGACCCGCTGCGCGCATGGCACGAGGCGCAAGCGGTCTGCGGGGACGACGAGGTGTTGTCGATGCGTGTCGTGCTGCGCTCGCTGTTCACCCTGCGCGGCGAAAGCGGATTCGCGGTGCGGGAAGTGATTGAGGACCTCGAGCGCGGTGGCCGACCGGTCGACGCGGGTGCCACCGAGTCAACCCGGCTCGAACTTCGAGAGGCGCTGGCAAGTCTCGTCCCAGAGTCGAGCGAATCCCGGCTCGACGCCCGTCGGCTGGGCCGGGTGTTCGCCAACTACAGGGGGCGGCCCATGGATGGGCTGAAGCTTGTTCCGGACGTCCTCGGGAGCGCGCGGCTCGGAGCCCGGTGGTGCGTCACGGAGCTGAATCACGGTGAGTCACCGTGACCGGGCTAGGTACAGGATCCGTGGAGGGCCTTGTCGCGCAAAGACCTGGATGCTCCGCGGCCAGTTGGACGGGGGGGCGCTGTGAGTTTGTGAGTTTCGGCGGCGGCCTACCCTACCTGGTCCCGAGCGGGCGACGAGACGGAGGGGTCACGCATCCACTGCCACCACAACTCACATACTCACACAAGATTCATAACATCTTGGAAACAATGGGATTTGCGTGTGTGAGTTCGCGTGAGTTCGACGTGGCGAGCGGCCCCCGGCCGTGGCCAGCGTCCCCTCGCGCACGCGGGACGGGTCAAGCCGCCAGAGCTGGCGGGTACGTGGCGTGACCACCGCTCGCGCCAGCATCCTGACATGGCTCACGACCGCGGACGTCGCGGCGGCGTTGCAGGTCTCAGAGCGCAGCGTCAGGCGCTGGCTCGCCCGTGGCGAGCTGGCCGGCATGCGGCTGCCCGGCGGTGGGTGGCGCGTCAGTCGCGAAGCGCTTGACGCCTTCACAGCTCGTGGCTGTACGATGGCCGACGGAACAACACAGGAGGAACCCGATGAAGCGGGGGTCCGAGCCTGTCGGACGCGATGCGGGGGCTCGAGCTGCTGACGGCGGAGTTGGAGGACGAGATCGCTGGGGGGCGCCCGCCGGAGACGACCCGGAGCTTGTCCGTCACCGACTACGCCACGCGATGGCTCGAGGCCAAGGGCGCCACCATCCGGCCGACCACGCTGGAGGAGTACGCTCGCGCCGCGGAGTGGTTGTGCCGTTACACGGGGCGGACGGAAGCGCGCGAGCTGAGGCGTTGGCACGTCCAGTCGTTCTCGACGTGGCTGGAGGGCCAGCGTCGACCGGACGGGCGTGCCTACGCCGAGTCGACGATCCAGACGATCTTCCGGGCCGCCCGGACGATGCTCCGTGACCTCGCGGCGGACCTCGACATCGACGACCCGACTCGCCGCGTGACGCCGCCGCACTCGGAGGTCAAGAGCGTCCGCGAGCTCGAGACGCTGAGCGCCGAGCAGCTCGACCGGCTCCTCGTCGCGGTGGATGGGCTCTACCCTCAGTGGGCGTGCGCGGTTCGCACGCTCGCCCTCACCGGCATGCGCCTCGGCGAGATGCGGGCGCTACGATGGCAGGACGTCGACACCGCCAAGCGGATGCTTCACATCGCCCGCAGCGCTTCCCGTGGCCGCATCCAGGCGACCAAGACCGGAGACCCCCGCGACGCGGGCATCGGCGACGACCTCGCCGCACGCATCGACGCGCACCGCCTCGCGGTCGCCGCGGCCGACATGCCCGTCTTCGGTCCGGCGCTGGTGTTCCCGTCCTGGCAGACGCACGGCACCGTCTCGACGAACATGATCCACGACGTGCTGACCAACGCCGCTGCGGCCGCGCGTGTTGATCAGGGCGTCGGCCCGCAGGTGCTCCGGCGAACCTACGTGACCCTCATGGGGCCGCTGGTCGGGCCGCTGCCGCTGCGCGACCAGGTCGGCCACACCACGGAGGCCATGACCGCACGCTACACGCGCTCGACGATGGACACGCGGCGTGCCGTCGGCGCGATCGCCGAGGGGCTGGTCACGAGCGCCCGAGCGGCCTCAAGCGCGGAGTAAGGCCCCGACTCCGAACGACACCAAGAAACGACACCATGGTTTGGAACGACACAGGAGGCGAATCGAGATGAGCGAACGGAATCGGGGCCTGGAGCCTGAGCGGGTGACGAGACTCGAACTCGCGACCCTCAGCTTGGGAAGCTGATACTCTACCAACTGAGTTACACCCGCACGGTGTGGGGGGATTCTTAGCGCCGGGGCTGGGGCGGTGTCAACGGGTCTCGAAGCGTCAGCCGCCTGTTCCTCGTTGGAGGTCGGCGCGGAGGCGGTCGAAGAGGGCGTCCAGGTCGGGGGAGGGGTCTTCGTGCTGCTCGACGCCCATGGTCTGGATGCGCTCGAGGATGGAGGCGATGTGGTGGGCGGCCTTCTCGAGCTCGGCGAGGTGGGGGGCGGCCTTGGGGGCGGCGCCGTCGAGGGCGGCCAGGGAGGACTGGACCGCGGCGAGGGGCTTGCCGAGGCTGTGGGCCAGGGCGACGGTGAAGTCGCCGAGGGTCTGGTAGGCGTCGCGTAGCCGGCGATTGAGGGCCTCGAGCTCGTCGTTGCGGGCCTTGACCTCGGCCTGGGTGCCGAGGAGCTGCTGGTTCTGGAGCTGGACCTCGGTGTTCAGCTCGTCCAGGCGCTGGTTGGCGCGCTCGAGGCGCTCGCGGAGGCGCTTCTCGTTCTTGCGCGCGCGGTCCTCCTCGACCACGCGGGCCAGGAGCTGCGGCAGATCGCGCCAGAACGACGAGTCCTTCACGATGTAGTCGGCCACCTGCGACCGGTAGGCGTGCACCGCCAGCTCCTCGTTGCCGGCGCTGGTCATCAATACAAAGGGGGCCGTCGCACCCTCGGACTTGAGGAACGAGATGAGGTCCAGGCCACGGCGGCCGGGGATGCGGTTGTCGACCAGCAGCACGTCGAAGCTCATCTGGCGCGCGAAGTGTTCGGCATCGACCGAGTTGTCGGCGAACTGGACGACGCTGAACGGCGACTCGTCCTCGGTCAGCGCGCGACGGATGAGGAGCTGGTGCGCCGGATCATCTTCGACGACGAGGACCGTGAGGCCGGGACTTTCGCTCACGCTGGACCTCCAGCACGCCGGAAGACACGGGGTGCTACGCCGGACGGCGCGCGGTGCGGACGGTGCCTGACGCCGACCAACGAGCAGGATTGTAACTGCGCGTCGGCCAGCGGGTCAACGGGACCTCCCGCTGCGCAGCGGATTACGCAGTGCGTCACGTTCGCTGCAACCGCGGCTACGCGGAGGGGGCCGGCGGGGGCGTCTCCGGATGTTGGATTCGCATTGAAAACGGCGGCTTGAGGGGTCGTCGCTGCTTGGCACCCTTCGTGCATGACCAGATCCCGCCCGGCGACTCACACCCCCATGTGAGCGGGGCAACCCCCACCCGAGAGGCCACATGAGCGTTGCTCGCGACAACTTTGCCGTGATGCTCAACCCCAACGCCCGCCGCGTCTCGAACCGCGTGCTCGGCCGGATCTCCGAGATCGTCGACCCCGACCACGTGTACGTGAGCGAGGACGCGGCCTCCGCGCCCCAGCTCGCCCGCTCCATCATGGAGAAGGGCTACGAGACCGTCTTCACGGGCGGCGGCGACGGCACGGTCACCCAGTTCATCAACATGCTCCCCGAGGCCGGCGCGCCGCGGGTGGGCATCCTCAAGCTCGGCACCGGCAACGCGATGGCCGAGATCGTCTCCAGCGGCGACCCGCTGGTCGACCTCCGCGCCTACGCTTCGAACCCGTCGCAGGACGACCTCCGTCTGCCGCTCTGCGAGTCCGAGGGCACCCGCTTCGCCTTCGCCGGCCTGGGCCTCGACGGCTGGGTGCTCAACGACTACCGCGCCCTCAAGGCTCGCTGCGAGGCCGGCCCGCTGCGCCCCCTGGTGCAGAACGTGGGGGGCTACTTCGCCGCCGCCCTGGGCGTCTCCGTCCCGCGCATGTTCAAGCGCTGGATGAGCCGCCGCCAGACCTTGGTGCGCGTCACCAACGTCGGTGGTCACGCCTACGCCCTGGAAGGGGGCCCCAAGGGCGGTCGCGTGGCGCGCCGCTTCGCTCCGGGCGAGGTCCTCTACGAGGGCCCGACCAACAACGTGATGTTCGGCACCTGCCCCTTCTACGGTCACGCGATGAAGGCGCTGCCCTTCGCCGGCCTCGATCCGCTGCGCTTCCACCTGCGCGTCTCGAACATGCCCGTGGCGCGGCTGCTCTCGCAGCTCGGGCCGCTGTGGCGCGGCACCCTGACCCACCCGCAGCTCTTCGACTTCCACGCGGACAGGGTCCACCTCCAGTTCAGCGAGCCGACCCCCTACCAGCTCGCCGGCGACGCCATGGGCTACCGCGAGGAGCTGACCGTCGGCATGTCGCGCCAGGCCATCGAGCTGGTGCGCTTCATCTGAAGGCCGAGCCCTCCTCGGACTCGGCTCCCGACCCGGCGGCGGCGCGCTCTCCTCGGCTGCGCCGCCCCGTCGTCGCCCGCCCCGCAACGGCCCCGCGGGTCCCTCCTCAGGCCCGCTCGCGCGCAAGCACCTTGACGGGGCAGGGCGACACCCTCTATCTTCCCGCGTCCTTGAACCGACCTGGAGCACCGCCATGGCCCGCGTCACGATCGAAGACTGCCTCGACAAGTCGGAGAACCGCTTTGCCCTCGTGCGCATCGCGGCGATGCGAGCCCGCCAGATCGCCCAGGGCAGCCAGCCGATGGTCGACGCGAAGAACAAGGAGGCCGTGATGGCCCTCCGCGAGATCGCGGCCGGCAAGATCGGGTTCAATCGCGACATCAAGTCCCTGCTGATGAGCTGGGACAAGTCGGCGACCTGATCGGGGGCCTCCCGACGCGGCGCCTGCGCCGCCTCTCGCTTGCCTGCTGCGTCCTGGTCTGCGCGCTCTCGGTGTCCGGTTGCCGGACGCGGCGCACGCCGCTCCCCGATGACGCCCTGACCGAGCCAGCCCAGGTGCTGGCGCTGGTGCGCGCCCACGCCGAAGGAGCGGGCGCCATCCACAGCCTCTCGGCCGAGGCGCGCGTCTCCTTCTACTCGGCGCACGGCGCTCGGAAGGGGAAGATGATCATCCTGGCGCGACGCCCGGCCTCCTTGCACTTCTCCGCGCTCTCGCCGACCGACGATCTGGTGGCGTTCCTGGCCAGCGACGGCGAGCGCTTCACGTCCTTCGAGCGCGGCAGCGACGTCTGCGAGGTGGGGCCTGCGTGCGCGCGGAACGTCGGGCGGCTGTTGCCGATCCCGATGGAGGGCGCGGAGCTCGTGGGGCTCCTGGTGGGGCAGGTCCCCGTCATCGAGCACGAGCGCGCGGTGATGAGCTGGGATGCGCGCGCCGGTGCCTACCGGCTGGACCTGCAGGACGGCGCGCGGCAGCAGCGCCTCTGGGTCGAGCACGGCAGCGGCGCCGTCCGCCGGGTCGAGCTGTGGCGCGGCGACGAGCGCGAGGTGAGCGTGGCCTACGACGATCGCCACCTCCACGGCGGCATCGACCTGCCGCACGAGATCCGCGTGGAGGCGGCCCGCGACGCCATCGATCTCAAGGTGCGCTACCGTGAGGTCGAGCTGAACGGGACGCTGGACGACGACGCCTTCGCCATCCCGTGTCCGGAGGGGACGCGGGCCGTCGAGGCCCCGTGCGTGGGAGACGAAGGTGGTTAAGCCCAGACGCCGCGGCCGCTTCATCGTCCTCGAGGGCATCGACGGGTCCGGCACGACCACCCAGGTGGCCTACCTGGTGAGCTGGCTGCTCGAGCGGGGCGAGCTGGTCCACGGCACGCGCCAGCCCAGCACCGGGCCCGTTGGCTCGCTGCTGCGCCAGGTCCTGTCGGGGCGCGTGGTGGGCCGCGGCGCCGAGGGCAAGCCGGCGCCGGTGGACCCTACGGCCGTGGCGCTGCTCTTCGCCGCCGATCGCATCGACCACGTCGCGTCGGAGATCACGCCGCACCTGGAGGCCGGCCGGCACGTGATCTGCGACCGCTACGTCCTGTCGAGCCTGGCCTACCAGAGCCTCGACACCGACCTGGCCTTCGTGCGCGCCATCAACGGGAAGGCGCCCGCCCCCGACCTGACCATCTTCTTGCGGGTGAAGCCCGAGGTCGCGATGGACCGCATCGCCGCGACCCGCAGCGACCGCGACGCCTTCGAGAACCTGCCCTTCCAGCGCCGGGTGGCCAAGGCCTACGATTCGTTGCTGGAGAAGTACCGCGACGGGCGGGTGGTCGAGTTGGACGGCGAGGAGGTGCCCGGGACGGTGCGCGGCCGGGTGCGGGCGGCGGTCGAGGACCTGCTCTGACGGCGTGGGTGCCGGGAAGCGCCACGCCGGGCCGGGATCCGCTTTCGGGCTCGACCCGCGGGCACGGGCGCGATAGGTAGGGGGCCGTGAGCGAGCGTATCCTCCAGGAGAGCGGCGAGGACCGGCGCCAGGTGGCCGAGGCCGCCGAGGCGTTGCGCACCGGCCGTGCGGTGCTGGTGACCCAACGGTCGCGGCCCCTGCGCGGCGGGGTGGTCGCCATGCTGGCGTCGCGCGTGGACCCGGACGCGGTGAACTTCATGGCCAGCAAGGCGCGCGGCCTGGTGGCGGTGGCCATCGAGGCCAGGCGCGCCGAGGCGCTGGGGCTGCCGCTGCAGGCTGCCGGCACCGGCGAGCTGGCGCGCGAGAACTACACCGTCTCGGTGGAGGCGCGCGAGGGCGTGTCCACCGGCATCTCGGCGGCCGATCGCGCGGCCACCCTGCAGGTGATGGGCTCGCCGGACACGACGGCGGCGGCGCTGGTGACGCCCGGCCACATCTTCCCGGCGGCGGCGGTCGCGGGCGGCGTGCTGGAGCGAGCGGGCTGGGCCGAGGCCTGCGTGGATCTGGCGGGGGCTGCCGGGCAGTGGCCGGCCGTGGCGTTCTGCGAGGTGCTCGACGACGAGGGCGAGCTGTGCACCGGCGCGGCGCTCCAGCGTTTCGCCGATGAGCACCGGTTGGTGACCCTGGACATCGCGGCGCTCACCGCCCACCGCATGAGCACCGAGAGCTTCGTCGACCGGCTGTCCAGCGCGCCGCTGCACACGCGCTGGGGCGTCTTCGACTGCCACGTGTTCATCGACCGCCTCGAGAACAAGCAGCACCTGGTGTTGACCCTGGGCGACCCGGCCTCGGCGGAGCCGCTGCTGGTGCGCCTGCACTCCGAGTGCCTGACCGGCGACGTCCTGGGCTCGATGCGCTGCGATTGCGGCAGCCAGCTCGCCGCGGCCATGCAGCGCATCCGCGACGAGGGCCGCGGCGCCGCGCTCTACCTGCGCCAGGAGGGGCGGGGCATCGGCCTGGTGAACAAGGTCAACGCCTACGCGCTCCAGGACGCCGGGCGCGACACGGTGGAGGCCAACATCGAGCTGGGCTTCGACGCCGACGCGCGCGACTTCCGGGTGGGGGCGCAGATGCTGCTGGCCCTCGGCGCGCAGAAGGTGCGGGTGATGACCAACAACCCGCGCAAGGTGGCCGACCTGACGCGCTACGGCCTCGAGGTCGTCGCCCGCGAGCCGATCGAGCTGGAGCCCGGCGCCCACAACAGCGGGTACCTGCGGGCGAAGAAGGAGAAGCTCGGGCACCTGCTGACGAAGGTCTGAGCGCCGCGCCCGCCGCCGGCTCAGAAGTCGTGGCGGATGTCGAGCAGCGCGTTCCAGACCACGCCGTCGAACCAGTAGGCCCCGTCGGGGGTGCCGCCCTCGGCCTTCCGGACCACCCGGCGGTCGAGGATCGTGGCCTGCACCGCCACGTCGATGTGCAGCGGCGCGCGGCTGACGCGGGTCGGGTCGCGGAAGATGAAGCCGCCGCCCAGGCTCACGATGTGGGCCGTCGAGTCCAGGGAGTTGGTCTGGTAGCGCTGCCGCGGGATGGGCGTCGGGCGCCAGGCGTAGCCGCCGCGCACCGCCCACATGGGCGTCGGGCGCCACTCCAGGCCCACCCGCGGCGTGACGGTGTCGCGGGCGCCCAGCGGCAGGGCGGGGCCGTCGGCGACGATGAGGTCCAGGGGCTCGCCGCTCTCGGGGTCGGGGTGGAGCGCAGAGTCGTCGACGCTGAGCTCGAAGAGCGCGGCCTCGGGCGGCGCCTTGTGCCAGCGCTCCCAGGTCAGGCCCAGCTCGGCGGTGAGGCCGGGTTCGCCCGAGCCGGCGCTCTCCCACGACACGCCGAGGGCGAGCTGGTCCGGCGTGTAGAGGCTGGTGCCGTCGATGAGCACGCGCAGGACGCCGACCTCCTCGATGAGAAACGAGATGGGCAGGCGGTAGCTCAGCTCGAGCGCGCTGCGCCAGGTGGCGCCGAAGCGCAGCCCGCGAAAGGGGCCCAGGGCCAGGCCGGCCGTCGGGGCGCCGACCACGTTCACCGCGACGTCGATGCTCTGGTGGGTGAAGCGGCCCTCGGTCAGCGACACCGCGCCGGTCACGTCGCCGTCGAGCGACGCCAGCACCTGCAGGCCCACGCCCAGCCGCAGCCACTCCACCGGCTCGGCCGCCGCGGCGAAGGCGATGATGAGCTTGTCGGGCAGGTTCTGGAATCGGTAGAAGTGCGGGATCGACGGGTCGATGGACTCGATGCGCGTGAAGTGGACGATGGGGTGGAAGAGGACGAAGCCCAGGGCGAGCTTGTCCTTGAAGACCCCGCCGACCGAGGTGGAGGCGCCCAGGTGGAAGCCGACGTTCGCGTTGGGCGTCAGCGGCTCGAAGGCGTCCTGCCCCGAGGCGCGGTGGATCGAGAGGTGGGGGGCGACCAGGCCCAGGCCGAAGCCGAAGTGGGCCTCCTTCCGGTTCAGCAGGTTCGCCGGGTTGTAGTAGACCGCGTCGTAGTCGGTGGAGTGGGCCGCGGCCGAGCCGCCCATGGCCGTGGCGCGGGCGCCGAAGCCGAAGGTGTCCCAGAGCGAGGCCCGCGCGGGCGAGGGTGCAGCGAGCGCGGCCGCCAGCGCGGCGACCAGGAGGAGCCCGCGCTCGGTCACGGGGCCAGAGCGCGGGCGAGGGTCGCGACGACCTGCTCCTGCCCGTCGGGGGTCAGGCCGGGCGCGATGGGCAGCGCCAGCACCTCCGCGGTGGCGCGCTCGGCCTCGCTCATCGGGCCCGCCGTGCGGGCGCCGGTCTGGAAGCAGGGCTGCTGGTGCAGCGCCAGCGGGTAGTAGACCGCCGAGCCGATCCCCTCGGCGCTCAGGGCCTCGCGCGCGGCGTCGCGGCGCCCGCCGGGGATGCGGACGACGTACTGGTTCCACGCGTGGCGGCCGGGACCGGGATCGGGCGGCAGCAGCGCCTCGGCGGGGATCGCCTGCCGCAGCATCGCGTCGTAGGCGCGGGCGTTGGCCTCGCGGGCGGCCGTCCAGCCCTCGAGCTCGGGCAGCTTCACCCGCAGCACCGCGGCCTGGAGCGCGTCGAGCCGGAAGTTGCCGCCCACCTCGTTGTGCAGGTAGCGCTTCTCCCCGCCGTGGGTGCGCAGTCGTCGGATCCGCGCGGCGAGGGCGTCGTCGGCGGTGGTGACCAGCCCGCCGTCGCCGAGGCAGCCCAGGTTCTTCGCCGGAAAGAACGAGAAGCAGCCGACGCGACCGAGGCCGCCCACCCGGCGGCCGGCCCACTCGGCGCCGATGGCCTGGGCGGCGTCCTCGATGAGCGCGACGCCGGCGCGGTCGGCGATGGCCGAGAGCGCGTCCATGTCGGCGGCGCGGCCGAAGAGGTGGACCGCGATGATGGCCTTGGTGCGCGGGCTCAGCGCGGCCTCCACGCGGGCGGGCGCCAGGTTGAAGCTGCGCGGCTCGATGTCGGCAAATACCGGGGTGGCGCCGAGGCGGGCGATGGCGCCGGCGGTGGCGAAGAAGGTGAAGGGCGTGGTGACGACCTCGTCGCCGGGGCCGACGTCGAGGGCCATCAGGGCGGAGAGCAGCGCGTCGGTGCCGGAGGACACCCCGATGGCGTGGGGGACGTCGAGCCACGCGGCGATCTCGCGCTCGAAGGCGTCGACCTCGGCGCCGAGCACGTAGGCGTCGCGGTCGATGACCGAGGCGATGGCCGAGAGCATGGCCTCGCGCAGCGGGTCGTGGATGGCGGCGAGGTCGACGAAGGGGACGGACATGGCGCTACTCGGCGGGGACGTCGGCGATGAGCGCGCCGTCGTGGTCGAAGGTGTAGGTGCGTTCGCAGCCCGTGCACCAGGCGGTGCGCACGTGGGTGTGCAGGCGCAGGCCGCAGTGGCAGGCGTAGCCGGCGACGCGGGCCGGCACCCCCATCACCATCGCGTGGGGCGGGACGTCGCGCGTGACGACGGCGCCAGCGGCGATGAAGGCGTGGTGGCCGATGCGCGTGCCGCAGACGATGGTCGCGTTGGCCCCGACGCTGACGCCGTCCTCGAGGACGGTGCGCTCGTAGGCGCCGCGGCGGTTGACGGCCGAGCGCGGCGTCGACACGTTGGTGAACACGCAGGATGGCCCGAGGAACACGTCGTCGCCGCACTCGACGCCGTCGTAGAGGCTGACGTTGTTCTGGACCTTGCAGTTGCGGCCGAGCCGCACGGTCCCGGCGACGAAGACGTTCTGGCCCAGGCTGGCCCCGGCGCCCAGCACGGCGCCCGACATGACGTGGCAGAAGTGCCAGATGCGCGTGCCCTCGCCGAGGGTGACGGGCTCGTCGACCACGGCGGTCGGGTGGACGCGGACGTCGTCGGGCCGGCTCATGCGCGCGGTCCCCGCAGCCCGCCCGGGCTGGGCGAGAGCGCCACCGGGACGCCGCCCGCCTCCAGGGACTGCTGCCCCGCCTGCAGCACCTTGAGGACCTCGACGGCGCTGTGGCCGTCGCTGCGCGGCCGCTCGCCCGTGTCGACGCAGTGCAGGAAGTGCTCGCACTCGGCGCGCAGCGGCTCGCGCATGGGGATGTGCGGGATGTGGATGTCGCCGTGGCGCAGCGTGAGGAGATCGCCGTAGGACTCGTAGCTTGGCGCGCGGTCGAGCTGATCGACGCCGTCGACGCCCTTGTCCATCACGCGCACCTTCTCCGACGCCGCCATGTCGTCGAAGGTGACCATCTTGCGGGTTCCGACGACGTCGAGCTGGCGCTTCTTGTCGGGATCCAGCCAGGACACGTGGATCTGGGCGGCGCGCCCGTCGCCGAAGCGCAGCGTGAGGAACACGACGTCCTCGATGCCGGTGCGGCGCTGGAGGTAGCAGAAGCCCTGGGCGGTCACGTGGGTCGGCGAGGTGCCCAGCAGGTGCAGCGCCACCGAGATGTCGTGCGGCGCCAGCGACCACATGGCGTTCTCGTCCGAGCGCACCTTGCCGAGGTTCAGCCGCAGCGCGTTCAGGTAGAGCACCTCGCCCAGGTCGCCCGCGTCGATGCTGCGTTTGAGCCACTCGACGCAGGGGTGGTAGAGCAGCAGGTGGCCGACCATCAGGCGCAGATCGCGCTCGTCGGCGGTGCGCACCAGGTCCGCGCCGTCGGAGACCGACAGGGCGATGGGCTTCTCGACGAATACGTGCTTGCCGGCGTGCAGCGCGCGGCGGGCGACCTCGTGGTGGCGCGACGAGGGGACCACCACCATGACGGCGCCGATCTCCGGGTCGTCGAGCAGCTCGTCCAGATCGCCGGTGACCCGCGCCTTCGGGTAGCTGCGGGCCATCTTCTGGCGGACGGCGTCCGAGGCGTCGCAGATGCCCGCGAGGCGGTCGAGCTGCGCCATGTTGCGAACGAGGTTCTGGCCCCAGTACCCGGCGCCGACGACCGCGACCCCACGAGCTGCCAACCTGCTCCTCCCGCCCCGTGATCCCCGCGCGCCGCTCGGCCGCCCGGCGGGCGGACCATAGCACCGGGCACCCTCGCGCGCGAGGTCAGCCGATGGCGGCTGAGAACCGGTCCCACCAGGTGGGGCGCAGGCGGCTCACATAGGTCAGCGGGATGCGCGCGCCGACGCTGTGGCGCAGCGCGTCGATGGCGTCGTAGGTGGCGGCGCGGGTGCGCCAGGCGTCGGCGCGGTGCAGCACCGTCTCCCAGTGCAGGCGCGGGCGCCAGGTCATCATGAGGAGGTCGCTGAGGATCCCCAAGCGCTCGGCGCTCTGCGAGCGGCTGAAGTCCAGGCACTCCAGGAGGAAGAGGTCCTCGATGGCGGGCAGCCGCCAGCCGCCGGCGCGCGGCGGGCTGGCGCGAAGCCAGATGGCCGCCTCGCTGCTGCGGCGGCCGATGCCGGGCAGGGCGCGCGACACGATCTCGACGCCGGCCAGGTCGGAGACCAGGCGGCGGGCCTCGGCGCTATCGGCGTGAGGGACCAGCAGCGTGATGCGGTGGCGGAGGCGGTCGGCGGGGTCCTCGTGCACGTGGCACGTGGCGGCGAGCGCGCCCAGGGCTACCGGCAGCCGACCGGTCTCCAGCGCGATGCGGGACGCGGCCTCCCGCGCCGTGTTCCAACGCTCGCGACCGATGAAGCGCTGGCGCTGGCGCTCGAGCGCGCAACCCTCGGCCAGGGCGACCATGCCCAGGCGTCGCGCGTTGTCGGCCAGGGGGATCACGATGCCGGCGGCGGTCGCGAGCTCGACCAGCGGCGCAGGGTCGATGCGCCCGGCGCCGTCGGGCAGGGTGCCGGTGCGGCCGCGCACCATCAGCGCATAGAGGAGGGTGAGCTCGCGGTCCGTCAGGCTCTGCGTCGCTCCGTGGCGGGGCAGCTCGAGGAGGTGCGAGTCGGCCCGGACGGCGCCGGTGTGGGCGTCGGCGGACCCTGGCAGATGCGTCTGCTCGAGCATGTGTTTCCCCTCTGTCGGTTCGGTGAGCCGGGCTGTACGTCGCCCCGGAGACCTCGCCGCCGGCGTGGACCGGCGGGGCCGTGGGAGGCGAACGGCGTCCTCGCTCTCTTGGGGAATCGGATGAATCGCCGGCGAACTTCAGTGGAATCGACGCGACCCTTGTCGGCGCGGGCGGGGGCGGGCTACAACACGCGCCATGCCCAAGGAGCTGGCCAGTGGAACGACCGGCGCCGCGCCGCTCGCAGCCGACGGTCGCGCTCCCGGGTGCGCCCTCCGCGTCGAGGAGGGGCGCGTGTGCGTCGTCTTCAGCGGGGCCGCCCTGCCGGGGGGCGCGAGCCTCGGTGAGCTGGTCATCCACCTTCCACACGTGGGCTTCCCCTTCGACTTCCGCGAGGGGATCGAGCAGTTCCGCCACCACCGCGGCGTCGCCTGGTCGGTGGAGCTCGGGCTGGACGTCCGCGCGCTGGCCGAGCGGGCGACCCGCAGCGGGAGCGCGCTGAGCAGCGTCCGCGCCGTCGACGATGTCCTGGTGGTCGCCGGGCGCCACGCCGGTGCGCGGTTCACGGCGCGGGTGCGCGTGGTGCCGGCGCCGCCGACCCCCGAGCAGGAGCCGACGCTCTGGGTGTCGGTCCATGGCTTCCACGTCTACGGGGCGTCGGACCGGCCATGGCCGACGGCGGCCGGCGTGGTGCTGGACCTGCTGCCCGAGGCGCTGGTGGTCGAGCGCACGCTGACGGCGGCGCGCGTCCGGGTGGTGCGGCCGGCGCTGGCCTGGTGCCTGGCCGGGCTCGGGTGGAAGCTGCCGGAGACGCGTGAGCTGGTGACCCGCGGCGTCGGCCTGCAGCACGGCCGCATCATCGCGGCCTTCAGCGCGCGCGACGTCGCCCACGCCGAGGTGGTCACCCTGGAGGCCGTGGCCGATGGCGGGTCGCGCGGGGCCTTCGCGCGCTTCGTCGAGGACCTGGAGCTCAAGCGGCATCACCCGCGGATCGACGAGCTCATCGCGGCCGGCGCGCTGCGCGACGCGATGGCGGAGATCTACGCGGCCATGGAGGGCGCGCCGCGGCCGGGGTTCTTGGCGGAGCGGCTGATCGGCATCGCCGTGACGCAGCCGGTGCTCTTCGACGAGGGCGAGCGCGTGTGTCGAGAGCTGCTCGAGGTGAGCCCGGACGATCCGGCGGCGCTCGCGGGGCTGGCGGCGCTGGCGAAGGCGCAGGGGAGGCCGGAGGCGGCGGCCGCGTGGCTGGCGCGGCTGGCCGGACGGTGGCGCGGGCCGGGCGACCGGGACGACGCGGTGGCGGTGGACCTGAGCATCGCCGATGAGCTGATGGCGAGCGACCCGGAGGAGGCCAGGGACGCCTTGGAGCGGGTGCTGGCCCGCGCGCCCGACCACGAGGAGGCCCTCGCGGGCTTGCTGCCGCTGGTGGAGCGCGCCGACGGGCCCGAGGCGGCGCTGGCGCTGCACAAGCGGCTGCTCTTCTCGGCGCGCAGCCCGGGTCGCGCCCGACAGGCGGGGTTGCGGCTGGCCGAGGCGGCCATGGCGCGCCGCGACGTGGCCGAGGCGCGCGTGTACCTGCGGCTGGTGCTCGAGGCCGCGCCCGACGACACCGAGGCGCGGCTGCTGCTGGCGGATGCCGAGCTGGAGTCGGGCGCTGCCGAGGAGGCGGTGCGCATCCTCGAGCACGCGCAGAAGGTGGCGTTGGCCTCCGGTGCTGCCCAGGTGGGGGCGGTGACCGCGCGGCTGGCGGCGCTGCTGCTCGAGCAGCGGGGCGAGCCGGGGCGGGCGCGGCGGGTGCTGTGGGCCGCAGTGGACGCCGTGGGCGACGACGAGGGCGAGGCGACGGGGCTGGCGCACCTGGCGCTGCAGGCCGGCGACGGCGAGCTGGCCCTGCGCTTCGCGGGGCGCGTCGCGCCGGGCGGGCCCCACGCGGCACGGGCCGGGTGCGTGGCGGCCAGGGCGGCGCTGCTCGCCGGCGACCGGAACCTGGCGCTGGAGCACGCGCTGGGGGTGCTGGAGGCCGTGCCTGGAGACGAGGCGGCGCTGGCGTTGGTCGAGGAGGCGGCCGCGGGGGCCGAGGTGCGCGAGCGGTTGCTGCTGCGGATGCGGCGCGCCGCGGGCGGCGTCGTCGAGCCGGCGGCGCGGGCGCGGCTGCACCGGGCGGTGGCCAGGCTCTACGAGTCCCTGGACCTGCACGCCGACGCCATCGGGCCCTACGAGATCACGCTGGACGCGGAGCCCGACCGGGCGGCGGCGCAGGCCGTGGCTCATCGGCTGTTGGGGCTCTACGCGCGCTTCGGCATGTGGCCGCGCCACCAGGAGCTGTGCGCGCGGTTGCTGGCGGCGGAGGGCGACGGTCTGGACCGGGTGCCGCTCCTGGTGCGGCAGGCGCAGGTGGCGCTCGAGGAGCTGGGCGACGCGGAGGCGGCCAGGGCGAGCCTGGAGGAAGCCGTAGAGCTCTCGCCGCGGCGACTCGACGCCCAGCGGCTGATGGCGCGGACCTTGCGCGCGCTGGACGAGCGCAGCGCGTTGATCCCGGTGCTGCGCCGGCTGGAGGCGCTGGAGCCCGGCGAGGCGGAGCGCGGACGGGTGGCGCTGGAGCTGGCCGAGCTGGCGCTGGAGGCCGGGGCGCCGGGAGAGGCGAGGGCGGTGCTCGGGCGCCTGCCGGCGGTGGTGGCGGCGACGCGCGAGGCGCAGGCGCTGCGCGAGCGGGCGGGCCTGCCGGGCGGCGGAGGCGCGCTGCGTGCGCCGCCGGCGGGCGGAGGGCGCGAGGAGGCGATGCGGAGGCCCGCGCCGGCGATCGAGCCCGAGGCGCCGTCGGCCGCGTACGGCCGGGCGCTGTCGCTGGCGGATCGTGGAGAGCTGGAGGCCGCTCGCGAGCTGCTGGCGGCGATCCTGGAGCGCGCGCCGGAGCATGTGCCGGCCAGGGAGCTGATGGGGCTGCTGACGGGGGCGCTTTGGCGGTGGCGGGGCCGGGGCGGTGTGGCCGAGACCGGGGCCGGGGCCGGGGCCGGGGCCGGGGCCGGTGGCCGGGACCGTGGCCGGGGCCGAGACCGAGACCGTGGCCGAGACCGAGACCGTGGCCGAGACCGAGACTGGCGCCGTGGCTGGTGCTGGGGCC
This sequence comes from Deltaproteobacteria bacterium, assembly GCA_020632695.1. Classification (GTDB taxonomy): domain Bacteria; phylum Myxococcota_A; class UBA9042; order PHBI01; family JACKFB01; genus JACKFB01. The sequence goes on from JACKFB010000017.1 coordinate 22,857, forward strand.
GTGGCCGGGGCCGAGACGGGGGGGCTGCCGGAGCCGGTGGAGCGGCGGATCGAGCAGGGCGATCGGATCGAGGCGTTGATTGCCGAGGCGCTCGAGGCCGGCGGGCGGGGGGATCTGGAGGCGGCGGGGGCTCTGGCGGCGGAGGTGCTGGAGCTGGACGCGCATTCGGTGGAGGCGCTGGAGCTCTGTGCGGATGCGGCTCGGAGGGCCGGCGAATGGGAGCGGCTGTCGGACCTGCTGGAGCGGCTCGGGGAGATCACCTTCGACGCGGCCGAGACGCTGGCGTTGGCCAGGGAGCGCGCGCTGGTCATCTCGCGCCATCTGGACGATCCGGACCGGGCGGTCGAGGCCTGGGAGCAGGTGCTGGCGTGGCAGCCGCTGGACCCCGAGGCCGCGCGGGAGCTGGCCGCGCTCGCCGAGGCGCGGGGCGACCACGAGGGGTTGGCCGGGCTGTGGGCCGCTCGGGCCGAGGCGGCGGCGGCGGCGGCCGAGGTCGCGGCGACTCCGGCGCCGCTTCTGCGTGTGCTGGCGCGGGCGCGCACCGAGGAGGGGCGCGTCCGCCTGGAGCGGCTGGGGGACGGGGAGGGCGCGGTCGACGCGGCGCGCGACGGGCTGGCGGTCGCGCCCGACGACCCCGAGCTGCTCGAGGTCCTGGTGCGTGGGCTGGCCCTGACGAATCAGCGGATCGAGTGCCGTGAGGCGCTGGAGCGCCTGCTGCCGCACCTCATCGACGGCCCGCTTCGGGACGAGATGCTGCTGCTGCGCGGCGGCTGAGCGAGCGTCGCCCGGAGCCTCCACGCCGGCGGTGCGACGAGCCTGGCGCCCCGGGGGCCAACGCGACTCAGCCCTGAGGCTCCGTGGGCGGGCGCGTCATCGCCAGCCGGAAGCCCACGCTGCTCTTGCGGTCCCACGGGCTGAGCTGGCCGCGTGAGGCGCTGCGGCAGGCCGCGGCGCCGCTCGCCCAGCTCCCGCCGCGGGTGACGCGGGCCGCGCCGTCGCCGACGCGCGCGGGATCTACCGACTCGGCCGGCGCCTGGGCGTCGTAGACGTCGACACACCACTCCCAGACGTTGCCCGGCATGTCGAAGAGGCCCCAGGGGTTCGCCGGGAAGGTGCGGACCGGCGTGGTCGCCGGGCCCAGGTGTCGCTCGAAGTTGGCCTGGGTGGGCACCAGCGCCAGGCCGGTGGGGTAGGGCGTCGTCGTCGTCGCGCGGCAGGCATACTCCCACTCCGCCTCGGTGGGCAGGCGGTATCCCTCGGCGGCCGGGTCGAGCCAGTGCACCTCGCCGGTGTCCAGGGCGTAGGCCTCCGGGATGCCCTCGAGGCGTGACAGCGCGTTGCAGAAGCGCGCCGCGTCGAACCAGGAGACCTGCTCCACGGGCCGGTGCTCACCCGAGAAGAAGGAGGGGCGCTCGTCGAGGACGGCCGCCCACAGCCCCTGCGTCACCGGGGCCTCGCCGAGGAAGAAGCCCCGCGTGAGGATCACCTCGCGCCGCTCCTCGTCTGCCGCCCGCCCCACCTCATCGGCGGGGCTCCCCATGATGAAGCTGCCCGGCTCTAGCCCCAGCATCCCGAACACGGCCAGGATGGCGCCGCCCGCCTCGCCCACCATGGTCTCACGGCGCACCACCCGCCGCTTCACTCGCCGCATGTGAACGATCTCGCGGGTCCTCACCTCCCAGGCGGTCTGCTCCTTGGTGAAGAGCGTGGCCGGGCGCACGACCACCTTTTCGCGGTAGCGCTCCTGCGCGCGAAAGGGCTCCTCCGCGTCGATGAGGCCGCCGTCGCTCAGCCGTGAGGAGGCGCGCCGCGCGTTGCTCGACGCGGATCCGAGGCGCTCCTCGAGCGCGGCGCGTTCACCCAGCGCGAACAGGATGTCGTAGACGGGCCAGCGCTCACCCTGGGTCAGGAAGGCCTCCAGCAGCGGCACCTCCGGCGCCTCGATCTGGCGGCTACGGCAGGTGTCCAGCGAGCCCTTCACCAGGTCGCCGGTCCGACTCCAGAGGTCGTGGGCCAGGTGACCGAGGATCTCCGAGACGGAGCCCACGCCGCCGAAGGCGTCGGCGTCGGACAACGCCCGCAGCGCGTAGCCGCGGTCGCGCATGACGGCGTCGGTCAGCGCCATCGCGGCCGGCTCGGCGTCGCCGCGGCCGGCGTGGGCCTGGGCCTCCAGGTAGGTGGCCTCGATGAGCTCGGGGCCGAGATCGCGCGCCGAGCTGAGCCGCGCGAGCGCGCGCGAGGGCTCGCCCCGGAGCAGGCAGGCGAAGGCGGCGGCGGTGAGGGCCTGTATGGCCAGATCGGGTTGGGTGATGCGCGAGAGCGTCGCGGCGCGCGCGAAGGACTCGTCAGCTGCCTCCAGGTCGATCATGGCCGGGGCGCTGCCGACGAAGCCCAGCTCGAGCAGGCCGATGAGGAAGTGGGCGCGCCACTCGGTGAGGTGACCGGGGGAGATGCTCTCGAACGCCAGCGCGCGCCGCAGGTCGGACAGGGCGGCGTCGTAGCTGCCCGCGGCGAAGTGGTCGCGCCCGCTGCGGAAGCAGCGCGCCGCGTCGGCCTGGGTCTGGGTCAGCCCGGGATCCGTCGTCGGGTTCGAGAGGTCGCCCAGCGAGCGCAGCGCGACCAGGCCGCCGCAGTGGGTCCAACACATGCGCGCGCCGAGGCTCCACATCCCGCGCTCGTCCGGCTGCGCGGGGTAGGTGATGAGCTCGGAGCCGTCTGCGAACGAGCGGGTGTCGAAGCCGTCGTATTCGAGGGTGGGCCGGGTCACCACCCACCGCAGCCCGTCCGGCGGCAGCAGCATCCCGGCGCTGGTCGGCGCGAGAGGCGATGGCGGCGGGCCACCGTCGAGTGAACCCATCTCCGCGATGTGGTTCCTCCAGCGCTCGTCGGCGTCGTTCAGCGGTGTCTCCACGATGGTGCACGCAGAGTATGCACGAAAAGGGGAGCCGCGCTCGTTGCGTGGACGGGCAGGCGCTCGCCGCGGAGGGCGGGACTGGCATGTCCGGCGGCGTCGCGCCGCCCTCAGCCGCTCAGGGCGTGCGTGCCGACGTGGACAAGCGCCAGGTCCAGCGCCTCGAAGTCATGGAAGAATCGGGCGCCGGGGATCCGGGTGACCAGGGAGTGCCTCGCCGGACAGCCGATCCAGGTGCGGTGGTTGCGGGCGAGATTCTCGATGCTGGCGGCGAGGGGCCCCTCGGTGGCGGGCTCGAGATCGCGCGCCACTCCGAGCAGGACGAGGTGGCAGCGTGACACCGTGGCCGCGCGCTCGATGTCGGCCATGGGGAGGTCGGCGCCCAGATAGATCGGCTCGAGGCCACGCGCGGCGGCCAGGAGCGCACCGACGAGGACCCCGAACTCATGGCGCTCGGCCTCGGGCGCGGCGACGACGATGCGCGGCGCGCCGCGGTCGGAGGGCGTGACCTGGCGCAGGGTGCCGAGGACCGCGGTGAGCTGGGCGCTGACCATGTGCTCGTGGGCCACGCTGAAACGGCCCGCCTCCCAGCGGAGGCCGACCTCGCGCAGGACGGGCAGGACCACCTCCATGACGAACTCGCGCCCGGGGAGGAGCGCGGCCGCTCGCAGGAGGATCTCGTGGCTGCGTCGGGCCTCGTATTGGTCGACGCTGTGGAGGTAGGCGTCGCAGAGCGGAGCGTAGGCCGAGCGGACGCCGGAGGGGCGGCTCGAGCTCGGTGGCTCGGCTGTCGGCGGCTCGGTGCCGACGGGCGGCTGCAGCAAGGCGTGCAGGGCGTCTTCGTCGAGGCGGGCAGCGACCCCGATGGCGTGGCCGCGCTCGGTCGCCTCGCGCAGAAGCGAGAGCCGGCGCACGTCGGCTGCTGAGAAGAGGCGGGTGTTGCCGTCCGTGCGCGAAGGTTCGATCGCTCCGTAGCGTCGCTCCCACGCCCGGATGGTCGCGGCGCTGAGGCCGGTCATCCGTGCGACCAGGCGCATGGGGTAGAGCCCGAGCCCGCCCGAGGCGTCCTCGTCAAGGTTGTCCAGGTGGTGTTCAGATTTCATGCCGGCCTTGTATCGTGCCTGTTCATGCGCTGCAAGAAGTTCGGCGCGCCGATGCTGGTTGGGACCGTTCCGGCCCGGGCAAGCCTCAGTCGCCGCATGAAGTCATGTATAGATTTTTCCTTGACACGAAGCGGACGGGTCTTGCACGGTGAGGGGGTGGACGCAGCCGCCGCGTCCGTAACAGCGCTCTGCAGCGCTCCCCCACAGGCGGACCATGGAGACGACGATGAAACGAACGATGAGAGGTCCTGCCCTGCTGATGCTGGCCGCCACGGCCCTCGCATCGGTGGGCTGCGGCAGCGATCGGAACAGCGGAGATGGAACGACGGTCGCGGCGCTACTGGAGAGCACCTCGGGTCTGTCCACCCTGGACACGGCCGTCCGCGAGGCAGGGCTCGACGTCACCCTCGACGGCGCTGGCCCCTTCACCGTCTTCGCGCCCACCGATGCCGCGTTCGACGCGCTGCCCGCCGGCACCCTCGACGCGCTGCTCGCTGACAAGGAAGCGCTGACCGAGGTGCTGCTGGGGCACGTGGTCTCGGGGCGCCTCCCGGCGGCCGAGGTCGCGACCCGCTCGTCGGTCACCACGCTGGCCGGCTTCGACCGGATGATCGAGGTGGTCGGCTCCGACGTGTTCGTGGGCGGCGCCAAGGTCACGATGACCGACATCGCGGCTTCCAACGGCATCATCCACGTCATCGACGCGGTGCTGCTGCCTCCGGCGGAGGGCCCGGGCAACCTGGTGGAGGTCGCGACGGCGGCTGGCAGCTTCACGACGCTGCTGACGGCGCTGGACGCGGCCGAGCTGACGGCGACGCTCTCGGGCGACGGCCCCTTCACGGTGTTCGCGCCGACCGACGCGGCCTTCGACGCGCTGGAGGCCTCGGCGCCGGGGACCATCGCGGCGGTGCTGGCCGACAAGGAGCTCCTGACGAAGATCCTGCTCTACCACGTGGTGGACGGTGAGGTTCCGGCGAGCGAGGTGGTGACCAAGTCCTCGGTGATGACCAAGGCGGGCCTCGAGCTGACGGTCGAGGTGGTCGGCTCCGACGTGTTCGTGGGCGGCGCCAAGGTCACGATGACCGACATCGCGGCTTCGAACGGCATCATCCACGTCATCGACGCGGTGCTGCTGCCTCCGGCGGAGGGCCCGGGCAACCTGGTGGAGGTCGCGACGGCGGCTGGCAGCTTCACGACGCTGCTGACGGCGCTGGACGCGGCCGAGCTGACGGCGACGCTCTCGGGCGACGGTCCCTTCACGGTGTTCGCGCCGACCGACGCGGCCTTCGACGCGCTGGAGGCCTCGGCGCCGGGGACCATCGCGGCGGTGCTGGCCGACAAGGAGCTGCTGACGAAGATCCTGCTCTACCACGTGGTGGACGGTGAGGTTCCGGCGAGCGAGGTGGTGACCAAGTCCTCGGTGATGACCAAGGCGGGCCTCGAGCTGACGGTCGAGGTGGTCGGCTCCGACGTGTTCGTGGGCGGCGCCAAGGTCACGATGACCGACATCGCGGCGTCGAACGGCATCATCCACGTCATCGACGCGGTGCTGCTGCCTCCGGCGGAGGGTCCGGGCAACCTGGTGGAGGTCGCGACGGCGGCTGGCAGCTTCACGACGCTGCTGACGGCGCTGGACGCGGCCGAGCTGACGGCGACGCTCTCGGGCGACGGTCCCTTCACGGTGTTCGCGCCGACGACGCGGCCTTCGACGCGCTGGAGGCCTCGGCGCCGGGGACCATCGCGGCCGTGCTGGCCGACAAGGGCTGACGAAGATCCTGCTCTACCGACGGTGAGGTTCCGGCGAGCGAGGTGGTGACCAAGTCCTCGGTGATGACCAAGGCGGGTCTCGAGCTGACGGTCGAGGTGGTCGGTTCCGGACGTGTTCGTGGGCGGCGCCAAGGTCACGATGACCGACATCGCGGCGTCGAACGGCATCATCCACGTCATCGACGCGGTGCTGCTGCTCGGCGGAGGGGCCCGCAACCTCCGTGGAGGTCGCGACGGCGGCTGGCAGCTTCACGACGCTGCTGACGGCGCTGGATCGGCCGAGCTGACGGCGACGCTCTCGGGCGACGGGTCCTTCACGGTGTTCGCGCCGACCGGCCCCTTCGACGCGCTGGAGGCCTCGGCGCCGGGGACCATCGCGGCGGTGCTGGCCGACAAGGAGCTCCTGACGAAGATCCTGCTCTACCACGTGGTGGACGGTGAGGTTCCGGCGAGCGAGGTGGTGACCAAGTCCTCGGTGATGACCAAGGCGGGCCTCGAGCTGACGGTCGAGGTGGTCGGCTCCGACGTGTTCGTGGGCGGCGCCAAGGTCACGATGACCGACATCGCGGCGTCGAACGGCATCATCCACGTCATCGACGCGGTGCTGCTGCCTCCGTCCTCCTGAGAGCGAGTTCCTCGTCGTCGCGCTGGTCCCACCGGGAGTGGGGGACGGATCTTCCGAGGACCAGCGTGACACGAGGCCGTCCTGGTCGGGTCCGGCCGGGCATCTCGACCCCTCCCTGAGATGCTCGATCGGACCGTGACCCGAGGCGGTCTGGCCCGCGTCCGTCACTCTCGTCGCGCCGCTCGCAGTCTCCGCGGCGCGAAGGCTCTTTGTCTAGCGGCGTCTCGGGCGGCGATGTCCCAGGCCCGGCGGACCGCTCCAGTCGCCGGCGCCTTCACGGCTCCCCGAGGCGTGAAGGTTGTCTCGGGCGCGTGGGCGGCTACGCGGCCCGCGCCGGCGGGCCGCCTCGGGGGGAGGGGCCCTGCGGGCTCTGCCCGCGGGGAGGGGGGCGCGAGGCGTCCCCCTTTTGATAGTCGTCCATGCGCCGTCGCCGCTTCTCGAGGCATGACGGTTGTCTCGGGCGCGGGGGCGGCTACGCGTCCCGCCTCGGCGGGACGCCGCGCGGCCCCCTTCTCAATACTCGAGGCCCTTGCCCGAGTCCCGCATCTCCACCAGCGCTTGGGGGTAGGGCTCGAACCAGGCCTGGCCGTCCAGCCACGGGTGCTCGTCGCGCGCACACCACGAGCGCACCACCGCCAGCGGCGCCGCCAGCGGCACGCGCCTCGCGACGAACGCGTCGACCAGCTCGATGAAGCGCGCCCGCTCCGCCGGCTGGAGGCTGTCCTTGAAGTGCCCCAGCGCATGCTGCAGCGCGTTCACGTGCGCGACCCGCCTCGCCGGGCGAGCCATCGCGCGGGCGAAGCCCTCGGCGTACTCGGTGCAGACCGCCTCGACCGCTTGCCCGCGCGGGTTGGCGACCACGCGACCCAGCTCCCGCATCAGCGCCTGATGGTGCACGAGCAGCAGCAGCTTGTAGCGCGCGTGGAAGGCTACGAGGCGAGCCATCGTCGGCGCGTCGGCCAGCGCCCGCAACGCGGCCATCGCGAAGAGGCGCGTCAGGAAGTGGTCGCGGATCCTGGCGTTCTCGAGGCGCCCCTCGTCCTCCACCGCGAGGTCCGGTCGCCGCGCGAGCAGCGCCGCCGCGAAGAGCCCCGGCGCCTTCCCCACCACCGGCGAGCGGTCGGTGCCGGCGTAGACCCGCACGTCGCCCGGGCCGCACGACGGCGACCGGTACTTCAGGATGAAGCCGTCCAGCGGCGGCGCCTGGTCGAGCCAGCCCTGCGCGAACGCGTCCATGCGCTGGCTCAGGTCGGCGCCCGTCGCCGGCTGCACGAGCCGCACCTCACCACCGCCGCCTCGGACCAGGCGCAGCGTGTCTCGCGGTACGCCCAGCCCGATGGCCACCTCGGGGCACACCGAGACGAGCTCGACGTGCGGCGCGAGCTTGCGCACCAGCGCGCTTGGGATGCGCGCCCCGTCGTAGCGGCACGCCTCCAGCTCCAGGCAGCGGCTGAGCCCCAGCCGCGGCCTGGCGAAGCCGGCGGCGCCGCCCGCGCTCATCGCTCTCCGGGGAGCGAGTCGTCCACGGCCGCCCTGAAGGACAGCTCGCGCCCGGGCCCGACGCGGCCGTCCACTCGCACGGCGCCGTCGTCGGCGCGCCACACCGCCATCTCGACCGTGTCCCCGACCAGGCACTCGCGCAGGTTCTCGACCGCCAGCCACCGCGCACGCCGCGGCGGCCCGGCCTGCCCCAGCGCCCCGGCCGCGCTCGCCGCCGCCCGCGCGTCCTCTACCCAGTCGGCGTAGCGCGCGTGGTTGGCGTGCTGCAGGAGATCCGTGTCGCTGTAGCGCACCACCGTGCTCGCCTGGAAGGCCCCCGCCGGCGCCGCGCCCGCGTCGATGCGCGCGTGCGAGAGCCCCGCCGGGCGCGTCAGCTCCCGCACCGCCGCCCCCAGCTCGGTCGGCTGCCCCCGCTCGTCGATGCTCACGCCGACCACCGTCCCCACGGCCACCTCTTCGCCGCCTTCGGCCAGCACGACGCGCTGCCCCATGGTCATGCTCGTGCGCCCCACGCCCTCCAGCCACAGCGACACCCGCAGGCGCTCGGCCCGCCCCAGCGCCCGCATCATGCGGAGCTGTTGCGCCCGCACCACCATCCGCCGCCCGCCGGCGAAGAGCCCCGACATCTCGGTCTCGCTGTCGTAGCCCGCCTCCCACCGCGTGTGCTCGAGGTAGCGCAGCAGCACCGCCGGCGGGATCCGCCCGAAGCGGTCCAGCTCATACGCCCGCGTCGTGATCTCGCGCTCCAGGATGGCCACGGCGTCCCCAGGTCGTGCAGCGTCGGTACCCCCGGCAGCAGAACCGCCGCCGTCCCGCGGTGTCAACCATCCTTGCGCCCCGGCCCCGCACGCGCGAGCATCGCCGCGGTGCATCCACGGCGGAGGGCGGGTTGGCGCGAGCTCGTTGGCAACAAGCCGCAGTCCTCTGCGCGCCCGCCCTCGCCGCGCTCGCGCTCTACGCCGACGTGACCCACGCCGGCTTCGTCCTCGACGACCGCGCCGCCGTCGCCGACGCTCCCCTGGTCACGGGCCCGGCCTCCGTCGGCGACCTCCTCGCCGCCTCCTCTCCCGCGGCCCGCCCCGACCTCGAGGCGCCCTCGACCTGGCGTCCCCTGGCGCTGGCCTCGCTCCGCCTCGACGCCCGCCTCGGCGCCGGTGAGCCCCGCCTCTTCCACACCACCAACCTCCTCCTGCACGTCCTCGTCGTCATCGCCGCGGCCTTGCTGCTGCTGCGTCTCGGCGTCCCGCCCCCCGCCGCCGCCCCGGCGCTGCTGGTCATCGCCCTGCACCCGGTCTTCGCCGAGACCGTGGCCTCCCTGCTCGGCCGCGGCGAGCTGCTGGCCGCGCTCTTCGGCCTCCTGGGCCTTCGCGCCCTGGTCGCCGGCGAGCTCCACGGCGTCGTCGCCCTCGCCCTGGCGCTCCTGTCCTCCGAGTCCGCCGCCTTCTTCCTGGTCCCCGGCTTCCTGCTGGCCTTTCGCGGTCACGACCGCCGGCCCGCCGTGCTCCTCCTCCTGGTCGTCGGCCTCTGGCTCGGCGCCCGCACGGCCGTCCTCGGCGGCCTCTCGCCTCCACCCTCCGCCCTCCACAACCAGCTCACCTCCCTCGACACGCTCGAGCGCCTGCGCGCCGGGCTCGGCGTCATCGGGCGCTACCTCGGCCACTGGCTGGTACCCCACACCTTCGCCGCCGACCACGGCCCGGCGGTGGATCTCGCCGGCCCGAACGGCGCCTACACCATCATCGGCGGTGCCGGCGTCATGGCGCTCCTCGCCGCCGCCGTCTCCGCCCGCCGCCGCCGCCAGCTCACGCTGCTGCTGGGCCTGCTGATGGCGCTCGTCGGCCTCGCCGCCCTGTCCAACATCGCCCTGCTGCTGCCGTCGCCGCTCTCCGGCCGCCTGGCCTACCTGCCCGCCATCGGGCTGGCCCTGGCGCTGGGCGGCGCGCTGGCGGGGCACCTGGGCGGCATGCGCCAGGCCGCGCTGTTCGCCCTGGGCCTGTGGCTGGGCGCCGGTGTGCCGACCACCCGCGCGGAGCTGCACGCCTGGCACGACGACGCGTCGCTGCTCGCGCTCACCGTCGAGGCCGAGCCCGCCAGCGTGCTGGCCCGCGTGCGCATCGCCGACGGGGCCCTGCGGCGCGGCGAGCTGTCGCTGGCCCTGCGCCACCTCCAGGCGGCCCGCCTCCTGGCGCCCCACGATCCGCGCGTGCTCTCGGGCCTCGCCCGCGTCCTCGAGCGCACCGGTCAGCCGGCGGAGGCCTGGCGCCTCGCGGTGGCCGCCGACGCCGCCGAGCGCCGCCCCGGCCAGGCGCGCGCCACCCTGTGCGCCCTCGCGGCCACGCGGCCGGAGCTGGATCCGGTGGCGGTCCACCGCGCCTGCCCCGAACCGGGCCCGCCCGCCCCGCGCTGATCCCCCGGCGCCTCGTCTCGCTTTCCGTTCAAGCGCTCCGGTCGCCCTGCCGATTGCAGATCCAAGCGGGCACGCCACCAAACCCCCGGCGGGCTCCTCCGACCCTCAGCAGCGAAGGTACGCGATGCAAGGAGAACCGAAGGGCGCTCGTGCGCCCGAGAGCAGCCCCACGCCGCCCGACGGGCCGGTGGATTTTGCCCTCATGGGACCGATGACCCGCCGCGCGCTGCGCGTCCGAGCGGCCATCGCCGAGGGGCGCTACCGCCGCGACCCCAAGGCCATCGCCGAAGCCTTCGTCATCCGCGAGTACTTCGAACTCGAGCCCTGACCGGGCTCGGCTCGGGACCGCTCTCCGGGCACCCGTGCTCGCGCGCCGGCGGTTGCGCCACCGGCGGCGCGCGAGCGCGGGCCTCGCCCCTGCCGGCATCCGCCCGTGCCCGCGGCCGTGTCCACGGATCGCAGCCACGACGCCCGCCGTTGCTCATCGCGCGCCCCCGCGCGTCGTGGCGAGCCGCTGGGGCGCCGTGGTAGCCTCCCGGCGCGCGCCCACGGCGCGTCCACCCGCCCGCGAGCCCCGGCCCCCGATGCCCTCCAAGCCCCGACGTCCGCCCGCCCCGGGCCCGTCTCCGCCCGCTCAGATCGGCCTCGAGCTGGAACGCCCCGCGCCGCTGGACGCGCGGCTGGAAGCCCTGCGCGCCCTGGTGCCGGGGGCCTTCGTCGAGGGTGAGCTCTCGGCCGAGCGCCTCCTTCGAGCCCTGGGCCTGCCGGGCGACCCCTCGGCCCGAGGCGAGCGCTACGGCTTCACCTGGGCCGGCCGCGCCGAGGCCTTCGCCACGCTGAGGCAGCCCCCCCAAGGCGCGCTGCTGCCGGTCCCGCAGCAATCGCTGGCCTTCGACACCGCGCGCAACGTCATCGTCGAGGGAGAGAACCTCGAGGTGCTCCGCCTCATGCGGGCCGCCTACGCCGGTCAGGTCTCGATGATCTTCATCGATCCGCCCTACAACACCGGTCACGACTTCATCTACCAGGACGACTTCCGCGACCCGGTGGCCGCCTACCTCCGGCAGACCGGGCAGGCCGACGCGCAGGGCCGTCCCCTGCGCAGCGACGTCGAGACCGACGGTCGGCACCACTCGCGCTGGCTCTCGATGATGGCCCCCCGCCTGTCGCTGGCCCGCGAGCTGCTGGCCCCGGACGGCGCGCTCTTCGTGACCATCGACGACGGCGAGCTGGCCCATCTGCGCCTGCTCCTCGACGAGATCTTCGGTCGCGAGCACTTCGTCGCGCAGATCGCCTGGCAGAAGCGCTACACCCGCTCGAACAACACCGACGGCTTCACCTCGGTCATCGACCACGTGCTGCTCTATCGCCGCTCGGAGGCCTTCGCCCCGCGCCTGCTCCCCCGCACCGAGCGCGACGCCACCGAGTTCCGCAACCCGGACGAGGACCCGCGCGGGCCCTGGAAGCCGACCTCGTTCCTCAACCAGGTCACGCCGGAGCGGCGCCCGAACCTGGCGTATCCCATCGAGAATCCGCTCACCGGCGAGGTCACGCACGCCACGCGCAAGGCCTGGCGTACCAACCGGGAGGGCTTCGAGCGGCTCCAGGCCGAGGGTCGCCTCTGGTGGGGGCGCGACGGACGGCGCCCGGTGCCCCAGGTGAAGACCTACCTCTCCGAGGTGCGCCAGGGCCTCACACCCACCAACTTCTGGAGCCACGGCTACGCGGGTCACACCGACCAGGCCCACGGCGAGCTCAAGGCGCTCTTCGGCAAGAAGGTCTTCGACACGCCCAAGCCGTCGCTGCTCATCCGCCGCATGCTCGAACACGCGACCGGCCCCGACGCGCTGGTGCTCGACTTCTTCGCCGGGTCGGGAGCGACCGCCGAGGCCGTGCTGGAGCAGAACCGCGCCGACGGCGGCCGGCGCCGCTACGTGCTGGTGCAGCTCCCGGAGCCGGTGCGCCAGGGTCGCCACGACACCATCGCCGACATCACCCGGGAGCGGGTGCGGCGAGTGGTGGAGCGGCTGGGCGACGACGCCGACCCGGGCGCCCGAGGGTTCCGCGCCTTCCGGTTGGGCGAGGCTGCCATCCCGCGCTGGCGGGCGAGGCCGATGGACGCGGAGACGGCCGCCCGGGAGATCGAACGCCAGCGCGAGGGCGTCCCGGCGGAGGTCGACGCGTTGGCGCTGTGCTTCGAGCTGGCGCTGGCCTGCGGGCTGCCCCTGGACGCGCCGTGCGTCGAGCGGGAGGTGGCGGGGGCGCAGGTGTTCGAGGTGGGAGACGGCGCGCTCGTCGTGTGCGTGGCGGAGCGGGTCGACGAGGCCTGGGCGGCGGCGGTCGCGGCGCTGGGAGCGCCGGTGGCCGCCTGCCTGGAGCGGGCCTTCGGCGGCGACGACGCGCTGCGGCTGCGCGTGCGGGCTCGGCTCGCCGAGGCCGGCGTCACCCTGAGGACCGTCTGAAAGGCTCGGCGAAAACGGTCGCCGCGGGGACTGGCGTGCGCCTCCACTTCGACCCGGAGCAGCCTCACCAGCGGGAGGTCATCGACGCCGTGGTCGCCTCGCTGGCCTGTCTCGGCGCGGCTCCGCGCGGCGGGCCGGGGCCTGACGGCGTCATCCGCAACCCGGGCCCCCTCGATCCGCAGCGCCTGCTGGCCGACCTGCGGCGGGTGCAGGCCCAAGCGGGGTTGCCGGTCAGCTCCGGCTACGAGGGCGCCGAGCTCACCGTCGAGATGGAGACCGGCACCGGCAAGACCTACGCCTACCTCCGGTGCATGCGCGAGCTACATGCCCGCTACGGCGTCTCGCGCTTCATCGTCGTCGTGCCGGGCGTCGCGATTCGCTGTGGCGTGCTCTCGCAGATCGAGCTGCTGGCCGACCATCTGGGCGCGCTCTACCCGGGCCAGCGCGTGGAGGCCGCGGTCTTCGACCCCCAGCGGCTGAGCGCGGTCCGGCGCTTCGCCCGCGATGAGGGCCTGCAGATCCTGGTGATGAACATCGACGCCTTCAACAAGGGGCGAGGGAACCTGGGGCACCGGCCCGCCGACGCCCTGCGCGGGGACACGCCGGTGGAGCTGTGCGCCGCCACGCGGCCGGTGGTGGTGCTGGACGAGCCCCAGAGCATGGAGGGACCGCGCGCGCGAGCCGCCCTTGCGGAGCTGGGCGCGCTGGTGACGCTCCGCTGGTCGGCGACCCATCGGCGCGCGCCCCATCGGGTGCATCGCCTCGACCCGGTGCGGGCCTCCGAGCTGGGGCTGGTCAAGCGCATCGACGTCGCGGCGGTCACCGCCGAGGGCGGCGCGGGGGCGGTGACCCTGCTCGAGACGCGATCGTCGCGGCGGGGGGTGTCGGCGCGCCTCGCCATCGAGGGGGCCGCCGGGCGCCAGGTGCTGACGGTGCGAGGGGAGGGCGAGGATCTCCACGCGCTCTCGGGCGGCGTGGAGGCGTGTCGCGGCGTGGTGGTCGAGGCGGTCGACCACGGCGCTGAGACGGTGCGGCTCAGCTCCGGCGCGGTGCTGCGCGTGGGGGCGGACGGGGCGGCGCGCGAAGCGGTGTGGCGGCGTCAGCTCGAGGAGACGGTGGCCTGCCACCTCGAGCGGGAGCTGGCCTGCCGCGAGCTGCTGCCGGCGGGCGAGCGGATGAAGGTGCTCTCGCTGGTCTTCATCGATCGCGTCGACGACTACGCGCCCCCAGGCGCGCCGGTGCGGCGGCTCTTCGCCGAGGCGTGGCTCGAGGCGGCCCGCTCGCCGCGCTACGAGTCGCTGCGCCTGCCGGCGGCCGAGCAGGTCCAGGCCAGCTACTTTGCTCGCCGGCGCGGCGTCGCCGCCGACTCCACCGGGCGCAGCCGCGAGGACGACGAGGCCTACGCCCTCATCATGAAGGACAAGGCGCGCCTGATCTCGCCCGACGAGCCCGTGCGCTTCATCTTCAGCCACTCGGCGCTGCGCGAGGGTTGGGACAACCCCAACGTCTTCCAGATCTGCACGCTGCACCGCACCCGCTCCGAGCTGCGCAAGCGGCAGGAGCTGGGGCGCGGGCTGCGGCTTCCCGTGCTCGAGAGCGGCCGGCGCAGCCGCGACCCGGACATCGCGCGCCTGACGGTCATCGCCAACGAGAGCTACGAGCGTTTCGCCCGCGAGCTGCAGCGCGAGGTGAGCGAGGAGTGCGGCGTGGACTTCGCGCCCTGCATCGGTGACCGGCGTGAGCGCTGGGCGCTGGGGCTGCGCGACGGTTGGCGCGGCGACCCCTGGTTCGGCGCGCTCTGGCAGCGGGCCGCGCGGCCGCTGCGCTTCGTGCCGGGCGTGGACGGTGAGTCGCTGCGCGCCCGTGCAGCGGAGCGGCTGGCCGCGATCGGGCCGGCCCGCGCCCCGGCGGTGCGCACCGAGCGGGCCACCTTCGAGGCCGGGGAGCTGGTCGCGACGGGCGCCACGCGGTCTTCCCTCGACGCGCGCGAGGCCGCGGCCTCGGTGCCCGATCCCGTGGCGTGGCTGCAGGCGGAGACCGGCCTGGGGCGCGCGACCCTGGCGGCGCTGCTCGGCGAGCCAGGGGTGCTCGGAGCGCTGCTGGGGGCTCCCTCCGCCTGGCTCGAGGCGGCGGCGGCGGCCCTCGGCGCGCTGGTGGCCGAGCAGTGCGCCACCCACGGGCGCTACCAGGTCGTGGGGCCCTCGCCCGATCTCGAGGTCCTCGCCCACCGGCCGCTGCTCGCCCGGGGGCGGAGCACCCAGCCGGTCGCTCGGTCGATCCACCCGGCCCTGCCGGTGCGCGACGAGGCCGAGCGCGCCTGGCTCGAGGCCCTGGACGCCGCACCGGACACGCGGACGATCTGGCCGTGGCCCTCCTGGTTGCGCGTGCCGTCCCCCGGTCCGGCCGTGTCGCCTCGCTGGCTCGTCGCCCGCGAGCGCGCCGACGGGACGCCCGAGCTGGTGCTGGTCGCCCGCGAGCCCGGCGATCGCCTCGGACGCCGGCTGCTGGGCGAGCTCGCCTCGGCGCTCGAGCTCACGCTGGCGACGCCCGGGTCCCTCCGGCCTCTGGACCCCTGACCGAGGCGCCCACCCGCGCCGCCTCGACCCTCGCCCGGCTCAGCGGGTCATCTCGTCCTGGAGCGGGTGCCGCCAGACGTAGTGTTCCCGGACCCGCACCCGCTGGGGCCCGAAGCTGGTCGCCGACAACTCGGCGGTGAAACCGCGCGCCTCGAAGACTTGCGATGCCTGCCTCAGCGGCTCCTCGGCCAGCCACTCGGCGTCCATCGGGCCTCCCTCGCGGAGCGGTGGGCCCAGGTCGCGAGCCAGGATCGCGCTCTGCCGGTTGAGCGCATCGGCGGCGCGCTCGGCGTCGACGGGCTCGCGGTACACCTCTGCTTCGACCAGCTTGTCGACGCCGTCGAAGCGCAGGAAGAGCTCGTCGATGACCTCGCCGTGCGGCTCGTTCGGCGCCACCTGGCGGCAGCGCAGCGTGCGGCGCTTGTCGGCACGCTCGCAGCTCGCCCCCACCCGCTCGAGCCACCCCTCGACCTCCACCCGATGGGATTGGCCGAGCTCGAAGCCGAGCACCGGCGGCAGGTTGCTCGCGGCCGCAGCGGCGCGCGAGCGTCGCGCGACGACCTTGGGGGTGGGGTCGTCGCCGAGCGCCGGCGGCTCGGGGGCAGGGACCAGGGGGATCGCCTGGAGCATGGGCGCGTCCATCACGTCGGCGCAGGAGACGGCGCGGAAGGCGGCCGTCAGCCCGATGGCGATCGCACCGATGCCCAAGAACGTCAGCTCGGCCTTGGAAGGTCGCCGCACGTTGCACTCCAGAGGGGGGGGAACGCTGCACGCACGCCCGGAGCGAACGGAGAGTAGTCGCACGCACCGCAAAGTCCAGCGGGACAAGCATCTGGGGCGAAACGCCCCTGCTGGCTGGAGGGTGCCGGAAAGGAGGTGCGCCCCGAGAGCGGCGCAGGCTACCCTCGCGCTTCGCCCCGCCTCGGAGAACCGTATGTCCGACCCTCGCCCCCTACGCTCCTTCGACCCTCCGGCGGCGCTCGCGCCCGAGTCCGGCTGGAGCGAGCCCTCCGAGCCCCTGCTGCCGCGCGGGCTGGGGCGCCCCTTCGTGTCGGGCGAGCCCGAGGGGGACCGGGTGCGGATCCGGTACTTCCAGCGCGACAGCGATCGCGCCCTCGTCGCGCGGGCCTGGTTCGGTCCCGGGACCGAGGGGCCGCCCGGACACGTCCACGGCGGGAGCATGGCCGCCGTGCTGGACGAGGCGATGGGGCTCGGCTGCTGGATCGTGGGCCGCAAGGTGCTGGCCGGGCGCCTGGACGTGCGCTTCCGGGCCGTGCTCCCGCTGGGGTCGCTGGTCACGGTCGAGGCGTGGGTGGAGCACGTCGACGGCCGCCACGTCACCACCCGCGGGCGCATCGTGGGCGCCGACGGCACCGTCCACGCCAAGGGCGAGGGGCTCTTCGTCGAGCTGACCGACGCGCAGATCGACGCGATGCGCGAGCGATGGGCCGCCGGCCTCTGACGGGGGCTCCCGCGTCCTCCTGTCGCGCGGCCGACCCACGGCGTCCCAGTGGCCCGGCGCCTGTGTCTGTGGCGCCCGGCAGGCGTCCGCCGCCCGCAAGGGCCTGAAAAGACAGCGCTGGTGCCTCGACCGCTCCGAGCGCGAGGGCACGCTGAGGCGGTCGCTCGTCACCGCTCGATGGGCCGCAGCCCTCTGCGGCCGCGCCCGCCTTTCTCGCTGGCACGCGACGGGCGACCGTGATTCTGTTGGCGGGAACATGCCAGCCGAGGTGAGACCGTGCGCTTCCGACCCCCCATCCCGCTCGTGGCCCATCTGGTGACCCTCGGCGTCGTCGCCTCCCTCGCCGGAGGCTGC
Organism: Deltaproteobacteria bacterium; assembly: GCA_020632695.1. Taxonomy (GTDB): domain Bacteria; phylum Myxococcota_A; class UBA9042; order PHBI01; family JACKFB01; genus JACKFB01. The sequence goes on from JACKFB010000017.1 coordinate 40,024, forward strand.
GGTGAATCCAGCGCCGCCGGCGACGCGGGGGACCTGGTGGCCGACCCGGGCGGCGACGCCCTCGACGTGGGCGGCGATGCGGTCGACGCCTCGGCGGAGCTCGACGTCCCGACGGGCGACCTGGCCGACACCGAGCCCGACGTCGAGGTGGTCCCTCCCTCTCCGGACTGGCCCTCGGCCGGCGAGCTGGTCATCACCGAGATCATGAGGCAGCCCGTCGCCGTGGACGGCGCCGCCGGTGAGTGGTTCGAGGTCACAAACCTCCTGGCGCGCTCCTTCGACCTGCGGGGCTGCTATCTGGGCAGCGCCGGGGACTCGCCGCACCTCATCGCGACGTCGGTGCCCATCGGCCCGGGCGAGGTCCGCGTGCTGGGGCGCAGCGCGGATACGGCGGTCAATGGCGGTGCTCCGGTGGACTACGCCTACGGGACCCTGGATCTGTCCGAGGGCGCCGACGGCATCTCGCTGCGCTGCGGCGACGAGCTGGTGGACGCGGTCGAGTGGCCCGCGGCTGGCTCCTTCCCTTCCGAGGCGGGCGCGGCGATGCAGCTCGATCCCGGCTCCTACGGCGCGGGCCTCAACAACGACGCGGCCGGATGGTGCGCCGCAGTAGACGCGTATGGTGCGGGCGATCGGGGCACCCCCGGCGCCGGAAATCCGCCCTGCGACGCCGGCTTCGGCGTGGCCCGCTGCCGGCTCTTCGCGCCGATCGGTGTGGAGACCCTCACGGGCACCCCGCTCACGCTGCAGGGACGCCTCAGGCAGCCGGGGCTCACCGACGCGAGCCCCAAGACCGACACCTCGGCCTCGCTGCGCGCCGAGGTGGCCTGGGGCCCCGACGGCTCGAACCCCTCGGTGGACGACAGCGGCTGGACGACCGTCGAGGCCACCCCCGACGCCGAGTGGCAGGACGCGACCGACCCGGGGGCCGACCAGTGGATGGGCACCTTCAATGCGCCCGCCCCGGGCGAGTGGGACTATGCGTTCCGTTTCTCGGTGGACGGAGGCGCCTCCTGGAGCTGGTGCGACCTGGCCACCGGCGCCCCCGGCGAGGACGGCTCGCAGAACGGCTACCAGCCAGCCAACGCGGGAGCGCTGACCGCGCTGCCCAACGCCTGCTCGCCCAACCCCTGCACCACACCGCCGGCGGGGAGCTGCTCGGGCGACGTGGAGACCACCTTCGCCGACGTCGGCACCTGCAGCCTGGTCGGCAGCGCCGCGCTCTGCGACTACGCGCCCACCAGCATCGACTGCGCCGCCCTCGCCACCACCTGTGACGGCGACGCCTGCGCCGGCCTCCCCGGGCCACCGGCGCCCGGCGAGGTCATCTTCACCGAGGTCCTGCAGAACCCCGACCGGTCCTTCGACGACTTCGGCGAGTGGTTCGAGCTGACCCACGTCGGAAGCGAGGCGGTGAACCTGGCGGGGTGCGGCTTCGAGAGCCTGGGCGACCCTGGCTTCGCGCTGGACCCGGCCACGCCCGTGCTGCTGCTGCCCGGCGCCACGCTGGTGGTGGGCGCCAGCGCCGCCATGTCCAACAACGGTGGGGTCGCGGTGGACGTCGTGTGGGAGGGGCTGCGGCTCGGCAACAACGACGACGTCCTGACCCTGCGCTGCGGCGGGCTGACCGTCGACACCATCGCCTGGGACAACGGGGCCACCTTCCCCGATCCGACGGGCGCTTCGATGCAGCTCTCCCCGGACAGCTACGACGCGACGGCCAACGACACCGGCGCCGCGTGGTGCGCCAGCGTGGTGCCTTTCGGCGACGGCGACCTGGGCAGCCCGGGCTCGGTCAACCCCGCGTGCCCGGACGCCTGCGACGGCGTTCCCTGCGCGTCGCCGCCTCCGTCGGACTGCCTGGGCAGCGTGGCGCGCGTCTACGCGGCGACCGGAGTGTGCGAGGTGGGGACCTGCACCTACGCCGTCGAGACCAGCACCGACTGCGCGCTGACCGACGAGGTGTGCAAGCTCGGCGCCTGCGTGGAGGTCACCGCGTCCGGCAAGACGCCCGCGCCCGGCGATCTGGTCATCGACGAGATCCTCAAGAACCCGAGCGCAGTGGGAGACACGAACGGCGAGTGGTTCGAGGTCGCCAACGTCTCGGGGACGGCGCTGGACCTGGCCGGCTGTGTGCTGTCGAGCAACAACGACCTGGACCACACCATCCCGAAGTCCCCCGCCTTGACGGTCCCGGCGGCCGGGTTCCTCGTGTTCGGCGCCAGCGCCAACGCCTCGGTGAACGGCGGCGTCTCCGTCGACCACGCGTGGTCGGGGATCGCCCTGGGCAACGGGGCCGACAGCCTGACGATCCGCTGCGACAACGTGGTGGTCGACACGGTGGCGTGGGACGACGGCGGCAGCTTTCCGGACCCCGAAGGCGCGGCGATGCAGCTCGATCCGGGCAGCCTGGACCCGGCGGCGAACGACGACGGCGCTCACTGGTGCGTGGCGACGCCCACCTTCGGGACGGGCGACAAGGGGACGCCCGGGCAGCCCAACCCGGCCTGCGGGGATTCGTGCGCGGGGGTCGTATGCAGCGTGCCGCCCGCGCCGATCTGCGACGGCACCGTCGCGACGACCTGGGAGGCCACCGGGACGTGCGCCCAGGGCAAGTGCGACTACGCGGCGGCGACGACGGTGAACTGCCCCGACGGCGGCCTCGAGTGCGTCGCCGGCGCTTGCGTGGAGCCCGGCTCGGTCGTACCCCAGGCCACCCCCGGACAGCTCGTCATCTCGGAGATCATGCAGAACCCCGACGCGGTGGGCGACCCGGACGGCGAGTGGTTCGAGGTCACCAGCCTGGTCAGCTTCGCCGTGGACCTGCAGGGCTGCGTGGTGCGCAGCAAGAGCGACCCCGACCAGACCATCGACGCCGGCGGGCCGCTGGTGCTACCGGCGATGGGGCGGCTGGTGTTGGGTTTCGATGACGACCCGTCGACCAACGGGGGCGTCGCGGTCGACTACGCCTACGGGGCGCTGGCCCTCGGCAACGGCGCCGATTCGGTCGCCATCTGGTGCGGGGGCGTGCCGCTGGACGCCGTCGCCTGGGACGGCGGGCCGAAGTTCCCCGACCCGCAGGGTGCGTCCATGCAGCTCGACCCGGCCTCGTTCACCGCGGCCGCGAACGACAGCGGAGCGGCCTGGTGCGAGAGCAGCGCTGCCTTCGGCGCGGGAGACAAGGGGACGCCGGGGGAGGCGAACACCTCCTGCCCGGCGCCTTGATCCCGACTCACCGTGGGCGCAGGAGCGGACGCGCTCCAGCGCCGGGGCGCTGCGACCTGGACGAGGCGAGCGTGCCCGCCGTCAGGTCAGAGGGCGCCGACCACGCACCAGCCCGACGATCAGGGAGATGACGAAGAGCGCCACGAAGATGAAGAAGAGCACCTTGGCGATGCTGGCGGCGCCAGCAGCGATGCCGCCGAACCCGAACAAGGCGGCGAGCAGTGCGATGACGAAGAAAGTGAGAGCCCAGCCCAACATGGTGTCCTCCTTGGGAATGTGAAGTCAGAGCGTCTGACGCCGGAGCGTCTGTGGTCGTCGACTGCAACTTGGCGGCCATCTGGGTGAAACGCTTTGATTTCGATGGGTAACGGGCGGGGCGCATGGTGCCGACGCTGCGCCGCCCACCGAGTGTCGCGACGCTGTTTGCCACGAGCGGGGCATATTGCCGCGTCACCACTCTCGCTGGTCGGGCCGGAGCTCTCGGATCGAGCGGGCCGCGCCGTGGCGGTGGGGACTCCCCGGGTGAGCGGCACGAGGGGCAGGCGCGATCGGCTCGCCCCACCCCGGGGGAGGTGGTCGTACCCATGGCATGACCGTTGCACCGCTCAGCTCGCGCCGGAGCCCCAGTCGCGGGCTTGGCGAAACGGATCACGGAGCAGAATCCATGAAGCGACTCATTTCCATCGTCATGTTCGGAGCGCTGGCTCTGCCCGCTGGCTGCCAGGAGAAGGATACGCCGGGCACCACCGCGGGGGAGCGGATCGAGCGCGCCGCGGATCGGGCGGGAGAGAAGCTCGAGGAGGCTGGCGAGGCGACCGGACGACAGGTCGACAAGCTCGGCGAGAACGTCGAGGAGGCCGTGAACGGGGCCCGGCCCGCGATGCGCGACGCGCGCGCCGAGGCCCAGGCGAAGCTGCGGGCGAGCCTCGACGAGATGGGCCGGAACATCGACGCCGCCGAGGCGAAGCTGGACGAGGCCGGTGATGACGTGGCCGCGGGCACCCGTGAGGCGCTCGCGAAGATGAAGGCGGAGGCGAAGGTCGCCCGCGAGAAGCTGGATGCCCTCGGAGAGGCGGCCGACGACCGCTGGGACGAGGCGCGGCGCGAGATCGCCGACACCATCGGTGACATGCAGCGCGGCTGGAACGCCATGAAGAAGGAGTTCGACTGATCGCCTGACGCGCGGAGGGGCGCGGCTGAATGCCGAGGCGAGCCGGCAGGCCGCCCGGGCGCCCCCGCCCGCTTCGCTCCCTACACCCCCAGAGACATCTGCGGGTCGGCCCCGGGTCCGGTCATCGGAGCTGGAGCCGGCTCGCCGGTGCGTCCGACTGAACGCTCCCCGCGAGCACCCTCGAACCCTTGCCAAGGAACGACACCATGCAGCCCTTTCAAGCCGATCACGATAGCATCGACCGCAACGCCAGGCAGAACCTCGCCAAGGGCGCGGTCACCGCGGGCAACGACGCGGACGTCGCCGAGGTCATCGACGCGCTGAACCACGCGCTGGCGACCGAGCTGGTGTGTGAGCTGCGCTACCGCGCGCACTATCACGCCGCCGACGACGAGGGGGAGCTCAACGTGGCGGGCGAGTTCCTGGAGCACGCCCAGCAGGAGCGCGCCCACGGCGAGAAGCTGGCCGCGCGCATCGCCCAGCTCGGCGGCCAGCCCGACTTCAACCCCTCGACGCTGCTGGAGCGCAGCCACGCCGACTACACGAAGCCCGGATCCATCGACAAGATGCTCGAGGACAACCTGGTCGCCGAGCGCCAGGCGATCCAGGTCTACACCAAGCTGATCCGTTGGCTGGGTGACCACGACCCGACGTCGCGCCGCCTCATCGAGGAGATCCTCGAGCAGGAGGAGGAGCACGCCGACGACCTGGCGGGGCTGCGCAAGCGGCTGAGCACGCGCTCGCGCGGGAACGGGGTGTAGCCGACGGGCGCTGAGGCGACCTGGGCACCGGGACCGGGACAGGTGTCCCGGCCCCGGCCCGGCCGCCGCGGCTCGACCCGCGGCCAGCGCTAGCGCGACCCGGGCGCGAGGGCCGTGGCAGGTGTCTCGACCCCGGCTCGGTCATCGCGCCTCGACCCGCGGTCAGCGCTGACGCAACCGGGCGCGAGGGCCGTGGCAGGTGTCTCGACCCCGGCTCGGTCGTCGCGGCTTCGCCTGCGCCTCAACCCGCGGCGTGGGTCTCCGGCCCGGCCGGCGGCGTCGCCTCCGCCGCGGCCTCGGCGGTCGCCATCGGCAGGAAGACCCGGAAGGTGGTCCCCACGCCGGGCTTGCTGTCCACGTCGATGCGGCCCTCGTGCTCGCGGACGATGTCGGCGCAGACCGCCAGCCCGAGGCCGGTCCCCTCCGAGGCCTCCTTGGTCGTGAAGAAGGGGACGAAGATGCGCGCGCGCACCTCGTCAGGCATCCCCTCGCCCTCGTCCTCGACCTCGAGGCAGACCAGCGGACGCGAGTCCTGCTCGCTGGCCGCTGCCGGCCGCACGCGCAGGCTCAACCGCCCGCCCCCGGGCATCGCCTGGATGGCGTTGGTGATGAGGTTGGCGAGGACCTGCTCCAGCTCCTGGGTGATCCCGCGCGTGCGCCACGGGCCGCCCTCGCTCACCTCGAGGCTGGGGACCACGCCGGCCCGGTGCATCATGTGGCCCAGCAGGGACAGCGAACCGTCGGCCAGGTGAGCCAGGTCGACCGAGCCCCGCTCCGAGACGCCCTTGCGCGCGAACCCGAGCAGCCCGCGGATCCGCTCGGCCATCCGCGCGCTCTGGCGCTCGATGATCTGCGCGCACTCGACGGCGACCTCGTCCTTGGCGACCCCGATGGCGATCATGTGGGCCCGGCCCGAGACGACGTTGAGCGGCGTGCCCAGCTCGTGCGCGATCGACGCCGTGAGCTGCCCCACCACCTTCAGCCTGCCCGCGTGCCGGAGCTGGGCGGTCGCCGCGACCCGCCGCCGGGTCTCGTCCTCGATGCGCCGCCGCGCGATGTCCAGGCCGACGGTGAGCTGGTTGACCTCGTTGGCCAGCTCGCCGAGCTGGTCGGCGCCGCGCACGTGCAGCCGCCCGGTCAGGTCGTCGCTGGCGATGCGGCGGAGCTGCTGGGTCACCTCGGCCAGGGGCCGCGCCACCAGCAGGTGCGTGCCCAACAGGATCACCAGCGCGCACACGACGGCCAGCACCAGCGCGATGGTCGCCGTGTTCATCAGGATCGCGCGGCTCTCCTGCTGCGCGGCCTGGGCCGAGGACTCGATCCCCAACACGCCCGCGACCTTCCCGTCCCGAACCAGCGGTCGGTACATGGCGATGAACCGGTGCGAGCTGTCGACGAAGGGGCCCACCCCCTGGTTGCCCATCAGGCGCGACCAGTCCTCGGCGCTGCCGCGGAACTCGGGCGGCGCCGCTCCGGTGGCCTGCAACCAGGCCACCCGTCCGGGCTCCACCTCGTCGGCCGTGCGTCCCAGGATCGCTCGGGCGTTGCGCTCACCCTCCCGGTTCAACGCCTCCGAGACCGCCGCCGCGAGCAGGTCGGCCCGCTCGGTCAGCAGGCGGGCGCGGTCACGCTCCATGCGCCCGACGGCGACTCGCGCGGTCCACAGGCCGTGCACGCCCACGACCACGAAGATGCTGATCGTCAGCGCAAGCGTGAGCTTGGTCGCGAGTCTCATGCTGGGTCCCCGGTACGCGTGTCAGCCGGCATCGAGGAGCGTCTTGACGGCACGCACCAGCCGAGTCGAATCGAAGGGCTTGTCGAAGACCTCGATGGCCCCCAGCTTGCGCGCCCGGTTGTGGATGGCGTCGTCCCCGAAGCTGGTGATGACGATGGTGGGCGGCGCGGCGCCGCTCTCTCCCAGCCGCCTCAGCAGCTCCATCCCACCCATCACCGGCATGTGCAGATCGGTGACGAGCACGTCGGCCGCCCACTCGGCGTCCGTCAGGGCCTCCATCACCGCCAGGCCGTCCCCGACGGCGCGCACCTCGTAGCCCGCCAGCTCGAGGTAGGCCTTGAGGAGGGTGCGCATCTCGTCGTCGTCTTCTGCCAGCAATACGCGCGCCGCGCGCGCCGACGCGCCTGGGCGGCTGCGCTCCTTGGGGTCAGGGCGAATCATCCCCGCTCTCCTCGTACTGCTTGAGCTTGCGGTACAGCGTCTTGCGGTCGAGCCCCAGGAGCTCGCTGGCTCGCGTCCGGTTGCCGCCCACCGTGTCGAGGGCCGCCAGGATGTAGCGTCGCTCCATCTCGCGCATCGACAGGAGCTCGTCCGGGCTCGAGACGTCGATGGGAAGCCGGCGCGGGGTGTGCTCTCGCACGCGCGGCGGCAGGTCTTCAACCCCGATCTTCTCGAAGCGGGTGAGCGCGACGGCGCGCTCGATGCAGTTCTCCAGCTCGCGCACGTTGCCCGGCCAGTCGTACGCCATCAGCCGCGCGGCGGCGGGAGCCTGGATGCCGACCACCGGCACCCCGTGGCGCGTCGCGAAGCGGTCGATGAAGGCCTGGGCCAGCAGGAGCGTGTCGTTTCCTCGGCTGCGCAGCGGCGGCAGCGGCAGGTGCACCACGTTGAGGCGGTAGTAGAGGTCCTCCCGGAACTCGCCCTCTTCGATCATCTCCTCGAGGTTCCGGTGGGTGGAAGCGATGATGCGGGTGTCGAAGGGCAGCTCGCGCGAGTCGCCGACCGGGCGCACCACCCGCTCCTGGATGGCGCGCAGCACCTTCGCCTGCACGGCCGGCGTCATCTCGCCGATCTCGTCGAGCAGCAGCGTGCCGCCGCTCGCCTCCACGAAGAGCCCGCGCCGGGCCTGCTTGGCGTCGGTGAACGCCCCGCGCGCGTGCCCGAAGAGCTCGCTCTCCAGCAGCGTCTCCGGCAGGGCGGCGCAGTTGAGCGCCACGAAGGGGCCCTCGTGCCGATCGCTGAGGCCGTGGATCGCGCGGGCGATGAGCTCCTTGCCGGTGCCGGTCTCGCCCGTCACCATCACGCCGACGTCGGTGGCCGCGACGCGGCGCACGATGTCGTACACCTCGGTCATCGCGCGGCTCTCGCCGATCATGTTCTCCGGCGCGTGGCTCTTGCGGACGACCTCGCGCAGCGCCGCCACCTCGACGTTCAGCCGGCGATGCTCGACCGCGCGCCTGACGTGGTGGGCCAGCGCGTCCATCTCGATGGGCTTGGTGACGAAGTCGTGCGCGCCCGCGCGGATGGCGTCGACGGCCGCCCCCATGCTGCCAAAGGCGGTCACGACGACGACCGGCAGGTCCGGACGCATCTCGCGCACCCGACCGCACAAGGTCAGGCCGTCCATGTCCCCCAGGTGCAGGTCGGTGAGCAGCACGTCGAATTCTTCGGTCTCGGCGCGGATCAGGGCGCGCGCCGCCGTGGTGCAGGTCTCGACGGAGAAACCGCTGGCCGTCAGCGCCATCTTCGCCAGGTCACAGAGTTCGGCGTCGTCATCGACGAAGAGGACCCTCCCCGAGCTCGCCGCCTGTTTTCGGGTTGTCGTCGGTTCCGAGTGGCTGGGGGCCGCAGGGCTGTGCTGCGGCGGCGGGGTCATCATCGAGTTCCTCCAGGCGACGCGTTCGGTGAGGCGCTTCGGCCTCCAAGCCCCGAGTGCGGCAGGGTCGCAAGGTCGGCGCAGCCCGGGGGCGGTGGAACTGCCCAGCAAGGTCCATGCCACCGTGCCGTCGTTCCGGGATCGGACAGGATTGTCCACCACTCGCGGCGATCGAGGCAAACCGGGGAGGGCGCGACGCGGGGCACGGTGCCTCGTCGGGGCGATGTGCCCCGAGCGGGGCGGTCATCCGCGTCGCGCCTCGGATTCGCGGGCGCCCAGGTTGCCGTGGCGGTGGTAGTCGACCGAGATCGCCTGCTCGCGCATCCAGCGCAGCAGCTCGACCCGGCCGTGGGCCAGCGGCGGAGCGCTCTCCAGGTGAGCGCCGATCCGGGCGGCGGCGCGCCAGAGCGTATCAGGGACGGCGCCCACCACCCGCAGCCGCTCGGTGCCGGCCGGCAGCCGGGTGGCCAGGTCCTCGGCGCTCTCCTCGGCGGCCCGGCCGGGCCCAAGCGCGGCCGCTAGGCCGTGACCCGGCGCGACGCTGAGGCGGAAGAGCACGCCGGCCGTGGTCCCCGCGAGGAGCGCCAGGCTGGCCGCCAGCGGGTCGGCGTCCCCTTCCAGGCGCAAGGTGACCTCGCCCAGCGGCTGGTAGCGCAGCCAGTTGTCCTGTCCCAGCAGCAGGGCAGGGTCGTGCCAGCGCTCGAAGCAGGTCTCCATCCAGAAGGCCTGGCTGCGCGCCGCGCGCCGCGCCGCCTCCGGGTCCGCCAGCAGGCCCTCGAGCCGCTCCAACACGGCCTCCACCTCGGGCGACGGCGGGGCGCCGCGCAGCTCACCCGGTCCGTCGGAGACCCGGCACAGCGTCACCGCGTAGTTGGGCCCGCCCGCCTTCATCCCCGGGCCGAAGCCGGACGCCTTTCGCCCGCCGAAGGGCTGCCGTTCGACGATGGCCCCGGTGATCCCGCGGTCGATGTAGCAGTTGCCCGCGTCCACCGTCGCCAGCCACCGCTGGCGCTCGCGCTCGTCCAGGGTCTGGAGGCCCGCGGTCAGGCCGTAGGGCGTCGCGTTCTGTAGCGCCATCGCCTCGTCGAGGTCGGCCGCGCGCATCACGCCGAGCACCGGGCCGAAGAGCTCGGTCTGGTGCGTGAAGCTGCCCGCGGTGACGCCGAGCTTCACCCCGGGCGACCAGAGCGCAGGGTTGTCAGGGTCACGGCGAGGCTCGAGCAGCCAGCGCTCGCCGGGTTCCAGGCTGGTCAGGGCCCGCAGCAGCGCTCCGTCGGGCGGCGCGATGAGCGGCGTGACGACGGCGCCCGGGTCCCAGGCGGGCCCGACCGGCAGGCTGGCGGCGGCGTCGCGCAGGCGCTCCAGGAAGCCGGCGTCGTCGTAGAGCTCGGCCTCCAGGATGAGCAGGCTGGCGGCGCTGCACTTCTGGCCGGCGTGGCCGAAGGCGGAGGCGAGGGTGTGCGCGATGGCGAGGTCGCGGTCGGCGAGGGCGCTGACCACGATGGCGTTCTTGCCGCCGGTCTCGGCGAAGAGCTGCAGCGACGGCCGCCAGTCGAGGAAGCGCCGTGCCGTCTCCGTGCCGCCGGTGAGGATGACGGCGTCCACCCGCGGGTCACGGATGAGCGCGGTACCCGCCGGCTCGTCGGCGCAGGGCAGGAGCTGGAGCACCTGCGGCGGCACCCCCGCCTCCCAGAGCAGCTCGGCCAGCGCGTGGCCCAGCAGCGCCGCCTCGGGCGCGGGCTTGAGCACCACGGCGTTGCCGGCGGCCAGCGCCGCCATGGTGCCGCCCGCCGGGATGGCCAGCGGGAAGTTCCAGGGCGGGGCCACCACGACCACCCCCCGCGGGCGCAGACGCAGCGCCGGGTCGTCGGCGAAGGCAGCCAGCGAGCGAGGGAGATACTCGGCGAAGTCGATGGCCTCGGAGACCTCCCGGTCCCCCTCGGCCAGGGCCTTTCCGCCCTCGGCCAGCATCATCGCGCAGAGCTCGCTGCGGCGGCCTCGAAGGAGCTGGGCCGCGCGAGCCAGGATCTCGTGGCGCGCGCGCAGCCCTCGCCGGTGCCAGTCGGGCCAGGCCGCGCTGGCCACGTCCAAGGCGCGCCCCAGGTCGGCCACCTCGGCGAGCGCCGTGCGGGAGACCGCCCGGCCGGGCCGCGAGGGGTCGTGGCGGACGCGGCCGGCGCCCTTGGAGGGCAGCGCGCGCCGGCCGTCGACCACCACGGGCAGCTCCTGGCACGGCGCGTCGCGCCAGCGCGCCACCGCCTCGGCGATCCAGTCGCGCGCGGAGGCGGCCGTCCAGTCGGTGTCCGGCTCGTTGCGAAAGGGCGCGTCCACCGGCACCAGGAGCGGCGCCTGCCGGCGGTCCAGGCTCCGACGGGACGCCGCGGACACCGAGCCGGCCGAGGCCAGCGCCTCTCGGAAGCGCAGCCGCTCGGCCGCCCACACCTCACCGCCGGGGGGCGCCGCGGCGCAGCGCGCGAGGAAGCCGTCGGGTCCCGTGTTCTCGTCCAGCCGGCGGATCAGGTAGGCGATGGCGGCCTCGGTCTCCGACGCGTCGACCGCCGGAGCGTAGACCAGCACGCCGCCGGCGACCTCGCTCACGACGCGCCGCAGGGGCTCGGCCATGCCAGCCAGCATCTCGATGCCGACCTGCTCCTCGGTCCCGGCCAGCGCGCGGAGCACCAGCGTGTACGCGATGTCGAACACGTTGTGGCTGCCCACGCCGACTCGTAGCACCGCGGCGTTTTCGGGCCGCACCGCCCAGGCGATGAGGCGCTTCATCTGTGCGTCGGTCTCGCCCTTGCTGCCGAATGGCGCGGGGGTCCAGCCGTGGAGCGACGCCTCGACGCGCTCCATCGCGAGGTTCGCGCCCTTGACCAGTCGCACGCGCACCGGCGCGCCGCCCGCCGCCGCGCGGGCGCGGGCCTGCTCGGTGAGCGAGCGCAGCGCGGGCCAGGAGTCGGGCAGGTAGGCCTGCAGCACCACGCCCAGGGGCGCGCCGCGCAGGTCGGGCGCCTCGAGGAGCCGCCGCACCAGCTCCAGGGTGAGGTGGAAGTCGGACCAGGCCTCCATGTCCAGGACGACCATCGGGCGCCCGGGCTTCGCCGCGCTGCGTCGGAGCAGCCCGCCCACCCGATCGGTCAGGCGCGTCAGCGTGCCCTCCCAGTCGAGGGGGTCGAGGCGCGCCGTGATGCTGGAGATCTTGACCGACACGGCGTGCAGCACCGTCCGCTCGATGTCGGTGGCCAGGCGGGCCACGCGCCGGGTGGCGTGCGCCTCGCCCAGAACGGCCTCGCCGAGGTGGTTCAGGTTGATGAGCGCTCCGGAGGCCGCCAGCGACGCCAGCGCCGGCACCAGGGCCTCCTCCTCGCCGGGGAGCAGCAGCGGGTCCGCCTCGCGGTGCACCCGGCGGCTGAAGGCCCCGACGGCCAGGGATGGGGCAAGATGGGACATCGCGGCGAAGGCGCGCAGCAGCGCGCGCTCGACCGTGCCCAGCGAGGCAGGCGCGCCGAGCTGCCGGATGAGGTGCGCCAGCCGCTCGGCGACCCGCTCGGGGTCGCGCGAGCGGAAGAGCTGGTCGGTGAGGGCCGCGGTCAGCGCGCGGCCTGGGGCGTCCTCGGCGAGATCGGAGAGCCGCTTCGCGCGCCGCCGCTCGGCGAGGCTGGCCTCGGCCAGGGCCGCCTCCTGGAGGGTCGCCGCCAGGTCCTCGGTCTCTGCCGCCACATCGATCGACGCGGCCGCCGAATCCCGGATCCGGACCAGCCGCTGCCTGGCTCGAGCGGTGCTCTCGCTCTTCGTGCTCATCGCGCGCGCTCCCCGGGCGTCTCCCAGCCGCCCCGGTACATCCTAACCCGCATCGCCCCGCGCGCCTCGGAGCGCGCCCCGTCCGACCCGGCCTGCCTGCCACCCGGTGCCGGAACGACCAGCGGCCGCGCCGCCTCCCCCGAGGACGGCGCGGCCGCTCGCCGCGTCCACCGCTGCCCGCGCTACTTCTTCTGCAGCTTGTAGGCGCCGGCCTTGTACGACTTCGTCATCACCTTCTGCTCCTCGGCGCTGGCGGGCGGAGCGGCGAGCTGTTCGACCAGGTCGGCCGCCTCGTCGGCGCTGTCGGCCAGGCCCTTGCCGGCGGATCCCAGGGTCGCCCGCTTGGCCCGCGCCTTGTCGGTGGCCGTCGACAGCTCGCGGCGGGCGTCGTCGAAGCGCCCCTCCTGCACCAGGGCGGCGGCCCGCTGCATCGACGTGGCCAGCTCGATCTCGGCGATGCGCGCCTCGACCTCCTTGTCGCGGCTGCGCTCGACCAGCGCCGAGTCGGTGGTGACCGTCACCGCCAGCGGCTCCGAGGCCCCGCGGCGCGCCCCGTCGGCGGTCAGGTCCTGGTAGCGCACGCCCAGCGACCCCAGCGCCACCGTCCCGCGACGCTCGGCCACCCGCAGCCGCAGCAGCACCGCGCGCCGCTGACCGGCGAACACGTCGCCGAGCCGCACGACCACCGTCGGCCCCTCCTGCTGCCACGCGTAGCCGAACACCTCGTCGACCGCCACGCCCTCGGGCAACGTGATCTCCAGGGCCACCTGCCGGGCCACCGTCGCCATCATCTGCCCGATCTCGCCGCTGAGCACGCCGGCGATCTCCTTGGAGTCCTGCACGAAGTAGTAGTTGCCGCCGCCGTGGTCGGCGACCGCGGTCATCAGGTCCTCGTTGTAGTTCGCGCCCAGGCCCAGGGTCGTCGTCACGATGCCCTCCTGGAGCGCCTCGCGGGCGATGCGATTGAGGGCGGGCAGGGCGGTGACGCCCCGATTCGCCAGCCCGTCCGAGATCAGGATGACGCGATTGACCTTGTCGGAGTCGAGGTGGGCGCGCACCTCGGCCTGGCCGGCCACCAGGCCGCCCGACAGGTTCGTCCAGCCGTTCGGGCCGATGCGCCGGATCGCGTCCTTGACCCGCTCGCGGGTCCGCGGGCCGAGCACCACCGAGGGGACGTCCACCCGGACGTCGTCGGAGTAGCTCACGATGGAGACGCGGTCGCCGTCACGCAGGCGATCGACCATCTGCATCGCGGCGTCGCGGGCGTCGGCGATGGCCTGCCCCAGCATCGAGCCCGAGCGGTCGATGACCAGGCTGAGGTTCACCGCCCGGTCGCGCCCGCGGAAGGTGCGGGGTGCCTCGAGGGTGGCGAGGGCGTGGACGACGGGCTCGCCGGCGAGCACGTAGGGGTTCTCGAGCTGGACGCGGAAGCCCAGGCTGCCGGGAGCCGCGTCGGTGGCCAGGGTCGCCGCGCCGGCCGGAGCCGCCAGGGCGAACGTGAGCAGTGCGGTCGCGAGGGACAGGGTGCGCATGGCGGCTTCTCCGGTTCGGGTGGACTCCCCCCCAGACGCGCGACCTCGAGAATGGATCTCGACGAATCCGTCGCCGACCCCGCGGAGGCCGCAGTCGCTCGTCGTGGGGCGCCTGCGCGGTGGGTGTCGCCTGGCGCGGCCTGGGACTTGACGTGCCCGCCCTCACGTCACACTTTCACGCCGGGCTCGCCGTCCACCGGGCCGCCCCCACGAGGATCGCAGCGATGACGCTACTACCCGTCTCCCCTGGCCCTGCTGTCCTCCCGGCCGTCGTCTTCGACGAAGGCCAGGGTGCCCGCGTGCGCCGCCTCTTCCCCACCTTGAGCCTGCGCCATCTCGACCCCTTCGTCGTGCTGGACGACCTCCGGGTCGAGCAGGCCACCGGCTTCCCCGGGATGCCGAGCCGCGGATTCGAGGCGGTGACCTACGTGCTGCGCGGGGCCTTCCACCACCAGGACAGCCTCGGCAACGACCAGCTCATCGAGGCCGGGGGCGTGCAGTGCTTCACCGCCGGCGCCGGTAGTCGCTGCGCCGACCGTCCCGACCCGCGCAGCCTCAGCCACGGCCTGCAGCTCTGGGTCAACCTGCCCGGACGCCTGCGCGATGTGCGCCCGGCCTACCAGCACGCGCCGGCCGCGGCCCTGCCTCTCAGGAGCTTCGACGGCGTGGTCATCACCACCGTCATCGGCGAGGGCTCGCCGATGAGCCTGTCCTCCAGCGTGCGCTATCACGACGTGCAGATGCAGGCCGGCGCCACCCACGTCGCCGCCATCCCCGAGGGCTGGCGCGGGTTCGTGTACGTGGTGCAGGGGCAGGTTCGCGTCGGCGACTGGCTGCTGGCGCCCGGCGAGGCCGCGTTTCCGGCGCCGGGCCAACAGCTCCTGGAGGCGCGCGACGAGGCGCGGCTCATGCTCATCGCCGGCGTGCCCCACGGGGCCAGCGTCGCGCCGCCGGTCGTCTACGACTGCTGAGCTGGCCCGTGGCAGGCCGCTCTCACGAGGGGCGGCGCGAAGGTGGGCTGGATCGTCCCGCCGGAGCCGGCGGCCGGGGTGGGCTGGGCCGCCCGGCCTCACTCGCGGAATGCCTCAGAAGCCGTCGTCGATCCGCTTGCGCTCCGCGCCACGCCGTCGCCGGCCCTCCTCGGGCATCCCGGGGCCGGTGGGGCGTCGGTCGATGCCGCTGAAGCCGGTCGACTCGTTCCACTCGCGGAAGTCCAGATCCCCGCGCTGATAGCGGAGCTGGTCGTAGTGGGACCTGGACAGGCCCGCCTCGGTGTAGCGGGTGGTCGCGTTGGTCGCGTTGAGTCGCCCGGCGATGATGCGGGCCTGGTCCTTGATGGCCCGGGCCAGGCTCTTGTCGCTGGTGCCGCTGGCCCACCGGGCGTAGCGGGGCGTCGTTCGCACGTCCATCGTGGTCACCTCCGTCGTCGGCGGCGCGCGCCGCCGACCGTCTCGCAGCATGGCCGCGCGTCGCAGGATAGCCGCGCGCGACCGAGGGTCAAGGCGCGCAAGGCCTCACCCTCTCACAGCTTGCCCGCAAAATCGGCCAGCGGCGACACCGGGCGCAGCTCGAAGCCGGGGTTGTTCTCGGACGCCCACCCGATGCCCCACGCGCTGGAGAAGAGCACTACCGGGTGGCCGTCGCGGTCGCGGGCGCAGATGTTGCCCTGGCCGCGCCGGAAGGTCTTCGGGTCGAAGCCCTCGCCCACCACCCAGCGGCATACGGTGAAGGGGAGGGGCTCGAGGATGGCCTCGACGCTGTACTCGTCGCGCAGGCGGTGCTGCAGGACGTCGAACTGGAGCGTGCCGACGGCGCCGACGATGTCGATCTGCTCGGTGATGTAGTCGGAGAACACCTGGATGGCGCCCTCCTCGGCGAGCTGTTCGATGCCCTTCATGAGCTGCTTGCGGCGCAGCGGGTCACCGACGCGGATGCGTCGGAACAGCTCCGGCGAGAAGTGAGGGATCCCTTCGAAGCGCACGTCGTCGCCGGTGGTGAGGGTGTCGCCGATGCGGAACACGCCGGGGTCGTAGAGCCCGATGATGTCGCCGGCGAAGGCCTCCTCGATGGTGGTGCGCTCGCGCGCCATGAAGGACGACGGGTTCTTCAGACGCAGCATCTTGCCGAGGCGGACGTGGCGCGCCTCCATGCCCTTGACGAAGCGCCCCGAGCAGACCCGCAAGAACGCGATGCGGTCGCGGTGCGAGCTGTCCATGTTCGCCTGGATCTTGAACACGAAGCCGGAGAAGTAGGGGTCCTGGGCGCGGACGGTGCCGTGGTCGCTCTGCCGCGGCGAGGGCGGCGGCGCCATCCTCAGGAACGAGCGCAGGAAGGGCTCGACGCCGAAATTGGTGAGCGCCGACCCGAAGAACATGGGCGACAGCTCGCCGGACAGGACCCGCTCGGTGTCGTAGCGGTCGCCGGCCACGTCGAGCAGCTCCAGGTCTTCCTGCAGGCGCCTCGCCGCACGGGGCGAGAGCAGGGCGTCGCGCTGGTCGTAGGGGACCACCTTGGCGTCGATGGCGGTGGAGCCGTGATCCGCGGCGTCGAAGACGTGGATCTCACGGGTGCGGCGCTGATAGACGCCGACGAACTGGGCGCCGTCGAAGACCGGCCAGTTCATGGGGCAGGCCGGCATGCCCAGGTGGTTCTCCAGCTCCTCCATCAGGTCCAGCGGATCGCGGCCCTGGCGGTCCATCTTGTTGACGAAGGTGAAGATCGGGATGCCGCGCAGCTTGCAGACGCGGAAGAGCTTCTCGGTCTGCGGCTCGACGCCCTTGGCCGCGTCGATGAGCATCACCGCGGCGTCGGCCGCCGCCAGCGTGCGGTAGGTGTCCTCGCTGAAGTCCTGGTGGCCCGGCGTGTCGAGGATGTTGACGCAGAAGCCGTCGTACTCGAACTGCATGACCGAGGAGGTCACCGAGATGCCGCGCTCCTTCTCCATCGCCATCCAGTCGCTGGTGGCGTGGCGCGAGGCGCGCCGGGCCTTCACCGCGCCGGCCAGGTGGATGGCGCCGCCGTAGAGCAGCAGCTTCTCGGTCAGCGTCGTCTTGCCGGCGTCGGGGTGCGAGATGATCGCGAAGGTCCGCCGGGTGGCGACCTCGCGCTCGAGTCGGCGTTGCTCGGGAGACTGGGACATCGCGGCGGGTTCTACTGGAAAGAGGGCCCCGTCGCCAGCGATTCCGCAAGCGCGGCCTGCTTCCCATGCCCGCCATGCTCTGTCACCATCGGGCCTGGCGCGCCGGGAGGAAGCATTGGCCAGGATCTACACCTTCAACGTCACGCCGAGGCTGCCCGACAGCCTCCAGCCCCTGCTCGAGCTGGCCTACGACCTGGCCTGGACCTGGCACCCCGAGGTGCGGCGGCTCTTCTATCGCCTCGACCCGGTGGTGTGGGGGGAGGTCAACGGCAACCCGGTCGCCTTGCTGGCGCGCCTGGATCAGCCGCGCATCGACGCGCTGGCCGCCGACGAGACCCTGCGCGAGCACGTGGCCCGCGCCCGCAAGCAGCTCGACGCCGAGCGCGAGTCGCGCACCTGGTTCCAGCGCGAGCACGACGGCCCCGAGGACCGGGACCTGCTGGTGGCCTACTTCTGCGCCGAGTTCGGCGTCTCCGAGGCGCTGCCGATCTACTCGGGCGGCCTGGGCGTGCTGGCCGGCGACCACATCAAGAGCGCCAGCGAGATGGGCGTGCCCCTGGTCGGCGTGGGGCTCCTGTATCAGCAGGGATACTTCCATCAGTACCTCAACGAGGACGGCTGGCAGCAGGAGGCGCCCTACGACAACGACTTCGCGCTGCTGCCGGTCACCCGCGCGCGCACCAGCGACGACCGCCCTGCCTCGGTGGAGGTCTCCATCGAGGGCCGCTCGGTCCACGTCCGGGTCTGGGAGGCCCAGGTCGGGCGCGTGCGCCTGCTGCTCCTGGACACCAACAGCCCGCGCAACGCCGCGGCGGACCGGGAGATAACCAGCCAGCTCTACGGCGGCGGGACCGAGCTGCGCTTCCGCCAGGAGATCGTGCTGGGCATCGGCGGCGTGCGCGCCCTCCGCGCGCTGGGGCTGGCGCCGACCATCTTCCACATGAACGAGGGGCACTCGGCCTTCATGGCCCTCGAGCGCATCCGCGAGCTGGTCGCCGACGGCATGGACTTCGACACGGCGCGCGAGCTCTGCGCCGTCTCCAACGTGTTCACCACCCACACGCCCGTGCCGGCGGGCTTCGACATCTTCACCGTCGAACAGCTCGCCGAGCTGCTGCCCGATCTGCACGACCAGCTCGGCGTCACGCGCCAGCGGCTGCTGAGCCTGGGCGCCCACGAGGGCGACCACGCGCTGCTGCGCGGCTTCAACATGGCCTACCTGGCGCTGCGCTCCGCCGGCAGCGTCAACGCGGTCTCGTCGCTGCACGCGGAGGTGTCCCGCGGGATGTGGCGGCCGCTGTGGCCGGGCCTCGAGCCGTCGGAGGTGCCGATCATCGGCATCACCAACGGCATCCACACCCGCACCTGGGTCGGGCCCGAGATGTCCCGCCTGCTCGATCACCACCTGGGGCCGGCCTGGAGCTCCGACACCCACGAGCCGCACGTGTGGCAGGGGGTGACGCAGATCCCCGACGCGGAGCTGTGGCGGGCCCACGAGCAGGGGCGCGAGCGCCTGGTCAGCTTCGTGCGCGACCGGGTCGGCGCCCAGCTCACCGCTCGCGGTCGCTCCCGGGCGGAGGTCGACGCCGCGCGGGAGATCTTCGACCCCCGCGCGCTGACGATCGGGTTCGCGCGGCGCTTCGCGACCTACAAGCGGGCGAACCTGCTGCTGCGCCAGCCCGAGCGTCTGCGCGCGCTGCTGGCCTCGACCGATCGGCCCATCCAGTTCGTCTTCGCCGGCAAGGCCCACCCCCAGGACGAGCCCGGAAAGCAGCTCATCAAGGAGATCGTGCACTTCGCGCGCGACCCGGCCGTGCGCCGGCGCATCGTGTTCCTCGAGGAGTACGACATGGGCGTCGCGCGCAAGCTGGTGCAGGGCGTCGACGTGTGGCTCAACAACCCGCGGCGCCCCAAGGAGGCCAGCGGCACCAGCGGCATGAAGGTGGTGCCCAACGGCGGGTTGAACCTGTCCGTGCTGGATGGCTGGTGGGCCGAGGCCTACGACAGCCGCGTCGGGTGGGCCATCGGGGCAGGCGAGTCCTACGAGGACGACGTCGACCGCGGGGACGCCATCGAGGCGGACCTGCTGATGGACCTGCTCGAGCACCAGGTGCTGACCGAGTTCTACGACCGGGGCCCCGGCGAGCCGCCGCGGCGCTGGGTGGCGCGGATGAAGGCGTCGATGAGCGCGCTGAGCCCGCGATTCTCGACCAGCCGCATGGTGCAGGAGTACGCCGAGCGCCTGTATCTGCCCGGCCACCGGAACGCGCTGGAGATGGAGGCGGACGACGGCGCCGAGGCGCGAGGGCTGGCCGAGCGGGTGCGACGCCTCGAGGCCGGCTGGGCGGCGGTCGGCGTCGAGGAGGTCCTGGTGGAGGGGCCTCGCGACCTGCCGATGGGCGACTCCCTGCTGGTTCGCGCCGACGTCAGGCTGGGTGGCCTGCCGGCCGAGGACGTCGTCGTCGAGATCTTCGGTGGCCGCGTCGACGGGCAGCGGCACATCGTGGAGGGGCGGCCGGTGGAGATGGCGCCGGGAGAGGGCGCCCCCGACGGCCTGGCGCGCTACCTGGGGCGCTGGACCCCGCAGACCGCGGGCCAGTGCGCGTGCACGGTGCGCATGAGGCCGCGGCTCCCGCGGGCCAACCCGGTGCGGGACCTTCAGGTGCGCTGCTGGGAGTAGGACGCGGGGCCGCCGCGTCGCCGACCGGCGCGGCTCAGCTCTTGCGCTCGAGCAGGTCCATGGCCTTCTTCAGGCTGATGCGCATGCGCTCGAGGGAGCGGCCCAGCTCGGCGGTCTCGCCCGTGCCGTTCACCGGCACCGGGAGGTCCAGCTTGCCGCGGCTCATCACGTCCGCGCTGCTGGTGAGCACCGCGATGGAGCGCGAGACGCGGTGGCCCACCAGGAACACGATGGCGCCGGTGATGAGGGAGGCGATGACGCTGATGATCTGCAGCAGGCGGATCCGGTCGACCCAATCCGAGGCCACGATGACGAGGCGTCCGGTCATCTCGCCGGCCGCGGCGACCAGCTCGGCGTCGTTGGTGGTCAGGAGCGCGAGCGCGTCGGCGTCCGAGCCGCCCGAGTCGACGAAGGTGTCCGCTGCGGCGCGGGTGACCCGCCAGATCGCGAGCTGGCGCCGTCCGACCAGGCGCGCCTCCTCGTCGTCGACCGGCGGCACGAAGCGGTACTCACGCCCGGCCGCGTCGAGGGGGACGCGCCCTCCGGCGAGCAGGCCCCAGAGCGACTCCTGGAACTGTGAGACGGTGCGGCGCAGGTCCATCGCGCGTTCGGCGTCGCGGTGCTCGCGAAAGAGCAGGGCGTGGTTGGTCACCCGCTGGGCCAGCGTGCCCTGGCGGCTGGCCAGCTCGGTCTGCATGGTCAGGCTGGCGAGATCCGCGCTGGTGTAGACCAGCCACACGCCGAGGCTGACGATGACCAGCACCAGCACACCGGCGGCGAGGAAGAGTTGGCGACGAACTGTCATGGCCGCACCGATCTGCTGCGTCGCGGCCGGGCCTGTCAACCCTTCCACACCTGCTCGGCCTCGAAGGAGGCCCGATCGCGGGGCTTTTCGATCTCCTCGGCCAGGCGGTCGCGGAGCTCACCGACCCGCGTCCACTCCGCTGGACCGGCCTCGAGCCAGGCGTCCAGCGAGTCGTCGAAGAGCAGGCGGCCCAGCGGTCCCACGTAGGAGATGAACGCATCGCACACCGCGTCGAGGCGGTCACCGAAGCGCTCGAGGGCCTGGGCCCGCAGGGCGTGCAGGTCCGGGCTCTCGGCTTCGGCGGCCTCGGCGGCGGCGGTGGCCTCGGCGGTCTCGGGGGGCTCGGCGGCTTCGGCGGCCTCGTCGACCTCGGCGTCCTCGGGCAGCGGCGGCGGCGTCGGGGTCGGCTCCTCGGCCGCGTCGGCGTCGGCGGGCGCCGCGTTCGCCTCCTCGGCGGGCGGCGCCTCATCCGCAGTCGGGGGAGCGGGCTCTTCGGTTGCGGCCCCCGCGCTCGCCAGCACGGGGCGCAGCTCGGTCGCCGCAGCCTCCGAGCGAGCGGTCAGCCGCTTCAGCGAGCTGCCGGGCATGCCCAGCACGATCAGCGAGGCCTCGTCGGTCAGGTGGTAGCAGAGGATCGAGGCGGCCGGGAAGTGGGCCAGGAAGTCGAGCTTGCCGTACCCGCGGTCCTTCGCCTCGCCGGTGAGCTGCCGGAAGATCCCCTCGATGAGCTGCATGCGATCGGCGCCGATGCCCACCATGCGCGTCGACGCCACGCACTCGCCGTCGCGAGTCACGAACGCACCGATGCAGCCCTCGCTGGCACCCAGCAGGTTCAGGACTCGTCGTAGCGGGCTAGCCTGCAGGGCGCTACCGTTTGACATGGCGCGAACGATCACCTCAGTCGATCTCGGAGAGACGAAGCTGCAAGTCGGTCCCAGGGTGCGTAGCCGCGACGATCATATCACGTTCGCGCACCGTCACGCCGAGCCAGCGACCCTCGCGCCCCAGCAGCTCGACCGACGACACGCGCCCGAGGTTGAGGCCCTTGGAGATCGCGTTGGCGGCGCGAACGCCGATCTCCACCAGCTCGGTGTCGCGCTCGGAGTAATCCCCGAGATCGTCCTTCACCGCGCTGACCGCTGGCAGGGCGTCCTCGACCAGCCCCTCGTGCACCGTGCCCGGCGACGAGGGGCGGCGGGTGCGCGAGGAGGCGTTGTAGGGCGCCGTGGTGGGGCGCTGCGGCGAGCGCAGCCTCGAGCTCTCGCCGTCCCGTGCGCGCACGCTCCACGACGGCGGGCCGGCGTCCTCGGTGGTGTCGGAGGCGATGCGGCGCGCCGGGCCGGAGCGCGGGGCGGTCTGGGGACCCTTGCGGCGGTGCGTCCGGGCGCGGGCGCCCACGGCGCTGTCGGTGGGCAGCATGGTCAGCTCGAGCGCGGAGGCCATCTCGATCATCGAGCCGTACCGGTCGTCGGGCTTCTTCGCCAGGGCGCGCGTGATGATCTCGTCGGCCTCCTCGGGGATGTCCAGGTCCGGCCGCACCTGGCTGGGCCGCCGCGGAGGCTCGATGATGTGCTTGGTCATCGTCTCGACGGCGTTGACGCCCACGAAGGGCGTGTCGGCCACGAGCATGTTGTACATCACCCCGCCGAGCGCATAGATGTCCGCCCGGGCGTCCACGTCGCGCCCCAGCGCCTGCTCGGGCGACAGGAACTCGGGCGTCCCGTACACCTTCCCGGGCTGCGTCAGGCTGGGATCCTCACGCTCGTATTCGGCGACCTTGGCGACGCCGAAGTCCATGACCTTGACGAAGATGGCGCCGCCGCGCTCCTGCAGCAGGACGTTCGCCGGCTTCAGGTCGCGGTGGATGATCCCCCCCGCGTGGGTGGCCGCCAGGGCCGAACAGATCTGCAGCGCGATCTCCCGCACCATCTCCCAGGGCAGCGGCCCTCGCGACTCGATGACCTTGTCCAGCGGCTCCCCTTCGATGAACTCCATCACCAGGAAGGGGGTCCCGGTCTCGGTGGTGCCGAAATCGGTGACGTCGACGATGTGCTGATGTCCGATGGACGACGCGGTGCGGGCCTCCCGGACGAAGCGGACGATCGCCTCGTCCTGGTGCATGCGACTCAGGTTGAGCAGTTTGATGGCCACGCGGCGCTGCAGCACGATGTGCTGGCCCTCGTAGACCGTGCCCATGGCCCCGCGCCCCACCACTCGCTTCACGCGATAGCGGCCCTGAAGCTCGGTGCCGGGCGCGAGGTCTTCGCTGACGTCTTCCGCCGTGCCTTCGGCGTCGTCACCCTCGACCTCGTCGTCGCTGACCGGATCCTCGGGCATCTCAGACACGGATGGCTCCACACGCGGGATCGCCGCTGGTGAGCGCGGGGGTCCGGCGGTGACCGCGATGTACCTGGGCCGGCATGGTGCGGTGGTGCTCCCCGAAGAGCGGAGGTGATACGGCTGCCCCGTATCGTGCACGAATCGGCTCTCCGAGGCTAGCGTACCGGCCCGGGGCCGACCCCGCGGCTCCCTCCGATCGCGCCGCCGCACTGCGCCGGGCCTGGGAGGTCTCGAGTTCGCGCGGAGGCCCGATGGGAGCCGATCTCCGCGGAATCACCCGAGGGCGGCCTCGGCCTCCAGGATCTCGGAGAGCACCTCCCACTCGTCGATCACGCGCGAGCGGGCGCAGCCCCAGACCTCGCAGACCGCGGCGACGTGCGCGTCCTTGTGCTCGGCGCTGAGGTGGATGGCGCGCAGCCGGCCCTTGCCGCACGCGCAGGGCGCGTACTCGGGCAGCTCCTCGTGGCACACCGGGCACGCGACCCCGCACACCGTCCCGGCCGGGATCGACTCGCCCCCCACCTTCTCGTCGTGGCCATGGATGGGCGAGAGGTACACCGCGTGCACCTGACCGCCGGCCTTCACGTCCAGCCGCAGGCCGGGGAATCCGCCGAAGAGCGGGTGATCCTCCTGCACCAGCGGGTGACCCTGGTGGCAGTATGCCTGGGTCACGACGACCAGTGCGTCGTCGATCAGCTCCACCTGTGCCCTGCCCGACCAGGTCGACGGGTCCGTCTTCCTGATGTGGACGCCGGTCGTCTTCACGTTCCGGCGAGCGTCCCTGTCGCGACTCCGCGTGGCCATCGTCCCCTCCCCTCGCTGGCGTCGTGGATCCTGCCGTCGATCGCGGGTGCGGTGACCTCCGCCAGTCGCGGAGTTCGCGACAGCGTCCGTCACCGACCGCACGGTGTGGCGTTAGCGCGGCGCGGCCGGTGGCGTCAACTGACGCGCAGGTCGCGTCACGGTGGGCTCAGGGTGTCAGCGGAGCGTCGGCGCCCAGCGGCGCCGGCCGTGAAGGTGGCGACACCAGCCGGTTGCCCTGGTCCATGTGCATGCACCACGCCTTCTCGTCGCCGTAGCGCTGGGCGAAGGGCACGTAGATCATGCAGCTCCCGCCGTCGCACCACGCGTCGCAGGCCTGGAAGGTGGTGTCGTGCTCGCGCACCCAGCTCTTCCCGGTGCGGGTGTCGCAGACCCGGTTGTACCCGTTGGAGTCGGGCTCGCCCTGCTTCTCGCCGCGCGAGTGCACCGCCGTCACGATGCGCTGCGGGATGCCCTTGGACCACATGCCGACCCTCCGCTCCTGGGCGTCGGCCTGGATCGCCAGCAGCGCCGGGTCGGGCTCGCCCTTGCCGACGTGGAACACGTGACCCAGCCCGTCGCGGAGCAGCCGCTCGGCCAGGTCGCGACAGGCCACCAGCAGGCGCCCGTACCCGCCGCTGCCCGGCAGCTTCTTGCAGTGCCACTCGCCCGTGCGCGCCACCGCCGTCGCCTCCTTGGCGTTCGCGTACAGCTCGTCGGCGTCGAAGCCGCCCCAGAAGTGGGCGGGGCCGTAGGACTCCAGGCTGTTGTACTCGGCCATCCGGACGCCCGCGTCCTTGTCGGGTCCCTCGAGCACGTCGAAGGAGTCGCCGTCGCTCCAGTGCACGCGCGTCCGGACGCCGTCGAGGGTGATGAACTGCTCCGGCGGGTCGGGCACCACCGGCATCACGACGTGGGCCGGCGCCGGGTGCGGTCCGTCGGGGGCCTGCGCGGCGGGGCGATCGTCGTCACGCCGCATGGGGAAGCCCAGATGCGGCGGCGCGGTCATCTTGTTCGGCGGCCTGTTGTGGAGGCAGTCCGGCTTCGCCTGGCTGCCGTAGCGCACGTCGAAGGGCGCGTAGATCATGCAGCTGCCGCCCCAGCAGAACGCGTCGCAGGTCTCGAAGACGGCCGTGTGCTCGATGACGGCGGACTTCCCGGTGCGGGTGCTGCACACGCGGTTGTAGCCCTTCCGCTTGTCGCCGCCTTCGCCGTAGGAGTGGATGCTGGTCACCACCCACTCGGGGATGCCCTTGGCCCAGATGCCCTTGCGCTCGCGCTGCGCCTGGAGTTGCAGGCGCATCAGCTCGGGGTCCGGGTCGCCGTCACCCACATGGAACACGTGCGCCAGGCCCTCCGCGATGATCTCCTTGGTCAGCTCGGGGCACTGGATGAGCGCGCGCTTGTAGCCACCGGTGCCGGGCAGGGTCCTGCACTCCCACTCGCGGCTCCTCGCCAGGTGCTGGCCGCCCTTGGCCTCGTCGTAGAGCTGGTAGCCGTGGAAGGCGCCCCAGAAGTGGACCGGTCCGTAGGATTCCAGGGTGTTGTAGCCCGCCAGGCGGGCCTTCATGTCGCGCTCGGGCCCCTCCAGGACGCGGAAGGAGTCGCCGTCGTTCCAGAGCACCCGCGTGCGGCGCCCATCGAGCGAGATGTACTGGGGTTCGCTTCGTCCCTTGGGGTGCTTGTGCTTGCGGCCGGGGCCGGCGCAGGCCACGAGGACGACGGCGCAGGCGAGCAGCGCCAGCGTCAGGGAGGCGGCGGTCCAGGGCGTGCTTCGAACGGTCACGCGACCCTCCTTCGAGCGGCGATGAACGCTACCACAGGCTGCCGGGCGCCGCTCGCGACGATTCGGTGAGAGGGCGTTCCCTTCTTCGAGCCGGGCGTCGCCGGCGTCTTCTCAGGCCCTCGAGCGCGCTGGCCGCTCGCTTCGTGCAACGAACCCGGGCGCTCGAGTCCGTGGGAGCGCAGGAGCCGGCCCGCGAAAGCAGGATGGCGGAACACCCTCTGAACGGGGCGGATGTATCGCGTCGATGCAGTCCACCCTTGAGTGGAGCGGTCGCCCGACTATAGTGCGGCGGTTCGAACGCTGGAGCCCCCCATGCACCGACTCACCTCCCCGCGCCTCCGCGCGTTGCTCGTGACCCTCTGTCTGCTGCCCTGGCTGGGCGGTTGCGATGGCGGCGGCAGCTCGGCCGACGCGGCCGGCGGCGACACCGACACGATCGCGGCGGGCCCCTGCACCACCACCGCCGAGTGCCAGGCGGGCGCCGGCTCGCTCGAACCGTGCCAGATCTCGGTCTGCGACACGAAGAAGGGGCGCTGCGTGGTCCAGACCGCGCCCGAGCACGCCACCTGCGACGACGGGGATCCCTGCACCGTCGAGAGCTGGTGCATCGAGGGCGCCTGCGACGGGGCCTCGGTGGTGAAGCCCGACTGCGACGACGGCAACCCCTGCACCGGCGACGGCTGCCAGCCGGGCGTCGGCTGCGTGCACTCCAACATCACCGCGCCGTGCAACGACGGCAACTCCTGCACCAACGACGACGCCTGCGCCGCCGGGGCGTGCCAGGGCCAGCCGACGGCGCAGTGCTCCTGCTCGGTGGACGCCAACTGCGAGCAGTTCGAGGACGACAACCTGTGCAACGGCACGCTGCGCTGCGTCCTGGGGCAGTGTCAGGTGGACCCCGCCAGCCTGGTGGACTGCCCTCCGGCGGCGCCCTGCCAGCGCGCGGCCTGCGATCCGGCGACGGGCGCCTGCTCGACCGTGGCGGCCGATGACGGCGAGCCCTGCAGCGACGGGAGCGGCTGCACCACCAACGACGCCTGCGAGGGCGGTCAGTGCAAGGGCGCGGGCCTGTGCGCCTGCGAGCAGGACGACGACTGCGCCGTGTTCGAGGACGGCGACGCCTGCAACGGCGTGCTGATCTGCAGCGCCGGCGTCTGCATCATCGACTCGGCGTCGGTGCCCGACTGCACCGACGAGATCCCCGGTGACTGCCTCGAGGTGAGCTGCGATCCGGCCACCGGCGAGTGCGCCACCGAGGTCACGGCCGACGGGACGCCCTGCGCGCTGGGCGATCTCTGCTTCAGCGGGGGCGCCTGCCTCGAGGGCGCGTGCGCTGGCGGCGTCGAGAAGGACTGCGACGACGGCAACGAGTGCACCCTGGATCTCTGCGTGGCGAACGTGGGCTGCGAGCACCAGCCGGCGCAGGGCAAGACCTGCGACGACGGCGATCCCTGCACCAGCGGGGACGTGTGCCAGGGGGTGGTGTGTGTCGGGCCGACGAACGCGTGCGTGTGCGGCGACGGCTTCTGCGCGACGACCGAGAGCTGCGAGAGCTGCCCCAACGACTGCGGCTCGTGCTGCGGCAACGCGGTGTGCGACGCGGGCGAGAACCCCGGCAACTGCGCCCAGGACTGCGGCGGCCAGGGCACCTGCGGCGACGGGTTCTGCGACTCGGGGGCCTTCGAGGAGCTGAGCTGTCCTCAGGACTGCCCGGCGTCGGGGGTGTGCGGCGACGGGAACTGCGACGCGGGCTCCTTCGAGCAGTTCACCTGCCCGCAGGATTGCCCGACGAACGCCACCTGCGGGTTCCTGTGCGATGGCGTCTGCGACAACATGTTCGACGTCCTGGTGTGCCCCTCGGACTGCTCCTGCGGCAACGGCACCTGCGAGGGCGACGAGACGCCGGAGTGCTGCGCGGCGGATTGCGGCCCGGTGTGCGGCGACGGGACCTGCGACGCCGATGAGGACGAGACCAGCTGCCCGGACGACTGCACGCCCGTCGTCGCCGACCCGATGCCCGACGCGGCGGCGGACGAGGCGCCCGAGGCGGTGGAGACCGTGCCGGACGCCGGCGGCGACGTGGCCGAGCCTCTCGGCGACGTGGCCGAGCCGACGCCGGACGCGGACAGCGACGCGGACGCCGGCGAGGTGGGGCCGATGCTCGACGCCGACGTGAGCGTCGATGTGGTCCCCGACGCGGTCCCGGACACGGCCGGTGACGCGGTGAGTGACGCCGACACCACGCCGGGCCCCGACGCGGAGCCCGATGCCGAGGCCGACATGACGCCGGGCCCCGACACCCAGACGGACGCCGCAGCCGACACGACGCCGGGCCCCGACACCGAGGCGGACACGACGCCGGGCGCCGACTGAGCGAGGGCGGGCTTGGACCCGGCGACGGGGGGAGCCAACCGGGCGGCGGCGTGCGCCGACTGAGCGACTGCGTGCGCCGACTGACACGCCGGCGGGCGCCAACCGGGCGACTGCGGGCGCCGACTGACACGCCGGCCAGGATGGGTGCCGGTCGGACGTGACGCCCCGGCGGCCGCATCCGCTGCCTGGCCGCGTCGGTCCCGGATGCTCGCCGAAGCTGGAGCGACGGCGGAGTCGCGGTGCCACCGCCAGCGGTCGAGACGCACCTGCCCCGGCGTCACATGGACACCGGGGCAGGTGGTGATGGTCGCGGGGGCAGGATTTGAACCTGCGACCTTCGGGTTATGAGCCCGACGAGCTACCTGGCTGCTCCACCCCGCAACAGGGCGCGTTCGACGAGGGGCCGAGCGCGCAGAGGGAAGGGGGACGACCGCGCGCGACGGATGGTCGCGGGGGCAGGATTTGAACCTGCGACCTTCGGGTTATGAGCCCGACGAGCTACCTGGCTGCTCCACCCCGCAGTAGCGGAGCGGTCGTCCCTTCCCGATTGTCACGCCAGCCCTCGCGGACCAGCGTCGCACCTCTCGAAAGAGGCCTGCCCGGCGGCAGGGTCGCTATGAGTAGCGCCTCGCCCGGGGGATGTCAATAGCTGCCCATGCGCCTTCGCCGCTTCCCGAGGCACGAAGGTCGTCTCGGGCGCGTGGCAGCTACGCGGCCCGCGTCGGCGGGCCGCCTCGGGGGAGGGGCCCTGCGGGCTCTGCCCGCGGGGAGGCGCGAGGCGTCCCCCTTCTTGGTAGCTGCCCATGCGCCTTCGCCGCTTCCCGAGGCATGCAGGTGGTCTCGGGCGCGTGGGCGGCTACGCGGCCCGCGTCGGCGGGCCGTCTCGGGGGGAGGGGCCCTGCGGGCTCTGCCCGCGGGGAGGGGGGCGCGAGGCGTCCCCCTTCTTGGTAGCTGCCCATGCGCCTTCGCCGCTTCTCGAGGCAGGAGGGGTGCAGCGGGGCGCATGGGCAGCTGCGCGGCCCAGGTCGGCGGCCGCCTCGGGGGGAGGAGGGCGCGAGGCGTCGCCCCTGCTCAGTCGAGTTCGTCCGCCGCCTCCAGCAGCCCGATCTCGGCCAGGCGCCGGTTCAGGTAGCGCTCGGCCGTGATGCCGTCCCACTGGCGCGGGCGGTCGGGCCCCACGCAGCTCGGCAGCGGCTCCAGCATGCAGTCGGGGTGGGGGTGCAGGAAGTAGGGCATCGAGTAGCGCGGGCCCCGCGCGTCGGGCGGCGCCAGCACGCGGTGGGTGGTGCTGGGGATGCGGCCGTTGGTGAGGTGCTGCAGCATGTCGCCGGCGTCGGCGATGAGCTGCCCCGGGATGGGGCGGATCGGCATCCAGGTGCCGTCGCGGCGCAGCAGCTCGAGGCCCGGGTCGGTGGCCTCCACCAGCAGCGTGATCAGGTTGATGTCCTCGTGGGCGGCGGCCCAGACAGCGCCGGGCTCCGGCTCGACCTCGTCGGGGCCGGGGTAGCGGATGAGGCGCAGGATCGAGTTGCCCCCGTCGATCATGTGGGCGAAGGCCTCCTCGTCGGCCTCGAGGTAGCTGGCCAGCGCGCGCAGGAGCTGGGCGGCCGTGCGGTCGAGGCTCTGGCACAGGCGCAGGGACGCCTCGCGGAACTCGGGGACCTCCTCCGGCCACACGTTGGGCGGCATGCGCTGGCGCAGCGGGTGCTGGGGCGCCAGCTCCGGGCCCACGTGCCAGAACTCCTTGAGGTCGGCGACCGAGTGGTTCTTGGCGTGCTCGCGCCCGAAGGACGCGTAGCCGCGCTGCCCGGCGCCGCCGGGGATCTCGTAGCGGGTCTTGGTCTGCGCCGGCAACGCGAAGAAGCGGCGGATCGTCTCGTAGGTGTCGGCCACGGCGAGGGGATCGACGCCGTGGTTCTCGACGGCGGCGAAGCCGAACTCGACGAAGGCGTCCCCGAGGCCACGCACGAAGCGCTGCCTCGCCTCCTCGTCGCCCTCGGTGAAGTCTCGGAGATCGACGACGGGGATGGTCTGCTGCGGCGTCATGGCTACCCGCGAGTGAGCCACCCGTTCCGCCGCACGGTGATCGTCGCGAAGGGCTGCACCCAGGGCAGGGCGACCATCGCGAACACGGCGTAGAGGAGGCCGAAGAAGGTTTCGGTGGAGCGCTCGCTGCGCAGGAAGATGATGCAGTATGCCCCAGCCACCGTCAGCGACGCGATGGTCGCCTTCACGAGGAGGAAGGGGTGGAGCACCGCGATGGCCAGCGTCGCGAAGACGCCCATGGCCTTGGTGAGCACGGTGACCGGCTGGAGCACGGCGTCCATCAGCACCAGCGGGCCGAGCCCGGGGCCCAGCCGCACGGTGCGCGGCGCGGCGAAGCGCAGCGCCAGCATGCCCTCGCGGGTCGCCGAGCGGCCCCAGCGGACGTACATCTTGCACAGGCGCACGTAGCCATTGGGCACCAGGGTCTCGACGGTGGAGTTGGACTGGTAGGCCGTGTCGTAGCCCAGCGAGAGCACCAGGTTGGTCATGGCGTGGTCGTCGCCGTTGGTGCAGGCGGCGCCCAGGAAGCGCTGGTCCCGCCAGCGGTCGAGGTGCGGCGCGATCACGGCGCGGCGGTAGGCCTGGAGCGCGCCGGGGCAACACCAGACGGTGCGCAGGCCGCTCTGGTAGGCGCGGACGAAGTCGAAGCCGAGGATGTAGCGCACGCCCAGCATGCGGGTGAGCACGTTCTCGCGGCGGTTGTGGGCGACCACCTTGCCGGCGACGCCGCCGATGCGGGGGTCGCGGCACAGCGGCGTCACCAGGTTGGCGAGGCTCTGGGGCAGCACGATCGAGTCGGAGTCCACCGTGGCGACGAGCTCGCTGGTCGCGCGACGGAAGCCGGCGTACAGCGCGTGGCGCTTGCCGCGGTTGCGCGGGAGGTGGATCGCGGTGACCCGGCCGGGGTGCTCGGCGGCGACCCGATCGATGTGGGCGCCGGTGTCGTCGCGAGAGCCGTCGTTGACCACGATGACGTGCAGGCGATCGGCCGGGTAGTGGCTCTGCAGCACGCTCTCGATGGAGCGGCGCACCATCGCGCCCTCGTTGAAGGCTGGGATGACCACCGACAGCGAGGGCAGGTCGGCGCGCTCACGGGGCGTGGGCTCGAGCGGGCGGTAGCGCCACCAGAGCACGAGGCGGACGGCCCAGGAGACGATGAAGGCCGCGCTCAGGCCGGCGCCGAGCCAGCCGAGGGGTGCCCAGAGCTGGCTGCGCCACGAGATCGAGGTGCCCAGGAAGAGCGCCATGCCCACGAGGACGGCCAGCCACAGCGCGCAGGCCAGCACGACGCGGGCGATCGCCGCTCGGCCCTGGGGGGTGGCGGTCGTGGCCGCGGCGGCTGGCACGACGGCGTCGGTCGCGTCGCTCGGGCGAGCCTCGGTGGAGGGCTCCCGCGGTGGGCCGAACGGAGCCTGGCGCGCGGCGCCGTCGCGGACGGCGACGAGCTGCGGAGAGGCCCTGAAACGGCGGTGGCGACTGTCGGTGGTGGACAAGATGCCGGGACGTGGCACGGTTCGACCTCTGGGGTACCCGATGGAAGGGCGTGGTTTCGGGTTCCCGGACGCGCGTCGCGCTAATATCTTCATTTCGTGCGTCGAATCTACAACTGAAAACATGGCGGGGTGCGCAAACCCGCCACCGTGGCCGGTTCTGGCGATCCCGCGGACTTCTCTCGAGACCAGGGGTGCAGTGGACAAGCTCTATCAGGAGCGGATGGCGCGGCTGGTGCTCGATCGGCTCCTGGAATCGGGCGAGCTCCGCTCGGTGGCCAGCCAGCGGGCGCTGGCGCTGCGCATCCATTACCTCCCGGTGCGGATGCGCTTCCAGGTGCCGGCGGACGACGACTTCCTGCCGCTGTTGGACCCGAACACGCGCGACCAGGCGGTGGCCGGCCTGCGAGACGCCCTGGTGCGCGTCATCGAGCACGAGGAGTCGGACCACTGGGTCATCTCCGACCCGGACCTGGAGATCGAGGTCTCGCTGCGCGAGGGGTCGCGGCGCGCGAGGGTCGAGCCGGTGTACGAGCCGGAGCTCGAGGACGCGGGCCACCGGGCGCGCGGGCTGGGCGAGCCGCGCCTCCAGATCGGCGCGGGCGGGCGGCGCATCGTGTTCCGGCACCGCCAGGGCCTCTTGAAGGTGGATCTGGGACCGCGGGCTCCGCAGCTCGTCGTGTTCGAGGCGCCCGACGACGAGGAGGCGGTGGCCTACCTCTACGCGACCACGTCGGTGCAGGTGCGCACCGAGGACGGCACCAGCACCTCGCGGCCCCGTACCCGCGTCCCGGTGGACCGCGACATGACCCTGGTGCTGCAGCGCTCGTGGGCGCGGCCCTGGAAGCGCCGGGTGGAGGTGGAGCTGCGGGTGCTCGGGCTGGCGCGCCTCGCCCGCCGGGAGCTCTTCCTGGAGTCCACCGACGGCAGCACGGAGGTGTGGGATCGGAATCGGGATCGCCGCTTCACGATTGGATCCGATCTGTTGCTGGATGCTGGAGAGCTCGACGAGTTGACGATCCATGACACAGGCGAGACCGACGCGGTGCTGCGCTGGTTCGGCGGGCGCCAGCTGGTCATCCCGGCCGGCGGGCACGTCACGGTGCAGGCCTCGCACGTCGAGTCGCTGACCACGGCGGGTGGGCAGGTGTGGAGCCTGCGCCTGCCCGAGGGGGCGCACGCGCCGCCGCCGCGCCTGCTGACGCTGGTCGGCGAGCTGGTGCAGCCGCCCGAATCGGACGGGCCGAGCGACACCGAGCCGGCGCTCTTCCGCTTCGAGCAGGCCGCCGCGCGCGTGTTCCAGGAGTCGGTGGTGCTGTCGGCGGTCAGCGGCTCCGAGGTCCGGGTGGCCGTGAAGTCACGCGCCGCGGTCGGCCCCCTGGCCGAGGTCGCGCTCGACGACTGCGGCGGCGCGAAGCTGCGCCTGCTCCGGCCCGGCGGTGCCGGCGCCCAGGCGGGGCTGTGGCACCACATCACCGACTTCGCCGTGCTCGAGCCCTCGGCCGCGCGCCTCGAGGCGGTGGGCGAGCCGCTGGTCGTGTTCGCCGTGGAGCGGCCGCTCGGCGTGCTCAGCACCGACCCGGCAGACCAGCTCCGGCTGGGCGGCTGGCGCGTCGGGCTGGCGGCCGACGCCCTGGCGCTGGTCTCCGACGGCGCGGCGCCCGCGGTGGTCGACGGCATCGAGTACGCCGGCTCGGCGCGCGTGAGGCACCGCCCCGTGCACCGGGTCCGAGCAGGCGAGGGGGTGTTTCGCATCGTGCGCGGGGACGCCCGCGCGGCGGACCGGTAGCCCTTGGGTTGGGAATACCTCACGACGGGCCTCGGGGCTCACCTGCTCTTCCTGTCGCTCTTCGCGATGGCGGCCGCCATGACCGTGACCGGCGCCCTGCTGGCGCTGGTCCGCAAGTCCACCGCCGGCGGAGCCACCCGCGTCGCCGCCGGCCTGGCCTCGCTCTGCGCCGCGGGCGCGGTGATGGTCGCCGCCGCCGCCATGCCGGGCATCCCGGCCAGCGCGTGGGGGCTCGACGCCGCCTCGGCGACCGCCATCGCCGCCCTGGTGGTCGCGATGTCCAGCCTGCTCCTCGCCTGGTCGGCCGCCGAACCGCGCGTCGCCGTGCTCACGGCGGCGACCACCGGCCTGACCAGCGTCGGCCTCCTCATCCAGCTGCTCCTCTACGCCGCGGCGCCGGACCCCGCCGACGCCGTGGCCTGGGAGCTGCGCCGCCTCTCCACCATGTGCTCCTTCGCAGGCATCCAGGCCTCGCTGGTGGCCGCGGTGGGCTGGGCCATCACCGTGCGCCCGGTCGCCGTCGCGCGGCCTCTGCACCTCACCGCCTTCATCGGCGGGCTCGTCTCCCTCGCCATCAGCAGCAGCCTGGTGGGCGGCGCGTCGCTGCGCGAGGCGGCGGTCGTGGGCCTCCTCCTGGTCCCCACCCTGGCGTGGCTCGCCTGGACCATCATCCGCTCGCGCGAGCCCGTCAGCGCCGCCTCGCGCGCCGCCTTCGCCGAGGAGATCGCCGCCGCCACCGTCGAGAGCCGCGCCCGCGCCGTCGACCGCGCCGCCCTCTTCGTCGTCTCCGGCCAGCACCGCGTCCGCGAGCTGCTGGCCCGCCTGGCGCTCTTCCTCTCCCGACTCCCCTCGCGCCCCTCCGCCGCCCTGGCCGCCGGCGCCTTCGCCGCGCTGCTCTCCATCGTCGCCGTGCTGCTCGCCTCGGGCGGCAGCGCCCGCGACGCCGCCCGCGTCGACCTGGGCGGCCTGGCCTTCACCCCCTCGCTGCTCGTGCCCTTCGCCTTCGCCCCCGCGCTGGGCCTGGTGCTCGGCGCCCCCGGCCTCCGCGCCCGCGGCTTCCTGGGCTTGATGCTCACCGTCCTGGTCACCGGCCTCCTCGTCGCCCAGAAGGAGATCGGCTACACCGGCGTCGTCCTCGGCATCGCCGCCGTCGCCTTCCTCACGGCCCGCGGCACCCTGCTGCACCTCACCGTGGCCGCCGCCTGCGGCGCGGTCGGCCTCGGCCTCGCCTTCGAGCTGCAGCCGGTCCTGCCCTGGATCCCCTTCACCGTCCGCGAGCGCGTGCTGCTCTGGCTGGGTGGCGCCGGCTTCTTCCGCCGCGGCGGGCACCTCCTCGCCGCCGACCGCGTCACCTACGACCTGGGCGGCGTCTGGGGCCTCGGCGTCCAGACCCGCACCTCGCTGGACCTCCACCGCACCGTCAACAGCCTGGACACCGACTTCCCCCTCGCCGTGGTCGGCCTCTTCGGCGGGCTGCCCTGGCTGGTCTGCTACGTCACCCTCTTCGTCGGGTTCGCCGTCGTCCTCTACGACATCGCGCGCCGCCAGGGCCGCCGCGGCAGCATGGCCGGCTGGCGGCTGCCGGTGATGGCGGGGCTCGCCACCGTGCCCGTCGCGTCGACGGCGGTCAGCATCTCCGGCGGCCTCACCCACCTCACCCCCTTCGCCGGCGTCCCCGCGGCCTTCATCTCCTACGGCTCCTTCTACATGGCGGGGTTGCTCCTCATCCTCGTCCTCTTCCTGGTGCTCGGCAGCGACGCCGCCCTGGCCGACCGCATCCTGGCCCGCCAGCGCAAGCCGCTTCGGCGGGTCAAGGCCTCCACCGGCGTCGCGCGCCGCGCCGATCCGCCCGAACCCTGGTGGCGCCACCCCAGCTGGCCCGGCGTCCACCTGGCGCTGCGCCGCGCCGCCAGCCGCCTTCGCCTCTCGTCGGTGGACGCCAGCGTGCTGCTGCTCATCGCCGCCGTCGGGGCGATGGGGGTGGTCTGGAGCCGCGCCATCGAGACCCGCTACACCCACCGGCTCGAGGTGCACACCCACCCCTCGCTCACCGAGAGCGTCCGGATCCGGAACCTGGTGCCCGGCGTGTGGGAGGTGCCACCGCCCGCGCCGCCCGGGTGGGCGGGCATCCTCGAGGAGGGCCGCACCTACCGGCTGGATCCTCTGGAGATGCACCTGTCGCACGGGGACATCGAGGTCACCGGGGCCTGCCTGCCGCGGCCGCTGCCCGGCGAGCGCCCCCTGCGGATCGGCTTCGAGGGGCTGGTGATCCCGCGCCCGACGCGCTTCGGGGTGGCCGGGCGCGGGCTGGCCGCCCGGCTCGGCGCCACCATCCCCGAGGGCAACGACCTGGTGCTGCCGCTGCCGGCGGTGTGGCTGCATCACCTGGAGCTGGCCCCGGCGGGGCCCGACCGGGTGGAGGTGCGCTCGGCGACGCCCGGCGCCCAGTTCGTGCTCTACGACGAGGAGGGGCGCCAGATCACCACGCCGCGCGGCGGCAGCCAGAAGGTGCCCTGGGGTTGGACGGTGGCGCTGGCCGACGACCCGCGGCTGCACCTGACCCTCGAGCGCGGCGCCAACCCGCAGACCGGCGAGGCGGAGATCTGCCTGCGCAACCACCGCACCTCGCTCTTCTCGTGGGACCTCTCGCGCTGGCGGGACACGGAGATCGGCGGCCTGGACCTGCTGCGGCGGGCGCCCGTGGACCGCTCGATCGACTTCGAGTTCGCCGAGGACCTCAAGCGCGCCGCCGAGGCCATGCTGGTCGGGGTGACCAAGGACGGCACGCTCTGGGTGACGCCGTGGGACGCGGCCTCGCGCGAGCGCTGGGACCCGCTGACCCAGAAGCGCTTCCGCCGCATCTTCCGGGTGACCACCGACGAGGACGGCCGCGAGACCCTGCGCTGGGTGCGCGGCTTCTACCGCGACGGCAGCACGCGGGTTCGCTTCGACGAGGGCTGGGACGCGTTCGCCTCGGGCTGGGGCGGGGCCATGCTGGGGCTGAGCGACCCCTTCCGCTTCAGCCGCGCGCTGCCCCAGACCGCGACCCAGAAGATCGCCAGCGAGCGCGGGCGCCTGGTGGACACCCACCTGCACCCGCTGGCGCGCATCAGCCCGGACGGCGAGCGGTGGGAGGTGCTGCTGAGCGACGCAGGCGCGCTGGTCGGCTGGGGCTACCCGAAGCGGGGGATCTGGGGCGGGCTGCTGCGGGTGTTCCGCGACCTGCTCATGGGGCGGCGCGTGCGCCCGGCGGACGCCGAGGCGGAGCTGACCGAGCGGGTGCTGGAGCGGGACGGCGCGGAGATCGGCGCCGACGTCATCGTGACCCTGGACCGCGACATCCAGGAGGCGACCACCCGCGCCGTGAAGGCGTCGTGCGTGCGCATGCGCGGGCTGGCGCTGAGCGCGGGCGACTCGTCGTGGACGGCGCACGGCCGCGCGCTGGTGCTGGGGCCGGAGGGGCAGGTGGTCGCCGCGGCGTCGTGCCCCGCCTTCGACGGAAACCGCCTCGAGGAGGTGCTGCAGACGGTGGAGGACCAGCGGCTGCACCCCGTGCTGGCGCCGGGCCTGGACGCGTGGCAGCGGACGACCACGGTGGGATCGACGGCCAAGGTGGGGCTCCTGGTGGCGGCGTCGCGCGACCCGGCCGCGCACTTCGCGCCCTACGGCGACGACGAGCTGTGCATCCGCGCCGAGGACGATCCGGCCAACGCCCGCAACGGGTGCTTCGTCGAGAAGGGGGTGCTCTCGAGCTTCCGCGGCGAGCCCATCGAGCCGGTGCGCAACTACGGCGGCTCCTTCGTCGGCGGCGTCACCACGGTGCGGCAGCTCCTGGTGAAGTCGGTGAACACGGCGGCCTCGTACGTGGCGGGGCGTCTGCGCCTGGACAAGCTGCGCGAGTTCTACGGCCTGCTCGACGTCCTGCGCCCCTACGATCTGATGCCCGAGCGCCTGGGTCTGGACCCGCGCTTCGCCGCGGACATCGAGCGCTACCCCAACGACCCGCTGGTGGCCTGGCCGGCCCGCCTGGGCGAGCTGCCGCCCGGCGACGACTACTGGCGCACCACCTACGACGTGCGCCTCGGGCTGTCGGGCTTCTCCGACTTCAGCCTGCTCCACGTGGCGATGGCCGAGGGCATCGTGGCCAGGGACGGCCGCCACTACAGGCCCTTCCTGGTGCGCGGCATCCGCGACCTGTCCGACGGCTCGCTGCTGGAGGTCAAACCCC
This sequence comes from Deltaproteobacteria bacterium, assembly GCA_020632695.1. Lineage (GTDB taxonomy): Bacteria > Myxococcota_A > UBA9042 > PHBI01 > JACKFB01 > JACKFB01. The sequence goes on from JACKFB010000017.1 coordinate 77,602, forward strand.
AGAGCCCGCTGCAGGTGATCCCGGTGCGCATGGCGCGCTACCTCAAGGAGGCGGGCCACGACACGGTGCGCGCCGGCACCGCGGTCTGGCTCAAGCGCCAGGTGCCCGAGGAGGTGTGGCGCGAGATGGGGGGCAAGACCGGCACCGGCGAGACCACCCGGCCGCAGCCCGGCGCCGCTGGCAAGCCGTCGGGGCGGCGCAAGCCGCGCACCCAGGACCACAAGTTCTTCGCCGGCTACTGGCCCTACTCGAGCCGCAACCCCTACGTCATCGTCGTCGGCTTCGAGTACGTCAGCCACCTGGACACCCACGTGGCGATGAAGGTGTACGCCGACATCGTCGAGGCGCTGCTCGACCAGCAGGAGCGCGAGCGCCAGCGCGACTGAAGCGGCCGCGCGGGCCGTCGCCCCGGCGCGCGCGGCCGCCTGGTCAGAACGTGGTGGCCAGCCGCAGGTACTCGCGCGCGAAGCCGAGCTCGGTGTCGGCCTGCACCCGGCCGACCTCGGCGGCGAACTGGTCGCGCTGCGCCGTCACCACGTCGAGCTGGGTCCCGGCCCCCTCGTGATAGCGCAGCGCCGCCATGGCGGCCGCGTCGGTGGCAGCCAGGGCCTCGACGCGGGCGGCGCGGCTCCGCTCGATGGCCGCGCCGACCCGGTGCCAGGCCTCGAAGATGTCGTCCTGCACCGACAGGCGCGCCCGGGTCGTGCCGGCCTGCGCGGCGTCCACCCCGGCCGCGGCCACGTCGCGGGCCGCGAGGTGGGAGAAGTCGAAGCGCCAGGTCAGCGCGACGCCGACGGTGGCGTAGCTGGACTCGTCGATGAAGCCGGTGGCGTTGGTGAGGCGCTCGGCGGCCTGGGCGGCGACGGTGGGGACGAAGAGCAGCTCGTGGGCGGTGGCGTCGTGGCGTGCGGCCTCCTCGCGGGCCGCGGCGCTGCGCAGCCGAGGGCTCCTGGGCACCTGGGCCAGGAAGTGGTCGAGGGGGGGCTCGGCGTGGAGGTCGTCGGTGGGAAACGAGGCCACCGGCTCGGGGACGACGCCGGTGAGGCTCTGCAGGCGGCGGCCGGCCAGGGTGGCGGCCAGGCGGGCCTCGGCGAGGCTCTGCTGGGCCCGGGCGACGTTGGCCTCGGCGCGACGGACCTCCAGCTCGGGGGCGGCGTCGTGCTCGAAGCGCTGGTTGGCGACGGCCAGCAGCTCGCCGGCGACCTGGAGGTTGGTCTCGGCCACCGAGCGCACCGCCTCCGCGGCGACGACCTGGTACCACGCGCGGGCCACCGCCTCGTCCACGGCGAGGCGGGTGCCGGCTCGCAGCGCCTGGGCCGCCTCCGCCGAGGCCTTGGCCGCGGCCACCTGCTGCCAACCGGAGACGTCCACCAGCGGGATGTCGAGCTGGAAGAGGGCGTCCAGGCCGTGGCGGGGCGTGATGAGGAGGCGGGAGCCCCCGAAGTCCGGCGCCACCTCGCGCTGGTTCCAGGTGTAGCCGGCGCGCGCGGAGACCGAGGGCAACAGGCGTCCGCGCGTCTGGGCGACGGCGGCCTCGCGGGAGGCGGCCTGGGCGGCGGCCTCGCGGTTGTCGGGGTGGAAGCGGGCGGCGGCGTCGACGAAGGTGCCGAGCGGCTGCAGCGCCAGGGCGCCCGGCGCCAGCACGCAGAGCGCGGCGGCCATCGTCAGGGCGGGGGCGAGGCGCGGGCCGCGGCGAGGGCGAGGCCGGCCCATGGCGGGGGCGAGGTGCATCGTGGAGCTCCTGCTCAGTGCGCGGCCGCGGCGACCTCGGAGTCGCGCGGGGGGCGGCCGAGGATCCAGGTCAGCGGGATCATGCAGAACACGGCGACCGACACGATCCAGAAGATGTCGGCGAAGGACATGACGGCCGCCTGCCTGGCCACGGTGCCCTGCAGGGCGGCGAGGGCCGCGTGGTGGGCGTCGCCCAGGGCCATCCCCTTGGCCTGGAACGCCCCGGTCAGCGCGTGCACGCGGTCGAGCACCGCCGGGTCGGTGGCGACGAGGTGCTCACGGATCATGGCGCGGTGGAAGGTCTGGCGGGTGCTCAGCATGGTGGAGAGCAGCGCCACGCCGATGCTGCCGCCCATCTGGCGGGTCAGGTTGAAGAAGCCCGACGCGTTGGCGATGTCCTCCTTGGGGATGGGGCCCAGGGTGGCCATGGTCAGCGGCAGGAACATGAAGACCATGCCGGCGCCGCGAATGAGCAGCGGCCAGAAGAAGTCGTCGGCGCCGGTGGAGGGCGAGAGCGGGACCAGGGCGTACAGCGTGCTGCCGAGGATGAGGCAGCCGATGGTGAGGCCGAGGCGAGGGTCCAGCTTGCGGCTGAGCAGGATGCCCATCACCGGCATCATGGCGCCAGCGGCCAGGGCGCTCGGCAGCAGCATCATGCCCACCTGCTGGGGCGTCATGCCCATGATCTGCTGGGAGAAGATGGGGATGACGAAGAGCGCGCCGTAGAGCGCCACGCCGAGCACCACCGACACGATGCTGCCCGCCCACAGCGAGCGGTACTTGAGGACGCGGAGGTCGACGGCGGGGTGCTCGGTCGTGAGCTCGCGCCAGGCGAAGAGGATGAGGCCGACCACGGCGGCGACGGCCAGCAGGGTGATCTCCGGGGACTGGAACCAGTCATTGCGGTTGCCCTCCTCGAGGAAGGTCTCGAGGCAGCCGAGGCCGATGGCGAGGAAGAGGATGCCCAGGTAGTCGACCGCCTGCCGCAGCGCGTGGGTGGGGCCGTCCTTGGGCAGGGTGAGCCAGCTCATGAACACGGCGAGCAGCCCGATGGGGAGGTTGACGAAGAAGATCCAGCGCCAGCCGATGTTGGTGACCAGGTACCCGCCCAGGGTGGGGCCGATGGCCGGCCCGGAGATGACGACGATCCCGAAGAAGGCCTGCGCCATGGCCTGCTCCTCGCGCGGGAAGGTCTGGAAGAGGATGGACTGGGCCTTGGCGAGGAGCCCGCCGCCAGCCAGCCCCTGCAGCACGCGGGCGACGATGAGCATGGGCAGGGAGGTGGCGAAGCCGCACAGGGCCGAGGCGGCGGTGAAGCCGACCAGGGAGAAGATGAAGTAGCGCTTCTGGCCGAAGCGCTTCCCCAGCCAGGCGGAGAGCGGGAGGATGATGACGTTGGCGACGGCGTAGGAGCTGACGATCCACGAGGTCTCGGCGACCGTGGCGTCCAGCGAGGTCGCCATGTCGGTGAGGGCCACGTTGACGATGGAGGTGTCGACGATCTCCAGGAGGGCGCCGAGCGCCACCGAGAGCGCGATGGCCCACTTGCTGAAGCCGACCTCGCGCTCCGGGAGGGGGAGGGCGGGCGCCTCAGCGACCAAGGGCCGCAGCTCCCCGGGTGTCGACCACCACGTCGGCGGAGAGGCCGGCGCGCAGCGCGATGGTGGCGGGGACGGCGTCGAGCAGCACGCGGACCGGTACGCGCTGGACCACCTTGGTGAAGTTGCCGCTGGCGTTGTCAGGCGGCAGCAGGGTGAACTCGGCGCCGGTGCCGCCGGCGAAGGAGCCGACGTGCCCGTGCAGCGGGGTGTCGGGGAAGGCGTCGACGTCGACGTCGGCAGGCTGGCCCACGCGCATGTCCGCGATCTGCGTCTCCTTGAAGTTGGCGGTGACCCAGCGGTCGTCGGTGACGAGCTGGGCGATGGCCTGGCCGGGGGCCAGCATCTCGCCGACGGCGACGGACTTCTTCGATAGCACGCCCGCTTGGGGGGCGGAGATGGTGGTGTAGGAGAGCTCGAGGCGCGCCAGGTCCACGGCGGCGCGGGCCACCTCGACCTGGGCGTGGGCAGCCTTCGCGCGCGACCGGGCCTGGGTGACCAGCGAGTCGACGTCGCGGGTCTGCTCGACCCGCGCCTCGGCCTCGCCGATGCGCGACCGGGCCTGGGTCACGCCGGCGTGCAGGCTGGCGAGGCGCGCGCGGGCGGCGTCCAGGTTGGCCTTTGCCACGGTGGCGGCGGTGGCCGTGGCGTCGTAGGCCGACCTGGCGAGCGCGCCGCCACGCAGCAGCGCCGCGTCACGCTCCTCGTCGGCGCGCGCCTGCGCGTAGGCGGCCTGGGCCGAGCGCACGGCGGCCTCGCCCTCGCGGAGCTGGACGCGCGCGGCGCTGGCGGCGCTCTCGGCGGTCTGCTTGCCCGCGCTGGCCACCTCGCTCTCCCCGCTGGCCTGGGTGGTGGCGACCGTGACGTCGGCGTCGGCCGCCAGGGCTCTCGCCTCGGCGGCATCGAGGGCAGCCTGCGCCTCCGCCAGCCTGGCCCGCGCCGGGCCGTCGTCCAGGATCGCCAGCGTCGCCCCCGCCTCCACGCGCTGGTTCTCGTCGAAGAGCAGCCTGGCCACCACGCCTCCGACCCGCGTCGGCACGGCGACGATCTCGGCTTCGATCTGCGCGTTGTCGGTGGACTGGAGGCCGCGGTGCGCCAGCACCTGCCAGGTCCCCACGCCGGCGCCCACCAGGACGATCGCCGCCAACAGGATCAGGCGCCGCCGGCGCGAGCTGGTGCGCACCCGGGTGGGCGAGGGCGTGGCCTCGGCCTTGGACTCTCGGGCGGCGACGGCTTCGCTCGCGGCGACTTCCATGGGAACCTCCGACTTCGAGACTCGCCATCAATAGCGCCCCGCGCTAGAAAGGCAACGATTGGTTGCCATAAAGTGCGTCCATGTGTGCAAGCAAGCGTGATCAAAGGAAGGATGCGGGACCCGGGCGCAGGCTCACCGAGGGGGTGCGCCAGGGCGGACGCAGCGCACGCGTGGTGACCGCGGTGCTGGAGGCGACGGCGGAGGAGCTGGGCGCGGTGGGCTACGGCGCGCTGCGGATCGAGGCGGTGGCGCAGCGATCGGGCGTCAACAAGACGACGATCTACAGGCGCTGGCCGACCAAGGCCGAGCTGGCGGCGGCGGCGCTGCACGAGCTGGCGGCGTTCCCCGAGCTGGAGCAGACGGGGCGGCTGCGGGAGGACCTGATCGCCCACTTCCAGCGCGCCCGCGACTGGTTCAACGGCCCGCTCGGTCGTGGGATCGCGCGCATGGTGCAGAGCGAGCGGGGGCGCGAGCCGGAGCTGGACGCGATCATGCGGGCCAAGCGGGTGGAGCATCGCCAGATCCGGGCGCGGATCGTGGAGGCGGGGGTCGCGCGCGGCGAGCTGCCGCCTGGGACGGACGCGATGCTGCTCGCCGAGATCCTGAGCGCGTCGATCTTCAGCCGGCTGGTGCACTACGGTGAGCCGGTGGACGACGGCTTCATCGCCGCGGTGGTGGACCTCATCCTGGCTGGCGCGGGCGCCCGGGGGACGGACCAGCGATGAAAGTGACGACCCGCCATCAAGGCGCCGGCCGGATCCGCCGATGGGGGAGTACAGACCCCCAGCGGAGGATGGAGACCATGTCTCGACGGGAGAGGACCGTGTGGAACGCGGTGAGGGCGGCCGGGATGGCCGCGGTGACGCTGGCGCTCGGCCTGTGCGTGGCGGTCGGCACCGCCCAGGCAGCCGATTCGCGCGTGCCGGAGGGCTACCCGACCATCGTCACCGTGCCCGAGGGCGTGCTGCCGGTGTACCTGGTGGGCGAGGAGTGGCAGGTCGACGAGACCGGCGCGCGGCGGCTGCTGGCGCGCACCTTCGAGCTGAACCAGGAGGTGGCGAAGACCATCGACGTGCGGGCGCACTACGAGCGGCTCTTCCGGCGCCTGTCCTGGTGCGGAGGCTTCCGCACCGTGCAGAAGGGGACGGCCGGCTGGTTCGACAGCGGGCCCATCAGCGTCGACGTGGCGATCACACCGCGCACGGCCGAGCGCGACCACGTGAAGATCCGGGTACGCGTCGCGGTGGGCGAGCGGGTGGTCGGGAACTGACAGGACCAGCGGAAACAGCTGCCGGGCGCGTCGACCACCCCAGCGGACGACTCGGCCGTCCTCGACCGCTGCGGGATGCCGGCGGGTATCTCTCGGGTTGCGGACGACCGGCTCGGCTCGCTGGTGCGGCCGATCCACCTCGGCCCAAGTCTCCGCTGCTCCTGTGAGGGCGGGCGCCCGCCTCAGCGCGCCGGGGCCACGCCCGCCTTCGGGTGATCGGAGAGCACCGCGCCCGCGGCGGCGCGGCCCGAGCTGAGCGCGCCGATGATGCCGTGGCCGGCACGGGTCGAGGCGCCGCACAGGTAGAGCCCGGCGATGGGAGTGCGGTAGCCCGGCCGACCGCGCATGAACTGGCCCGGCGTGGCCGCCAGACCGTAGGCGCTGCCGTCGCTGGCGCGCGTGAAGCGGGTGTGGGTGAGGGGCGTGGCCGACTCGCGGTAGACGATGCTCTCGGCCGACCCGGGGAACACCCGCTCCAGACAGGCGACCATGCGCGCCTCGACCCGCTCCTTGATCGCCTGGTACCGCGGGTTGTGCTTGTGGTCCCAGCGGATGGGGTCGCCCGCGTCGAGGCCCCAGCACCTCGGATCGCCCGACACCAGCGTCATCACCTCGACATTGGTGACGCCAGGCGGCGCGTGGTGCGGGTTGTCGGGGTCCTTCATCGACGCGCTGGTGATGTAGGCCACGTCGGGCTGCGGCTCGGCGGCTTCCCGGGCGTGCCGGTACAGCGCCTCCATGTCGGCGTGGGGGAAGGACCAGACGTTGCTGGCGCGCATCCCCTTGGCCCGCATGTCGGCGGTGAGCCCGAGGAAGGTCATGAAGAGCGCCGCGGGCATGGTCTGCTCGCTGGTGTGGCGGATGAGGCTCGAGGGCAGGTGCTCGGGGCCGACCATGTCCAGCAGCGTGTGCTTGAGATCGGCGCCGGAGACCACCAGATCGGCGCGCAGCGTGTGCGTCTCGCCGTGGCGGGAGGCCTCGGTGACCACGCCGGCGGCACGCCCGCCCTCGACCAGGATGCGCTCGACCGGGGTGCGCAGGTGGATGGTCCCGCCCAGGGACTCGATGCGCGCGGCGAGGCGGTCGGCGATGACCTGTCCACCGCCGCGCGGGTAGTACGCGCCTTGGAAGTAGTGAGCCGCGAGGCCCGCGTGCAGCAGCGCGCTGACCTCGCTCGGCGGGAGGCCGTAGTCGCCGTTCTGCCCGGCGATGATGGCCCGCAGCAAGGGCTCGCGGGTGCAGGTGTCGAGCAGCGCGGCCAGGGTGGCGCCCTGGTAGCGGGCCAGCAGGCGACCGCGCAGCAGCACCTCCCACAGCACCCGCGGCGACATCCGGCCGCGGTTGCGCTCGACCCGGGTCCCGATGTGCCGCACCTCGCGGACGAAGCGCACGTAGCGGTCGATGCCCCGCTGCTCCTTGGGGAAGAGCGCGACGAGGCGGTCGCGGTACCTGTCCAGGTCCGCCGGCACCGCGAAGGTCAGCTCGGGGAAGACGAAGGTGTCGAAGCCGTCGGGGTCCAGCGGCAGCCAGTCCACCGCCACGCCCAGGTCGTCGAGCAGCTCGGTCATCTGCCCGCCGGGGCCGCAGTCGCCGACGTAGTGCAGCCCCACGTCGAAGTGGTAGCGCGCGTCGCGCGGCCCGCGCGCGAACACCGTGGCGCACCCGCCCGCCGTGTAGTGGGCGTCCAGCACCGCCACCCGCAGGCCGCGGGCGGCCAGCTTCGCCGCGGCCGCCAGCCCGCCGAGGCCGGCGCCGACCACCGCCACGTCCACGCGCTCGGGGAGCGGCGTCCGGGCGCGGGCTCGAGAGCGGTCGGGCGGGCCGGGCAGGGCGTGGTAGCGGCTGTTCATGGCGAGCCTCTTGGGGCGGGGGAGCGACCATGATGCGGGACCCTCGCCGCCCTGGCCATCCCGAGCCACCGCCGCGGTGACCGCCCCGCACGCGCGAGCCCCTCTGGCTCACGGCTGGGTTGCGTGATATCACCGAAAAGCGTCGGGAATAGGGGCTTGCGCGGGCTCGGTTCCGCGCCGTCGTCTCCCCTGTGCGACTTTGCAGGAGCATCCATGCCCTCGCGGGGCTGCCTCGCCACCATCGCCACGTGCCTCCTGGCGTTCGCGCCCATGGGAGCCGCCCCGGCGCGCGCGCTGGCGCCGGGGACGTCGGTGGCCAAGGCCAAGCCCGCCAAGAACTCGCCGCTCCTGGAGCCGGCGGGCACCGAGCCGGGCACCGTGGCGGAGACGATCCCGCGGGCGTGGAACGCGAGCTGCGCCATCGAGCGCCGACGCCCCGTGTCGCTGGTGCTGGGCTTGGACTACCATCGCGACTATCGCCCGGTGGAGCGCTTCGAGGCGCAGCCGGCGCGCGCGCTGCTGAGCAGCCTCTGCAAGGGCGATCGCGTCACCCTGGTCGAGGTGGGCCGCGACGCGCGGGTGCTGGGCGAGACGGCGGTCATCCGCGACCTCGCCGACATCGACGACCTGGTGCTGCGCATCGAACAGCGCCGCGAGCCCCGTGAGTGGCTGCGCAGCAACGAGGCGCTGCTCTACGCGGCCCAGCAGGAGTGGGGCCTCGAGGAGAACGTCGAGCGCGAGGATCTGCTGCGGGTGCTGATCTTCATCACCCGCGATCTGGAGAGCAAGACCAAGCGTGGCACCGTCGACTTCTCCTGGTCCAACCCGCCCTACTGGCTGGACGGGCACGCGCTGGTCGCCGTGCTGCGCCCCATCGTGGGCAGCACCCAGGTGGAGGCCTGGGAGGTCTTCGTGACCTCGCGGCCCCCCTTCTCGGTGCCCAAGGACAAGCTCCCGCAAGGGCTGCGCGTGGATCTCTCGACCTGGCTCGACGTGGTGCGCATCCCGCCGGAGCCGCCCAAGGTCGAGCGCCGCAACACGTCGAAGCTCAACGTCCCGGTGCCGGCCGACCTGCCGCCCGAGTTCCAGCCGCCGGACCTGCCGGTCATCTGGCCGGAGCCGGAGGGGATGCTGCGCTGGGACGACAGCTGGACGCCCTGGGCCATCGTCGCCGGCCTGGCCACGCTGCTGGTGCTGATCCTGGCGTGGGCGCTGCTGCGGGCGGCGCCCAGGCGGGTGGTGGTCAACGGCGTGGCCAGCCAGGAGCTCACGCTGGTCATCCACGACCGGCTGCACGATCGCATCGTGGGCCAGGAGAAGCTGCGCCTCGACGGCCCGGTGCGCGTGGGGGCCTCGCTCTCGAGCGACGTGATGATCCCCGGGCCCTTCGCCCTGGAGATCGTGCCCGGCCAGAACGGGACCAGCCCCACCCTGCGTTCGGCGAACAGCCTGCCCGTCGAGGTGCAGCGCGCCGCTGGCGGCCGGCTCCTGCGCGCCAACGAGACGATGCCGATCCCGCTGCGCTCGGGCGACCGCATCCGCCTCGGCGGCGGTCAGGAGGTCGAGGTGCGGCTCGGCTGACAGGGAGCGCGCGCGGTGCGCACCGGCTCACTCGGGAGCGAGCCCGGCGAAGAGCTCGGCCACGCGGTGCTTCTGAAGCTTCCCCAAGGCGTTGCGCGGCAGGCTCTCGACCACGAGGAAGCGGCGCGGCTTCTTGAAGTCGGCGAGCTGGCGCGCGCAGTGCTCACCCAGCGCGGCGGGCAGCGCGCGCACGTCCTGACCGGCTCGCGCCACCACGGCGGCGACGATGCGCTCTCCCCAGACCGGGTCGGGCAGCCCGATGACCGCGGCCTCGGCGAGGGCGGGGTGCTCGAGCAGGGCGTCCTCGATCTCCCGCGCCGAGATCTTGAAGCCCCCGCTCTTGATGATGTCCACCGAGCGGCGGCCGACGATGTGGTGGTAGCCGTCGGCGTCGACGAAGGCCACGTCGCCGGTGCGAAACCAGCCGTCACCGGTGAAGGCGGCGCGGGTGGCCTCGTCGAGGCCCCAGTAGCCGGCCAGCAGCCCGGGACCGCGCACCTGGATCTCGCCCGTCTCGCCGGGCGGGCAGGGCGCGTCGGCGTCGTCGACCAGGCGCACCTCGACGCCCGGCACCGGGAAACCCACCGTGCCGGCGCGGCGCTCGCCCTCGTAGGGGTTGGAAAGGGTGAAGCCGGTCTCGGTCATCCCGTAGCGCTCGAGCACGGCGTGGCCCGTGTGGCGCGCGAAGGCCTGATGATGCGAGGCGGGCAGCGCCGCCGAGCCGGAGGTGAAGAGCCGCCCCTTGGACAGCGCGCGGGCGTCCGCGGGCGTGGCGTCGAGGTGCTCGAGCAGCCGCGCGTACATGGTGGGGACGCCCATGAAGACGGTGGCGCCGCGGCTGGCGAAGGCGTCGACCACCCAGGCCGGGTCGAAGCGCTGGGCGACCAGCGCCGTCCCGCCGCGCATCAGCGTGCCCAGGACCCCCAGCCCCAGGCCATGCACGTGGAAGAGCGGCAGGCACAGCGCCAGCCGGTCGTCGGGGCCGAGCCGCCACAGGCCCAGGATGGCGTCCAGGTTGGCGGCCAGGCCGCCGTGGGTGAGCGCCACCCCCTTGCTGCGGCCCGTGGTGCCGGAGGTGTAGACCAGCATCGCCACGGCGTCGGCGGCGGGAGCCGGCGCGTCGGCGGCCTCGTCGCCGTTTCGCAGGGCCTCGAAGGACAGCTCGCCCGGTCCGGGCTGGCCCAGCACCACCGTGGTCACGGCGCTGGCCCGCTCCCTGGTGCAGGCGTGGCCGACCGAGCCCTCGGCCACCACCGCCAGACGCGCGCCCGAGTCGTCCAGGACGTGCGCCGTCTCCTCGGACTGGTAGCGGGTGTTGATCGGGACATGGATGGCGCCCATGCGCAGCACGGCGACCAGCAGCTCGATGAGCTCGGGCGACGAGGGGCCGAACCAGGCCACGCGGTCGCCCGGCCGCACGCCGAGGCGAGCGAGCCCGGCGGCGATCCGGCACGAGCTGCGGTCCAGGGCGCCGAAGGTGAGCGCGCTGCCGTCGAAGTCGAAGGCCGGGTCCAGCGGCGGCCGGTCCAGCGCGGCCAGCAGTGGGGAGCGCGTGCCCATGCCGAGGGTGATAGCAGAGCCGCGGCCGCCGCGCATCCGGCCAGCCCGCCCGCGGGTCGTGGGCTGGACGGCGGAGTGTCCGCGGGGCTATGCATGCAGGGGCGGAGCGCTCCCCGGCCCCGTCCCGGAGGACCTGATGAACGTGTCGATGAAGATCACCTGTTGGATGCTGCCCCTCGGTCTGGCGCTGTCCGCCTGCGGCGGCGGGGGTGCCAACAACAGCGCCGACGCCGACGCCGACGCCGATGTCGACGTCAGCGGGGACCTGGCGCCCGATGTCGCGCCCGACACGGCAGGCGACGGGGAGCTCGGCGACACCGGGCCCGAGTTCCCCGATCTGTCGACGGCCGTCCCGGTGACGCCCGTCATCCAGGACTGCGGCCCGCCGCCGCAGCTCGCCGGGCGCAGCTACGACGCGACCATTCGCTGGACCAGCTACGGCGTCCCCCACATCACGGCGGACGACCTGGGCAGCGCCACCTTCGGCCAGGGCTACGCGGTGGCGCGCGACCACGTCTGCGTGCTGGCGGACCAGTTCGTGATGGCCAGCAGCGAGCGCGCGAAGTACTTCGGCCCGGGGCCGAACGACGCCAACATCACCAGCGATCTCGGCTGGCTGGCCCTGGGCGTGCCCGAGAAGGCGCGCTGCGCCCTGGCCGCGCTGAGCCCCGAGGCCCGCGAGGCCGTGCGAGGCTTCGTCGCCGGCTACAACCAGTGGCTCTCCGAGCACGTGAGCGACGAGTTCCCCGAGCCCTGCTTCGAGGCGGACTGGGTGCGCCCCATCGACGAGGAGACCTACATGCGCTTCGTCGAGGCCCTGGTGCTGCGCGGCTCGGGCCAACCGCTCATCCCGGCGATCGTCCCCGCCACCCCGCCCGAGCCCGAGGCCACCGCGGCCCCGGCCAAGGCCGACGACCCGAACGGCCACCAGCCCTACCTGCCCAAGGCCAGCGACTTCCGCGGCGACGGCCTGGGCTCCAACGGCTGGGGCCTGGGCAAGGATCGCACCGCCACCGGGCGCGGCATGCTCATCGCCAACCCGCACTTTCCCTGGCAGGGCGGGCTGATGTGGCACGAGGTGCAGCTCACCGTCCCCGGCGAGCTGAACGTCCACGGGGCGGCGCTGCTGGGCACGCCCGGCGTGGAGGTCGGCTTCAACGACAAGCTCGGCTGGACGCACACCGTGTCCAGCGGCAAGCGCTTCACCCTCTACGCGCTCACCCTGCACCCCGAGGATCCGACGGTCTATCTGTACGGCGACGAGCTGCGGCGCATGTCGCAGCGCACCGTGAGCATCGAGGTCAAGGGCGATGACGGTCAGCTCTCGACGGTCGAGCGCACCTTCTACGCGTCGCACTACGGGCCCATCCTCGACATCTCCCCGCTGGGGTGGCGGTCGAACATCGTGGCGACCTATCGCGACGCCAACATCAACAACTTCGCGGCCATCGACCAGTTCCTCGGCATGGCCTACTCCCAGGACCTGGCCGAGTTCCAGAAGGTGTTCGAGGACGAGGGCGGCATCCCCTGGGTGCACACGATGTACGCCGACGCCGAGGGCAACGCCTTCTACGTCGACGCCGCCTCGCTGCCGAACCTCTCGGCGGACACGCTGAGCTGGTGGGAGAACGCGGTCGCCACCGGCGAGCCGGGGCTCCTCGGGTTCCTGGCGCAGTTCGCCTACAACAGCTTCGGGGCCGTGGCGCTGGACGGCAGCGACCCGGCCCGGGAGTGGGAGGTGGCGCCGGGCGCGCGCGAGCCGGGGCTGCTGCCCTACTCGATGGCGCCGAAGCTGGCCAACACGACCTTCGTGGCCAACGCCAACGGCACCCACTGGGCGACCAACCCGGCGACGCCGCTCGAGGGCTTCTCGCCGCTCTTCGGCTACGAGCGGCGCGAGCTGAGCATGCGCACGCGGATGAACCTCACCATGCTGACGGAGACCGGCGAGGGCGCGGCGTCGGGCAGCGACGGCCTCTTCGACTTCGAGGAGCTGAAGGGTGTGCGCGAGTCCAACCGCGCCATGATGGCCGAGCTGCTCCGCGACGGGGTGGTAGCGCGCTGCGGCGGCGTGGCGTCGGTGGACGTGGACGGCACCTCGGTGGCGCTGGGCGACGCCTGCGACGCGCTCTCGGGCTGGGACGGCCGCCTGAACACCTCGAGCGTCGGGGCGGTGATGTGGCGCGCCTTCGTCGGGCAGCTCATCGCCCGGAAGCTGCTGACCGAGGACCTGGTCTTCGCGGTCCCCTTCGACGTCACCCAGCCGGTGACCACGCCGCGCGGCCTCGCCGACGCCCCGGCCAGCGGGCCCGATCCCATCCTGGTCGCGCTGGGGGCGGCCGTGCTGCAGCTCGGCAAGGCCCAGTTCGCGCCGGACACGCCGCTGGACGAGGCCCAGTATACGATCAAGGGAGGCGAGGGCGGCGAGCGCATCCCCGTCCCCGGCGGCAAGGAGGAGGAGGGCGCCTTCAACATCGTCACCCACAGCAACGACAGCACCACGCTGCTGCCGAAGATCCCCGTCGGTCCGACCGTGGGGCCGCTGGGCATGACCGCGGAGGGGTGGGTCGTCGACTATGGCACCAGCTTCGTGATGGCGCTCTCGTTCACCGACGAGGGGCCGGAGGCCGCGGCGCTGGTGACCTACTCGCAGTCGAGCGACCCCGACTCGCCGCACTACAGCGACCAGACCCAGCTCTTCAGCGAGAACACCTGGCGTCAGGTGCTCTTCAGCGAGGCGGATCTCCTGGACGACCCGGGGCTCGAGACGCTGCAGGTCTCGGGCTCCGACGAGTAGCCAGGGGCGCGTGCGGGCGCGCGGGACGCTCGCCGGCCACCACGACCACCGGGAGACACGATGGGCCGAGCGATCGCGGGCGTGGTGCTCCTGGCAGCCGTCGTGGCCGCGTTCGTGTGGCTCCCCGTCTCCGACCTGATCGAAGCGCTGGAGTCCCGCATGCGCGACACCGGCGCCGCGGGGATGGCCGTCTACGTCGTCGCCTACGCCGCGGGCACGCTGCTCATGGTGCCCGGCTCGCTGCTGACGCTCCTCGCCGGGCTGGTCTACGGCGTGGCGGTGGGCGTGGCGCTGGTGGTGCCGGCCAGCCTGCTGGGGGCGACGGGGGCGGCGCTGCTCGGGCGGACGCTGCTGCGGGCGCCGGTGGAGCGCGCCGTGGCCGACAGGCCGAAGATGCGCGCGCTGGACCACGCGATCGGACGCGACGGCTTCAAGATGGTGATGCTGGTGCGCCTGTCGCCGATCCTGCCCTTCTCGTTGCTGAACTACGCGCTGGGCGTGACCGCGGTGCCGCTGGGCACCTACGTGCTCGCCTCGGCCATCGGGATGTTCCCCGGGACCCTGGCCTACGTGTACCTCGGCTCGCTGATCCCCAACGTCACCCGCCTCATCGAGGACGGCGCGCCGGCCGAGGGCAGCGCGCTCCGTACCGCGCTGCTGGTGGTCGGCGGCGCGGCGACCCTGGGCCTCAGCGTCTGGTTGGCGCGGGCGGCCCGCCGCGCCATCGACGAGGCCACCGAGGCGCCGCCCGGCGGCACCCCCGACGCCGGAGAACGCCCATGATCGACGCCTCGCAGCCCCTGGCACTGCCCCCCGACGACGCGCACAACCGCGCGCTGGTGGCCCAGGTGCATCCGCCGGACTGGCAGAACCCGACTCCGGCCCCGCGCTACAACCTGGTCGTCATCGGCGGCGGCACCGCGGGCCTGGTGGCGGCGATGGGCGCAGCCGGGCTGGGGGCACGGGTCGCCCTGGTCGAACGCCACCTGCTCGGGGGCGACTGCCTGAACTTCGGGTGCGTGCCGTCGAAGGCGCTGCTGGCGTCGGCCCACATGGCGCACGCCGCCAGCGCCCGAGCGCCGGAGCTGGGGGTCCACGCGAGCCAACTGCGGGTCGACGCGCGCGCGGTGCTCGATCGGCTGCGGCGCCTCCGGGCCGAGATCGCTCCCCACGACGGCGCCGAGCGCCTGCGCGCGGCGGGCGTCGACGTGTTCCTGGGCGAGGGCCGCTTCCTGACGCCCGACAGCGTCGGCGTCGGTCACGCCACCCTCCGCTTCGCTCGCGCGCTCATCGCCACCGGCGGACGCCCCGTGCTGCCGCCCGTTCCGGGGCTGCGAGAGTGCGAGCCGCGCACCAGCGACACGATCTGGGAGCTGACCGAGGCACCGGCCAGGCTGGTGGTGATGGGCGGCGGCCCCATCGGCTGCGAGCTGGCGCAGGCCTTCCAGCGGCTGGGCAGCCAGGTGGTGCTGGTGGAGCGGGAGGCGCGCATCCTGGGCAAGGACCACCCCGACGCCGGCCTCCTGGTCCGGGCGCAGCTCGAGGCCGACGGGGTGCGCGTCCTCACCGGGCACCTGGCCATCGAGGCGTCGCGCTCGGCCGACGGGACCTGCCTGCGCCTGCGCGACGGCGATGGGCGCGAGCTGGAGGTCACCGGCGACGAGCTGCTGGTGGCGGCGGGCCGGCGGGTCGCGCTGGAGTCGCTGGACCTGGCGGCCGCCGGCATCGCGACCGGCGAGCGCGGCCTGGAGGTGGACGCGCGTCTGCGCACCAGCAACCGGCGCGTGTTCGTCGCCGGCGACGCGGCCGGCGGCTTCCAGTTCACCCACGCCGCCGACGCCCACGCGCGGCTGGTGCTGAGAAACGCGCTCTTCTACGGGCGCGGCAAGGTCGAGGACCTGGTGGTGCCCTGGGCGACCTACACCGAGCCGGAGGTGGCGCACGTGGGCTGCACCCACGAGGAGGCGGAGCGCGAGGGGCTCCAGCGCTTCCGGGTCGACCTCGAGGCCGTGGACCGGGCGAGGCTCGAGGGGGAGCGCGGCGGCTTCGCCGAGATCTACGTCGACGCCAGGGGGCGCATCCGCGGCGCGACGGTCGTGAGCGCGCGCGCCGGCGACCTCATCGGCGAGGCGGCGCTGGCCATCACCGCCGGGCTGCGCGCCGGGCAGCTCAGCCAGACGATCCACCCCTATCCGACCCAGGCCGAGGTGTGGCGAAAGCTGGGGGACGCGCACGAGCGCACGCGCCTGCGGCCCTGGGTCGCGCGCGCCTTCGAGCGCTGGTTCGCGCTGTCGCGATGAGCCGATCCCGCGACGATGCGCCGCCGGACCGCGGCGCGGACGCCTCGCTCGGTCCGTGTCCGCTGGTGGTGATGGCCAAGGCGCCCAGGCCGGGGCAGGTGAAGACGCGCCTGGCCCGGGCCATCGGCGCGGACGCCGCCACGGCGCTGGCCCGGGCGGCCCTCGAGGACGTGTGGCACGCCGCCCACACGCTGGACGGCCTGGCGCCCGTGCTGGCCGTGGCCGGCGACCCGGCCGATCTGCCGCCGCTCCGGCCGGCCGCGACGCCGCTCGAGCAGGGCGAGGGGGATCTGGGCCAGCGGATGGCGCGCCAGCTCGACCGCGCCATCGCCAGCGCCGGCCGAGCGCTCATGGTGGGTTCCGACTCGCCCGGGGTCCCGCCGGAGCTGCTCGACCGCGCGCGGGACCTGCTCGAGCGGCACGACGCGGTGCTCGGCCCGGTCCTGGACGGCGGCTTCTGGCTCATCGGGCTGCGCCGGCTGCCCCCCGGTCTGCTCGAGGGGCTTCCCTGGAGCGCGCCCGACACCCTCCGCGCCACGCTGGAGCGCTTCCGGCAGCGCGGGCTCGACACCGCCGTGCTCAACCCCTGGTTCGACCTGGACCGCGTCGAGGACGTCGCGCGCCTCCGGGTGCTGCTGCGCCACGACGTGGTGCGCGCCCCCCACACGGCGGCCGCCCTCGCCGGCCTGACCCTGGCCGACGATCTGGACGAGGCCCCGCCCAGGGCCCGCGTCCGCCACGGACTGTCGGTCGTCATCCCCACCCTCGACGAGGCCCGCCGCCTGCCCGACCGCCTGCGCGAGCTCCTGGCGATGGAGGGCATCGGCGAGGTCATCGTCGCCGACGGGGCCAGCCGCGACGGCACCGCCGACATCGCGCGCGCCTTCCCGGGCGTTCGCTGCGTCGATGCCCCGCGCGGGCGCGCCAGCCAGATGAACGCCGGCGCCGCGATCGCCAGCGGCTCGGTCCTGCTCTTCCTGCACGCCGACGTGCAGCTCCCCCCCGACGCGGCCCGCCACATCCAGACGGCGCTGGCCTCACCGCGCGTGGTCGGCGGCGCCTTTCGCACCCACCACGTCCCCGACGGGGGGCGCTACCGCCTGGGCCCGCTCCTGCGCGCCGCCGACCTGCGCAGCCGCACCACCCGGCTCCCCTACGGCGACCAGGCGATCTTCGTGCGCACCGCTGACTTCCAGGCCTTGGGCGGCTACGCCGAGATCCCGCTGATGGAGGATCTCGAGTTCTCCCGCCGCCTCAGCGCCCGCGGGCGCCTGCGCATCGTGCCCGCCGAGGTGCGCGTGTCGGGCCGGCGCTTCGAGGCCCGCCCCATCTACTACACGGCGCTGGTCAACGTGTTCCCGCTGCTCTATCGCGCCGGCGTCTCCCCGGAGCGCCTCGCCCGCCTCTACCGCGACACCCGGTAGCCGCCCCGCGCCCCGCCGGCGATTCTCCGGCGCCGCCCGGCCGGCTTCGCGCTATGCTCGCTGACACCGTGGAGCGCCGATGCCCCCTCGCAAGAACCCAGCCCGCGTCTCGCCGACCGCCCACTACACCGGCTACGTCTGGTACCGGCACGGCATGTCCAACCCGGCGCTCGCCACCCGCACGGGCCGCCTCTTCCACGCGGCGCTGCGCGGCCCGGAGCTGGTCTCCCGCCGTCTCCTCGCCGGCCCCTCGCTCGAGGCGCTGCTGCTCCGGCGCCACCGGGTCATCGACCACCTGCTGACCACGGCCATCGCCTCGGGCGAGGTCGGCCAGGTGCTCGAGATCGCCGCCGGCCTCTCGCCTCGCGGGCTGCGCCTCATGGATCGCTACGGCACCCACGCGCTGCGCTACGTCGAGGCCGACCTCCCGGCCATGGCCGCGCGCAAGCACCGCACGATGGCCGAGGCCGGGCTGCTCTGCGAGGGCCACACCATCGTCGCCCTCGACGCCCTGCACACCTCCGGCCCGCTCTGCCTCGAGGCCATCGCCCAGGCGCACCTGGATCCCTCGGTCGGCACGGCGATCATCACCGAGGGCCTGCTCAACTACTTCGACGGCCCGACCCGCCTGGCCCTGTGGTCGCGCCTGGCGGGCTGGCTCGCCGCCCAGCCCGCGGGCGGCGTGTACCTCGCCGACCTCTCGCTCGGCGACGAGACCCTGACCCACCCGGTCACCCAGGTCTTCGCCCGCCTGCTCGACCGCTTCGCCAGCGGCGTCTACCTGGACCTCCCCGACGTCGCCGCCGCCGAGCGGGCGCTTCGCCAGGCCGGCTTCACCGACGCCCGGCTGCACCTCCCGGCCCGCTTCGAGTCGATCCTCGACCTGCCGCCCATCCGCGGGCAGGACGTGGTGCGCATCGTCGAGGCTCGCTGCCGATGAGCCCGAGCACCGCGGAGCCCCGCCAGCGCAGCCTGTGGGGTTGGGGCTACGCCGACCGCTTCCCGCCCGCCGCGGCGCGCCGGCAGGTGGGCGCCATGGTCTCGGCGGCCACCGGCATCGGGCCCCTCGAGCCGCAGGAGCCCGCGCCCGAGGCTTCCATCGCCCTGGCCCCGCCACGGGTCGCGGTGCCCGCCGAGCTGACGGACTTCACCTCCGTCTCGCGCGCCGCGCGCCTCAGCCACACCCACGGCCGCGGGTACCGCGACCTGGTGCGCGGCTTCCGCGGCGACTACGCGCCGGCTCCCGATCTGGTCCTCACCCCCCGCACCGAGGACGAGGTCGCCGCCGCGCTCGCCTGGGCCAGCCGCGCCGGCGTCGCCGTCATCCCCTGGGGCGGCGGGACCAGCGTGACCGGCGGCGTCGAGGCCCGGGTCGGCCCCGGCTACCAGGCGGTGGCCACCCTGGACCTGGCGGCGCTGTGCGAGGTCGCTACCCCTTGCGCCGTCTCGGGCACGGTGCGCATCGGCGCCGGCGCCACCGGGCCGGTCATCGAGCATGCCCTGGGCGCCCACGGCATGACCCTGCGCCACTTCCCGCAGTCCTTCGAGTTCTCGACCCTGGGCGGCTGGGTGGCCACCCGCGCCGGCGGCCACTTCGCGACGGTCTACACCCACATCGACGATCTGGTCGCCGCCGTCCGCATGGTGACACCCGCCGGGACCTTCGCCACCTGGCCGCTGCCCGGCTCGGGCGCCGGACCCAGCCCCGACCGCATGGTGCTGGGCTCCGAGGGCATCCTGGGCGTCATCACCGAGGCCACCGTGCGCGTGCGCCAGCGCCCCGACCGCCGCGCCTCGGCCTCCGTGCGCTTCGAGAGCTTCGAGGACGGCGTCCAGGCGGCCCGCGCCATCGCGCGCTCGGGCCTCTTCCCGTCGAACTGCCGCCTCCTCGACCGCACCGAGGCCACCCTCAACCGCGTGCCCGCGGGCGGCCGGCACGTGCTGCTGCTGGGCTTCGAGGGGGTCGGACGCGCGCTGGGCCCCCCCATGGACGAGGCGCTGGCGCTGGCGCGGGCGGCGGGCGGCACCTGCGACGAGGGGCCGCGCTTTCGCGACGACGACGCGGCGGCGCGGGCCCGAGGCGACGGCGGCGCGGCCCGGGAGTCGGCCGCCTGGCGCGCGGCCTTCCTCGACGCGCCCTACCTGCAGACCATCCTGGTCAGCCTGGGCGTGCTGGTCGACACCTTCGAGACCGCCTGCTCGTGGCAGGCCTTCCCCGCGCTCGACGCCGCGCTGCACGCCCGCGTGGGCGAGGCGCTGCGCCGCGTGGCCGGCGGGGGCGTGCTCACCCGCCGCTTCACCCACGTCTACCCGGACGGCCCCGCCCCCTACTACACCTTCATCGCCAAGGCGCCGCCCGGCGGCGAGCTCGACGCGTGGCAGGCGGTCAAGGACGCCGCGTCGGAGACCCTCGGCGAGCACGGCGCCACCATCACCCACCACCACGCGGTCGGGCGCACCCACCGGCCCTGGTACGACCGCCAGCGCCCCGAGCTCTTCGCCAGGGCGCTGGCCTCCGCCAAGCGCGAGCTCGACCCGGCCTGGGTGCTGAACCCCGGCGTGCTCATCGACCGGCCGGAGTAGCGCCGCCCGCGGAACGCCCGGCCGTCAGATCACCCGGTCGTTGCCGCCGTCCACCGGCACCTGCGCGCCGGTGGTGGTGCGGAAGGTGGGCCCGGCCATCGCCGCCGCCAGCGCCGCCACGTCGGCCGACATCACCTCGACGCCGAGCAGGTTGGACCGCTTGTAGCGCTCCACCTCCAGCCCGTAGTGGGCCGCGCGCAGCCGGATCTTCTCATCGGACCACAGGCCGGTGTCGAAGACCTTGTCGGGGTGCAGCATGTTGACGCGCACGCCCTTGGGCGCCAGCTCCAGCGCGGCCACGCGCGAGAGCTGGGTCAGCGCCGCCTTGGACGCCGAGTAGGCCGCCGCGCCCGGTCCCGGCGCCGGCACGTTCTTCGACGCCACCACCACCACCGACGGGTCGATGCCCAGCTCCAGAAACGGCACGGCGGCGCGCATCACCTTCATGTGGCTGGTCAGGTTCAGGTCCAGGCAGCGCTGCCAGGCCGCGTCGTCGATGGCGTCGAGCGCCTCGCTGGGCGGGAAGTTGCCGGCGTTGCTGACCAGCACGTCCAGGCCCCCGAAGCGCCGGACGCAGGCCTCCACCGCCGACTGGACGGCGTCGCCCACCGTCACGTCGCAGACCAGCGCCATCGTGTCGGCGCTACGCTCGAAGCCCAGCACCGCCTCCGAGAGGTCCAGCGCGCACACCGCCGCGCCGTCGCGCCGCAGCCGCTCGGCGATGGCCCGCCCGATGCCGCCCGCCGCGCCGGTGACCAACGCCACCTTCCCCTGCAGCGGCGGCGGCGCCGAGGGCTTGCCGAGCTTGGCCTGCTCCAGCTCCCAGTACTCCATCTCGAAGATGTCGGCCTCGGGAAGCGGGGTCCAGCCGCCCAGGGCCTCCCCCCACTGGAAGCAGCGCGCCGTGTGGCGGGCGATGTCGGCGACCTGGTCGGCGGCCTTGGCGCTGGTGCCGAAGGCGATGACGCCCTTGTCGCGCCACACCGCCCAGCGCGGCGAGGGCTCGAGGCAGGTCAGCGAGCCCGTGTCGTGGCGGGCGAAGTACGCGCGGTAGGCGTCGACGAACGCGCTCACCTCGGCTTCCGGCGCGTCGTCGATGATGACCGGGATGCGCTTGGTGCGGATGACGTGGTCGGGGGTCACCGGCCCCCGGGTGGCCAGGTCGGCCACGTCGGAGCGGCTGGCGAACCCGGCGGCCTCGCGGCTGCCCGAGAAGCGCGCCACCACCGCGTGCCCCGCGGAGCGCGAGACCGCGCGCCGGATGCGCGCCAGCTCGAGCGGCGGCGCCTCGACGGGCGCGGCCGCCAGCGCCGGAGCGTCCATCGCCCCCTCGGCCGCCAGGTGCTCCTCGGCCAGGGTCACCAGCGCGATCATGCGCTCGTAGGCCTCGCGAGCGTCGTCGGACCAGGTGAAGAGGCCGTGGTGCAGCAGCATCATCCCCTCGTAGCGGCTCCAGTCCACGTCGCGGGTGAGGCGGCGGATCTCGCGAGCCAGCACGAAGCCCGGCATCACGTAGGGGATCACCAGGACGCGGTCGCCGTAGAGCGCGCGGATGCGCTCCGGGCCGTCGGGGGCGTTGCTGACCGTGACGACGGCGTCGGTGTGGGTGTGGTCGACGAAGCGGAAGGGGATAAGCGCGTGGAGGATGGCCTCCACCGAGGGGTTCGGCGCGTAGGGGTCCAAGAGCGCCGCGCGCTGCTCGCGCACCATGTCGCTGTCGCTGAGGGTCTGCAGATCGGCCATGCGCAGCAGCGTCTCGAGGCGCACCGGCGAGAAGCCCGCGGGCTCGATGGTGGCCAGGTCCCAGCCGCTGCCCTTGACGTAGAGCACCTCGGTGGGGTCGCCGAAGAAGTCGGTCACCGTCGCCTTCACCGAGGTGTTGCCGCCGCCGTGCAGCACCAGATCGGGCGCGCGCCCCAGCAGGCGCGAGGTGTGGACGCGCAGCGCGACCGGCTCCTGGCCCAGCGCGCGGGCCTCGTCGTCATTCCACAGGCTCTTCATCGGGTCCTCCTCTCGGTGCGGCGCCGCGGAGCCTATGGCGAGGCGAGCGCCGTGTCAGCCGCTTTTCGCGCCCCCCGCCGGTTCGGCCCGCCCGCGCCCGCCCTGGGGGCGAGCGGCCTCCGCTGCCAGCCTCGCCACCGCCGCGCATCGGTGCTACCACGGGCGAAGGTGGAACGCGGCCGTACAGCCGAGGGAGGGCGCATGAACCAGTTCGACGGGCGATGCGTGGTCGTCACCGGCGGCACGGGCGCGCTGGGCAGCGGGATCGTCGGGGCGCTGCTCGACGGCGGCGCCGAGGTCCACGTGCCCTGGCGCGACCGGGCGGAGCTGGACCGCAGCCCCCACGCCCACCGCGCGGGCTTCCACGCCCGCGGGCCGGTGGACCTCTCCGACGAGTCGGCGGTCGCCTCGTTCTTCGCCTCGCTGCCCGCCGTGTGGGCGTCGATCCACACCGTCGGCGGCTTCGCCATGGCGCCGCTCTGCGAGACCTCCGCCGAGACCTTCCGGCGCATGCACGAGCTCAACGTGGTGAGCTGCTTCCTCTGTTGCCGTGAGGCGGTGCGGCGCATGCGCGGCGGCGGCTACGACGGCGGGCGCATCGTCAACGTGGGCGCGCGGGCGGCGCAGGTCTCGGCGCCGGGCATGGTGGCCTACACGAGCGCCAAGGCCGCGGTGGCCGCGCTGACCACGTCGCTGGCCGACGAGCTGCGTCACGAGGGCATCTTCGTGAACGCCGTCATGCCGTCGATCATCGACACGCCCCAGAACCGCGAGGCCATGGCCGACGCCGACCACGCGCTGTGGCCGACGCCCACCGCCATCGCGCGCACCGTGGTGTTTCTGGCGTCTCCCGACAACCGGGTCACCCACGGCGCGCTGGTGCCCGTCTACGGCGCCGCGTGAGCGCGCTGGAGCCGCTGCGCCTGGTCTGCGTGAGCTGCCGCCGCAGCGACGGCGAGGGCGGGGTGCTGGCGCGCGACCTGGGTCCGGCGGAGGGCGGGCTGCTCTGCCCGGGCTGCGGCGCGCGCTACCCGACCACCGACGAGGTGAGCGTGCTGCTGGCCGCGGGGCTGCACCCGGTCGATCCCCTGGGCGCGCTGGACGCCTCGTGGCCTCCCGACGCGGCGGGCTGGTGCGAGGCGCTGGCCTCGGAGGACCCGGCGTCGGCGGCCTTCCGCGAGGCGGGGCTGCTCGGCACCTACGCCTTGGGGCACCTGCCCGAGCTGGCCCCCACCGAGGCGCTGCGGGCGCAGCTCGCCGATCGCGTCGAGCTCGCGGGCCTCATCGACCGCTGGCTCTCGCGCCACGCGCCGCCGCGGGAGCTGCCCGTGCTCGAGCTGGGTTCCGCGCTCGGGACCTGGGCCCCGCGATGGCTGGGCGCCACCGACTCCCAGGTCGCCCTGGTGGACCTGCGCCCCTCGATGCTGCGGCTGTCCCGCCGGCTCATCCGCGGCGAGAGCGTCACCATCCCCTGGCGGCGCGTGGCCCGGCACTTCGAGCCGCTGACCCTCGCGCTGCCTGGCGGCGCGGCCGAGCCCGAGCGCGTGCTGCACCTGCTGGCCGACGCCCTCGATCCTCCCTTCGTCGCCCACGGCTTCGGGTTGGTGGTCGCCTTCGGCCTGGTCGACGCCATCACCGACCCGTGGATGCTGCTGGGGCAGCTCGACGCGCTGGTGGCGCCGGGCGGCATGCTGCTGCTCGCGCAGCCCTTCCACTACGAACCCCACGCCCAGCCGCCGGAGGCCTGGCTCGACGGCCCGGCCGCCCTGCGCCGCGCCCTCGCCGGCGGGCTCCCCGGCCTCGAGCACCTGGGCTTCCGCGTGCTCGAGGAGGCCGAGGGCGTGCCCTGGCCGCTGCCCGCCCACGACCGGCTGGTGCATCGATACCTGGCCCACGTGCTGCTGGCGACGCGCTGACGCGGTCGCTGCCGCGTTCAGCACAGGGCGCGCAGGCGCTCGGCCAGGTCCCGCCCCTTGTGCAGCACGCTCTGCGCCTCGGTCTCGAGAAAGCGCGCCTCGTCCGGCGTCAGGTCGCGCCCGGTCACGACCACCACGGGCAGGTCGACGAACTCCTCACGCGCCCGGAGCGCCCCCAGGAAGCCGAACCCGTCGAGCACGGGCATGCTCAGGTCGACGATGCAGAGGTCGGCCGAGTAGTGCTCCAGCACGCGGATGGCGTCCTCGCCGTTCGACGCGGTGCGCACGTGCACGCCTTCGTCGCGCAAGAGCCCGGAGACGAAGCGCCGCACCAGCTCATCGTCGTCGACGACCAGGATCTTCCGCCGCTGCCGGTTCAGGCTGGACTGCAGCACCGCGCGCAGCTCGAGGCGCGACGCCGGCTTGTCCAGCAGCGCGACGGCGCCCTCGAGGTGCTGCGCCTGGTCGGTCGCCACGATGCTGACGATGGCCACCGGCACGCCGCGCAGGGCGCGTGACTCGCCGAACCGCCGCAGCACCTCCTGGCCGTTCATGTCGGGCATCAGCAGGTCCAGCAGCACCAGGTCGGGCATCAGCTCGCCGGCCATGCGCAGGCCGTCGCGGCCCGATCCCGCCGTCACCACCCGGCAGCCCATCTCCTCGAGCGCGTGGGCGAGCAGCAGCCGCGCGTCCGCGTCGTCGTCGATGACCAGCACCAGCGCGTCCGACGCCTCGGCCACCGGCGTCATCGGGCCGGTCGCCGTGACCGCGGGAACCGCCAGCGAGGTGCCGCCCCGCGGGGTGTGCAGGGTGGACCGCCGCCCCCCGTCCGGGGCGTACGCCGCACGATGACGCTGAACGTGGAGCCCTCGCCGGGCGTGCTCTCGATCTCCATGCGGTGGCCGAGCTGCAGCACCAGCCCCCGGGTGATGGCCAGGCCCAGCCCCGTCCCGCCATAGCGCTTGTGCGTGCTGACGTCGGCCTGCTGGAAGGGCTGGAAGATCGCCTCCAGCTTGTCGGGCGCGATGCCGATGCCGGTGTCGATGACGTCGATGCGCACGCGCCCCCGCTCGCCCGGCTGCGGCCCCACGACCACCCGCACGCTGCCGCGCTCGGTGAACTTCATCGCGTTGCCGACCAGGTTGACGATGACCTGCCGCAGCCGCCCCGCGTCGGTCTCCAGCATCGGCACCGGACCGCGCCTCTCGAAGGTCAGCGTGAGCGGCCGTTCGCGGATCTGGACGCCGAGCTGCTCGACCACGTCCCGCGCGACGGCCTCCACGTCCACCGGCTCGATGTCCAGGGTGATCTTCCCGGCCTCGACGCGGGAGAGGTCCAGCACGTCGTTGATCAGGGCCAGCAGGTGGCGGCCGTTCTCGCGGATCCGCTCGAGGTAGGTCAGGTCCTTGGGGGCGAAGGCGCCGGCCCGGTTCTTCAGGAGGATGTTGGCGAACCCGATGACCGAGTTGAGCGGCGTGCGCAGCTCGTGGCTCATGTGGGCGAGGAACACGCTCTTGGCCAGGTTGGCGGCCTCGGCGGCCTCCTTCTCGGTGCGCAGGCGCGCCTGCACCATCCGCTCGGTCATGTCGCGGGTGAAGGCGCAGAGGTACTCGCGGTCGTCGTACTGCAGGTAGCGGGTGTTCATCTCCACCGGCACCAGCTCGCCGGTGCGGGTTCGCAGGCGGGTCTCGATGGTCAGGCTGCCGGCGCGCTTGACCGCCAGCCAGCGCTCCGGCCAGAGCTCCTCGCTCATGCTGGGCTCGATGTCCGGGACGCTCATGGCGAGCAGCTCGTCGGACGAGTAGCCCAGCATCCGGCAGCCGGCCTCGTTGAGGTAGAACAGGCGCCCGTCCTCGCCGATCCAGAGCACCGAGTCGGCGGCGCGGTCGACGGAGAACTGGGTCAGGCGCAGCGCCCGCTCGGCCACGCGCTGCTCGCTGATGTCGGTCACCACGACCATGCAGGCCAGCACGTCGTCGGCGTGGGCGCGCACCGGGAGGAGGTGCACGTGATAGACCTTCCCGTGCTCGCTGTACTCGGCGGTCTCGGCCTTTC
The DNA here is from genome assembly GCA_020632695.1 of Deltaproteobacteria bacterium. Classification (GTDB taxonomy): domain Bacteria; phylum Myxococcota_A; class UBA9042; order PHBI01; family JACKFB01; genus JACKFB01. The sequence goes on from JACKFB010000017.1 coordinate 103,523, forward strand.
CGGCGAGCGCCTTGGCCAGCGGAGCGCTCAGGGCCTCGCGCAGCTCGGGGGCGAGATCGGCGCCGGCGGTGTCGGCGGGGAAGCGGGGGCCGGCCAGCGCGGTGCGATCGCGGGAGGCGCCCTCGACCAGCACCACCTCGCCGCCACGGTCCAGCAGGAACACGGTGGTGTTGGGCAGGTTGCGGGCCAGGGTACGGTAGAGTTCCCGGTTGTGGGCGAGCTCGGTCTGGGCGTCGCGCAGGCGCCGCAGGGTGATCTTCTCCTCGCGGGCGGTCCAGCGCGCGTCGAGCAGCACGCCCGCGAAGGGCAGGGCGTAGGCGACCAGCTTGAGGAGGTGGGCCGAGAAGTACCAGCCGTCGCGCGCCTCGGTGGAGCCGAGCGCCATCGACACCTCGGCGGCCGCCTGGGGCAGGACGCTGAGCAGCACGCAGGTGGCCAGGAGCGAGGCGCCCGGGCCGCGGCGCGAGCGCAGGAGGACGCCACCGGCGGCCAGGAAGAGCGCGAGCACCAGCAGGTCGTAGGGGTGGCTGAGCAGCCCCTGGGCGGCCGGGGAGGGCAGCTCGCTGGCCGTCACCACCTGGAAGAGCAGGATGCCGCCGGCGCAGATGAGCGCGAGGCCGGTGCCGGTGATGAGTCCGACGCCGGAGCTGCGGTCGGCGCGGGCGCGGGCGTTGAGCACGATGGCGCCGGTCAGCAGGACCAGCGCCGTGCAGGTGCGGGAGATGAGCCAGGTGAAGGCCTCGAGGGTCTCCGGGCGGACGCCGCCGCTGGAGACGACGCCCATGGAGGCCACCATGTGGGCGGCGTCGAAGGTGCCGGCGGCCACGAGGGCGAAGCCGATGAGGGGCATCGCCGGCTCGCGGCGGACGCTGTAGAGGATGAGGAGGGTCGCCGCCGAGGCGAGGGCGACGCAGAAGCCGGTCCACTCGAGCAGTGTGTGCCACAGCGAGGCCGGCGAGTCGTCGAAGGCGCCCGAGGTGGCTGCGCCGGTGGCCAGCGGCGTCGCCAGGGGGAGCCCCATGAGGGCGGCGACGAAGGGGGCGACGCAGAGGATCGCCGTCCCGATGGTCAGCGCGCGCCGGGCTCGGGCCGTGCTCACGGCGACTCGAGGTCGCTCGAAGCCGTGGCGTGCCGCTGGGCAGGCGGCAGCTCGCCGTCGATGTCGTCCACGACGATGACGCCGTCGTCGCGCCGCGTCACCCGCGTGATCCCGGGGTTGTCCATCTCCAGGCGCTGGAGCAGGCGGTCGCGCGCGCGCATCGCGGCACGCAGGGCCTCGACCTCGCGCACCAGGGCGAGGTGCTCGCAGGCCAGCCGCGTGTTGGTGGCCAGCTCCAGCTCGTCGACCGGCTTGGTCATGAAGCGGTAGACCTCGCCCAGGTTGATCGCGCTGCGCGCCACCTCGTAGTCGCCGACGCCCGTCAGCATCATCCGGATGGAGTCGGGCCGGACCAGGCGCGCGCGCCGCAGCAGGCTGAGCCCGTCGAGGCCGGGCATCTTGTAGTCGGCGATGAGCACGTCGAAGTGCCCCTGCTCGAAGGCCTCCGCGGCCCGTGCGCTGTCGCCGAACTCGCTGACCTCGTAGCCCTCGTTGCGCAGGATCGCCGCCACCATCGCCAGGCTGGTGGGGTCGTCGTCGACCAGCATCACCCGGAACGCGCCCGTCTTCTCCTGCGGCATGTCGGGACTCCCTCGGCACCAGCGCGGCGGGCGCGCCGGCCGCATCGCGCTGGTGCGGCCTCGAGTGATGAGCGCGCGGGCGCACTCGGACGGATCCCGCGCCGCAGCGTGCGCGCAAGGGAGCCATCGCAAAGTGTATGAGGGCCCCTGGGATCGGTCAATCGCGTCACCGGGCCGTGAAGCGCCGGTCTGCGGGCGGGATTGACGCTCAGGGGGGTGGGGGTACGATGAGGCTCCTCTTGCTGGGAGACGAGGAGCCGGTGAAGCGTGTCGTCGTCATCGAGGACAACCCCGACAATCGTCTGCTCGTCGACGCAATCCTCTCGGAGCATTACGTCATCGAGGAGTACGAGAACGGCCTCGACGCGCTCGCCGGGATCGAGGCCAGCCCGCCGGATCTCGTGCTCCTCGACGTGTCCCTGCCCGAGATGGACGGCATCGAGGTGCTGCGTCGCCTCCGGGACGACGAGCGCGTCTGCCACATCCCGGTCGTGGCGCTCACGGCCCACGCCATGCGCGGCGACCGCGAGCGCTTCCTGTCCGAGGGCTTCGACGACTACGTCGCCAAGCCCATCGTCGACGAGGACGTCCTCGTCTCCGCGGTCGCCCGCCTGCTGGACGGCCGCCAGCCCGCCGCTTCCGCTCGTTGATGCCGAGCGGGGCCGCGCTCCCGTCCCGCTCGTCGTCCTGAGACGACTGCGCTCGTACGCTGCACCGGCGACGCCGCTCACCTCCAGCCCGGAGTGTCCCGGCGCGCGCCGAACCAGGACCCAGGATGCGATTCCGACGTCCCGCGCTCATCCTGCCCGCTGACGCCGACACCGCGGGCCTGGCGCGGCTGGTCGGCGTGCTGGCGCCCGAAGCGGTGGCGGTCGCCGCCTGCACCTGGACGCCCGGTGCCGGCAGCTCGGCCTTCGGTTCCCCGGCCTGGGAGCTCCTGGCGGCGGCTCTGGCTCGCGGTGACGCGGCGCTGGACGCCCTGGCCGCAGCCCTCGGGGCCCCCGTGGCCCTGGCCCGCCGCGAAGCCGGCCTGGCCTTCGCCCCGGACGCCGTCACCTCCATCGTCCGCGAGTTCGACGCCGACGTGCTCGTCGTAGCGGGCGCCGGCGAGGGAGCCAGCCGGCCCGCCGCCACCTGGGTCGCCCGCTCCGCGCGCGCGCTCGGCGTCCCGGTGGTGTGGTGGGCCGAGGGCGCCGCGATCCCCGAGCCCACCCGCGCCACGCACCTGCTCTGCCCCTTCGAGCGCGTCCTCGAGCCCCTGGGGCCCATCGCCAGCTTCCTCACCGAGCACGACCCGGACATCGACCGGGTTACCTTCCTCGGCCTCAGCGCCGCCCGCCGCGGCCACGTGCCGCCACCGGCCGCCCTGGCCGAGGTCAGCGGGCTCCGCGCCGAGGTGCGCATCACCTTCGCCGACGACGGCTCGCTCATCGACACCCTCGATCTCATCCGCGACACCGCCGATCGCCTCGGCGCCGGCTTCGTGTGCCTGCCCTTCGCCGCCGCCACCGGGCTGCTCCAGGCCGCCGTCAGCCTGGTGGCCCCCCAGCTCCTCGCCCAGGCACGGCACCCGCTCATCCTGGTGCCCGGCGAGCTCGGCGTCGGGCGCTTCGGCTCGGTGATCCGCCTCGACGCCGCCGACGCGGTCGCCACCTGGGACGCCGCCCTGCGGGTGCAGGTCGCCTGCCTGGGCCCCTTCGACCTGCCCCAGGGCGGCGCCGACGATGCCGTCGTGCTGGTGGCCGGCGGCGCGGTCGTGGCTCGCGCGGCCCCGCTGGACGGCCGCGCCTCCTTCTGCGTCTCGCCGGAGGCGGCGCTGCACCACGACGCCCTGGGCCTCGCTCGGGGCCAGGACCCGCGCGCCGTCGAGCAGCTCGTCCGTGTGGTGCGCCCCGACGACCGCCGCGTGCTCGTCTTCCACGCGGAGCTGGCCTCCGAGCACATCGCGCGCCTGGCCACGCTCGAGCCCCTGGAGCGCCGGCGCCTCATCGCCGTGCGCATGCGACCGACCACCTCCTGTCGCGAGCTGCGCGCCCGGCTGGCCGCCATCGGCCTGCACCACATCCGCCTGGTCGACGCCCCGGCCATCCTCGACTCGGGCGACCCCGGCGAGGCCCCCCAGAGCGCCGACCGCGCGCGCCTGCTCCGCGTCGCCCGCCACCTCCGCGCGTCCGGGTTCGCCGTGGACGCCATCGTCGGCGCCGGCCACCGCCCCCTCAGCCCCCCCGGCATCGCCTGGTTCGCCGAGGTCGACCTCGCCACCACCGATGACGCCACCCTGCTGGGCCACATCGAGCGTCTGGGGACCGTGCCCGGCGCCGCAGGCCAGCCGCTGGCAGCCGACGCCATCCTCGACGAGCTCACGTCGGCCCCGGCGGTCGGCGGCAACGCCGTGCGGGTCGAGGTCGACAACGCCGAGGGCCGCGCCGCGCTCCTCGAGGTCGTCGCCGCCGCCGAGCGGTGGGTCCACCTCCAGAGCTACATCGTCCGCGACGATCCCCTGACCCGCGATATCGAGGAGGCGCTGCGCCTGGCGACCGCGCGCGGGGTGGCGGTGCGCGTGCTGGTGGACTCGCTCTACAGCCTCCACGGCTCCTTCGGCGCCGAGAACGCCCTGCTGGCGCGGCTGGCGGTGCTGCCGGGGGTCGAGGTACGCGCCTCGGGCCGCATCGACGGCGTGCCCGACCTCGAGGCCCTCAAGCACCGGGATCATCGCAAGATCCTCTCCGTCGACGGCGTGGTCGCCATCGTCACCGGCCGCAACCTGGCCGCCAGCTACTACCGGTCCTTCGGCGAGGTCCCGCTCGAGGCCACCACGCCGCAGGAGGGCGTGCCCTGGCTGGACGCCAGCGCCCTGGTGCGGGGCCCGGCGGTCGCCGAGATCGACGACGCCTTCATGTCCGCGTGGCGCGCGGCCGGCGGCCTCGCCTGGACCCGCCGGGTGCCCGAGCCGGTCGGCGACACGCGGGTCCGCGTCGTCATCCACCGCGGGCTCGAGGACACCCGCACCCTCGACGCCTACGTGGCGCTCATCCGCCAGGCTCGCCAGCGCCTGACGGTGGTCAACGGCTTCCCGGTCTCCGAGCCGCTGTCGCGCGCGCTGGTCGGCGCCGCCGAGCGTGGCGTGCGCGTGCGCATCCTCTTCGGGCACTTCCGAGCGCTGCACGCCGACGGCACCCCCTTCCCCGGGGTGGCGCCACTGCACGAGCTGGCCGACCAGGTGGCCCACGGGCGCATCGACCACCTGGTGGAGGCCGGCGTCGAGGCCTACGGGCTGGTCGTCCGCGACGGCCCCGCCTGGGGCGCCGACGTCTCGGCCATCAAGCCCCACGTCCACGCCAAGCTCATCAGCGTCGACGGGCGCGTATGCACGGTCGGCAGCGCCAACTTCGACGTCACCGCCGGCTATTGGGAGGACGAGGTCCTGGTCATCGTCGAGGACGAGGGCGTGACGGCGCAGCTCGACGAGGCCCTGGACCGCCTCATCGAAGGCTCCGAACGCGCCAACCCCCAAGACCCCGCCTGGCGCACCCGCGCGGCCAGCCGGAGGTGGCTGAGCAAGCACTGGCCCCCCCTCTTGAGATAGATCGAGGCACCGTCAGCGGAGGCTGCGAACGCCGTGGGCGGCGTCGCTCGCTCGGGTCAGGCCTGCGACGGGCTGTAGCCCAAGTGGATCGAGGCACCGTCAGCGGAGGCTGCGAACGCCGTGGGCGGCGTCGCTCGCTCGGGTCAGGCCTGCGACGGGCCGGAGCCCGACTCGGCCTGCCCTCGCTCGCTCCTTGCCCACGGCGCCCGCAGCCACCGCTGCCGGCGCCTCGGATGGGGCGCCTTGGGGGAGGCAGGTCGGGGCCGGGGGGCTCGGGTTCGGGCTCGGTGTCGGTGTCGGGCTCGGTCACGGGCTCGGTCACGGGCTCGGTCACGGGCTCGGTCACGGGCTCGGTCACGGTGTCGGGGTCGGTGTCGGCCTCGGTCACGGTG
>JACKFB010000018.1 GCA_020632695.1 Deltaproteobacteria bacterium
GTCGCCGCTGACCCAGACGCGCTGACCCGGGCGCACCCGCGCCAGCTCGGGCCCCGGCTCACCGAATCGCAGCACGAAGCGCCCCGCGCCCTGCGCCTCCACCTCGAAGATGCGCCCGCCCGGCTCGTTGGTGTCGGCCGGGTCGCCTGAGTCGAAGGACACGCCCATGCCCGCCCGCGGCGAGAGCTCCGACTCCGGGGGGGCCATCGGCGGCGCGGCCACCGCCTCGCCGGGTCCGACCACCACCTCGCGGCCGCGCACCGCCTCGACCGTGCCCAGCGGCGCGCCCCGGTGCTTGGGGAAGCGCCCGTCGACGAAGGTCTGGTGGTCGGTCCCCCCGAGAAATCCCCCGGTGAACCCTCGCGAATACACGCGCCGCATCTCGCCGGTGTCCTCGGCCAGCGTGGCCCGGGCCTCGTCGGTCGTGTGCCGGCCCCGGGCGATGGCGTCCACCCAGCGCCGCATGGCCTCCACGGCGGTGACCACGTAGGCCGCGCCCTTGAGGCGGCCCTCGATCTTCAGCGTGTGCACGCCGATGTCCATCAGCTCCGGCACGCTCATGTGGGCCGCAAGATCCCGCGGGCTCAAGAGGTAGCGCGCCTCGCCCAGCGGCCGCCGCTCGCCGTCCACCAGCAGCTCGTAGGGCAGCCGGCAGGACTGGGCGCACTGCCCGCGGTTGGCCGATCGCCCGCCCCACGCCTCGCTGGTCAGGCACTGTCCCGACCACGACACGCAGAGCGCCCCGTGCACGAAGACCTCCAGCTCCAGGTCGGTGCCCTGGCGCACCCGCCGCACCTGCTCGGTGGTCAGCTCCCGCGGCAGCACCACCCGCGTCACGCCGAGCCTCGCGGCGAAGCGCGCCCCCTCGGCGCTGGAGACCGTCATCTGGGTGGACGCGTGCAGCTCCAGCGCCGGACACACCGCTTGCGCCAGCAGACACAACGCCGGGTCCTGGACGATCAGGGCGTCCACCCCCGCCTGTGCCGCCCGCCGCAGCAGCGCCTCGACCACCGGCAGCTCGGCCTCGAAGACCAGCGTGTTGAAGGTCAGGTAGGCGCGCGCCCCGGCGTCGTGGCAGGCCCGGACGATGGCGTCCAGATCCTCGCTGACGAAGTTCTGCGCCCGAGCGCGGGCGTTGAAGCCATCGTCCAGCCCGAAGTAGACCGCGTCCGCGCCGGCCGCCAGCCCCGCGCGCAGGGTGTCCCAGTCGCCGGCGGGCGCGAGGATCTCGGGCGGGGACACTGGCGGCATCGAGGCTCCGGGGTGGGCGGTCGCCGATTGCCACGGGCGGCGCGCCAGCGCAAGCAACGGGGCGCGGGTTGACGCTTCGGGGCCAACCCTCCCATGCTCGCGCGCGTCCCCAGCGCGGAGGCGAGGCGGTGACGGCGCGCCCCAGGATCCAAAGGCACCAAAGGCACCAAAGGCACCAAAGGCACCACGACGCGGCCTCCGGGCCGGAGCCGCTGCGCCCGTGACGGTGGACGCCCCCGCTCAGGCCTCCGCGCCGCAGCCTCAGGCCACCGCCGCGGGCCCCACCCGCCGCCGCCTGCTCTCGGTGGACGCCCTGCGCGGCATCGCGGTGATCCTCATGATCGAGCAGCACCTCGGCGCGTGGCTCTGGAAGGTCCCGCCGGGCACCAAGGTCTGGGACCACCCGGGCCTGGTCGCCGTCAACGCCCTCGGCGGCGGCGCCGCGCCCGCCTTCATCACCGTGGCCGGCGTCGGCTCGGCGCTCTTCACCTCCACCCGCCACCACCCTGACCGCGCGCTGCTCGTCCGCGGCCTGGTGGTCATGGGCTTCGGCCTCCTGCTCAACCTGATGGTCCCCCACTGGTTCAGCTGGCGCTCCTGGTTCGTGCTGCACCTGATGGGCTTCGGCATGGCAACCACGCCGCTGTGGCGCCGCCTCGGCTCCCGCGCGCTGCTGGTCGCCGCCTGCGCCGTCCTGGTCGCCACCCCGCTGCTGCAGGCGGCGTTCGACACGCCGGGCTACCTGCCGGGTCGACGCATGGCCGGCTACAGCGGCGGCTTCGGTGGCCCCGTGCTGCCCTGGGCCTTCTGGCGCCTGGCGCTGCTCGAGGGCCAGTTCCCCATCTTCCCCTGGCTGGCCTTCTACCTCGCCGGCCTCGCCGCGGGCCGCGCGCTGCTCGAGGATCGCCTCGACGCCATCGCCCGCCTCGGCACCGCCGCCTTCGTGCTCGGCGGCCTGGGCGTCGGCCTCTTCGCGCTCTCCGCGCCCTTCGTCGCCGCCTTCCCGCGGGTCTTCAAGCTCAACATCCCCTTCTTCCCGGCCACCCCGGCCTTCGTCCTGGGGGTCGGCGGCCTGGTGCTGCTCACGCTCTGGCTCTTCGTCATGCTCGAGCGCCGCCGCCCGATGAGCCCCCGCGGCCCGCTGGTGGTCCTGGGCCGCTCCTCGCTGACCCTGCTCCTGACCCACGTGGTCATCTTCCGCGAGGGCTCGATGGCCGTGGGGCTGTGGAAGAGCTTCACCGCCGGCCAGACCCTGGCCATCCTGGCCGCCGTCTTCGTGGTAGCGGCGCTGCTGGGGCGCGCCTGGCAGCGCACCGGCTACGCCTACGGCGCCGAGTGGCTCTTGCGACGCCTGACGCCCGCCGACCCGCCCGCCCGGGCCCCGGGCGCCGCCGGCTGAGCGTCCACCGGGGTCGCCCGTCCCCGTCCCGCCCCCCCTGTCGTGAGCGGCGCGCGTGGGCTATGCTCACCGCAGGGCGTCACCACGCACACGCGCCGCCGACGACCGACGATCGACGATCGGAGCACCAGGATGGGGAGTTCCCAGTGCGCCGCCTGCGGAGCGCCGCTGGAAGCCAGGTTGTCGTTCTGCACGGCGTGCGGGACGCGGATCGCGCCGCCTCCCGAGCCGGCGAGCGCCAGGGTTGCGCCGGAGCCGGCGGCGGCGCAGCCTCCGTCCGCGCAGCCCCAGGCAGCGCCGCTGGTGCCGCCGAACAGCGAGATGCCCACCCGCCACGACCTGCCGGTGCTCACCGACCCGCCGCCGCCCGTCTCCGACACCGGCAAGCGCGGGCGTCGACCGGTCACCGGCCCGCACCGGGCGCTGCGACGCTACCTCGACGGAGTGGTCGTCACGCCCGAGGGTGAGGAGGTCGCCGACGCGCCGCCCGACAACCACGCCGATCCGCTGCCCTACGCGTCGACCGACGTGCTGCGCCGTCTGGGGCCCTACGACCTGCTCCGAGAGGTCGGGCGCGGCGAGACCGGCGTGGTCTACGTGGCGTTCTCGCGCCGCCTGGTGAAGCGCTGCGCCGTGAAGGTGATGCTGGCCGGCGAGCACGCGCCGGAGGACGAGCTGAGGCGCCTGCAAGCCGACGCCCGCGACGCCGGGCGGCTGAACCACCCGAACATCGTGACGGTCTTCGACACCGGAGCCGAGCGCGGCCGCTTCTACTGCGCGATGCCGCTCATCGAGGGGCGCAGCTTCCGCGATCAGATGCTGGCGGCGCACCGCAGCCTGGCGCCCTCGGACCTGGCGGCCGCGGTGCGCGTGCTGGCGACCATCTCCCGAGCGGTCGACTACGCGCACGAGCGCGGCGTGATGCACCGCGACATCAAGCCGGGAAACATCCTGGTCGACGCTTCCGGGCAGCCCCACCTCACCGACTTCGGCATCGCCCGCAGGCGCCCGGCGGAGCGCTCGGCGGGCGTCGCCGCGGGCGTGGTGGGCACGCCGTCGTACATGTCGCCCGAGCAGGCCCACGGCGCCGACGACCTGGTCGGGGCCCCCAGCGACGTGTTCAGCCTGGGCGCGGTGCTCTACGACCTGTGCACGGGTCGCCCGCCCTTCGTGTCCCAGGCGTCGCCCAACGACACCATCACCACCATCGAGCAGCTCCTGACGCGCCAGGCCGAGCCGGCGGGCCAGGCGGCGCGGCGACACCTGGGCTGGACCCTGCCGCCGGATCTCGAGGCGATCTGTCACCGCGCCATCGCCCACGACCCGGCCGAGCGCTACGCCAGCGCCGGGGCCCTCGCCGCCGACCTGGAGGCGTGGCTGGAGGACCGCCCGGTGTCCGCGCGGCCCGTGACGCGGCGCGAGCGCGTGCGGAAGTGGGTGTCCCGCAATCGCTCGCGGGCCGCCGCCCTGGCCGTGACCGGGACCACCCTGCTGGTGCTGGCGTCGGCCTTCGGCTTCACGGCGATGCGCAGCCTGAGCGCCGGGCGCGAGGCCGTGCGCGAGGCGCTGCTCGACGGCGCCCTGGCGGAGGTCGGGACGCTGGAGCAGGCCATCCGGATGCACATGCTCGAGGGCAGGCCGGACCTGGCGCGGACGCTGGTGCAGCAGCTCCGGAAGCTGACGGAGCTGGACGGGGTCGAGGTGGTGCGGACCGACCGGACGCTGGCCTTCAGCGACCTCGCGACGCGGCGGGCGGTCCAGGAGCGGCTCGACGGCACCAACGCCGTCTCCTGGGCGCGGGACCGCTGGCCCGGGACGGTGGAGCGGGTCAAGACGCTGCGCGAGGTGGCCCTGCCCGCCATCGACCGCGCGGGGGAGGGGCCGGCGCGGCGCTTCCAGTACGAGGCGGCCGCCTGGGACAGCCTGCTGCAGCGGGCGCAGCTCGTCACGCGCGAGGACGAGGTGTTGGGCGAGCGCATCCTGACGGTGCTGGCGCCCATCGCCAACGACGAGCCCTGCCAGGTGTGCCACGGCGACGTCGAGCAGGGGGTCTACGGGTTGCGGAACAAGGTGCGCGCGGTGCTGGTGGTGCGGCGCTCGCTCGGCGAGTCGGACGCGCTGCTGGGCCAGGCGCGCCAGACGACGCTGGTGGTCGGCGCGACGACGGCGGTGGCGCTGCTGGCGCTCTTCGCGCTCATCGTGCGGCTGGCGGGCGTGGGGGGCCGTCGGGGGTGGCGGCGCCGGCGGGCGGTGTGGCGGCCGGGGCGTCGCGGCGGGGCTTGAAGACGCGCAGCATGTAGTAGAGCGACGGGAAGAGGATCACGGCGCCGGCGGCCAGGGTGGGGGCGAGCAGGCGCAAGGTGGCGACGGGGGCGGCGGCGTCGGCGAAGGTGAGGCCGGGGCGCACCAGGTAGGGGTGCTGGGCCAGGCCGAAGCCGGTGAGGATGAGGGTGGTCTGGGCGATGGCGCAGGCGCGGGCGAGGCCGTAGCGGCGGGTCGCCAGGCCGGCGAGGGCGGCGGTGGCGGAGGCGCCGGTGGCGAGCTGGAGCGGCAGGCTCCAGGGCGCGTGGAAGAGCGCGTGGGCGAAGGGTGCGGCGGAGTGCCAGGAGGCGAGGGCGGCGACCAGCGCGGTGGCGCCGACGAGGAGGCCGGAGGCGAGGGCGCGGAGGCGGAAGTCGTCGCGGAGGGCGTCATCGTCGGCCTCGTGGATGAGGTAGACGGCGGCGAGGAAGGCGCACAGGGCCAGGGTGAAGGCGCCGGTGGCCAGGGGGAGCGGGGCCAGCCAGGCGCTCAACGTGCCGGGGAGGGGGCGGCCGCCGTCGAGGGCGAGGCGGCCCGTGCACAGGGTGGCGAGGCTGGCGCCGAGGAAGACCGGGGTGACCAGGCTGGCGATGGCGAAGACGCGGCCCCAGCGGGCGCGGCCGCGCGGGTCGTAGCCGCCGTACTGGCGGAACACGAAAGCCGAGCCGCGGGCGAGGATGCCGAGCAGCATGAGGGTGAGCGGGACGTGGAGGCCGGTGAGGATGACGGCGAAGGCGCGCGGGAAGGCTGTGAAGAGGAGCACGATGACCAGGATGAGCCAGACGTGGTTGGCCTCCCAGACGGGGGCGATGGCCGACTCGATGAGCTGGCGCTGGCGCTCGCGGCGGGGGCCGCTGGCGAAGAGGTCCCACACGCCGCCGCCGAAGTCGGCGCCGCCCGAGAGCATGTAGATGATGAGGGCCGCCAGCATGACCAGGGCGATGAGGTCGGCGAGGGTCATCGGGGCGCCTCCTCGAGGGCGGCGGCGCGGACCTGGCGGCGGAGCACGGCGAGGACCACGATGGCCAGGCCGATGTAGACGAGGGTGAAGGTGACGAAGGGGATCCAGAGGGGGGCGACGGCGGTGACGGCGTCGCGGGTGCGGAGGATGCCGTAGATGGTCCAGGGCTGGCGGCCTACCTCGGTGACGACCCAGCCGGCCTCGAGGGCGAGGAAGCCGGCGGGGCCGAGGGCCAGGGTGGTGAGCAGCCAGGGGCGGGAGAGGGGCAGGGCGCGGCGGCGCCACCAGAGCGCGGCGGTGACCAGGGCGTAGAGGGCGGCGAGGGTGCCGAGGCCGACCATGACGAGGAAGGCGGGGCGGACGATGGCGGGCGGGCGGTCCTCGGGGGCGAAGGCGTCGAGGCCGGTGACGACGGCGTCGGGGTCGTTGAAGGCCAGCAGCGAGAGGCCGCCAGGGATGCTGAGGGGGCCCAGGGTGAGCGGGGCGCCGGCCTGGGTGGTCTCGAGCTGCTCGAGGGCGGCCAGCTTGGCCGGCTGGAGGGTGGCTATCTGCTGGCCCGCGTAGTGGCCGACCAGCGGCTGGGCGAGGGCGGCCGGGATCGCGAGGGCCAGCGCCAGGGTGAGGGCGCGGCGGTGGAAGGCGGAGGCGGAGTCGCGCAAGAGCCCCAGGGCGTGGATGGCGGCGACGGCGAAGGCGGTGGCCATGTAGGCCGCCAGGAGGGTGTGGACGACCTCGTGCAGGGCGAAGGGGCTGGCCATCGCGGCCAGCGGGTCGATGTCGACCATGGCGCCCGAGGCGTCGAGGCGGAAGCCCGTGGGGGCGTTCATCCAAGCGTTTGCCAGGGTCACGAAGAGCGCCGAGAGCGCGCCGGAGAGCGCGACCATCGCGCTGGCGGCCAGATGCGCCGCGGGGCGGACGCGCTCCCAGCCGTAGAGGCAGATGCCCAGGAAGATCGCCTCGGTGAAGAAGGCGAAGCCCTCGAGGGAAAACGGCATGCCGATGATGGCGCCGGCGCGGGCCATGAACTCGGGGAAGAGCAGGCCCAGCTCGAAGGAGAGCACCGTGCCGGAGACGGCGCCGACGGCGAAGAAGACGGCGGTGCCCTTGGCCCAGCGTCTGGCGAGATCGCGGTAGCCCGGGTCGCCGGTGCGCAGCCAGATGGCCTCGGCGAGCACCATGAGCAGGGGCATGGCGATGCCGACCGAGGCGAAGATGATGTGGAAGCCGAGGGACGTGGCCATCTGCGAGCGCGCGAAGAGCACGTCGGCGGGGGTGGCGGCGATCATCGGGGCCTCACGGTGAGGGGGCGTGTCCGCGGGTTCGGTGAAGCAGCGCCGCGCGGTCTCAGGAGCGGTCGTTGCGCTCGAGCGCGTCCAGCAGCGCCGCCGGGTCCAGCGCCTGTCCGGCCGCGCCCAGCGTCGGCAGGAGCTCTCTGAGCCGCGCCACCGCCGCCGCTCGCCGGGCGGCGTCGCCGCGCCCGGTCCAGGCCGACTCGCGCCAGCCGGCGTCGCCCAGCAGGTGCGTGCGCAGGCCGGCCAGCACCACGTCCACCCAGGGCGGCGGCTCGTAGCCGATCGACAGCGAGATGCTGGCGGTGCCGGCCAGCGTCGCGTGCCACTCGCCTCGCGGCAGGAAGAGCACCGATCCCGGCTTCATCAGCACGCGCTCCGCGTCCGCCGGCATGTCGACCGGCGGCTTCACGGTGGTGATCGGCAAGAGATCCGGCTGCAGCCCGCCGGGCGGGCTGTGCCCTTCGGTGGGGTGCGGGATCTCCGTGTTGCGCGCCAGCTCCCAGGTCTTCTCGCCCACGAGCTGGATCGAGAACACGTGCAGCGGGTCGAAGTGCTTGCGCAGCACGCCGCCAGCGGGCGCCACGAAGGCGCTGGTGCGCACGTGCCCGTCGGGAAGCCCCAGCTCCGCCGCGAGGCGACGCACGAAGCCCATCACCGGGCCCGCCCAGCGCTCCAGCTCCATCATCAGCAAGCAGAAGCCCGCGTCGGCCAGCACCCGCGCCTGCGACCCGTCCACGTCCAGCTCGCGCAGCGCCCCGCCGTCGTCGATCCAGTAGCCGCTGATGGGCCCGTTGTGAGCCCGGCACAGCAGGTCCAGATCGCAGAGCTCCGGCTGGTCTCGCAAGAAGGGCAGGCGGTCGAGAGGCCCGTGCGCGACCCGCCACGACCGATCCCAATGATCGGCCAGGAAATCCCGAGCCGTCAGCGGCCCGAACAGCGCCGAGAGCGCCGACCCTGAAGTCGAGGAGTCCACGCGCGCACTCTACGCATCCGCAGGTTCCGCGTCGATGGCCGAAGGAGGTGCCGGACTCGGTTGGCGGGGCCGAGGCCGGGGCCGGGGCCGGGGCCGGGGCCGAGGCCGGGGCCGGGTCCGGGCCGGGGCCGAGACCGAGACCGAGGCCGGGGCCGAGACCGGGGCCGAGACCGAGACCGAGGCCGAGACCGAGACCGGCGCCGAGGCCGGGGCCGGGGCCGGGGCCGAGACCGAGGCCGAGACCGAGACCGAGGCCGAGGCCGAGACCGGGGACCGAGACCGAGACCGGGGCCGGGGCCGGGGCCGGGGCCGAGACCGGGGCCGAGTCCGGGGCCGGGGCCGGGACCGAGGCCGAGACCGGGGCCGGGGCCGAGACCGATTGTCCATGCCCGAGGCGCCGGGCTATGCTCCGTCTCGGATGACGCTCCCGCCCCCACCGTCGTTGGATCGGCCGCTCTCTCGCGGGTTCGTGGACGCGGTGTGCGCGGCGTTCGAGCGCGACGGATACCTCGCCATCGAGGGCGCGCTGAGCCCGGGCGAGGTCGCGGCGGCGAACGCGGCGCTGGATCGGCTGCCGCTGCCCGACCGCGGCGATCTGCGGCCGCTGGTGGATCGCGATCCGCTCTTCCTCGATCACATCGACCACCCGCGCATCCTGCCCTACGTGCTGGCGCTGCTCGGCGGCGCCATCCAGGTGATGGGCTCGTCGGTGACGGTCATCTCGCCGGGCGCCGGGCCGATGGTGTGGCACGAGGACGGCCCGCGTCCCTTCTCGTACCCGGCCGTCGGCGAGCGGCGGCCCCTGGTGATCTGCCGGGCGGGCATCTTCCTGGAGGACCTGCGCGGCCCCGACCGCGGCCAGCTCGTGGTGGTCCCGGGCAGCCACCGGGTGCCCTTCCACCAGAGCCCCCCGCCCGACGCCCGCGGCGCGCTGCCCGGCGCCCGGGCGCTGGAGGTGGCGCCCGGCACGGCGGTGCTCTTCCACAACGCGCTGTGGCACTCGACCGCCTGGAACCACATGGCGATCCCGCGCCGCGCGCTCTACTACGCCTACACGCCGGTCTGGCACCGCGTCGTCGACTACGTGCTGCCGCCGGCGGCGCTGCTCGACGCGATCGCCGCCAAGCCGGCGGCCCGGAGACCGCTGCTGCGGCAGCTCGTCGGCGCCCTGCCCGAGGACGGCGCAGGCGCCTTCATGTTCCCGGACCCGACGGATTTCCCGGGACTCACCCTCGTCGCCCCGGAGCATCCGGCGAGCGGCGGCGAATACTGAACACGGAGGTCGAGAGATGGCGGACGGGGCCGGGCGGGGGATGCCGCTGTTGGTGGTCGAGGACGTGGCTGCGCTGCGCGAGTTCTACAAGGAGCGGCTCGGCTTCGAGGAGGTGACCTGGAAGGAGGCGGGCGAGGGCGGCTTCGTCGTCTTCACCTACGGCACGTGCAAGCTCGGCTACACCACGCCGGGCGCCTTGCCCGAGCTGCCGGGGCTGACCCGCAACGCGGTGGTGGTCTTCGAGCTGCCCGAGCTCGACCAGGTGCACCAGCTCATGGCCAGCCGGGCCGGCGACGCCGTCGGCGAGGTGCGCACGGTCGAGTGGGGCCGCTACTTCGACGTGCGCGACCCGGCCGGCACGGTGGCCCGCTTCATCGAGGTCAGCGCCGAGTAGCGCCGGCGGGGGCCCTCAGAGGATCTCCTGCGCCGCCTTCTTGCCCTCGCGCCACGGCATGGGGAAGCGCTCCAGCGTCTCGCCCTCGAGCCAGGTGTGCTGGTTCTTCTTCCGCACACGCAGGATGTCGGCGCTCTCCTCGTCGGGCGCGCGCTCGCGGTCCAGCTCCGGGAAGAGCTGCGCCAGCCGCTCGGTGCGGGCCACCGGCTCGATGCCGTCGTGGCCGAAGAGCATGAAGTAGCCCTCCCAGAAGCCGTAGCACGCCGGCTCGAAGAAGCAGTCCTTGCAGCGCGGCAGCTTCACCTTCTTGCGCTCGATGACGCGGAAGGCGCTGAGATCCTTGCCGAAGGTGCCCTCGGGGTCGGTGATGTCGTGCAGGTCCACCCGGTGCTCGTGACCGGTCACGAAGCACATCGGGTAGCCTTCCTGGCTGTCCACGCGGAACTCGACGCCCAGCTTCACGCACTCGTCGAGCGCCGCCGCGAAGTTCTCCTTCACGCGCGGAAGGTGCGGCCAGATGTGCATGTTCTTCCGCGCCCGCGCCTCGGGCTGCATCGAGAAGAACAGGATCTCACGCATCCCGGGGAACTCGCGCTTGCAGAAGCGCACGTACTCGACCAGGTCCTCGACGTTCCACTTGATGATGACGTGACTGAGCATCACGTTCACGCCCTCGGCGATGAAGAGCTTGATGCCCTTCACCACCGTGTCGAACACCCCCTCGGTCACCGTGATGCGGTCGAAGACGTCCTCGCGGTGGCTGTGGAGCGACACCAGCGTGTCGGTGACGCCCGCCTTGGCCAGCTTGCGCACGTTGTCCGCGGTGGCCATCGACGCGTTGGTCTGCAGCTCGATGGACTTGAAGCCCAGCGACTTCGCGAAGCGCACCAGCGGCAGGATGTCCGGGTGGATGGTCGGCTCGCCGCCCGAGATCGTCAGCCGCTCGTAGCCGCGCTCACGCATCTTCTGCATGTAGCCGCGCCAGTCCTTGCCGGCGGTGTTCATCACCGCGTCGGACGGCTTCTCCTTCTCCTCGTGCCAGGCGGCGAAGCAGAAGGGGCAGCGGAAGTTGCACTCCAACAGGATGCGCGCGGTCTGGGACTCGAGCCGATCCTCGTTCGCGTCGCGAGGCTTCTGCGGATCGTAGGCCCGATCCCGCGTCGACTGCTCCATGTTACCCCCGGGAGACGGTGTGGCCGTCGTGAGAGCCGATGCTACCGACCTGTCGGGGTGCACGCAACGAAGCGCCCGCCTCGGCGCAATACCGACGAGGGTGTCGTGCGCCGGCGCCCCGCAGTTGAGCGGGTGATCCAACGTGGCCTATCATGGCGCGGCCGGTGGCCTCGAGGCCGCCGTCATCGCGACCGCCATGGGGGCCGGGGCGCGATCCGGGCCTCCACCAGAGGCCCCGAAGGGAGCGATTGGGACAGGCACACCCGAGCATCGGTCTGGTCCTCGTCCCAGCGTTCGGCGAGCGCGGCTCGTTCACGCCGCTGGGGCTCGCCTACCTCAATGGCGCGCTGCGCGAGGCCGGCTTCGAGCCGACCTACCACGACATCAACGCGGCCGTGCGGCGCGAGGACCCGGACCTCCAGGGCGAGCTGGTCGCCCACGGCTTCTCGCCCGACGAGGGCGGCTTCTTCGGCCCCGAGCTGCCGCTCCTGCTGGAGCTGGGCCGCCGCGACGCCATGGCCGACGCCCCGCTGGCCGACCGCATCCTGGCCCGCGCGCGCCTCGACGCCGACCGCCTGCCGCCGCTGGACCTGGCGCTGCTGACCCTGTGGGACTCGAACCTCTACTACGCCACGGCGCTCGGCCGCGTGCTGCGCGAGCGCGGCACCCGCGTCGTCATGGGCGGCCCCTCGGCGCAGCTCCAGCCGGTGCGCGAGCTGATGGTGCGCCTGGGCGCGGCCGACGCGGTGGTCTACGGCGAGGGCGAGGTGCGGGTCGTCGAGATCGCCCGCCGCACCGCCCGTGGGCAATCCCTCGAGGGCATCGGCGGCGCCACCCTGCGCGGCCCCGACGGCCGCGGCGTCGAGACCCTGCCCACCGCGAACCTCCTGGTGCACTCCGTCCCGCGCCCGTCCTTCGTCGGGATGCCGCGCGACCAGTACCTGCCGCTCATCACGTCGCGTGGCTGCATCCGTGACTGCTCGTTCTGCACCGAGAAGTTCAACTGGCGGAAGTTCCGCCAGCGCCGCGTCGAGGACGTGCTCGACGAGATGGAGTCGCTGCTCGATCGCTACGACATCCAGAGCTTCGAGTTCAACGACGACCTCATCAACGGGCACGTCCGCTGGCTGGACACCTTCCTGGACGCCCTCATCGAGCGCCAGTGGGGCATCCGCTGGACCTGCTTCATGGAGCCCTACCGCCTCAGCTCCGAGATGATCGACAAGGTCGCGCGGGCCGGCTGCACCCTGGTCAAGTACGGCGTCCAGCACTTCGACCGGGAGATGCTGCGGGTCATCGGCCGCGGCGACGAGGTCTCCGAGGTGGTCGACACGCTGCGCCGCACCGCCGACCACGGCATCCGGGTCAGCTTCGACATCATCCCGGGCCACCCCGGCGAGACCGAGCGCGCCCACGAGGTGAACATGCGGATGCTGCCCGAGGTGCTGTCGGGCCACGATCTGCTGGAGGCCAACCTCAACCCCTTCCTGCTGCTCTACGGCTCGCCCGTGCACCTGCAGCCGGAGCTCTACGGCGTCGACATCCAGTTCTGGGACGAGACGCTCTTCCCGGTCCAGGTGCGCGGCGAGTTCGCCGATCTCGCGCCGCAGTTCATCCGCTCCTACACCCAGGAGCCCACGCGCGACGTGGTCATCGAGCGCACCCGCCAGCTCGAGGGCGTGGCCGTGCGCGCCCGCGCCCGCCACGGCGTCTCGTCGGTGCCCGCGCCCCACGAGGGGCCGCTGCCCGAGCTGCTGGACCGGCTGCGCGCCCGCGGCGTCGAGCGCGTCGCCCTGCGGCCCGAGCCCACCACCACGCCGCGCGACCTGCTGACCGGCTTCGAGGCCGCCAGCCGCCGCGGCTTCTCGGTCGTCGCCCTGGAGACCACCGGCGCGCCGCTGGACCGAGCGGCCTTCGTGCAGAAGGCGCGCCTGCGGGGCTTCAACCACGCCCTGCTGGTCCCCGGCGGGCCCGGCGAGCTGCGCGCGGCCGCCGCCGACGTGCTGGGCGAGGCCGGCATCCCGTGGGTGTTCCACGTCGAGCCGCAACCCGGCGAGCTGAGCTCGGCGGTGCACTACGTCGCCGAGGCCAGCGCGCTGGGCGCCCGCGCGGTGGTGCTGGACGTCGCCACCGCGGTGGATGGCGCCGACGGCGTCTCGTTGCTGGCCGCGGCCGCCATCGCGCGCCGGGCCATCGAGGTGGGCAGCGACGCCGGCCTGCCGGTGCTGGTGCACGGCGTGCCCTTCTGCCACCTGCCGGACCTGCTCGATCACCTGGCGGCGTCGGCGCCGATCCTGCCGCTCAGCCTGGGCGGGCGCCCGCTGTGGTCGGCGTTCGTGCGTCAGCCGCCGCGGTGCCGGAGCTGCGCGCTGTCGAATCGCTGCCCGGGGGCTCCCGAGGGGGCCCTGGCGCGCGAGGGCGACGCGGTGCTGCGCCCGCTGCACGGCCGGCCGAACCAGTCCCGCGAGGCGACGCTGGTGGACATGGGCGTCTGGGGCGCCTGACGCTGCGACCGGCTCTGGTGGCGGCTCAGCGCTCGGCGCGTCGCGGCGGCCAGCGCAGGCACGCCAGGCCGATGAGCAGCCAGAAGGCGACCAGCGGCAGGCCGACCTCGCCGCGCAGCCAGGAAGCGCTCGCCGCGCGCGGCTGAAACGTGTGGGCCAGCACGCCGAAGAGCACGGCGTTGTGGGTGGCGTGGGCGATGACGGCGGGCCAGACGCTGCGGCTGCGCAGCCGCACCCAGGCCAGCGCGGTCCCGAAGCCCAGGGCGAAGAGCGCGAAGGCGGCGAGGCCCACGAGCAGGGGGGCCCCGCCGATGACGTCGCTCCACAGCACGCCCGGCAGGTGCCACAGCGCCCAGAGCGCGCTGCTGGCGAGCGCGGCTGGTCCGAACCCGCGGCGGCTGGCCATCGCCGGCACAAGCCAACCACGGAAGCCCAGCTCCTCGCCGGCCGCTTCGAACACGTTGACCGTGAGCAGTACCCAGTCGAGGCCCTCGACCTCGCCCTCGAACCCGAGCACGCCGCCGGCCAGCAGCGCCGCGTCGATGGCCAGCAGGGCAGCGGCCGGCAGGGCGAAGGCGACGATCCAGTAGGGCCACGGCCCGGGCCGGAGCCCCAGCGATCGCACGACGCCGCGTCGGCTCATCCCGGCCGCGACGGCGGCCACCAGCGCCGGCGCCCACAAGACCAGCGGGCCGGTCGGCGTGCCGTAGAGCTGCTCGTAGCCCAGGGCCCGGTGCAGCCCGAAGAGCCCGAAGGACACGGCGAAGGCGCCCAGCACATAGCCCCACACCTCGCCGCGAGTGGCGGCCGGCTGGAACGCTCCGTCGGGCGCCGGCTGCCCGGTCACCTGCGGCCCCGACGCGCCGAGCGGCCGTCGCCGACCGACATCCTTGCGGCCGCGCGCCACTCGGCACACCCTGCCCACGCGGCCGCGACGTCCGGTCGCGCGCTTCGCCGACCTCGCCCCAGGGGCCTCACCCGGCCGTGGAACCCTCCGCTCCCCATCCCGCGCGTCGCGTGCTGCAATGGCGGCGGCTCCTCATCCCGGCAGGCGTCTTCGCCCTGGTGATGCTGGTGCTGGGCCCGCTGGTGCTCACCGCGCCGGCCACCGTGACCATCGACGGCTACTACCACATCAAGGTCGCCCAGTGGCTCGCCCGCGAGGGCCCCTTCGTCGACATCCGCTGGCTGCCGCTCACCGTGCTGGGCGAGCACGGCCCTGACCACCACTGGCTCTGGCACGTGCTGCTGGTGCCCTTCACCTGGTTCGGCGATCTCTTCGACGGCCTGCGCTGGGGGCTCGTCGTCACCGCGGCGGCCGTCCCCGCCGCCCTCACCGCCATCGCGATGGCGCTGCGCATCCCCTGGCCGCCGCTCATGGCCCTGCTGGCGTGCACCGGCGCCCTCATCATGCCCGGCCGCCTCCTCATGCTGCGCGCCCAGAACCTGGCGCTGGTCCTGATGGTCCTGGCGCTCTTCGCCATGGCCCGCAAGAAGCCCGTGCTGCTCTTCGCGGTCGCCTTCGCCTTCATGCTCTCGTACCACGGCGCGATGATCCTGGTGCCCTTCACGGCGCTCCACCTGGGCGTCGTCGCGGTGACCGAGCGCCGCTTCGACTACCGCGCCCCGCTGGCGGTGGCGGCCGGCCTCCTCGCCGGGCTGATGGTCACGCCCTGGTTCCCAGCCAACCTCGACTACCTCTTCTTCCACACCCTCTACAAGACCAGCAACCCCAACGCCGTCGTGGTCGGCAGCGAGTGGCTGGTGCCCGGCCTGCCGCACATCCTGCGCGAGGCATGGCCGGCTCACCTCACGCTGCTGGCGGGGCTCGTGGCGCTGGCCTGGCGGCGCACGCGCCCCTCTGCGGAGGCCCTGCTCTGGCTGCTCACCGCGGCCACCACCTTCGCGCTCTACACGCGCGCCTGGCGCTTCGCCGAGTACTACGCGCCGCTGGCCGTGCTCGCCGGCGGCGTGTGCCTCCGCGACGCCTTCGCCACCGCGCCTGCTCGCCCGGCGCTCCGGCGCGCCCTGGTGGCCGTCATGGCCCTCGTGGTGCTGGTCGAGGGAGGCCTCGGCCTGGCCGTGGCCCGCGCGCGCTCCGAGTTCGTCCCCTCGAAGTACGCCGCCATCGCCGATGCCCTGCGCCAGCGCGCCCGCCCCGACGACATCGCCTTCAACACCACCTGGGAGGACTTCGTCTTCCTGTTCTGGAACGACGCCGGCACGCGCTACGTCAACGGCCTGGACCCCAACTACCTGGCCTTCGCCGACCCGGCCCGCTTCGGCATGTGGCTCTGGATCACCGGCGTCTCGGCCGACGAGCCCAACGATCCGGCCCCGGTCATCCGCGACGTGTTCGGCGCCCGCTTCGCCGTCGTCGCCCGCGGCTACCCGGGCCTGGCCAGGCGGCTGTCACGCAGCCCCCACGCCCACCTCATCCTGCATACGGGGTGGGGCTGGCTCTACGAGCTCTCGCCCGGCTGATCGCGGCGTCGCCTCGTCAGCGCCCGCCCGTCAGCTCCAGCTCCAGGCTGGCGTGGGCCTCGCCGCCGCCCGAGCCCGTCGCGTCCACGACCAGGTTGGCCGCCGACCCGGCGATCTCCGGCCCATCGACGATGAGCGGCAGGCTGTAGAGGTACACGTACCCGTCGCCGCCCGGGACGGGCTGCAGCCCTGTGCGGATCACGCCGCCGGCGTCGACGCCCCCCACCCACAGGCGGGCCTCCAGGTCGAGCTTGCCGCTGAGGATGCCGGCGGTCCGCACCGCCAGCACCACCATCCAGGCGCCCTGGCTGCCGAGCTGGACCTCGAGCGGGCCGCCGTCGGTCAGCGCCTCGAACTGCGCCGGGCTCGAGACGCCGAAAGGGTTGGTGCCCACGGCGAAGAGCGGCTCAGCTTCGGGTGGGGCGTCGGCCGCGTCGGGGGCGTCCTCGAGGGTCGCGTCGGGTGACTCCGGCAGCTCGGCCGCGTCGAAGCTCGCGCTCGCGTCGGGCGCGTCGGCACGCCCGACCGCCGCGTCGGAGTCCGCGGTGGCGTCGGAGCCGACGCGCGCCGGATCGCAGGCCAGCGCGACCAGGGCCAGCAGCCCGGCGGCGAGCCAGACGCCGGGGCGCCTCAGAAGCACAGGCTCTTGCACCCGACGCCGCCCGCCCGCACGCAGCTCTCGCCGACCGTGGCCGAGACCTCCTCGGTCCAGGTGTCGGTGCCGAGGTCCAGGCGGAAGAGGTCGTCCACCGCGCCGCAGTCCGTCTTGCCGCCCATCAGGAAGGCCTCGCCGTCACCGGCAGCGAAGACCTGGGCCTCGCGGCGCTCGGGGGCGTCGGCGTCGACCACCGTGAAGTCGGGTGGGAAGTTGCAGGTGCCGCTCGGCCCCTTGTTGAACACGTCGCCCGCGCTGACCTTCGACCAGGTGTCCCCGGCGGGGTCGAAGGCCCAGAGATCGTTGCGGTTGCCGAGCGCGGCGTTGTCGTGGCCGCCGAACATCAGGTAGCGGTCGCGCGTGAGGTCGGCCACCATCCCCGCCCAGAAGCGCGCCTGCGGGCGGGTCGGCGAGGCAGCGCCCAGCTGGGTCCACGCGCCGGTGGTGGTCGTCGGGGTCATGGCCCAGAGCTCGTCGAAGATCCCGGAGGGGTCGAGAAACGAGCTGTTGTCGCCGCCGCCGAAGATGACCAGGCGCTTGCGGGAGGGGTCCCAGGTCGCCGCCGTGAAGAGGCGCGGCGAGGGCTTGCCGGTGGTGGCCAGCTCGGTCCAGGTGCCGGTGGTGAGGTCCAGCGTCCAGGTGTCGTTCAGGCTGACGTAGGCCGTGCCGGAGGTGGACGCGTTGCCGCCGAAGAGGATGAGGCGGTCGGCGTCGGGGTCCCAGACCATGGCCGGGTTGATGCGCGGGGCGGGGCCGCTCTTGGTGGGCAGCTCCTGCCAGGTCTCGGTGGCCAGGTCGAAGAGCCACACGTCGTCGCGCAGGGTGTAGGCCGCGGTGTTCGGTGGGCGGTAGCGGCCGCCGTAGATGACGAGCTGCTGGCGCGCGCCGCCGGCCAGCGCGGCGGCGTGGCGGGTGCGGGGCGGCGGCCCGGCGGTGGTGACGCTGCGCCAGTCGCCGCAGTCGACGTCGTAGATCCAGGTGGTGGGCTCGAAGGTGGAGGCCGGGAAGTCGCAGTTCACCGAGGCGGCCGTGCTGCCGCCGAGGATGACGAAGTGGCGGCGGACCGGGTCGTAGGCGCCGGCGTGCTCGCTGAGGCGGGGCGGGCGGAGGCCGGTGGGGGCCGGGCACTGGGGGGCGGTGTCGGCGGCGGTGTCGGTGTCGGTGGCCGAGTCCGGGGCCGTGGCCGTGTCCGAGTCCGTGACCGAGTCCGTGACCGAGTCCGTGACCGAGTCCGGGGCCGTGACCGAGTCCGTTGCTGAGTCGGGGGCCGTGTCCGAGGTGGCGTCTGCGGAGGCGCTGGAGTCCTTGGCGGGGGAGGCGAAGCCGTTGGTGCCGTCGCTGTCGCCGCAGGCGGCGAGCAGGGCGGCGGCCAGCGCCAGCGAGGTCCAGGTGCGCGTGCTCATGTCATTCTCCGGCGGGAAGCTGGCGCCACACCGCGATGCCTTCGTAGGGGCCGTTGCTGAAGAGGAAGTTGCCTCCGACGCCGGTGATCCGGCCCGAAGGGAGGCCGAAGACGGCGTGGACGTCGGTCTCGGTGTTCAGGGTGCGGTCCTGGCGCACGCTGCCGTCGAAGCCGAGTGTGACCAGGGTGCCGCGGGCGCCGGCCACATGGACGGCGTCGGGGCTGCGCATCCAGACCCCGTTCAGCCCGGGCATGGCGCCCAGGTTCTTCGAGGTCCAGGTCTGCCCGTTCCAGGTGGCCAGGATGCCGTTGTTGCGACCGCCGACGGCGGCGACATGGTCGGGACCGGTGCCCCAGACGGCGATGAGGTCCTGGCCCGTGCCGGCGTCGAACTCCGTCCAGGACGCGCCATCCCAGTGCAGGATGGCGCCACGGCGGCCGACCACCCACACGTCGCTGGCGCTGGTGCCCCACACCTTGAAGAACGCGTTGACGCCCGGGCGCGCGAGGGTCGGCAGCGTCTCGGCGTGCCAGCCTCCCGCGTCGCGGCGCAGGATCGTCGCGTCGTCGTCGTTGACGCTGTTGCCGCCGACGGCCCACACGTCGTCGGGCGAGGGCCCCCAGGCGCCCCACAGATTCTGGGTCGTAGGCGTCGTCTCGGGTGTCCACGTCGCGCCGTCCCAGACCAGCACGGTGCCCAGATCCCCGACGACCAGCGCGGAGTCGGGCCCCCACACGTGCACCCAGTCGAGCAGCGGGGTGCCTTGGGGCAGCGTGACGTCGCTCCACTCGCTGCCGTCGAAGTGTCGCATCAGCCCCGCGCCGGGCTTGCCCCCGGCGACCCAGAGGTCCGAGTCGCTGGTCCCGGCGACGCTGAGCAGCCACCCGGTCTGCGTCGCGTCGAACGCGGTCACGAAGCGATCGGTGGGCAACCCCGCGGAGCCGTCATCGCAAGCGCCCGCGAGCGCCGCCAGCAGCGCCGCGGCCACGAGCCGCCTCCATGCCCCACACCAGCCGTGCATGCGCACCCTCCCCGAAGGCGGCGCAGCATACCCGCGCAGAGCGGCCGGGGCCACCGAGACCGAGGCCGGGGCCACCGAGACCGGGACCGAGGCCGAGACCGAGACCGAGACCGGGGCCGAGACCGGGGCCGAGACCGAGACCGGGGCCGAGACCGAGGCCGGGGCCGAGACCGGCACCGGGACCGAGACCGGGGCCGAGACCGAGGCCGGGGCCGAGACCGGCACCGAGACCGAGACCGAGGCCGAGGCCGAGACCGGCACCGAGACCGGCACCGAGACCGACACCGAGGCCGGCACCGGGACCGGCACCGCGCCGGTGAGCGCGTCCAGGGGGCCGCTCGTCGCCTCGGCGGCGGCGCGAGACGGCGCTCGCCCCCTTCGGGCCGGTCTACCGCGTGAATTCCGCGCAGCAGCGGAACTGTTCGACGGCATACCCGGGGTACGTGGCGCGCAAATGCGAGAGAGGAATTGTGTTGGAGTACTCATTCCGGTACCCGCCGCTGCGGGCGATGCCGATCGGGTGCGGAGGATCGACTCCGCTATTCATGGCGCAGTCCTCGAGCCACGCGCTGCCGTCGGTTGGAGGATAGCCCGGCGTGTCGAATTCGTTGTCGGGCACGCAGTCGGCGACGAGTTCCGGGAAGCCTCCCCACGTGTCGAGCACCCCATAGGCGCTTGCTGCAGTGTCGATCAACCCCACCGGCATGGCATACGCGTAGTTGTCGCGGTAGTACTCGCAATCCTGGACATTGGGCGCATAGGCACACGTCGGCTGGCCCTCGCCCCACGGCCAGGTGCGAATGCGCTGTGCGCAGAGATCCAGATCGCCTTCGGCGTCGAGGGTTCGGCAGTCGCCGCGGGCAGCCTTTTCCCACTCTGACTCCGAGCACAGGCGCCAGCGAGTCTCTGACTGGGTCGCGAGCCACTGGCAGTAGCTTCTCGCCCCTTCCTCGGAAATTCGGGTCATTTGCCCCACGGCGACGTCGTGCCAGTAGGGTGTCTCTGCGAGTACCTCCGGCGGGGGAGTAGGGAATGGCGGGCACGAGGCTGGATCGTCGTCCGCGCACTGCTGGTACTGCCCGACTGTCACCGGGGTACGTTGAATGAGGTACTCGGGGGTCGTCACGGCGCGCGGCTTCTTGCTCACAACGAACTGACAATAGGCACCGTCTTCATATTCGGCGACCGCACAGCCTTGGATGAACGTCCCAGCGGGGACGTACACCGCGTTGTCGGACGCGCGGTAGCAGAACTCCCAGATGTCGTTGGCCCAGTACTGGATGGGGAGCCGAGTGCACTTGAAGTCCGCGGGGCAGGGCACGCCTAGCAGGCCGCATGGGCGCGTCGGGTCGGCCGAGTCGCCATTGCTGAGCGCGACGCCGTCGGTCTCGGAGTCCCTGTTCGAGCCGGCATCGGCCGCCCCTTCGGTGGCGCCGCCGCACGCCGTCAGCAGCAGGGCCAAGGAGACGATCGAGCGCCTGACCTCCGGAACCCACGTCGATCGCCCGCCTCTCGAAGCTTCCACGTCGCCTCTGCACGTCCGGTGGTGGCCCAGGGGAGCAGCCACGACCTCAGCGTGTCGCGGACGCCGTGGACGAGCAAGTGGGAGTCGACCGGCACCGACGCTCAGCCGCGGAGCTCGAGGAGGCGGTCGGTGGCCTCTTCGAATTCGCGCTCGAAGCGGGACATGAGGTCGGCGACGGACTCGACCTGGTTCATGGCACCGACGATCTGCCCCACGGGGGTTCCCATGAGCTCGCGGGACTGGGCGGCGCGGATGCGGGCTTCGGCGTTGGCGACCAGGAGGCCCTGGAGTGGCATGGGGAGGGTGCCGGGAGAGTCCTTGGCCTCCCAGGCCTCGGTCCAGGGGGTGCGCAGCATGCGGGCGGGCTTGCCGCTGATGACCCGCGAGCGGACGGTGTCCGAGGACGTCGCCTCGAGGAGCTTCTCGGTGACCACGCTGTAGCCGCTCGGCTGGGCGGGCTCGAGGCGGTACTCCTGGGTGGTCAGCCACACCGAGCCGAGCCAGACGCCCTGCGCGCCCATGGCCAGCGCGGCGGCGATCTGGGCGCCCGAGCCGATGCCGCCGGCTGCGAGCACCGGCGTGTCGGGAAGCGCCCGGACCACCTCGGGCACCAGCACCATGGTGGTGATCTCGCCGGTGTGGCCGCCCGCCTCGTGGCCCACCGCGACCACGATGTCGACGCCGGCCTCGGTGTGGCTTCTGGCGTGCTCGGCCTTGCCGGCCAGCGCCGCGACCAGGACGCCGTGCTCGTGCGCCTCGGCGACGATGTCGGCCGGCGGCGAGCCCAGGGCGTTGGCCAGAAGCCGGATCGGGTGCCTGAGCGCCACGTCCACCTGGGCGCGCGCAAACGCGTGCATCCAGCCGGTGATGCCGCCGGGGGTGTCGGCGCCCTCGGGCAGCTCGGGCACGCCGAAGCGCTGCAGCACGTCGTCGACGAAGCGCTTGTGGGCCTCCGGGATCATGTCGCCCAGCGAGTCCAGCTTGTCGTCGCCGACGTACTTCATGGGCATGACGACGTCCACGCCGTAGGGCTTGCCGTCGGTGTTGGCGTCCATCCAGACCAGGGCCTCCTCGAGCTGGTCGGGGTGGGTGTAGCGGACCGCCCCCAGGACGCCCATGCCGCCGGCGCGCGTGATGGCGGCGGCCACCTCGGGCGAGGGGGTGAAGCCGAAGATGGGCAGACGCAGGCCGAGGCGACGGGCGAGGGCGGTGTGCATGGGCGAGGGCTCCGGAGGCTGGGTGGGGTTTGCAGGGGGCCCGGCAGGGCAGGGGGGGCAGGTCAGAGCGGGCGGAAGCGCACGCGCGACCCGTTGGGGTGGTGCACCGGCAGGCCCTGCACCGTGAAGCGCGCGCCGGGGTCGGGCTCCAGACGGTAGCGGCGCAGCGCCTCGGCGACCAGGATGCGAAGCTGCAGCTTGGCGAAGGCCTTGCCCAGGCACACCCGCGGGCCGCTGCCGAAGCCGACCAGCAGCGCGGTGCGGGCGCGCTTGGGCGAGCGCTCCGAGTCCCAGCGATCGGGGTCGAAGGCGTTGGGGTGGTCGAAGGCCTCGGGGTCGCGATGGCTCAGGTAGGGCGAGTAGAAGACGGGCGTGTCGCGGGGCAGGGTGTGGCCGAGCAGCGAGACGTCCTCCTCGGTGACCCGCGGGAAGAAGAGCGCGCTGGGGTACATGCGCTCGATCTCCGAGAGGAAGCAGCCGAGCTGGGGCAGGGCGCGGGCGTCGTCGGGGCCGACGGGCTCGGTGCCCAGGCGGTCGCGCACCTCGTCGCGCAGCCGCTGCTGCCAGTCAGGCCGACGGGCGAGCACGTGCAGCACCCAGGCGCCCGCGCTGGCGGTGGTGTCGTAGCCGGCCCAGAAGAGCAGCAGGAGCTGGCCGATGATCGCGTCGGTCTCGAGCGGCTGGCCGTCGGCGTCTCGGGCGTGGGCGAGCTGGCCGACCAGGCCCGAAGGCTCGGCCCGGCGCGCCGCCTCGACCCGGGGGCGCAGAAGCCGCATCAGCTCGGCGCGGGCGCCCATGGCGCGGTCCAGCCGCCCCAAGGGCACGCGGTACGGCGTCGGCGCCATGATGCCGTCGATGAGGCGCTCGAAGCGGGGGCGGAAGCTCTCGGTCTCGCGGCCGAGGTCCAGCCCGGTCAGCGCGTTGGCGGCCACATCGAAGGTGCCACGCTCCGCCAGCCCGTAGCAGTCCTCGCCGCCCACGCGGTCGACGCCGTCGAGCATGCGCGACCAGATGGCATGCACGCGATCGGAGGACTCGCGCAGCGCCAGGTGCCCCACGGCCGGCGTCAGCACGGCGCGAGTGCGGGCGTGCTGCTCGCCGTCCTCCAGCATGATCGAGCCCTCGAACACGCGCCGCACGGCGGTCAGGTGGTAGCCGCGGCCCATGGCGAAGGCGTCGCGCCGCGTCAGCATCACCGTGCGGTTGGCCTCCTCGCCGACCAGGAAGACCACCGGCAGCGCGAGGCGCGTCCGGAACACGTTGCCGTGGCGCTCGAAGCGCTCGTGCAGGAAGCGGAAGGGGTCGCGCAGCAGGTGCACCAGCTCGCCCGGGGCGTCGGAGCCCGGCAGGTGGTCCAGGTAGGTCCCCCGCAGGGCCCGGTGGGCGCGGCGCAGCATGAGGAGGACGGCCATGGGTCGGTCCTGGGCGGTCGAGTATCCAGCTTTACGGAGTGTAAATTAACGCAATCCATGGTGACAAGTAGCGGCGCGACGTGCGGCGGATGACACAGCCGGTTAGGATGCGCCGGTGTCTGACGCAGAAGCCCCGCCCGGCCGCACCCGCAAGCGGCGCTCGACGGCCCGCCGCAGCGCATCGCGGCTGCCGCCCGAGGCGCGGCGTACCCAGCTCCTCGCGGTCGCCTCCGAGCTGCTCGAGGCGGGCGGCGTGGACGCGCTGCAGATGACCGAGCTGGCGTCGGCGGCGGGCGTGACGCGGCCGGTGGCGTACCGCTTCTTCCCGAACCGTCGCGCGCTGATCCTGGCGCTGATGGAGGACTTCGAGCTGGCGCTGGAGGAGCGCTTCCTCAAGGCGTCGGGCCGGCTCCTGGGCGGGACGGTCGCCGAGGCGGCGGCGCTCTTCGTGCGCGCGGTGTGCGACACCATCGAGGTGAAGGGGGCGGGCGCGTGGAACCTGCTCGACTCGGGCGGTCCGGACCCGGAGATCGCGCGGGTGGGCGGCGAGATTCAGGCGAAGATGCTCGAGCCCTGGCGTCCGCACATCCAGCAGGCCACCGGCGCCTCGGAGCGCGAGGTGGAGACGGTGGCGCGCATGCTGGTGGCCGCCGGTCGCGCGGTGCTGGCGCGCTGGCTGGACGGGACCCTGAGCCGCGACGAGGCCATCCGCGACGCCACCCGTGGCATCAGCGGGCTCTTGATGGCGTTCTCGGGCGGCGGGCCGCGCTGACGAAGCCGCGAGGGCGGCCTCGCCAGCGCTGGAGCGCCGTCAGTTGGAGCGACTCGAGCGGAAGCCCACGCCGAACTTGAAGATGGTCGCCCAGGCCTTGGCCGGCGTCTTCTTGGTGTCCGCGTCGGGGTCGATGTACTGGAACTCCACGCCCAGCGAGAGCGCGCCGCCGACGAAGAGGCGGAACTCGGCCTGGAGCGGCGCCATCAGGTTCTGGTTGTTCCGCGTCATAAGGAAGACCGGCGTCACCCGCAGCGACCAGGCCAGCGCCTCGTCGTCCGGCGGCGCGTGCAGCAGCATCAGGCCTGCGACGAAGCCGGCGTTGCGGGTGATGGGGCCGCTGGTGGCGTGCCAGCCCGGGCTGAAGGTCAGCGACAGGCTGCGCCCCATGCCGAAGCCGAAGCCGACGTCGGCGTCCAGGTACCAGTGCTGCCCGCCGAACTCCGGGGTGTTGTGGCGCGGCCCGAAGGCGCCCCGCCAGTCGAAGCTGCCGCCGGCGGCCAGCCGCCAGTTCCAGGAGAAGCCCGAGATCTGCGCGTTCATGAAGCCCATGCCGGCGCCGAGGTAGGTCACCCGGGTGTCGGGGTAGTCCGACTTGTCGCGCGGCGAGTCGCGGTGGCTGAGCGCCACCTCGGTCTCCCACCAGCCCATGAAGTGCTTGGTGGAGCGGCGCCCGGACGGGGTCGGCGGCGGCGGCGGCGGCGTCTCGCGGCGGACCACCGGGCGCGGCTCGGGGGTCGGCGGCGGCGTGGCCCGCGCCGGCGGCGGCGTCACCTTGGGCGCGCTCACGCCCGAGTCGCTGGCCCGGGCGATGGCACCCAGCACCAGGACGTATCGCGCGAGGTCCTGCACCGGCGCGCGGTCCACGACGTAGGCCAGCACCGCGCGGTTGGAACCGGAGTGGCACAGCACCAGGGTCTGGCTGCCGGGGTCGACGCTGAATCGCGCCACGGTGGGGTGCCAGCCCGTGGGCAGATTGGGGGGGCTCTGGGACGTGGACCCGGTGGCCTCGGCCTGCGCTACCTCCTGGATGAGGCCGGCGCAATCGCTGCGTGTGGCGACCGGCTCGAGATAGATGTCGGTCATCGTGGCCGCCGGGACGCGCAAGGTCAGTGAGTCGAGACCGTCGCCGTCGCCTTCGGCCGCCACCATGTCCCAGAAGAGGCCGTCGTCCGGGATGTTCAGGTCCAGCCCCGAGGCCGGCAGATGCACCTTGCGGGGTCCGGGCAGGGCGACCGCGAGCAGGCGCGGGTCGTGGGCAGGCCTGGCGTCGTCATCGGCGCCGCGCTGCCAGGCCTCGAGCAAGGTCTGGATCAGGGCGCGGTGGGAGGCCAGCAGGCCGCGGGCCTTGGCCTCGTCCAGCTTGGGATCGGTCTGCGGGCGCTCCTCGATCAGGACGTTGAGGCGGTAGCGGCCGCTCTCTGCGCACACCGCGACGCGCGGCTTGGACTCGAACACGGCCCACGCAGCGGTGCCGTAGAGACCGCCGCCGGCCTCGCCGGACAGCTCCAGGCGCCCTCCGAAGCTCCCGCCGCTGGCCACCAGCGACAGCCACTCCGGGCACCCGTCGCTGAGATCGCCCATCTGGATGCGCACGCTCTCCTGGAACTCGCCGCGCACCCAGCGCGAGAGCATGTCCTTGTAGACGTGGGTGCCGTCGGACTTGGCGACCGCCGATCCGTTCACGCTCCACATCTGGTTGGCCGCGCCGGGCAGCTCGATGCGCGCGCCGGTCGCCGGCAGCAGCAGCGGCCCGCCCGCGGTGAAGGCGGCGCGCAGGCCGCTGGACGGGATGTCGCGGCGAGCGGGCGTTCCGGCGGGGACGGTGCGCTGCGCGGCGTCGCCCAGGGCCTTCAGGAGCGGCGTCCACGCGGTGGCATCGGACTGGGCCGGGGTGGAGATGAGCGCCACGCCCAGCGCGTTGGCGCCGGCCTGGTAGCAGACGGTGACCTCCTGCCAGCGCCGGTCCTCCGCGGGCTCCCAGATGATGGCGCCCGGGTCCCAGCCGGCGGGGATGCCGGCGTAGTCGAAGAGCCGGCGGGCCGGGTTCGCGAGCCGGCTGGCCATCGAGTCCAGCCAGGTCCCGCAGTCCTGGTTCGGCAGGCCGTACACGCGCGCGCTGATCTCGGGGAGGCGCGGCACGTGGCGGATGAGCGCGTCGTTGTCCTTGTTCTCGACATAGCGCCAGTAGGCGCCGTCGGCCGGGATGTCCACGTCCACGCCGCTCTTCTTCAGGTGGACGCGGCGGGCGGTCGGCGAGCCGTCACCGGAGACGCGCGGGTCGCTGGTCGGCCTGGCCTCGTACGTCGCGAAGGACTCGAAGGCCTTGCGGATCGCCTCCAGATGGCTGGCGGCCCCGAGCACCGCCGACTTCACGGCCTTCTCGGGGTCGGCCATGGTGTCGGCGTCGGGCAGGCGCACCTGCACCAGCATCTCCAGCCCGCTGGGGCGGGAGAGGCAGACGAGGCCGCGGGTCTCCTTGCCGTAGCGCAGCCAGCCGGTGACGGCGTTCCAACGGCGCAGCTTGGACGGCGTGGGGAAGGTGCCGCGGGTCGAGGTCGTGTAGCTGCCGCTCTGGACCCAGTCGGCGCAGCGCTTGGTGAAGAGGCCGACCTCGACCATGTAGTCGGGGGTGCCGGCGCGCGGCGGCTCGAGGGCGATGACGTCGTTGGCGGTGGTCGGCGTCCAGCGGCTGGTGACCTTCCAGGTGTGGCCCTTCGGGGCGGTGAGGCGGACCTCGAGGCCGGAGGTGGGGAGCTGGACGGACTCGGTCGCCGCGAAGGCGGCCGGGGCGAGGACGCAAGCGGTCGTGGTGAGGCAGACCAGCGTGGCGGTGCGCATGGGGCTCCTGGGGCACGGTGAGGAGCGTGGTGACGAGTCTGACGCTGAAGGGATCTATGCATCAGCGGACCCGGATTGTGAAGCGGGCCCGCCCGCCGACCGGCGCGGGGAGCGGCCGCGGGGGCGGAGGCGCTCGCCGGGGCGGGCCCGGATTGCGCCCGTCCAAGCCGGGAGCCTATGCTCGCCGCCACTTCAAGACGCGTGGGCTCGGCCTGCGCGAGGTGGGCGGACGTGATGCGAGGATGGCGGTGGGCGGCCCTGGTGCTGGTCCTGGGCAGCGGATGCGGCGGTGGGACGGCCGGGCCCGACGCGGACGCGGACGCGGTCGACGTCGCGGACGCGGCCGACGTGGCCGACGCCGAGGCGGAGGTCGCCCAGCCGATCCGCTGCGCCGACTACAACCCTTTGCGCAACGCGTACTTCGGCGACCTGCACGTCCACACGGCCCTCTCGCTGGACGCCAACCTGCAGGGCACCCGCCTCACCCCCACCGACGCCTACCGCTTCGCCCGCGGCGAGGAGGTCGGCATCCAGCCGCACGACGCCGACGGCAACCCGCTGCGCCACATCCAGCTCACGCGACCGCTGGACTTCGCCGCCGTCACCGACCACGCCGAGTTCCTGGGCACCGTCGCCGGCTGCACGACGCCGGGCTCGCCGGTCTACGACAAGGAGGAGTGCGTCACCTACCGCGACGACCCCGCGGCTGCATTCATCTCGCTCAACATCTATACGGCCTTCACGCCGTCGAACGTCAGCCACCCGGATCTGTGCGGCCTCGACGGCGTGGACTGTCGGGCGCCGGCGGCCGAGGCGTGGCGCGAGATCCAGGACGCCGCCGAGGCCGCCCTCGACCGCTCGGACGCGTGCTCCTTCGTCAGCTTCGTCGGCTACGAGTGGACCGCGAACCCCAACACCCAGAACCTGCACCGCAACGTCATCTTCCGCGGCGCCGAGGTGCCGGACAGCCCGGTCAGCTACCTGGAGGATCCCTACCCGGAGGACCTGTGGCGCAAGCTGCGCGAGGGCTGTCTCGGGCGCGACCAGGGCTGTGACGTCGTGGTGATCCCCCACAACTCGAACCTGTCGAATGGCCTGATGTTCGATGGCCGCGACAAGAACGGCGACCCCATCGACGCCGCCTGGGCCACCGAGCAGGCCGCGATGGAGCCGCTGGTCGAGATCTTCCAGCACAAGGGCGCCTCGGAGTGCATGCCCGGCTCCCCGGCCGGCGACGAGCTGTGCGGCTTCGAGCTGCTGCCCTACAACACGCTGGCGACGGCGAACCTGGACGTGAACGCCGAGCCCAAGCCCCGCGACTTCGTGCGGGACACGCTGGCGCACGGCCTGGAGCTCTTTCGCGAGCTGGGTGTCGACCCCTACGTGTTCGGCTTCATCGCCAGCACCGACACCCACATCGCCGCGCCGGGCGTCGTGTCCGAGGAGGGCTTCCCGGGCAACGGCGGTGCGGGCCACGGCAACCGCGACGTGCTGCCGCCCGGCCTGCCCGACAGCCCCGCCTTCAACCCGGGCGGGCTGGCGGTGGTCTGGGCCGAGGAGCGCAGCCGCGACGCGATCTTCGACGCGCTCGAGCGCCGCGAGACCTACGGCACCAGTGGCCCGCGCATCGTGCTGCGCACCTTCGGCGGCTGGGAGTTCGACGGGGGCCTCTGCGACGCGGTCGACCTGCCTGCGCGCGGCTACGAGCAGGGCGTGCCCATGGGCGGAGCGCTCCCGGCTCCCGCGCCAGCGTCGGGCGCGCCCCGCATCGTGGTGAGCGCGCTGCGGGACCCGGGCACGGAGGCCGAGCCGGGCGCGAAGCTGCAGCGGGTGCAGGTCATCCGAGCGCGCCTGGGCGCCGACGGCTACGAGGTGGCGGTGTTCGAGGTGGCCGGCGACGCGTCGGCGGGGCAGGGGCTGGACCCGGCGACCTGCGCGCCGGTCCCCGGCGGCAGCGACGCGCTCTGCGGGGTGTGGACCGACCCGGACTTCGACCCGGCCGTGCCTGCGCTCTACTACGCGCGGGTGCTGGAGGTGCCGACCTGCCGGTGGACCACGCGGCAGTGCAACGCCGGCGGCGTCGACTGCGCCAAGCCCGAGACCATCACCGAGGGCTTCGAGGGCTGCTGCGACCCGCGCTTCGAGAAGACCATCCAGGAGCGCGCCTGGTCCTCACCGATCTGGTACTGGCCGGAGGCTGCGCCTTGAGACAGCCGCTGGCCTGGGTGCAGCGCTGGCCGCTGCTCTGCTTCTTCGCGCTGGGCGCCGCGATGCTCGGCGCTCGCGGGCTCTGGCGCGCCGGCCTGCCCGCCGCGCGGACCCCGCTGGTCGTACAGGCGCCTGCGGAGGCCTCCGACGCCGAGGTGCGGCGGCGCGTGGACGAGGCCATCCTCGTCGAGGAGGGGCTGGCCCTGGGCTGGGCCGCCACCGACCCGGTCATCGTCGACCGGCTGGTGCGCAACCTCCGCTTCGTCGGGCAGACCGGCGACAGCGACGCGCTGCTGGCCCGCGCGCTGAGCTGGGGGATGGCGCGCAGCGACCTGGTCGTCCGGCAGCGCCTCGTGTCCCGGGCCGAACGCCTGCTCGAGCGCAGCGCCGACCGGGTGCCGCCGACCGACGCCGAGCTGCGCGCCCACCTGGCCGCCCACCCGGAGCGCTTCGCTCGGGCGGCGCGGGTGCGCTTCGACCAGATCCACCTGTCCCGCGACCGGCGCGGCGCGGACCTGGAGGCCCGTGCCCGGGCGCTGCGCGCGCGCCTGGACGCCGCGCCCGCCGACCGCCTGGACCCGAGCCTCGGAGATTTCCTGGCCACCGCCCGCCCCGGACGCTCCGCCACCGAGCAGGAGCTGGCCCGCGACTACGGCGCGCCCTTCGCCAGCGCCGTGCTCGCCGCGCCCGTGGGCGCCACCATCGGGCCGCTCAGCTCGCCCTTCGGGCTGCACTTCGTCCGCGTGCTGGAGCGCCGCTCCGCCAGCACCCCGCCGCTGGCCGCGGTCCGCGCGGCCGTGCTCGACTCGCTCCTGCACGAGCGCCGCGACCAGCGCCGCCGCGAGCTCATGGCGGAACTGCGCCAGCGCTACGAGTTGGTCGTCCGCCGCGCCCCGGTGGAGCTGGCCACCGCGCCCGCCGCAGCCCCGGCCGCCCTGGCGGTCTCCCCGTGAGCACGCGCCTCACCACCTGGCGCCGGCTCGGGGCGGTCGCCGCGTGGCTGCTGCTCGCCCTGCCGGCCGCGGCCCACCCGTTGGCGCCTTCGCTGCTGCGACTCGACGCGGACGGCGGCGGCGCCGTCCAGCTCACCTGGCGCACGCCGGCCGCCCGCGTCGCCGGCAGCGCGCTCGCGCCCGAGCTCCCCGCCGACTGCCAGCCGCTCGGCCCCGCCACCGAGGCCCTGGTCGACGGCGGCGCGGCCATCGAACGCCGCGCCACCCTCCACTGCGGAGCGGCGGGGCTGGTGGGCCAGCGCGTCGCCGTCAGCGGTCTCGACGCCTCGGCCACCGACGTCCTGCTCTCCATCACGCTGCGCGATGGCCGCGAGATCCAGTCCCTGCTGCACGCCGGCGACCCCAGCTTCGTCGTGCCCTCGCGCCAGGGCGCCCTGGAGGTCGTGGGCGCCTACCTGCGCCTGGGCGTCGAGCACCTGCTCACCGGCCTCGACCACCTCGCCTTCCTGCTGGGCCTGCTGCTCCTGGTGCCCCGCCGCCGCCTGCTCGCCGCCGTCACCGCCTTCACCCTGGGCCACAGCCTCACCCTGGCCCTGGCCACCCTCGGCCTGGTGCGGGTGTGGCCGCCGCTGGTCGAGCTGGGCATCGCTGCCTCGATCGTTGCGCTGGCGCTGGACGCGGTGCGCGCCACCACCAGCGCCCGCCCGCCCTGGCTGGCCCGCCACCCGGGCGCCCTGTGCGCAGCCTTCGGGCTGCTCCACGGCCTGGGCTTCGCCGGCGCCCTCGCCGAGACCGGCCTGCCCGACCACGCCATCCCGCTCGCGCTGCTCGCCTTCAACTGCGGCATCGAGCTCGGTCAGCTCGCCGTCCTGGGGCTGGCCCTGGGCGCGGCGTCTCTCGTGTCGCTCGCGGCGTCCCGCGCCGCGCTCCCCCAGGCGGCGCTCCGGCTGCTCTCGGCCACCGTGGTCGGGGCCGCCGGCGCCTTCTGGCTGCTCGAGCGCGCCCTCCTGCTCTCCTGAACCCTGGAGCCGCCATGCCCACCGACGCGCCTCCCCTGGCCGCCCGCCTCATCCTGCTGCGCCCCGCCCGGGTGCAGCGTCGGCTCGCCCAGGTGCGCGCCGCCGGAGTGGTCGATCCCGTGCCCAACACCTGGCAGGCCGCCACCGGCGTCTTGCGTATGCTGCACCGCATCATCCGGCGCCCCGAGACCATCGGCATGAGCCGCGAATTCCAGCCACGCGCCAATCTGCGCGCGCGGCTCTTCCAATATCGGCCCTTGCGCGCCCCCTTCCTGCTCTGGGAGCGCTCGGTCGCGCCGCTGGACCTGTCGGGCCTGGTGAGCCCGTCCGAGCGCATCGCCCGGCACCTGCTGGGCACGCACCACGACGGGATCCAGTTCGTCTATGATCTCCAGCTCCTGGCCCTGGAGCCCGGCGCGCTGGAGCGCCTGCGCGACGCCGCGCGCGCCGTGGTCGAGCGGGACGACCGCCGGTCGCGCTGGCTCCGGGACCTCGCGGTCTACGAGCGCTACCACGAGAAGCTGCTCGAGGCCGTCGAGGAGGCCGTGCGCGACGGGATCCGGGTGCCGCCGCCCTTCGACGACGACCCCGACGTGTCCCTGGTGGCGTGGCTGCGCTGGTGCGCCTCGCAGCCGCCCACGCCGGCAGGGACCTGGAGAGCCTGGCGCAGCGGTCGCCTCCGATTCGCCCCCGAACCCGCGGAGTCGCGCCCATGAGCGTCGATCGATTGCTGGCCATGGACCGCAAGAGCCTCTCGGCGGTGATGGCCACCGGACACCCCATCGATGCCGAGCGGCTCGACGACACCGAGTACCACGGCGTGAGCCTCGGGCTCCCCGGCTTCGCCGTGCGGCTGTCCTGGCGCACCTTCATGAAGGTGTTCCATCGCGATCCTGACAGCGGTGAGCTGCGCGGTTGGAACGTCCGCATCGTCCAGGACTTCAGCGCGCCCGACCAGGGCGTCCACGGCGAGTACGTGCCGCAGACCGGGCGCGACGGCGAGCCGCGCACCTTCGGGCACTACCGGGTCACTGCGCTCGACGCCTACGCGCCGCCGCGGACGGTCGGCGCCGGGTTGATGATCGACTACTCGCTCGGCCACAACCCGCGCCTGGACCCCACCTCGCTCTTGCGCGACCCCATCGTGGCCGTGCACCCGGGGAGCGTCGACCTGCTGCTGGGCTGGTCCTACCTGGACCTCGGCGCGTTCCGGTTGGGCACGCCCAGCTACTTCGCCCTGTCGCGCGGCGGGCCGCTCCGCCACGTGGTGCCCTCGAGCGGTTGAAGCCGCCACGCCGCGTCAGCGCGGAAGCCCGTCCAGTCGCAGCGTCTTCTGCCGGCTGGTCTGCCCGCGCACCAGCGTGACCGCGGCCCGCGGCAGACCCAGCCACTGTGCGACCCACTCGGTGAGCGCCCGGTTGGCCTTGCCGTCGACCGGGGGCGCGGCCAGTCGCACCTTGAGGCGGTCGCCGTGCATGCCCGCGGCTTCGGTGCTGCGCGCGCCGGGCTGCACGTGCACCTCGAGCAGCGCCGAGCCGTCCCGTTCGAAGCGGAGCGCGCCGGCGGCCGCCAGCTCGTCGAGGGTCACCGCGCCTCCGGTCGCGCCAGCGTGCGCTCGCCGGGCCGGGGCACGCCCTCAGCCCTCCGCGCCCAGCGCCTCGACCACGCAGCGGTCGCGCCCCTCGTGCTTGGCGCGGTAGAGCGCCTGATCCGATGCCCTGACGAAGCGGAGCTGATCGAGCTCGCCGCCGGCCCACGCTGCGATGCCGATGGAGCAGGTCACCCCCATGGTCTCGCCGTCTTCGGTGGCGAACTTCAGCGACCGCGCGCCCTCGCAGATGCGGTTCCCGATGTGCTGGCAGGACGCCAGATCCGTCTTGGGGAGCAGCACACAGAACTCGTCGCCGCCCCAGCGTGCGGCCAGGTCGACGTCGCGCACCGAGGCCTGGATGGTCGAGGCGATGGCGCGCAGCACCTCGTCGCCGCCCAGGTGGCCCAGGGTGTCGTTGAGCTCCTTGAACTGGTCGAGGTCGATGAGCGCCAGCGCCAGCGCGGTGCCGTAGCGGCGCGAGCGCCTCAGCTCGTTGTCCAGCCGCTCGTCGAACCAGGCGCGGCTGTAGAGCTCGGTGAGCTGGTCGAAGTTGGCCAGCCGCGCCAGGCGGAGCTGCTCCAGATGCTGCGCACGCGCGGCGCGGTGGCGCTCGGTGGCCTCGAGGATCGACGCCGTGAGGCGATCCCGGGTGATGTTCGCCTTGGTCAGGTAGTCCAGCGCGCCATGCTTCATGGCCCTGACCGCGACGGCCTCGTCGCCGGACCCCGTCAGCATGATGGCGGCGGGCGCGGCCGGATCGGCCCACAGGCGCTCGACGACGCGCACGCCGTCCGTCTCCGGCAGGCGGTAGTCCACGAGCACGCAGTCGAAGCGCTGCTCGGCGAGACGCTCGAAGGCGGCGGCGGCGCTGCTGACCAGCTCCACCTCGAAGATCCCCTCGAGCATCCGGCCGATGGCGATGCGGTCGACGCTGTCGTCGTCCACTACGAGCACGCGCAGAACGCGTGGATGGGGCCCGGTGTTCACGGCGCCGTCACCACCTGCCGGTAGAGGTCCAGGAGCTGCATGAACGCACGGAGCCGCGCGCCATCGGAGGTCTTGGTGACCCAGCCCACCACGTGCAGCGCGGCGGCGGCTGCGCGGTCGCCGATATCCGACGATGTGCTGAGCATGAAGGCCGGAAGCGAGGTCAGGCCAGGGTCGGCGCGCACGTCGCGCAGCAGCGCCAGGCCGTCCTTGCCGGGCATGTGGAGATCGATGACCAGGACCGTGGGGCGGCTCACCGCCCCGCTGCGGAGCTTGTCCAGCGCCGCGTCGGCCGAGCGGACGTGGTGCAGGTTGAATCGGGCGTCCACGGCGGTCATGGCGCGCTCGACGGCCAACGCGTCCACGCGGTCGTCCTCGACGAGGAGCACGTT
This sequence comes from Deltaproteobacteria bacterium, assembly GCA_020632695.1. GTDB lineage: Bacteria > Myxococcota_A > UBA9042 > PHBI01 > JACKFB01 > JACKFB01. The sequence continues at coordinate 34,002 of JACKFB010000018.1, forward strand.
CATGTCGCCTCCTCGGGACTCGAGGGTGAGCGCTTCGTCCCGGGCGACGTCACCGCGCGGGCCACCTTGGGCCAGAGCACGCGCACGGTGCAGCCGCCGCCCTCGGTCTCCGCCAGGGACACGCTGCCTCCCCGGCTCATCACGGTGCGGCGCACCAGGGACAGGCCCAGGCCGCTGCCCTCGACCTCGTCGCGGGGGCGCAGCGTGTGGAACATCTCGAAGACCCGCTCGCGGTGCTCGGCCGGGATGCCCGGCCCGTCGTCGGCCACCGCGAGCTGCCAGAACTCGCCGGCGTCGTCGACGGAGATCCGGATGTGACGGACCGTCGGTGCCCCGTGCTTGAGCGCGTTGCCGATGAGGTTGGCGAAGATCTGCTGCAGCGGGCCGCGGGCGGCCTCGACGGAGGGCAGGGAGGCCTCCACCTCGACGCTGACCTCGGGGGGCGGACGCACCTGCTCGATGGCCGCCTCCACGGCCTCGGCCAGGTTCGTGGTCCCGACCAGCTCCTCCACGTGGGCCGCGCGCGCGTAGCCGAGCAGGTCGTCGACGAGCCGCTTCATCCGCATCACCCGGCCGTGCAGCAGGGCGCGATACTCCTGGGCCCGCTCCTCGTTGCCCGCGGCCTGCTCCTCGGCGATCCACTGGTTCAGGTTGGCGATGGCGCGCAGCGGCGCCTTGAGGTCGTGGGCGGCCGCGTATCCGAAGCGCTCCAGCTCCTCGTTCGAGCGCTGCAGCTCGGCGGTGCGCTCGGCGATCCGCGCCTCCAGGGCTTCGTTGAGGTGGCGCAGCGACGCCTCGGCGGCGATCTGCTCGGTGACGTCGACCAGATGCACGACGATGAACTCCCCGGGCTCGTCGTCGCGCACCGCCGACGCCGACACGTCGAGCCACAGGGTCTCGCCCTCCGCGTCGAGGATCCGCTTGGTGCCGCGATAGCGCTCGATCTCCCCCTGGCAGACACCCTCGATGCCGTCGCCCTGAGCCGCCCGGTCCTCGGGGAGGAACATGTCGCGGAGACGACGGCCGACCAGCTCGTCCTCGGTGGCGCCGAGGCTCACGCAGAGCGCGGCGTTGACGGTCACGCAGACGCCGTCGCGGCCGAGCAGCGCCATGCCGGTCGGTGCGTCGAAGAAGGCGCTCTTGAAGTGTCGCTCGGTGCGGCGCGAGTCGGCCTCGGCCCGCGCGCGTGCCTGCTCGGCGCGCGTCAGCTCGGCAGGGCTGGGGCGGGCCAGCGCGCGAGGGACCGCCGGGATCATCGCGAAGACGGTCAACCAGGACACGCCGGCGGTGATGGCCTTCATGAGCCCGGCGAAGCGGTAGACCGGATGCCAGAAGATGATCGCCTCGAGCAGGTGCGTGGTGCCGCAGAAGAAGATGAACGCCACGAAGAGCCAGCCGATCTTCGGGAAGGGGGTCTGCTTGCGGCGGCGGTAGAAGAACCACGCCAGCAGCATCGGGATGGCGACGTAGGCGCTCCACACCAACAGGTCCGACACGATGTGCGTGTAGCCGAGCGCGTCGCTCCACTTCCCGCAGTGCCAGCGCGCGGGGAAGTCCGACGTGTCGAACAGCGATGTGAAGAGATCCATGGGAGATCGACCGCCGTGCCTCGGTGGCGCCCGACGCGAAAGCACGCGGGTCCCGTGGCGGCAGCTTCCTGTACGATGCGACAGGGTGGAAGGTCAGTCAACACCACGCCGACCCTCGAGCGAAGCCCCGAATCGTCGCAGAAGCCCGTCCAGCCCAGGTTGCGCCGACGTCCTGGGGTCGTAACCGCCTCCCCACGACGCCGCCCCGCGCCGCGGCGAGGCCCCGTGGCCCCGCCGCACGCACCACCCGAATCCCTCGGATCCGCCGCCCCCGAAGTGCCCGGAGAGGCGTATGAACTGCGCTATGCTGCATCGCAATATCGCCGTATCGTCAATGACCGCCGCCAGCCCCCGCGGAAGCCCCTCTCGCGCGAAGCGCCGCCACCAGCTCCGCCTTGTTCATCCCCGACCGCCCCTCGAGCTCGATCGCCTGAGCCCGCTCGTACAGCTCGCGCCTGGTAAGCTCCTCCAACGCCCCCCCGCCTCCGGCCGCGGCCACGACGCCGGTCTCGGTCTCGGTCTCGGTCTCGGTCACGGCCTCGGTCTCGGTCTCGGTCTCGGTCTCGGTCTCGGTCTCGGCCCCGGTCTCGGTCTCGGTCCCGGTCTCGGTCTCGGTCACGGTCTCGGCGCCGGTCTCGGTCCCGGTCTCGGTCTCGGTCTCGGTCTCGGCGCCGGTCACGGCCTCGGTCTCGGTGCCGGTCTCGGTCTCGGTCTCGGGCTCGGTGCCGGTCACGGTCTCGGTCTCGGCCTCGGTCTCGGCCCCGGTCTCGGCCTCGGCCCCGGCCTCGGTCTCGGTCTCGGCCCCGGTCTCGGCCCCGGTCTCGGTCTCGGCCCCGGTCTCGGCCCCGGCCCCGGCCCCGGCCTCGGCTCCGCCCGCGCCTCCGCCCCTCCGTCGCCGCGCCCGCGCCGCGGCCACCCCGCGCGAGCGCTCCAGGAGCTGCAGCCCCTCGCGCCGGATCTCCAGGTAGTTCCACACCGCCCCCAGCGCGCCGCCGAAGACCGGGATCATCTTGGTCAGCACGGCGCGCTCGGTGGTGTGGCGTACGGTCCAGCGCAGGGCGGCGCGGGCCAGCGGCTCCGGGGCCACGCGCTGCGCGAGGCCGCGACCGAGCAGGCGGGTCACCGAGGCCAGGTTGGCCCGCGGCGGGAACTTCAGCGGGTCCCGGTCCGAGTCCGCCGCGCCGGGCTCGTTGTCGCCGGTGACCTGCGCCAGCTCCTCGGCCAGATCGCCGTCCGGGTCCTGCACCCAGGCGAGGGCGATGGCCAGATCAGCACAGATCTTCGCCGTCGCCGCGGTGTCGGCGGCCGCCAGGGGCAGGGCGACGACGGGATTGGTGGGCAGCCCGGTGACGAACCCGACGAGGGCGCCGCGGCGGGCGAAGTGTCGGACGACCGCCCGGGCCGCCGCGTCGCCCGGCGCGCCGTCGACCTCGGCGCGGGCCCGGTCGGCGACGGCGCGGAGCGAGTCGGGCTCGGCGAGGATCCACCTGGCGACCTGATCGGTGCGGGCCGCGAGGATCGATACGATGAAGTCCTGCATGAGGTCTCCGTGGGGCGCGTGGCCGCGGCGGCGGAGCGCCGACAGCGGCCGAGCGATGGCGGTCTGGAGGGCTGCCCGGACATCCTGCCGCCGGGCGAGGCGGGGCCACAAGCGCGTTGGAGGGCGACGTGCCGAACGCACGCGCGCCCTCCCTGCGCCAGGACCGGCGGCTCAGCGCTCGATGCGGAACTCGACCCGGCGATTGCGCTGGTACTCCTCCGGGGTCGTCGCGTCGGCCACCGCCGGGTGGCTCTCGCCGTAGCCTTCGGTGTCCAGCTTCTCCGCCGGCATGCCGTGGGCGCTGAGATAGGCCGCCACGGCCTCGGCGCGGTCGCGGCTGAGCTGGATGTTGTAGTCGGCCGGGCCGCGCTCGTCGGCGAAGCCCATGATCTTCAGCGACTTCCACGAGTTTCCTTCGCGGCGCCAGGCCGACACGATCTCGTCCAGCTTGCTCTTGCCCTCGGGACGCAGGGTGCTCTTGTCGAAGTCGAAGAACACGGTCTCGTCGACGACCAGGCGGTCCTCGATGAAGAGCGCCACGATGGGCGAGGGGCGAGGCTCGGCAGGGGCCGTCTCGACGTGCGGCGGGGGCCCGGCCACCAACTCCTTGTCACCCTCGGGGCGATGGTCGAAGAGGTTCACCTCGGCGCCGATGACCACGGCCACCAGGTCGGACGCGTCCCGTTGGAAGAAGTGCAGCACGCGGAAGAAGGGGCCGACCCCCAGCGGTCCTGCCTCGAAGTTCCAGCCCACGGCGCCCTCGAAGCCCAGCCGGGCGTCGGTGTCGCTGCCCGGTCCGTCGAGGAGTCCGAGCCCGATGCCGGTCTCTACCCAGAGGCCCGTGCCGCGCCGGACATCGTCCTTCTTCGCCAGCGGACGCGCGCGGAGCGCCAGGCTGAACAGCCCCATGCCGAGCATGTCGTCGCCCGTGCCGTCGGCCGTCAGGAACCCGCCGTGGGCGCGCAGGCCGGCGGCCAGCATGGGCGACCAGGTGTGGTAGAGGCCTGCTCCTGCCCACATGCCCGGGTTGAGGTAGTCGCGCTCGGGGTCACTCACCGGGATTCCGAGCCCGGCATCGACGGTGAGGAGGAGGGCCTCGTCGCGGGCCTCCTCCGGAATCGCGAGCGCGGGGCCTCCGAGCGCCGCCAAGGAGGCCACCAGGGCCAGGCGGGTCAGGGTCTTGCCGTTCATGCTCTATCTCCTTGTGTGCGGGACGGGATGCGCTGCGGGCCGGAACGGGTCCGGGGTCGCGCGCTGTCGAGTGGGGCGTTGCAGCGTTTGTGCCAGCCGCGGCCGCCGGCCTGACGCGCGGATCTGGGCTGCGATGCAGCAATCGCGGTGGCGATTCGCCCCGCCTCGGGAGACGGCGGGGCGAATCGGGACGGCCTAGGGGCTCTCAGTAGTTGCCCATGCGCCTTCGCCGCTTTCCGAGGCATGAAGGCTGTCTCGGGCGCGTGGGCAGCTACGCGGCCCGCGTCGGCGGGCCGCCTCGGGGGGAGGGGCCCTGCGGGCTTTGCCCGCGGGGAGGGGGGCGCGAGGCGTCCCCTTCTGATAGCCGCCCATGCGCCTTCGCCGCTTTCCGAGGCATGAAGGGGGCGCGTGGGCAGCTACGCGGCCCGCGTCGGCGGGCCGCCTCGAGGGGCCCTGCGGGCTTTGCCCGCGGGGGGAGGGGCGCGAGGCGTCCCCTTCTGATAGCCGCCCATGCGCCTTCGCCGCTTCCCGAGGCATGAAGGCTGTCTCGGGCGCGTGGGCAGCTACGCGGCCCGCGTCGGCGGGCCGCCTCGGGGGGAGGGGCCCTGCGGGCTCTGCCCGCGGGGAGGGGGGCGCGAGGCGTCCCCCTTCTGATAGCCGCCCATGCGCCTTCGCCGCTTCCCGAGGCATGAAGGCTGTCTCGGGCGCGTGGGCAGCTACGCGGCCCGCGTCGGCGGGCCGCCTCGGGGGGAGGGGCCCTGCGGGCTCTGCCCGCGGGGAGGGGGGCGCGAGGCGTCCCCCTTCTGATAGCCGCCCATGCGCCTTCGCCGCTTCCCGAGGCATGAAGGCTGTCTCGGGCGCGTGGGCTACGCGGCCCGCGTCGGCGGGCCGCCTCGGGGGGAGGGGCCCTGCGGGCTCTGCCCGCGGGGAGGGGGGCGCGAGGCGTCCCCCTTCTGATAGCCGCCCATGCGCCTTCACCGCTTCCCGAGGCATGAAGGCTGTCTCGGGCGCGTGGGCGGCTACGCGGCCCGCGTCGGCGGGCCGCGTCGGGGGGAGGGGCCCTGCGGGCTCTGCCCGCGGGGAGGGGGGCGCGAGGCGTCCCCCTTCTCAGTAGCGGTAGGTCGCGGCGGCGGGCCCGTCGACAGGGAGCGAGCCGGCCTCGACCACGTACACGCGACCGCCGTCGGCCCAGGTCTCCAGCGCCGCCAGGTCGAGGAGGTCCGCGTCGCCGGGGCGGCGTTCGTCGTGCACCTCCACGGCGCGGCGCTCGCGGTCGAAGTGCCCCCAGCGGTGGGCGTCGCGGGCCACGAAGAGCGTCTTCACGCGCCCGTCGGTGGCGGCCTTGACCACGTCACGCAGCTCGCCCGAGGCCTGGCCGCGCGCCTCCAGCGTGCCGAAGCGCTCGATCTCCGCGGCGAGAGCCTCGTCCGGCCCCTCGCTCAGCAGCGCCCACGCCTCGTCGCGCAGCTCCTCGGGCGGCCGATGCTCGGGGTTGCCCTCGACGCCGCGCTCCAGGATGTTCGGCAACGCCGACGCCTCCCGGTACATGGGCAGCAGGAAGTCGACGCCGGCGAGCACCACCGGGCTCTGTCGATCGCCGATGGCCGCGGCCACGCCGGGGTCCACCATGCGCATGAACTTGCGGATCTCGCCCTTGCGCTCGTCGCGTCCGCCGCCCTGGCCGTGCGAGATCCCCGAGTTCGGGCCTCGCGCGTCCGAGTGGTGCTGCAGCGTCGGCTCGGTCAGCTCCCAACCCAGGGCATCGCGCAGGCTGGTCGGCGTGTCCGAGGGCAGCGGGACCTCCTCGATGGTGTGGCGGCTGGCGTCGAAGAGCCGCACCGACTTCAGGCTCAGGGCCAGCACGTAGAAGTGCCGGTCCCCGGTGAGCAGCTCGAGCAACGGCAAGAGGTGGAAGCGCGACTCGACCGTCGCCAGCTCCTCGACCGGCTCGGGCAGCGGCAGGATCTGGAAGACCGTGTCGGTGCGGAAGACCGCCAGGCCGGGGGTCTGCTGGTTCCAGAACGCGCGATCGTCGGTGAGGCGCCGCAGCGGGGTCATCAGCTGCTCGCGGCGGTCGGCCTCGACCTCGAGGTCGTCGAGCAGGCCCTCGACCTCGCTGAGCAGATTGCCGTATCGGATGGCATTCTGGCGCACCTCGGGGCCGGCGGTCACCGAGGGCATGTAGAGGGAGATGCAGGGGCTGTCGCTGTTGCGCAGCAGGGCACGGACGAGAGTGGGATCGATGACGGACATCGTTTCCTCCAGGCATGGGTTCCGCAGACGAGGTTGCATGAACCGTTCCGGCCTCGGCGCCCCGGTGGGGTCAGCGGAGCTTCATGCGGCTACACTGGGCCGGACGGACGCCGCTCGGGAGGTCGGAGATGCAGCGCAGCGTGCTGGTGGGCCTGTTGGTGGTCGTCGTGGGAGTGGCGGGATACCTCCTCACCACCCGGGCCCCGGGCCCGGAGCCGCCGCCGCTGGCTCCGCTGGTCTCCGAGATGCCCGCGGCGCCCACGGTGTCGCCGGCGACGCCCGCGCCGCCAGCGCTGCCCGCGCCGCCGCAGCCCGCCGCCGCCCCCGAGCCGCGGCGGGATCCCCTGCTGACCCTGGCCCACGTCCTGCTCGAGGAGCCGGCGCACAGCGCGCTGGTCGCGGACTACCTGAGGGGCCGGGGCGCGCTCTTCGAGCTGACCGACGCGGATCGCGATGGCCACTGGGACAGCGCGCGCATCGACTACCAGCGCGACGGCACCTGGGACGAGACCTGGACGCGCGAGGAGGGCACGGCGGTGCGGACCCTGGCCGCCAGCGGCGACCGGCTGGTGCTCCGCGAGGGGCGCTGGCAGCGGGACCCGCCCTGACGGCGCCGCGGCGATAGCGCTTGACCGGCGCCGCAGACAGGACACATTGCACGTCGAGCGCCCACCCGGCCGCGGCCGGCGCCGGCGCCTCCGGAGACCCTCCACGATGCCTGCACGATGATCGATCCCGGCCACGCCACACGCCCCGAACGCATCGCGGTCGTGCACAACGTCGACTACCGCGGCGCCCCCGCCGGCGATGACGCGCTGCCCTCGGCGGCCGCCGACGCCGACGTGGAGGAGGTCGCCGAGGCGGTGGTGGACGCGCTGCGTTCGCTGGGCCACGACGCCCGCGTGCTCACCGTCGACGACGATCCGGCGCCGCTCATCGCCCAGGCCCGCGCCGAGCGGGTCACCTGCGTCTTCAACCTGGTCGAGTCGCTGGGGCGCGACGCCTCGCGCGAGGCCGAGTTCGTGGCAGCGCTCGAGGCCGCCGGCATCCCCTACACCGGCAACCGGGCGCCCGCGCTGCGCGTCGCCCAGGCCAAGGACCGGGTCCGCGAGGTGCTGGACGCCGCCGACGTGCCTCACGCCCGGGGCCTGGCGGTGGACGCGCCGCCCGATCAGCCCGCCCTGGACGCCGCCGGCCTGGGCTGGCCGCTCTTCGTCAAGCCGGCCCGGGTCGACGGGTCCATCGGCATCGATCAGGGATCGGTGGTCTACGATCTCCCGGCGCTGCAGGCCAGGGTGGAGCGGCTGCTGGCGCACCTCGGCGGCCCGTGTCTGGTCGAGGACTTCCTGCCCGGCCCGGAGCTCAACGTCGCCATCCTCGGCGACCCGAACGGCCCGGTGGCGGTCACCACCATCGACTTCGGCGAGGCGGCGGGCCTCGGCATCGTGACCTACGACTGCAAGTGGACCCCCGGCACGCCGGACTACGACGCGCGGTCGGTGCCGGCCACCGGCAGGTTCAGCGAGGCGCTGCTCGACCAGGCGCGCAGCTCGGCCCGGCGAGCCTTCCTCGCCATCGGCGGCACCTCCTACGGCCGCGTGGACCTCCGCCTGTCGGCGGCGGGCCTCCCCTCGGTCATCGACGTCAACCCCAACCCCGATCTCCACCCGGACGCGGGGCTCGCCATCGCAGCTCGCGATGCCGGGCTCGACTACCCGTCACTGGTCGAGCGCATCCTCCGACGCGCCGGCCTCGAGGCACCCCATGGACATTCGCGCCATCCAATCGACTGACCTCGACGGCATCGTCGATCTCCTCGCCCGCACCGACGCCTTCGACGATGAGGAGCGTCAGGTCGCGCGCGAGCTGGTCGAGGACGCCATCCACCGACCCGACGAGAGCGGCTACCACGCGCTCGTCGCGGTCGAGCCGAAGAGCTCGGGCGGCTCGGTGCTGGGCTACGTGCTGCACGGCCCCACCCCCATGACCGAGCACACCCACGACCTGTACTGGATCGCCGTCGACGCCACCCGTCGCGGTCAGGGCATCGGCCGCAAGCTGGTCGCCGCGCTCGACCAGACGCTGCGCGCCGAGGGGGGCCGCATCGTGCGGGTCGAGGCCAGCTCGGTCGCCGACGCGCCGGCGACGCTGGCCTTCTATCACGGCACGGGCTTCGTCGAGTGCGGCCGCATCCCGCACTTCTACGGGACCGACGACGACCTGGTCATCTTCTACCGCGACCTGGGGGCCTGAGCCGGGCTCAGGGCCTGTGTGGGGATGGCTGCGCCGATCTCGCATCGGCGTAGCCATCTTCAAGCAGGCCCTCAGGCGAGGTAGCGCTCGCGCCCCCGCGTGGACATGCCCGCGCGGCCGGGCAGCGGGACGGGGCGCCCGACGGCGAAGCCCTGGGCGTAGTCGACGCCCAGCCGGCGGAGCTGCTCGACGATGGCCTCGGTCTCGGCGTACTCGGCGACGGTGCGCAGCGACATCTCGTGGCCGACGTCGTTGATGGCCGAGACCATCGCGCCGTCGATGCGGCTCTCGGTGATGCCGCGCACGAAGCCGCCGTCGATCTTGAGGTAGTCGACCGCGAGCTGCTTCAGGTAGCCGAAGGAGGACAGTCCGCTGCCGAAGTCGTCGAGGGCGAAGCGGCAGCCCAGGCTGCGCATCTCGCCGATGAAGCGCACCGCCGGGCCCAGGTGCTGGACGGCGGCCGTCTCGGTGATCTCGAAGCACACGCGGTCGCCGCTCAGCCCCGCCGACTCCAGCTCGCGGCGCACGAAGCGGGCGAGGCCGTCGTCGGTGAGGGTGTTGCCCGACAGGTTGATGGACATCTGGGTGTTGGGGCGCTCGGCGAAGGCCTCGTGGTAGCTGCGGAACGCGGTCTGGATGACCCAGCGGTCCAGGGAGCCCATCAGGCCGTAGCGCTCGGCGGCCGGGATGAAGGCCCCCGGCGCGACGATGCCGCCGTTGGGGTCCTCGAGGCGCAGCAGCAGCTCGCAGCGGAAGTTCTCGGTGCTGTCGCGGTCCAGGGCCGCGATGGGCTGGTGCCACAGGCGGAAGCGCCCCTGCTCCAGGGCGTCCCGCAGCTCGGCGGCCTGCACCAGCTCGGCGTGGCGGCGCTTGGGATAGGCGTTGTTGGTGTCGTAGGTGTAGACCCGGTTGCGGCCCAGATCCTTGGCGGTGTAGCAGGCCACGTCGGCCTTCGAGAGCAGGCTGTCGGTGCCGTCGGCGTCGCTCTCGATGGGCACCAGGCCGATGCTGACGCCCACCTGGAAGGTGCGCTCCTGCCAGGAGAAGCGGAAGCCGCGGATGGCGGTGACGATGGACTCGGCGATCTCGTGGGCCTTGTCCTGGGGGCAGTTGCTGAGCAGCAGGCCGAACTCGTCGCCGCCGAGGCGCGCCAGGGTGTCGCGGGAGCGGACGGCCCGGCGCAACACGTCGGTGAGCTGCTTGAGCAGCTCGTCGCCGGCGGCGTGGCCGGCGGTGTCGTTGACCAGCTTGAACTGGTCGAGGTCCAGGTAGCACAAGGCGTGGCGTGCGCCCTGGAGCCGGGCGCTGGCGACGGCGTGGGAGAGGCGGCGCTCGAACTCGCGTCGGTTCACCAGCCCGGTCAGCGCGTCGTGCATCGCGTGGTGGGCCATCTGGCGGGCGGTCTGGCGCGCCTCGGTGACGTCCTTGAACACCAGGACGGCGCCGAGCACCTCGCCGCCCGTATTGCGGATGGGCGCGGTCGTGTACTCGATGGCGTGCTCGACCTCGTCGGTGCGCACCAGGATGCCGATGCCGGTCGACGAGGTGGGCACGGTGTCGCGCAGGCAGGTCTCGATGGGGTCGCGCAGGGGCTCGCGGGTCTTCTCGTCGAGGCAGCGCCCGAACTGGGAGAGGCGATGCCCGCGCGCCTCGTCGTTGGTCACCCCGATGAGCGACTCGGCGACGGGGTTCATGTAGTCGATGACCGCCAGGGCGTCGCTGGTGATGACGGCCTCGCCGATGGAGTCCAGCGTCACCAGCGCCCGGTCGTTGGCGTCGGCCAGCTCCCGCTCGACCCGGGTGCGCTCGTTGAACTGGTGCTCCAGGTCCGCGTTGGCCGCCGCCAGCATCGCCGCCCGCGCCTCGTCGATGGCCGCGCGCCCGGTCAGCGCCAGCAGGAAGGCGCCGAGGAAGGTCACCAGCACGACCCCGCCGCCCAGGATCAGCCAGGGCGCCAGGGCCCGCCGCGCCTCCATGAAGCCCGGCGCGGAGATGACCCGCAGCGTCCACTGCCGGCCGGCGAGCTCCACCGAGCTGGTGTAGCTGAAGGTGCCCGCGTGCGGCGCCCGGGTGCTGGCGTGGGCGAAGAGCGGGCGGCCCGGCGCGCCGCCGGTCTCGTCGACGACCCAGGCCTCGACGCCCTCGGGCCAGTGCGAGGGCAGCGCGGTGTCGGCGAAGTCATCCAGGCGGAACACGCCGGTCGCGGCGCCCCGGATGGCGAGGCGGCGCTCCTCGATGGTGGTCGGCACGGGCCCGGAATAGATGGGATAGAAGACGATGATGCCGCGGCTGCCGGGCATGCCGTCCAGCAGGCGGAGCGGCGGCGTGGCGACGGGGCGGCCGCTGTCGCGCGCGCGGGCGAAGGTGGCGTGGCGCTGCGGCTCGCTCAGCATGTCGAAGCCCAGGTAGGCGCCGCGGCCGGCCAGCGGCGCCAGGTACTCGACGATCAGATGGGGCTGGTGCCGAGGGGGCGGCGTCGTGGCCGCCGCGGTGCGGCCGCCGTGCACGGTGAACCCGGGCCAGCCGTGGGCGCGCTTGTCCTGCTCGAGCGCGGCGATGTCGTCGTCGCTGATGAGGCGGTGCCAGCCCAGCGTGGTCGAGTCGTCGAAGCCCTCGAGCTGCGCCAGGGCGAAGCGCTCGAAGGAGGCGGCGTCGGCGGGCGGGGCCGCCGCGACGTACTCGCCGACGGCGCGCAGGACCAGCAGGTAGCGATCCAGGCTCGCCCCGAGGGCGTCCTCGACCACGCGGGCGCGCTGGTTGAACTCCGACGCGACGCGGCGCGTGTCCTCGGCGCGGGACTGGATGAGCAGGCTGTGGAGCGCGACGAAGGCGACGAGCACCGGCGTGGCGACGCTGGCGCGACGGCGGCGCCAGGCGGCGCGGGGCTGACCGAGGAAGCAGAGCAGGACGGGCGCCAGGATCATCACGCCGCAGGCGTCGCCCAGCCACCAGGCCAGCCAGGCCGAGGGCAGGGAGTCGACCGGGACCACGCGGGCGAGGGCGAGGATGGGGAGGCCCAGGGTGGGCGCGATGACGGTGGCGGCGGGGCCGGCGAGCCCGAGGAAGGCGAAGATGTCGCGCTCGCGCGCCAGGGGCGTGGGGTAGCCGACGAAGCGCGCCACCAGGCGGGCGCCGGCGACGGCCTGGAAGGTCACGCCGGTGGCGACCGTGGCGGCGACGAGCAGCGCGCGGCCATCCGGGGCGGAGTAGCCGCTCAGCAGCGCCAGGGCGACGCCGGCAAAGGCGCCCGGCCACAGCCGGATGCCCCCGGCGAGCAGCCCGGCGAGCGCCACGCCAGCAGCGGGCCAGACGTCCGCGGGGCTCGACGGGTTCAGACCCAGCGCCAGGCCCAGCAGCGCGGCGACCCAGCAGAGCACCGCGACGCCGAGCGCTCGGACCAGCGAGCTGCTCCTCAGGGAGCTGAACGGCCCGGCGTCCGTGGCGTCGCGCGCTGAGGCGGCTGATGGGAGCATGGATTCCATGGGTCGATGGAGAGCGCGGCGCCCGGCGCGGCGGCAGAGGGCGCCCCCTGACGGTGAATGACGTGAGCTTCGCCACGCCGCTTGAATGGCGCCCTGCAACCAGCTTCTCCGAAGCCCGCTGAATTGCCAGATTTCCGTTGTGTTCATTGGACACGGTCGCGATGCTCGCGTTGACTGGCATCCGTGGCCTTGCGCGGCGCGAGGCCGGGTCACCAGGCGCCTGCTGGCGTCGTCGAGGCGACGGTCTCGCCTCCGACGCGCCGGTGGTCGCGGGCTCGACCTCAGTGCCACATCAAGACCGGGAGCACCTCATGGGAATGATGAGCGAGTTCAAGTCCTTCGCCCTGCGCGGCAACGTCGTGGACATGGCGGTCGGCGTCGTGATCGGCGGCGCGTTCGGGAAGATCGTCGCGTCCCTCGTCGCGGACATCATCACCCCCCTGATCGGGCTGCTCATCGGCGGCGTGAAGTTCACCAACTTCTTCATCGCGCTGGACGGCAAGGCGTACGCTACCCTCGACGCGGCGAAGGCGGCGGGCGTGCCCACGCTGAACCTCGGCATCTTCTTCCAGTCGGTGTTCGACTTCGTCATCATCGCCTTCGCCATCTTCATGGCGGTCCGCGGCATCAACCGGATGCAGAGGAAGAAGGCGGAGGAGGCCGCGACGCCCGGCCCGCCGCCCGAGCCGACGGCGCAGGAGAAGCTGCTGGCCGAGATCCGGGACCTGCTGGCGCAGCGTCCCTAGGTCGGTGCGCCTCGCTGGCGGCCCTCGTGTGGGCCGGGAGCGGGGCGCCGCAGGAGGTGATCGTCGGTGACTCGACTGCGCTCGGAAGAACGTCGGCTCGCCGTCGCGGCGCAGGTGTCGTGGCGGCTCGCCGACGCCGACTCGGACACCGGCCAGCAGGTGCGCCGTGTGCTGGGCGAGGTCGCGCTCTCGCTGGCGTGCCGGCCGCGGTCGGCCTGGGCCGGCACCGTCGACGAGCTGACGGCGATCGCCGGTCCGGAGCTGCTGCCGGGGGAGTCGCGCGCCGCCATCGAGCTGGGCTGCGAGGCCGGGCTGCTGGAGGAGTTCGAGCCGGGGCGTCTTCGCTTCGCCGACACCGACACCCTGCTCTGGCTGGCCGCTCGCCGGACCGCCAGCACGGGCGACGCGCGCGAGCTCGGGCAGTACCGCCTGCGTGGGGCGCTCTTCGACGTGTTCGCGATGGCGGTGGCCGAGGTGGGCGACCCGGCGGGCATCCCCCTCGTCCGGGACCTGGCGGCGACGGGTGAGGGCGGGGTGGACCTGCTCGACCTGGCCGCGCTGCAGGCGGCCGCGGCCTGCGCCTGGGGAGCGGCTGCCGACCTCGAGCTGAGGGCCGACCTGCTCGCGCGGGCTGCCCTGTGGACGGGCGGCTCGGGGCTCCCCTTCCAGCGCGAGGTGGGCGCGGCGCTGCTGGCGGCCGAGGCGGGCGCGGAGCCCTTCGGCGCTCGCGTGCGCGCCGATCTGCTGGACTGGATCGAGGCCACCGCTCACGACCTGTCGCACCCGGGCCTCTCCTCACACCCGGTGCTCCTGGAGATGCTCGAGGCCCACCTGATGGCCCTGGTGGCTGGGGAGACGGCCGATCCGCCCCGGTGGGCCGAGCTGGCCATCTGGCTCGGCTCCCTGGCGCCCGTCGCCTATCGGGCGGTCTGCGCCACCACCGAGCCCTGGATGGCTCGCAACGAGGTGCTGCTGCGCGTGGCACGGGAGCAGGGGCTGGGCAGCCAGCCGCGCGCCCTCAGCCTGCTCGCCGCGGTGAGCAGCCGTCGCGGCGATGTGCAGGCGCTGGTTCGTGACGTGCTCTCTCACGCGCTGGGCGCCGAGGACCGGCTGGCGACCGAGCGGGCGGTGGTGGTGGCGGAGGCGGTGGCCGACTGGGAGGAGCTGCCCGGGCCGGTCGCGGACGCGCTCGGGGAGCTGATGGTGGGCGAGGTGACGCCGGCGGTGCGGCTGGCGGTGGCCGCCCCGCTCGCCGCCCACCCGGATGCCCTGGCCGAGCGGCGGCTCTCCATCGTGGGGATCCTGCACCGCGGTATCGAGGAGGAGGACCCCATCGCCCGTGCGGGCATCGTGGGCGCCGCGCTCTCGCTGGGCTCGGTCTGGCCCGACCTCGCCGCGATGACGGTGGATCTCTTCGCCGACGGCGTGGCCGCCGACGCGCTGCCGAAGGCCCTCGCCGCGGCGCTCTGCCACCACCCGGCGCCGGTGGCCGGCCTGGCCGAGCTGCTGGCGCTGCACGACTCCCCGCTGGTCCGCACCGCGCTCATAGGCCTGCTCGAAGCGAGCGAGGCGCAGCTCATCGACGGGGTGTCCCAGGGCGTGCATCGGCGCGCCCCCCAACCCGCGCAGGTCACCCGCGAGGCCCTGGTCCGCCTGCTCCAGCCCCTGGCCTTCGATCTGCACATGCCGGAGCTGGCCGCTCGCGCGGCGACGCTGATGGGGTGGTTCGGGCGCGGGGACGCCGCCATGGCCCAGCGCCTCTTCGACGTGCGCGCGCCCATGCACCCGGGCCCCGCCCGCGACGGCTTCGGGCTGGCGCTCGGGGCCGTCGGCTGCGTGCAGAGCGCGATCGTCGAGGATCTGGCCCGCGATCTCGCCGTCGGCCCGCCTGCCTCGGTCACCGCCGCGGCGCAGGCCCTGCGATGGCTGGTCCAGGACGCCAGCAGCGCCGCCCTCGTCGAGCGCTGGGTGAGCCCGGCCCTGGCCAGGGCCGGCCGGGAGCCCCACTGCCGCCTCGCGCTGATGCGGCTGGCGCGTCACATCGCGATGGCTCCCCTGACCGACGGGGCCACCACCCCGCCAGCAGCGACCGACCGCCTGTCACCGCTGGGAACGCTGGCGTCGGCCTCCCTGGTCGCGCGCGCTTCGGCGGCGCCTAGGGCCCCTGAACCGGATCATGCGCTTCCGCGCGGGCCAGCCCACTGACCAGCTTCAACGCGGCCTCCACGTCCGGGCAGAAGGCCAGGCGACCGGGCTCCTCACGCCAGCCGGCGCGGGTGAGGGCGGCGGCCGGCTGAGGGCAGAGCCCGGCGAGGATGACCAGCACGCCGGCGTGCTCGAGGCGGCGGAGCGCCGACTGGAGGTTCACGATGCCGGTGGCGTCCATCGCCGGCACTGCGCTCACGTCCAGGATGAGCGAGCGCTCGTCGCCCTGACCGATGGACGCCAGCGCGCTGGTGGCCTTGTGGGCGGCGCCGAAGAAGAGCGGGCCGGCGATCTCGTAGATGTGGACGCCCGCCGGCAGCGGGCCGCGGGGGGCGGCCTCCTCGGGGTCGACCAGCCGGGCGCCGGAGACGGCGATCATGCGGTGCATGAAGAGGAAGGACGCCAGCACCAGGCCGACGGCGATGGCGGCGACCATGTCGACGAGCACCGTCAGGGCGAAGCAGACGAGCTGCACGGCGATGTCGCTGCGGGGGGCCGTGCGGAGGACGTGGGTGAAGTGGCCGATCTCGCTCATGTTCCACGCGACCAGCAGCAGGAGGGCGGCCAGGGACGCCATCGGGAGCCGGCCGAGCAGGGGGGCCAGCACGAGGACCGCCGCCAGGACGGCGGCGGCGTGCACGACGGCGGCGACCGGCGAGCGCGCGCCGGCGCGGATGTTGGTGGCGGTGCGTGCGATGGCGCCGGTGGCGGCGATGCCGCCGAAGAACGGCGCGACGACGTTGCCGACGCCCTGGGCGACCAGCTCGGCGTCCGGGTCGTGCTTGCGGCCGGTCATGCCGTCGGCGATGACGGCCGAGAGCAGCGACTCGATGGCGCCGAGCATGGCGATGGCCAGGGCCGGGCCGGCCAGGGAGCGCAAGAGCGCGACGTCGAGGACCAGGGGGCGGCCGTCGGCGCCGGGGAGATGCCAGGGGGCGAGCGGAAGCGGTGGGAGGCGCGGGATGCCGTGCCCGGTGACGCCGTCGATGGTGAAGGTGAAGCGCGAGTCGAGGGTGGCGACCTCCAGGCCCGGGGCGAAGGCGCGGAGCAGCTCGGCGGCGGCGACGCCGGCCAGCAGGCCCACCAGCGGCGCCGGCACGCGGCGGGAGACGCGGGGCCACGCCAGAAGCGTCGCCAGGGTGAGAGCGCCGACGGCCAGGTCGGGCAGGTGGGTGGCCGGCAGGGCCATGGCGATGGCGGTGGCCTTGCCGAGCCAGTCCTCGGGCAGGTGCGCGATGGGCAGACCGAGGAAGTCCTTGAGCTGGATGGTGGCGATGACCACGGCGATGCCGGCGGTGAAGCCGGTGGTGACGGGGTAGGGGACGAACTGGACGAGCTGTCCCAGGCGGGCCAACCCCATGGCGATGAGGATGAGCCCGGCCATGAGGCCGGCGACCAGGAGGCCGCCGATGCCGAACTGGCTGACGATGGGCGCCAGGATGACGACGAAGGCGGCGGTGGGACCGGAGACCTGCACGCGGGAGCCGCCGAGCAGGGCGATGGTGAAGCCGCCGATGATGGCCGTGTAGAGGCCGTGCTGGGGCGGCACGCCGGTCGCGACGGCCAGGGCCATCGAGAGCGGGAGTGCGACCACGCCGACGACGAGGCCGGCGAGGACGTCGGCGCGGAACGCGGCGCCATCGTAGCCCTCGCGCAGGACTGCGCGCAGCGCGGTGGCGACCGGGAGGGCGGCGAGGCCGCGCCCCGTGGCGAGGGGACCGTTGGTGGCACCCATGCTTGCCCCGAGGTCTCGAGCGTGAGGGGCCGGGGCCCGGTGGCCCCAGCGCGCGGAATATGGAGCAGCGGCGGTGGGGTCGCAAGCGAAAGCGGCGCCGGCGCCAAGACGCCGCGCGCGGCGAGAGGGCGTCAGGTGCCGGCGAGCACCTCGACCAGGGCCGCCGCGGTCTTACGCAGGGGCGCGATGCGGGCGGCGGCGACGCTCGCCTCCAGGCCGCTGGCGAGCAATGTCTCCTCGGCCGCGGGCAGCCACCAGTCGGCGTAGCGGTCGAACTGCCGCCGGGTGGAGGTCACCTCGAAGGCCTTGCGCCCGGTGCGCGCCACCAGGTCCGCGGCGTGTGCCCGCGCCAGTTCGGCGGCGTCGGGGAAGGCGGCACCCAGCTCTGGCGCCGCGAGGGCCAGGAGGTAGAGCTCGGCGAGGCTGCCGTGGGCCCACGCGATGGTGGTCGACTCGAGGGCCTCGAGGTCCATGGTGGCCGAGGCGTGGGCGACGTACCACCAGTCGACCGGCACGCGCCCCTCGATGGGCAGGAAGAGCGCCAGATACTGCCCGACCACCCAGTGGTTGCGGACGCTGGCGCGCAGGGCCAGCAGGTAGTGCGCGCGGGCCTGCTCCAGCGCCTCTCGGGCCTGGGCGGTGCGGCCGAGTCGGTGCTCGATCTGGGCGATGCGCTTGCAGCTCGACGCGACCATGCCCAGCGCCTCGCTGCGCATGGCGATGTCGTCGCGCGCCGCCGACTCCTCGGCCGCGGCGCGGAAGCGGGCCGTGTAGCGCTCGATGCGCTCGCGATGGGGGCGCGCTCGCTCGGCGATGGCGTCGGGCTGGGCGTCCAGCACCTGATCCAGGTCGTGGAAGGCGGCGTCGATGGCGCGGTGGGTCTGGGTGTGCCGGAAGGTGGCCCAGGAGCGCTCGAACTCCTCGTCGATGGCCGCGTACGCGACCAGGGCGGCCCAGTCGTGGGTGCCGCCGCACTCGGTGCTGAGGCGCTGTCGCAGGTCGTGCAATACGCGGCGCGGATCGTCGCCTCGGAAGAGCCGGGTGTAGAGCACCTCGGCCATCACCGCCGACCCCGCGAAGGAGAGCGGGAACTGCGAGGCGACGACCCAGGGGATGCCGCCGGTGTGGAGGTCGTGAGCGATGCTGGCGCCCGGCGCCAGGACCCCGCCGACGTTGCCCGAGTCGCAGCTGGCCAGGGTGACGTGGAAGGGCGAGGAGTGGCCCGGTCCGTCCTCGCGCTGCGCCCTGAGCGCCGTCACGAGCTGTTGTCCGGTCACCACGGCGCGCTCGCCCGCGTCGGAGTCTGCGTGGAGCGCCAGCCCGAAGTGCTCGTCGTGGCTGCCCGGGACGGCGAGGCCATGCGCGAGGATGTGGACGTGGGTGAAGGCGCTGACCGCGCAGGCCTCGCGGATGCTGCGCAGCGAGGCGTCGGGCAGGACGGTGACCACGTCGGCGAAGCGCGGCGGCGCCTTGGGGCCGTCGGAGTCGGGGCGGGCCGGCCGCTCGGGCTGCGGGTCGCCGGCCACCCAGGGCGTGAGCGCGCGCCGCAGCGCCAGCAGGTGCGAGCGCAGCGGCACCGGTGGCAGCCCGCGCGGCGAGGCGGCGGCGAGCAGCACGCGCACCTCCCGGGTGGGCCAGTCGGTGGGGGGCGGGGTGCAGTGCCGGGTCTCTCGGGTGATCGTGACCGGCAGCACGCCCTGCAGCGCGAGGGGCAGCTTCTCGCCCGGCAGCCCCTGGGGCACGTTGGCTGCCTCGAAGGGCAGCAGCGCCAGCTCCGACGGGGTCACGACCAGCCGGAGATGGACCAGCCGACCGTCGTCGCGCTGGCAGCCGGCGGCGGCCATCTCGGCCTTGAAGCCGTCGATCGCGCCGAGGACGCGCTCGACCAGCTCGGCCGTCTGGTCGAGCTGCGCCTTCCGGCGCTGGCTGTCCTGGTCGCGATTGAGCGCGCTGAGCTGGCGCAGCAGCTCGCGGTGCTCGACCGGGACGTTGAAGGTGATGGGGCTGACCGCGCCGCAGAGCGCCACGTAGTCGGTCAGGGGCGACAGGAGCTGGTTGTGCGCCGGGCCGGGCCGCACCAGCTCGAGCTTCACCTGGAACACGGGGCTCATCGGGAGGCCTCGCGCGTGAAGTGGCTCCCCTCCAGGGGCGTGAGCGTCGCGCGGCCATCGGCTGCGGTCACCAGGCAGAGGTCGCCGTGGACCCCGTCGGGCTCGGCGCGCAGCCGCACCACCGTCGGTCGGCGGGTGATGAGCCCGGGCACCGCGTCGAGCTGCGCCAGGCTCGCGCGCTTCGCGGTCAGCACGTCGAAGGCCGGCGCGAAGCGCTCCTCGCTGTCGAGCAGCCCCTTGCCCAGGTCGATGAGGCGGATCCAGGTCCCCGAGTTGTAGTAGAAGCCTCGGCGCCGCTTGATGGCGCGGGCCAGGTGGGTGTGGCCGGCGATCAGGAAGTCCACGCCGGCGCCCACGGCCGAGTCCAGCCGCTTGCATGTGTCGTCGAGGGTGCCCAGGGCAAAGGTCTCGTCCTTCCCCAGCCAGTCGACCAGGGCCTTCCGCAGCGCTTCCCGCGGCGGCACCCCGCGCAGGCGGTCCCAGAGCAGCTGGCCGAAGCCCAGCGTCGCCTCACCCCCCTCAGCGCGGGCCAGATCCACCGCGTCGCGCCCCGCCGCGAAGTCGCGCTCCGCCTCCTCCAACAGGCGGGCGGGGTCGGTGGTCGGGGCGCCCTCGGTTCCGAGCAGCTCGGCGAGCATCGCGTCGGTGGACCCGCTCCCCGCCGGGCTGAACGCGCCGTCCTCTGCGCCCAGGTAGTCTACGCGCTGCCCTCCGTCGCGCACCGTGCCGGCGAAGGCGCCCACGAAGAGCCGGAGGCGCCCGAGCTGCCCCGGATCGAGCGCCATCAGCAGCCGCGGGATGAGCTTCGTCTCCGGCTTGAGCAGGTCCACCCAGGGGTAGTCCCGCTTGAGCGCGTTCAGGACATCGATGACCAGCCGGGTGCCCGCGTTCGGTACCCAGGGGTCCCGGGCCTGTCCGCGATTGAGGTGCAGGCGCACCCGGCGCAGCGCCTCGTGGTCGACGACGTTCCACTCATCGACGCCGTTTCCGTGCACGCACAGCACCCTGGCGCCGCCGACACTGCATGGATAGCCCGTGCCATCCATGTGAAAGCTCAAGCGGCCGCGGGCGGCCGGGTCGTCACCGCACAGGGTCGCGGCGAACCACCGCTGCACGTGCTCGAGTCCGAGCTCCACGTCGTGGTTGCCGATGACCAGGATGAGGCGCCTGTCGGGCGTGCGGGTCAGCGCCGCCAACGCCGCGAACACCTTCGGGAAGGCGGCGGCGATCTCCTCGAGCATCGCGACGGCGCGCTCGGGCACGAGGTAGGCGGCGTCTTCGGAGGCCAGGAAGTCGACGATGTCGCCGTTGAGGACCAGCCCGGCCCGGCGCTCGGCCGGGAGCGTGGCGACGTGGTCGATGAGCGCCGCCAGCGCGTCCTCCTGGTCGAAGATCCGGCGACCCGGCGGGCCTCCCAGGTGCAGATCGGAGACGACGTGCAGCTCGTCGAGCGCCTCGAGTGGGTCCATCGCTGACCTCCTTGGCGCCAGCCTATCTTGGAATCAACGGTCTGTCCGGCGGCCCGGCCGGCAAAAAAAAGGAGGCGGGGTATGGCCCCGCCTCCTCCTCGGTTCGCCTGCGCGACGCCGCGAGACTACCAGTCGCGCCCGCCGCCGCCGTCGCGTCCGCCGCCGTCGCGCCCGCCGCCGCGACCGCCGCGACCACCGCGTCCGCCATCGCGACTGCCGCCGCCATCGCGCCCGCCGCCGCCGCCGTATACGCCACCGTCGCGCCAGCCGCCGCCGTAGCCGCCGCCGCCACCGTAGCCACCGCCGCCGCCACCGCCGTAGCCGCCGCCACCGCCGCCGCCGTAACCGCCGCCACCGCCACCGCCGCCCGGACGCTTCTCCTGCGCCTCGTTCACGCGGATGCTGCGCCCGTCGAGGCTGGCCCCGTCCATCTTCTTCACGGCCGTGTCCGCCGCGGCGTCATCGGCGAAGGTGACGAACCCGAACCCGCGCGACCGGCCCGACTCGCGGTCCGTGATGACCTTGGCGTCGGTGACCTCGCCGAAGGCCGCGAACGCCTCCCCGAGGCTCGCGTCCGTCGTACCCCAGCTCAGCCCACCCACAAACAGCTTCTTCGACATCTGACCTTCTCACCTTGGAACGGGTGGGCCGGCGGCGCGCCGGTCGCGACCCCAAGCGCGGACGAATGGCGTCCGTAGCCACGACGCGGTCATCGGCGACCGCTTCGAACGAAGGCCACAGCAAGCACTGTTTCCGGGCGGTTGGGAAGGAAGAACGCGGGGGCGCAAAAAAAAGGGGCGCCCGATCGCTCGGACGCCCCGGTCGTCGCTGTCGCGGGGTCAGGGCAGGCCGTTCAGACCGCTGACGCCGTGCAGGTCGAAGCCGTCGGCCGCGGCCGGCTGTCCACCGGCGGGCGTGGTGTCGACCACCAGGAAGGACCACGCGAACGACAGGTCGCCGAGATCCAGGTCGGCGGAGACGTCGTCGCCCGGCGTGCCGGAGTTGCCCACCGTGCCGAGCAGGATCCAGGCACCGTCAGCCTCGTCGCGGGCGAACACGTCGGCCGTCTCCACGCCGAGGTCGCCGAGGCCGGCGTCCCACACGCGCAGGTCGGGGCCCGGGCCGTTGACGACCGCGCTCAGGAAGAGCACCGCCGCCTGGCCGCCGAAGCCCAGCGTGTAGCCGGCGGTACCCGGCGCGAACACCAGCGCGTCGGTCGCGTCGGTCGCCGGCACCGGGCCGCCGTCGGCGCGGGTGCCCAGGGTGCTCCAGCCGAAGATGCTGGCCGCGACCGGGCTCATGGCCGCCGGGGCCGTCGACTCGCAGGTGTGGAGCTGCTCCCCCTCGACGCAGGCGTCCTGCCCGCCCTGACCGCGCAGCACGTCGAAGCCGCTGGCGCCGTACAGGTAGTCCATCTGGTTGCCGCCGCGCAGCTCGTCGTCGCCCGCGTCGCCGCCCAGGTAGTCGTCGCCGGCGCCGCCGCGCAGCTCGTCGTGGCCCGGGCCGCCGAAGAGCACGTCGTCGCCGATGCCGCCCGACACCAGATCGTTGCCCTCACCGCCGGACACCAGGTCCGAGCCGGAGCCGCCGCGCACCTCGTCGAAGCCCTCGCCGCCAGAGACGACGTCGTCGCCGGGGCCGCCCATCAGCCAGTCGGCGCCGTCGCCGCCGGTCAGCTCGTCGCTGCCCTTGCCGCCGCGGACGATGTCGTCGCCGTCCTCACCGTGTACCGAGTCGTCGCCAGCGCCGCCGCCGAGGTTGTCGTGGCCGCTGCCGCCCCGGATGACGTCGTCGTCCGCGCCGCCGCGAGCGAAGTCGTCGCCGGAGCCGCCCATGATGAGGTCGTTGCCCGGCCCCCCGCGCAGCGTGTCCTGGCCGCTGCCGCCGTAGATGCGGTCGTCGCCGGCGCGCCCGCGGATGTCGTCGTTGCCGCCGAGCCCGTAGATGCAGTCGTTGCCGGTGGTCCCGACCAGCAGGTCGTCGCCCTCGGTGCCGACGATGACGTTGTAGCCGTCGGGGCACCACTCCAGCCGGCTGGCCAGCGGGAGCAGGCCCAGCAGGATGGGCTCGTTGGCGTCGCCGTCGAAGGCGTCGACGCCACCCTCGTTGTAGCCCAGCAGGAACTCGCCCGGCTCGATGCCGTCGGCGCGCACCGTGTTCTCCGGGCCCATGGCGGTCGCGCCCACGCGGAGCTGGAAGGGCGCCCAGGGATCGATCCCCTCGGCCTCGTACAGCGCCCGCAGGTCGACCACGGTGCTGCCGGCGTCGGGCTGCCAGCCACGGGTGGGCGGCGTCCACGGACCGGACATCCCCAGCTCGAAGCTGCGCACCTCGCCGTCCACGTAGATGTCGGCGAAGAGGCTGGTCACCGCCGAGGTGTCCCAGGCGAGGACCTGGACCTGCTCGAGCAGGCCCAGGTTCCAGAAGCTCTCGGCGGGGGCGCCGTGGTCGTCGAGGACCGTGGCGAGCCCGGTCTCACTGCCGGCGTCGTAGTCGGTCCCGTAGACCCGGTTGTAGGCCTCGGCGAACGAGATCTCGCCCGGCCAGGCCCAGTCGGCGGCGCGCGCCTGCCCTGCCATCGCGACGGTGCTCGTGACAACGGCCAGCACGGCCGCGCAATAGATGCGGTTGTTCATCGTTGAAGTCCCTCCCCTTGGACTTGTCTGTCGGTGCGGAATGTTCGGGGTTTCGCACCGGGCGACGAGATTAGGCCCCTGCGTTCGCGCTCGGCAACCCAGAACGGGTTCCAGTGGTTACCGAGGCGCGTTCGAGCCGCTGGCGCGCAGGATGTCGCGGATCCGTTCGCTGGCGTGCCCGTCGCCGTAGGGGTTCACCGCCCGCGCCATCGCCCGCCACGCCTCGTCGTCGTCGAGCAGCCTGGAGAGCTCGCCGCCGAGGCGCGCGCGATCGGTGCCGACCAGGCGCGCCGTGCCGGCCTCCACGCCTTCGGCGCGCTCGGTGACGTCGCGGGTGACCAGCACGGGCTTGCCCAGCGCCGGCGCCTCCTCCTGGAGCCCGCCGGAGTCCGTCACCACCACGTGGCAACGCTCCAGCAGCCACACGAGGTAGGGGTAGTCCAGCGGCTCGATGAGGTGCACGTTCGGCAGGCTCCCCAGCAGCCGGTGGATGGGCTCGCGCACGTGCGGGTTCGGGTGCACCGGGTAGACGAAGGAGACGTCGCGGTGCGCCGCCGCCACGTCGGCCAGGCCCAGCGCGACCTGCTCGATCGGGGCGCCGAAGCTCTCGCGCCGGTGGCCGGTGACCAGCACGCAGCGCCCCTCCCCCAGGAACGCGAAGCGCTCGGCGATGGCCCCGGCGTCGCCGCCCAGCACCAGGGCGCGCGCCATGAGCAGCGCGTCGATGACCGTGTTCCCCACGACGTGCACGTCGCGGGTGATGCCCTCCGCCGCCAGGGCGAGCCGGGCTCGCTCGGTCGGGGCGAAGTGCCAGCGCGCCAGATGCCCCGTCAGGACGCGGTTCATCTCCTCGGGGAAGGGCGCCTCGCGATCACCGCTGCGCAGCCCCGCCTCGACGTGGATGACCGGGATGTGGGCGTAGGCCGCGGCCAGCGCGGCGACGAACACGGTCGTGGTGTCGCCCTGGACGCACACGGCGTCGGGCCGCTCGGTCTGGAGCACGTCCCGCAGCCCGGTGAGGCAGCGCGCGGTCAGGTCGTACAGGGACTGGTCGGCCCGCATCAGGTCGAGATCGTGGTCGGGGGTGACCCCGAAGAAGCCCAGCACCTGGTCGAGCAGCTCGCGGTGCTGCGCGGTCGCGCAGACGCGCACGGTGAAGGAGTCCGGATCGTCGGCTAGGGTGCGGATGACCGGCGCCAGCTTGATCGCCTCGGGGCGGGTGCCCAGCACGCACAGCACGCGCATCGGGGTGGTGCGGCTCATAGGGCCTCGATGCTCTGGTGAAGCGCCGCGCTCCTCGCGGCCCACCCGTCGTCGGCCACGCTGGCGCGGCGGGCCGAGCGCATGGCCGCGTCGTCGGTGGCGCGCACCCGGGCGGCCCAGGCGGCGATGGCGGCGGGGTCGGCGCTGAGCAGCAGGTCGCCGCGCTCGGCGAGCGGGAGCACCTCGGGCAGGGGCGTGCAGGCGACCGGCAGCCCGGCGGCCAGGTACTCGCGCGCCTTCAACGGGTTGACGCCGCGGGTCAGCTCGTCCACGGCGAAGGGGATCCAGGCCGCCGACCACGCGGAGATCGCGGCCGGCAGCTCGGGGTAGGGCACGCCGGGCAGCCAGCGCACGTTCGGCAGCTCGCGCATGGCGTCGGGCAGGTGCCGCACCGGGCCGACGAACTCGAGCTGCCAGTCCGGGAGGGCGGCGGCGACCTGGCGGATGAGGTCGAAGTCGATCCACTCGGCGACCAGCCCGAAGAACCCGAGCACGGGGCGCTCGGGCGGCGTGAGGGGGACGCTGGCGAAGTGGTCCAGGTCGACGCCCTGGGGGAGGTACCGGGCTCGGGCGGCCGCGTCGCCGTCGGGCATCAGCGCGCGGGCGGTGGCGAAGATGGCCGCGGCGCGAGCCAGCATGAGGGGTTCGGAGGCGGCGACCAGGTCGGCGTCCACGCCCGGCAGCCGCGCGTAGTCGTCGAGGCGCAGATAGGCGACGGGGCCGTGGGCGAAGGAGTCGAGATACCAGGCGGCGGCCGGGTTCACCGCGAGCACGACGGGGTCGCTGGCGCCCAGCACCGCCAGCGCGGAGGTGATCGCTCGACCGAGGGAGCGCGCGTTGAAGCGGCGGGCGAGCGCCAGCGTATGCCAGGGCAGGACCAGCGGGCGGACGCGGGTGAAGGAGCGGGGGGTGGGCGCGCCGTGGGCTGCGGGCGAGGGTGTGGCGGCGGCGACGAGACCGCGGGCCTTCGCTGCGAGACGCCGCAGGTCGGCGCGGCGGATCCTGGGGGAGCGCATGCCGATCGAGTCGACCCACACGACGCGATCGTCCCCGAGCAGATGCTGCACGAGATGCTGCGTCGTCGAGGGGTGCGCGCCCCAATCGTCGCCGAACACCACCCAATCCACCGGCGTCCTCCGCTGCCGTCGCCGCCGCGCGCCGGGCCGCCCAACGGCCGCCGGGCGCCGCGAGCGCTCGAAGCGCGCACGTTAGATCGCGAGCCTCAGCCGGTAAACCGGGAATCCTCGGGCGCTGTTGCCGCCTCATAGGCGCGCAGCGTGGCGCGGGCCCACGCCTCGGGGCTGTAGGTGTCTCGCGTACGACGCGCGCGATCGCCGGCCGCCGCCTGGCGCTCGGGCAGCGCCGCGGCCAGCCGGGCCATCGCCTCGGCCAGCGCCGTGGGGTCGTCCGGCGGGGCCAGCTCGCCATTGTCGCCAGCGGTGACCAGCTCGGGGATGCCGCCCACCGCCGTGGCCACCACCGGGCGGGCGGAGGCGACGGCCTCGATGAGGGCCATCGGCAGCCCCTCGCGGCGCGAGGGCATCGCCAGGGCGTCGGCGGCGGCGAGGAAGGGCGCGACGGCTGCCTGGAACCCGTGGAAGGTCACCCGCCCCGTCAGGCCGGCCTGGGAGGCGAGGGCGGTGAGCCTGGCGCGCTCGGGGCCATCGCCCACCACGTCGAGGGTGGCCGGGGGGGCACCGGGGAGCGCCAGGGCGGCCAGCAGCACGTCGAGGCCCTTCTCCGGGCTGAGGCGGCCGAGGAAGAGCAGGCGCAGGGGGCGGCCGTCGGGCGGCGCGGTCGGCGGGATCGGCGCGTCCAGCGCCAGGAAGTTGGGGACGCGGGCGATGCGCTCCGGGGCGATGCCGTGGGCGCGCAGCTCCGCCTCGCCGGCGGCCGAGACGGCCAGCACGCGGCGCACCCGGGGGAGGCGACAGAGGGCGTAGGCCAGCCGCTCGTACAGGCGCACCCGCGCGTCGTGGGAGGTGACCCCGTGGTGGGTCGCGACCAGCGGCGCCGTGCCGCCGGCGGCCAGCGCGTAGAAGAGCGCGCGGTAGCCGTGGACGTGCAGCAGGTCGGGGGAGGTGGCGCGGAGCTCGCGGGCCAGGGTGAGCAGCGCGCGCGGGTCGAGGCGCCCGGCCGCCCAGACGATCCGGGCACCGACGCGTTGCTCCAGCGCCGCGTCGGCGAAGGCGCGCGCCGCCTCGGGCACCCGGGCGTCCCCCAGCACCACCAGGCGGGCGTCGACGCCGAGGCGGCGGAGCGCGGCCACGCCGCCCAGCACCACCCGCTCGGCCCCGGCGATGGGCCCCGGCGCGATGAGGTGGGCGACCTTCATCGCCGCGCCGGGCGCGCGACCTGCCGGTAGAGCGCGGCGTATCGTCGGTTCATCTCGGTGTCCGAGTAGCGGGCCTGCACCAGCGTCCGGGCGGCGGCGCCATCTCGGGCGCGCCTGTCGGCGTCGTCCGCGTAGAGCTGCAGCGCCCGGCCGAGCGCGGCGGGGTCGCCCGGCGGCACCACCACCCCGCCGGCCTCGGCCAGCAGCGCGGGCACGCCGCCCACCGCCGTGGCCACCACCGGCGCCCCGGTCGCCATCACCTCCAGAAGCGACAGCGGCAGGCCCTCGCGCACGCTGGCCAGCGCGCCGACGTCGAAGGCGGGCAGGATGGCCTCGGTGTCCAGCCGGCGCCCCAGCACCGAGACCTTCGACTCCAGGCCGGCGGTGCGGATGCGCTCCTCGATGGCGCCGCGCCGGTCGCCGTCGCCCACCAGCACCAGGTGGGCCCGAGGGCAGCTCGCGACCAGGGCGGCGAAGGCGTCCACCAGCGTGGCGTGGTCCTTCTCGGCGCTGAGCCGCGCGACGCAGCCCACGACGAAGCGGTCGGCGCCGATGCCCAGCGCGTCGCGAGCCGCCGCGCGGGCCCGGGCGTCCAGGGGCGGGACCGCCACGCCGTTCTGGATCACCAGATCGTCGCTGCCCAGCTGCTCACGGCGCCAGCGGGCGATCTCCGGGGCCACGCAGACCACGCGGGCCAGCGAGGACATGGCGCGGCCGATCGCGCGCCTGCGCGGGGCGTCGTAGAACTCCACCGAGTGCTCGGTGTGGACGTGCGCCGCGCCGGCCAGGCGCGCCGCCACGCCGCCGTAGAGGAAGGGGCCGAGGTGGTGCGAGTGGACCACGTCGATGCGGCGTCGGCGCAGAAGCCGGGCCAGGCGCAGGGGCAGCCGCGGCGAGAGGCCGGGGCTCGTCGGCAGCAGGTGCACCGCCACACCGCGCGCCTCCAACAGCGCTCGAAGCGGCCCGTCCTCGAGGTAGGCGACGACCTCCACCTCGAGCCCGTGCTCGGGTCCCGCCAGGGCCATGCGCTCCACCATGCGCTCGATGCCGCCGACCGAGAGGTACTGCACCACGTGGGCCACCCGGAGCCGCCGGTCGCTCGCCTCGTGACCTTCTCGCTCGCTCCCCATCGGGCCCCTCGTCCAGCCGCCGGCCGGCAGCATGGCACAGGCCGGGCGCCTCCGCCCACCGGGTCATCCCCGAGCGCCCCGCAATTTCTTTGCCTCGGAGGGCCCCGCGTAGTTAGATCTGCGCCGTGCCCGCCCCTCTCAACATCGTTCGCGCGCTCGTCGCGACGCTGGCGCTCGCCACCGCGCTGCCCGCCGTTGCAGCGCCGGACTCGACGCGCCCCGTGCAGCCGGGCGACGAGCTCATGGTGGTCATCCCGCAGGTCACCCCCTCGCGCCGCAAGGTCGAGGTGGACTTCCGCGGGGAGATCGGGCTGGACCTCTTCGGCAACGTGAAGGTCGCCGGGCTCGCGCTCGACGAGGCGCGAGACGCGGTGCGCACGGCGCTCGCGCGCTACCTCAACTCCACCGCGGGCGTCTCGCTGATCATGGTGAGCGAGGGGCGCCTGGTGCTGGTCACCGGGGCCGTGAGCAAGCCGGGCGTCGTGCGCCTGGCCGAGGACGGGACCCTCTGGCAGGCCATCCAGCTCGCGGGCGGACCCGCTCCCGGCGCGGCGCTGCACCGCGTGCAGATCGGACGCCACGGCAGCGAGATGCGCGTGGATCTGAGCACCTTCCTCGGCGGCGATCTCTCCGCCCCGATGCCGGCGCTGGAGGCCGGCGACGTGGTGCTGGTGCCCGCCGACGCCGCGTACGGGCAGGGGCAGACCAGCCCGTGGGCCGTGTATCTGGGGCACCAGGCGCTGGCCGAGAAGGTCGTCGTCATGGGCGCGGTGCGCAGCCCCGGCATCTACGAGCGCGGACCCGGCGTGACCGCGCTCACCGCGCTGGCGCTGGCCGGCGGCGCCACGGCCGAGGCCGACCTCTCCAGCGTCCGCGTGCTCACCGTCGAGGGCAGCCGCGTGGTGGATCTCGTCTCCGAGCTGGGGCGCGCCACCTCGGTGCGGCCGCTGCCGGCGGAGATGGGGGCCATCATCTACGTCCCGGCGGGTGTCGTCGGGCGCCACGACCCGCTGGCGAAGCACGTCAACGTCATCGGCGCCGTCCGCAGCCCGGGCCGCCACCCGATCGCGGGCACCCTCTCGCTCATCGACGCCTTGTCGCTGGCCGGCGGCCCCACCGAGGATGCCTCGGTGGGCCGCGTCCGCGTGCTCCACACAGCCCCCCGCTGGTCGCTGGCGACCAGCTACGACGTGAGCGGCGCGCTGGCGGAGGGCGGCCTGGTCACCCAGGTGCTCATCCACCCGGGCGACACGGTGGCCCTCGGCGAGCGCCGCAAGGGCTGGCGCACCTTCGTGCAGGTGCTCAGCGATCTCGCGATCATCAGCACCAGCGTGGTGCTCCTCGTCGGGACCACCAATTGAACCCAACGACGCGTCCATCGGCGCTGCGCCGCCGCGCCCCGCTCCTCGCTCTCGCCCTCCTCGTGATGGCCGGCGCGACAAGTTGCTCTCCGAAGCTGGTGGTCCGCCACCAGGACTCCTCCGCCGGGGACCTGGAGGTCTCGGTGGACGGCTGGGACGCGCGCATCCTGGACTATGGCGAGAGCACGTCGTGGCGCCTGGCCCGCGGCGCGCACCGCATCCACGTCCGCGATCGTACCGGCTCCTCGCGCACCTGGACCAAGGACCCCAAGGGGATCCTGGTCCTGATCCAGCGCGCCGCGACCCTGACGCTGCTCCCCCCGAACGTGGCGCCGCCGCAAGAACCGGGTGAAGATGCGCCGGCGCCGCTACGGAAATCCTCCGAAGGGACCGTTTCGCCTCAGGACGACTCCGCAGAGGCGCCGCCGGAGCGTTGACGATGGGCGCGAGAGGTCGGAGATGACGGTCAGGGACATCCACAGCCGGCGCGAGATGTCGCGGCTCGCGGCGGGGTTCGTCGCCGCCACGGAGGCCGCCGGCGCGCGCTGCATCCTCGCGACCGCCGTGTCGGGGCGGGACGGCGTCGGGACGGTGGTCCCGGGGCTGGTCGACGCGCTGTCGGAGCACTCGGTGCGCCCGACCCGCTTCATGCGGTGGGGCTGGCTGCAGAAGGTGGAGCCCTTCACCCTCACGCCGTCGGAGATGGTGATCGTGCTCGGCCCGCCCATGCTGGAGGGCGACGAGTTCCTGGACATCCCGCACGTGTGGATGGAGCAGTTCGACGCCTCGGTGCTGGTGGTCGGCCGCCGGCGCACCCGCCGCGACGATCTGGCGGTCGCCTCGCGCTGGCTGCGCGACGCCGGTCTGCCGCCCCTCGGCGTGATCATCAACGCCACGCCGTTGCCGCCGGTCAGCTTCGCCGAGTCGGTGAAGACCTCATGGGCGCACGTGCGCGACCGCTGGCACCGCGCGACCACCGACGGCGGCGGTCCGTCCCCGGGAGCGGCGCCGTGAGCGAGACCACCCGCCAGGTCGACTTCGCCCAGGTCGTCGACGCCATCAAGGCGCACCGCGGCGTGCTCATCGCCCCGATGATCCTCGTGCCGGCCCTGGCCTTCGTGTGGGCCAACGTGGTGCCGCCGAAGCTCTCCGCGTCGGCCCGGCTCCTGGTCGAGGACGCCGCCGACGATCAGCCCGGCCTGCGCGACCTGCAGGTGCGCATGGCCGTCAACCAGCGGCTGCCGGCCATCCACACGATCGTTCGCTCCAGCGACACCATCGAGCACGTGCTGCGTGAGCTGGGCGAGATCGGCGTGCGCACCACGCCGCAGGAGATCGAGGGACTGGTCGAGAGCTTCCGCAACCAGATCGACGTCTGGTCCGAGGGCGGCGGCATCGTCCACCTCAAGGTGGTGGGTCGGAAGCCCGGCCGCGTGTATCGCGGGCTGGCGCTGCTGACCGACGCGCTCATCGCCGAGCTGGTCCGACCGCACTCGCAGGCGCTCGACGAGAGCGTGAAGTTCCTGCGCAGCCAGGTCGAGCGCGTTCAGGGCGAGCTGACCCAGCTCGAGGAGGACCTGCGCGCCTTCAAGCAGGAGCACCCCGACGCGCTGCCCGAGATGCAGCGGGCCAACATGGGCGAGGTGGAGCGTCTGTCGCGCGCGCTCATCGAGGCGCGGGGCGAGCTGGCGGCGAACCTCGAGCGGCAGCGCCTCTTCGAGGAGAGCCTGGCGCGCTTCGATCCGGCCACCGAGAAGGCCGCCGATCGCCTGGCCGCGGCCCGGGCGAAGCTGAGAGGGTTGCAGGCGACGTACACCGACGCCCACCCGGAGGTGAAGGCCGCGATGGCGGTGGTCGCCGAGCGACAGGCCGCCCTGGCGCACGCCGAGGCGGAGTCGAACGGCGACAAGACCGACCCGCTCGAGCGCTTCGTGAAGCTCGCCGGCGAGAGCAAGGACCGCGGGGCGGCTCGCAGCTACCAGGAGCTGGTCTCCGACACCGAGGCGCTCAAGGAGAAGATCGACTTCCTCGCCGTCGAGGAGGGCAAGGCCCGCGAGCGGCTCAAGAGCGCCGCCGAGCACGACCAGGCCTACCAGACCCTCACCCTCGCCCAGGCCGCCAAGTCGCGGGTCTATCAGGATCTGCTGGCCCGCTACGAGGACTCGGTGGTGAGCCGCTCCCTCGCCGGCTACGAGTCGTCCTCGCGCATCCGGGTCATCGACGCCGCGCGCGCACCAGCGTCCCCGCCCAAGCAGCCCATGCTGATGGTGATGGCCATCGGCCTCATCGGCGGCTTCGTGCTGGGGGTGACCCTCCTCTTCCTGCTCGAGCTCCTCGATCCCAGCGTACGCAGCGGCCACGAGGCGGCGCGCATCGTGGGCGCCCCCGTCCTGGGGAGTGTCGGCGGGCGCGGCGCCACCGAGGCGCCGGTGGCCCCGACGGCGGGGGCCGTGACGGTCCCCACCCCGCGGCCGGCGCCACTGCGGCGGGCCACCGGGGTGTGGGAGGCCTACTCACCGGTCGCCGGCGAGCCGAGCGCGCGCCCTGGCGCCGCCGGGCCCTGGTCCCTCGACCCCTCCGTGTCGCCGACCTCGGGCCTGCGCCGCCGCGCCTCCGGCGTCTCCTGGCCGGTGTTCAAGGCCGCCGAGCCCGCAGCCGGCGAAGCGGGGGCCACGGGCGTCGCCGACTCGCGTCACTCGCTGGTCATCCCACGACGCTTCGACCCCGTCGGCGACGACGCAGCGGACGAGACCGACGCGCAGGACGGCGGCGCGGCCGACGCCCCCGCCCAGGACGCGCCCGATGCGCCCGCCGCTGACGAGCCCCAGGCGGCCTCCGCCTCGGCGACCGCGAAGGCCGGCGCCCCGGCGGAGCGCGTGTCGGACATCACCGCACAGTACGTCGCGCCGGTCGCCTCGGCCTCCGGCGATTCCGGTCCGCAGGCTGCGCCCGTGAACAGCGGGCGGGAGCCCTCGAAACCCGACCCCGAGAGTCGGTCACGCCGCTCACGTCGATGAGCGTCGGCGCCGGACCCCACACGCGGCTGCCCAACGTCGTCGAGGTCGCCGCCGTCGTATCGGGCTCGCTCTGCGTAGCCTTCGTCGCCGTCGTGGCCCCCCTGATGGTGGTGCCGACCATCGCGCTCATCGTCGTCGGCGTGCTGGCGGTGCGCGACGCCTTCGTGTCGCTCCTGCTCTTCATCCTCATCCTGCTGACGCGTCCGGCCGACTTCATCCCCGAGCTGGCGCGCTTCACCCCGGCGAAGGTGGCGGCCTTCGGCGCGCTCAGCGTCTTCCTGGCCAGCCGCCTCCTCGAAGGCCGCCTGTCCTGGGCCTCCGTCCCCCAGAACCGGCACATCCTCCTGCTCGCGGCGGCCGCCTTCGTGTCCGGCCAGCTCAGCGGCGACCCCATCGGCAGCCGCATCTTCTATCTCGACACCTTCGCCAAGATCCTCATCCTCTACTTCCTCATCCTCAACCTGGTCGACTCCTGGCGACGCGCCATCCTCCTCGAGTACGCCCTCCAGATCGGCGCCGTCTTCCTCTCGCTCTATGCGCTCCACCAACGCTTCACCGGCACCGACCTCATCGAGGGCACCCGCGCCGCCGCCATCGGCCTGCTCGGCGACCCCAACGACCTGGCGTTCATGCTGATGATGGCCGTCCCCTTCGCCCTGCTCGCCGTGCGCGAGACCCGCGGCTTCGCCCGCTGGTTGCAGGCCGCCAGTCTCCTCATCCTCCTGGCCGGCGTCGCCGTCACCCAGTCCCGCGGCGGGCTGTTGGCCCTCGGCGCCGCGCTGTGGTTCATCTTCCGCCACCGCGTCAAGAGCCGGCTCGCCCTGGTCGCCATCATGGGTGTCGGCGTCATCGGCCTCGCCATCGCGGCCGGCGTCGGCTCGCGCGAGTCCTACGACCTGAGCGGCGGCGACGCCTCGGCCGTCGGGCGCCTGGACGCCTGGAACGCAGGCCTCCGCATGTTCCTGGCCCACCCGGTGCTCGGCGTCGGCTTCGACCAGTTCGTCGCCAACTACTTCACCTACGTCCAGAACCCCATCGAGTGGACCGCCCGCACCGCCCACAACACCTTCGTCCTCGCCATCGCCGAGACGGGCCTCGCCGGCTTCATCCCCTTCATGCTCCTGGTCTGGACCAGCGTGCGCGACGCCGTCCGCCTGGAGCTCCAGCCGGGTGAGGCGGGCCTCGGTCGGGCCCTGCGCCAGTCGCAGCTCGCCCGCCTCGCGGCCATCCTGGTGGCGGCGTTCTTCCTCTCGCAGACCTGGAACTGGTTCCTCTACATCGTGCTCGCGCTCACGGCGGCCACCGCTCGTATCGGCCGCATCGAGGCCTCGCGCCGGGTCGCGTCCGCCCCCGCGACCGCTCCCAGCGGGGCCCGCCGTTGAAGGATGTCAGCGCTGGCGTCTCCACGGCCCGCCTGAGCCGCGACACCCTCGTGTACGGCATCGGCTTCATCGTCGCCCGCATGGCGGGCTTCCTGATGCTGCCGATCTACACGCGCTATCTCACGCCCGAGAACTACGCGACGCTCCAGCTGCTCATGATGAGCCTGGACGTCGCCTCGATCCTCCTGGCCGGCGGCGTCACCGCGGGCGTCAACCGCTTCTACTTCAAGCGCGACACCGAGCGCGAGGCCCGCTCGGTCATCGTGGCCGCCTGGCTCCTGATGACCGCCTTCCACCTCCTGGGGATGGCCGCGCTCATCCTCGGCTCGCCGATGCTCGCCGAGCGCGTGCTGCACGACCCCACGGCGGCCTGGCTGGTCGTCCTCATCTCATTCTCCTACGCGCTCGATCCCTGCATCACCGTCCCGATGCTCCTGATGCAGATCCAGCAGCGCTCCGGCCTCTACACCATCTACAGCGTCGTGCGCCTGGTGCTGCAGCTCGGCCTCAACGTGCTCTTCGTCGTCGTGCTGGGCCGCGGCGTCGAGGGCATCCTCTGGAGCACGCTCATCACCTACGTCGCGCTGGCCCTCCCGCTGACCGTCTGGATGCTGGTCCGCACGCGCCTGCCGCTGGTCGGCGCCGCCTTCCGCGACCTCATCCGCTTCGGCTGGCCCTACAAGCTCACCAACGCCGGCGCTTTTGTCCTCACCTACGTCGACCGATACTTCCTTCTGGCGTCCCACACCCTTTTCGACACGGGCGTCTACAGCCTCGCCTACCAGTTCGGATTCGTCGTGGTCTACCTCAGCGCCGCCCCCTTCATGCTCGCCTGGAATCCCCAGCGCTTCCGCCTCGCCCGTGAGCCCGTGGAGGAGCGCGACCGCGCGTACAACAACGGCTTCCTCATGTTCTCGGTGCTGATGGTGAGCATCTGCGTGGGCGTGTCGCTCTTCGTCACCCCCACCCTCAGCATCATCGCCAAGGCCGAGTACCACGAGGCCGCCCTCATGGCGCCGATCCTCGTGGCCGCCTACGCCCTGCAGGGCTGGATGCAGGTCTTCGAGTTCCAGATCCAGGTGTCGGAGCGCACCCACTGGGCGACGGTGGGCACCTTCATCAGCGTCGGCGCCATCGTGCTGCTCTACGCCTTGCTGATCCCGCCCTTCGGCGGCTACGGCGCCGCCATCGCCACCCTCGTCGCGTTCGGCGTGCGCACGGTCACCTTCTACATCTTCGGTCAGCGCCTCTGGCCCATCGCCTGGCGCCTGGCCCCGCACGTCCGGCTCACCGGGTTCGCCATCGCCGTCGTCGGGATCTACTACGCGGTCCGCCCCTCGGCCGTGACGACCCAGCTCGTGCTCGCGACCGCGCTTTCGCTGCTCTTTTTCGCGCTCGTCTGGTGGGGCGGGGTACTCTCAGCGGGTGACCGCGGGCGGCTCACCGCCGCAATCCGCCGTCGAGTTCGCCCCGGCGCGGGTCCACCGGCTCGCGAGGAGGCTTGATGAAGCCCTCGGTTCGTCTTCTCGTCACCGTCGACACCGAGAGCGACGCCTGGACGCCGTCGCGCGCCCCGGCGCGTTGCGACAACCTGCGCCAGATCCCCCGCTTCGACTCCTTCCTCCAGCGCCTCGGCCTGCGCGCCACCTACCTGCTCACCTGGCGCGCGGCCAACGACGCCTGGGCCAGCGACATGCTCTCGGAGCTGAGCCGCTCCGGGCGCGCCGCGCTGGGCTCGCACCTGCACCCCTGGAGCTGCCCGCCCTACGACGAGCCCTTCCTCCTCGGCAACACGATGTGCTCGAACCTGCCCGAGGACCTCCAGGTCCGGAAGCTGCAGATGCTCACCGACCGCGTGGCCACGCTGCGCGGGACGGCGCCGGTGAGCTTCCGCGCGGGGCGCTGGGGCTTCGGTCCCTCGACGGCGCGCGCGCTCATCCGCTGCGGCTACCGCGTCGACAGCAGCGTGACCCCGTGGATCTCCTGGGCGGAATTCCAGGGGCCCTCCTTCATCGGCGCGCCCAACGGCATCTACCGCATCCGGGCGGGCGCCGACGTGCTGCGCGCCGACCGCGACGGGGAGCTGGTCGAGGTCCCGCTGACCGTCGGTTACACGCGGCGCCCCTTCGCGTACCTCAACCGCCTGCGCCAGACCCTGACCGCGTCACCGCTGCGCTCGCTGCGCCTGGCGGGCGTCGCGTGGAAGCTGGGCCTGATGCGCCGCGTGGCCCTCACCCCCGAGGAGAACTCGGTCGACGATCTCGTGGCGGTGAGCCGGCACATGCTGGACCTGGGGCTCGATCACCTCAACCTGGCCCTTCACAGCCAGAGCCTGAGCCCCGGCATCGTGCCGGTCGTCCGTGACGATCGCGAGGTCGACCGCCTCTACGAGCGCATCGAGCGCTACGTCGAGCGCCTCTCAGCGTACGTGGACCTCGAGAGCGCCACCTTGGACGAGATGGCCGGACCGCGAGCTTCCCAGGCCGCCAGCGCGGCCGTGGTCACCGGTTGAGCTTGTCGACCAGGTAGTCGCCGATGCGCCGCTGGGCGTCGCCGCTCTCCCAGCCCACCCAGTGGAACTCCGCGCCCACGTCCCACGGCATGGCGCCCTCGGTGGCCAGCTCGCACCAGACCACCCGCGCCAGGGCGATGACCGGCAGCGGGATCCCCGGCAGCTCGAGCTGCACCGCGATGTGGCTGCCGCTGTCGATCCGCTCCCACGCCTGGAAACAGATGCCGCCTCCCGAGATGTTCATGGTGGCCGCCTCACCGAGCTCGGCGGCGTCCTGATCGACCCGCCGCCAGCGGACCTGGGTGGACTCGGCGACGCGGGGAAACTGACGGCGGTTCTGGTTCATGCTGGACTCCCGAAGAGGGGACGATGCCCATCTGTATCTCGGTCACAAGGATGCGCCACTTGAGCCCCCTCGTCCCGCTATCGCTCGTGGTGACGCTCGCGGCCTGCGGCCGGACGGCGCCCGGATCGCCCCCGCGCGGCCCCGACGCGGCGCCGCCCGGCCGCTGGTCGGCGCTCTGGGTCAACGAAGGCGGAGACAAGGTCGCCCGCGGCGAGCTGCGGGCAAGCTCGGGGCGCGGTGTGACCAACATGGCCTGGGACGGCAGGTCGGTGGCGCTCTTCGCGGCCCGCAACGAGATCGTCTCCTTCCAGATCATCCTGGAGGCCGCCGCCGCACCCGTAGAAGGCGTCCAGGTCGAGCTGGCGAGCCTCGAGGGGCCCGAGGGGAGGGCCCTGCACTCCGGAAGCGGCGAGGTGGGGGAGATCTTCGACTGGCGCCAGCGCCAGATCGAGCTGTTCCGCGTCGGCTACCTCCCGCTGCTGGGCCTGAGCCGCACCACCTGGGAGCTCTACGACGAGCGCCACATCCCCGAGCGCCTGCGGCGTCCCATCGGCTTCCGCGGCCGCGGGAGCGGGGACTGGGAGGACCGCCCCGACCACGACGCCGAGTACCCCGACATCGCCGAACCGCTCGAGGTCGTGGGCGCCTTCGACATCGCCGCGGGGACCAGCCAGGCGGTCTGGGTGGACGTCACCGTGCCTCGGGACGCGCCCGCCGGCGTGTGGCGAGGTGAGCTGCGGGTGCGAGCTTCCAGCGCCCCCGCCGAAGAGCGGGTCCCGGTGGAGCTCCTGGTCCTCGACTTCGGGCTGCCCGACGAGCCCGCCGCCCAGACCATGGTCTACACCGGCCACGCCGACCTGGCCGCGCGCTACCTGGGCCACCCCGCGGCCCAGGACGCCCAGGAGCGCGACCGCGCGCGCCTCATCCGCGATCGCCACCACCTGCTCGCCCGGCGGCATCGGGTGACGCTCTTCGACGCGAACCTGGGGAGCGAGCCGGGGGTGCCGCTCCGCGACGCCCCCACCGAGGAGTGGGTGCCGCGTCTCGACGGCACGTTGTTCCTGCCGGACAACGGCTACGCGGGGCCGGGGGAGGGAGTGGGCAACGGCCTCTTCGTCATCGGCGCCTACGGCTCGTGGCCCTGGCAGACCGAGGATCGCGAGGGGATGTGGCGTCACCTCGACGGGTGGGCGCGCTGGTTCCGGGTCCACGCGCCGGCCACCGAGGTGCTGCTCTATCTGGTGGATGAGTCGGCCGACTTCGAGACCATCGAGCGGTGGGCGTCCTGGATGCACGAAGACCCCGGGCCGGGCCGCGCCATCCGCTCCTTCGCGACCCTCGACCTGCCCGACGCCGTCGAGCGCACACCGTCCCTGGACGTCCCCGCCTCATCGCTGGCGGTCGCCGACACGGAGCGCTGGTCGGCGGCGGTGCGCGCGCTGCGTGACCGCCCGGGGGCTCGGCTCGTGCTCTACAACGGCCGCCGTCCGGCCAGCGGGACCTTCGCCCTCGAGGACGACGGCGTGGCCCTGCGCGAGCTGCCCTGGGGGCAGCAGAAGCTGGGCGTGGACCGCTGGTTCTTCTGGGAGTCGACCTACTACACCGACGTGCAGGGAGGCGGCGGGGCCACCGACGTGTTCGCGCAGGCCCGCACCTTCGGGCGCGCCGGCGAGCGCGACGACGCGCTGGGGGAGACCGGGTGGCGCTACACCAACGGAGACGGGGTGCTCTTCTACCCCGGGACCGACCACGTCTTCCCCGACCACTCGCTCGGCGTCGAGGGCCCGCTTGCCAGCCTGCGCCTCAAGCACTGGCGCCGCGGCATCCAGGACGCCGCCTACCTGGCGCTGGCGCGCGCGGTGGATCCGGACGCGACCCAGGCCATCGTCGACGCGATGGTCCCGCGCGTGTTGTGGGAGGTGGGCGTCGACGACCCGGAGGACCCGAGCTGGAAGCGCACCGACATCTCCTGGCCGACGGACCCCGACACCTGGGAGCGGGCGCGCTGGCGCCTCGCCGGGATCATCAGTCGGCCACGACCGGCGTCGCCAGGGGCCGGCGATGGCGATTGATGCGTCGCAAGGCCGTGAGTGCCGCAAGAACCGATAGTGCCACCCACCACGCGCTGCCGCCCGACGTTGCGTCGCAACCAGAGCCCTGGGTGACCGGCTGCGGGCCCTGAGCTGAGAGCGCCGGCACCGCGCGGCTCGCCATGGAAGGCCGCGCCATCTCTGCGCCGATGGGACCGGGCGGGCCGACCAGCGTGTCGTCGGGGGCGCCAGGGCCGATGTCGCCGCCGGTGGAGACCTCGTGGCCGACCTGGGTCTCCGGGCTCGAGCCCGCGTCGGGGCCGCTGGTACCTGCGTCAGGGGTGCCGCCGGTGTCGGCGGACCCCGAGGCGTCGGCGATCGTCCCCGGGTCGGGGGGCGCGACGACGCTCTCGGTGAGGCGCAGCCGCCGCCAGGCGGAGGGCTGGGCGTACACATCGAGCCCGGCCCAGTCGTTGGTGACGTAGCCGCCGGCGCCGGCGTTGTTCAGCGCGAGATCGGCGCCGAGGATCTCTCCCACTCCAGGCTGCACGCCCAGGGCGCTCCAGGGGATGCGGAGCTCGGCGCTCCACCCCGCGTCGGCGATGGCGTCACCCACGGCGCCCTGGACCATGACGGCGGTGACCACGCCCAGATCGACGGCCGGGTTGGCGGAGTCTCCAGCGCCCGCAGCGTCGAAGACGTCACCCAGCACCGTCAGGATGATGTGCCGATCGTCGCCGTCGGGCTCCGAGGTCAAGGTCAGCGCCGGGTCCAGCAAGAGCTCGACGCCGTCGGACTGCCACAGATCGACGCTGTCCTTTCCGGAGGCGGGCGAGGCCAGGTGGGTGTCGGCGACCGACACGGCCATGTAGAGCGCCTCGGGCGTCCACATCAGCCGGAAGTCCGCGGTGGCGTCGCCGCTGGCGAGCGTGAGCGCGCTCAGCTCGTCCCACTCGTCGAGGCTGCCGTCCACGGCCAGCGCCGACGGCGCCGCGGGCACGTCCAGGGTGGGCACCTCGGGGATGTCGCAGATGTTCGGCGTCAGGATCCCGCACAAGGAGCCGGCGGCGCATCCGCCGCAGTAGAGTGTGCCGCCGCACCCGTCGGGGACGTTGCCGCACTCGGCCACCGCCGCCGCGCAGGAGGTCGGCTCACAGGTGCTGCCGCAGACGTTGGGGGCGTTGGCGCCGCAGGCCTTGCCGCTCCCGCAACCGCCGCAGTCGAGGGTGCCACCACAGCCGTCGCCGACGGTGCCGCACTGGGCGCCGAGCTGGGAGCAGGTCTTGGGCACGCACACCGAGCCGCACACGTTCGGCGCAACGGCGCCGCACGCCTGCCCCGAGGGGCAGCTGCCGCACTTCAGCGTCCCGCCGCACCCGTCGCCGATGCTGCCGCATTCGGCGACCAGATCCGCGCAGGTCTTGGGGACGCACACCTTGCCGCAGAGGTTGGGGGATTCGATGCCGCAGCTCTGGCCGGCGGGGCAGCCGCCGCACTCCACGGTCTGGCCGCAGCCGTCGGCCAGCGCTCCGCAGGCGTTGCCGCAGGTCTTCGGGATGCACACCGCGCTGCAGGTGTTCGGGGCGACCAGGCCGCACTCGCTGCCCGCCGCGCAGCCACCGCAATCCAGCGTCCCGCCGCAACCATCGGGCGCCGAGCCGCACTGGATGCCCGCGCCCTGGCAGGTGATCGGGTCGCAGGGCGGCGGCTGCAGGGGCAGCAGCTCCTCGATCCGACTGGCCAGCGCGTCTCGCGCCGCGAACACGGCCTCGGGCGTGGCGCTGGTCACCTCGGAGGGAGACGGGAAGAGCGCCTTGGCCGTCGCGCGAGCGAAGTCGCCGTCGCCCAGCGTCTCCAGCAGGTGCAGGTACTCGTAGTCCTCCATCCCCTCGCGGATGAGCTTCATGCGCATCGACTCGATGGGGATGTCGGTCTTCCCGCCGATCTTCGCCGGGGTCCCGGGGTAGAAGAGCGTGCCGTCGCCGTTGCCGGAGAAGTCGCACGAGTTCGTCCACGCCGTCTTGAGCATGTGGGTGGTCTGGAAGTACAGCTCGCCCTGGATGCGGTGCGTGTAGGCCAGCCACTCCATCGCGCGGTTCTGGATGGCCGCCGAGTCGATGGCGTAGGAAGGCCAGCCCGAGTACCAGGGGTCCACCGTCGGGCTGCAGCCGGTCCCGCATCCGTGGGAGATGCACGACTGGTACCACCAGAGCTGCTTTCGCGGGGTCTTGGCGAGGAAGGCGTCGTAGGTGCTGCGCTGGTCGGTGCCGCCCTTGGGGTGCATGTACTGGACGATGGGCACCAGGATGTCGATGTGGTCGGTCAGGCCCTGGCTCGTGGCGTCCTTCAGGTCCGTGGTCACCAGGGTGGAGACCCCGGCGGACTGGACGACGGTCGCCTGCGGCTTGATGGAGCTCCACGGGCAGCCGGCGGGGGGCTCATCGCAGGTGTAGTCGAAGGCGACATCGCCCCAACCCTTCGCGTCGAAGTGCGCCTTCCACGCGGACAGCTTCGAGCTCACCGCGGTCAGCCGCAGCGAGGTGAGGCGCGCTCCCTGCAGGCGCGTCGGAGCGGTCCCCGAGAGCAGCGGCCCGTAGGTGGCGTCGAAGTCGGCGTAGGTGCCGAAGTTGTAGACGACCCCCTCCAAGGAGATGCGGTGGTCGAGGGCGGCCCGCGCGTAGAGGAGGTGGTACTTCTCGACGCCCGCGTCGTATCCGCAGGCCTCGTAGGAGCCGTGGTGGGCTTCGCAGGCGTCATCCCAGCCCATGCCGTACGCGGACTTGAGCGTGGCGGTGCTGGGCAGGTCGAAGGCCCGCACCGTGAGCTGCACCGGGATGGTGATGCTGCCGATGCCGGAGCCGTCGACCGTCACGTGCCCCTGGTAGGAGCCGGCGGGGGTGCCCGGGGGCACGAAGATCTCGACCCACACGGCGCGGGACTCACCGGCCGGCACATCGAAGGGGAAGGCGTTCCGCTTCTCGCTGAAATAGGGGTCCACGTCGGGGATCATCGGGTCGGGCCAGCCGCCCTTGGCGCCCTCCGTGTTCGAGGGGGTCACCACGGTGTAGAGGCCCTCGCGGTAGAGTACGATCCGCGTCGCGGGGATCGTCGCGCCGCCGGGCCCTGTCAGGGCGCTGGCGCTCATCGAGACAGCCTGCACACCGCCGTCCAGGGCCTGCACGACGACCTGGAAGGCCTCGAACTCGTTGCGCGCCGCCGAGACCGTGGCGACGAGGCTGGACGGGGCAGGGGTCGCGGGCCGGATCTTGGTGAGCGCGTGGGTCACCCCCACCTTGCCCGTGGCCGCCGACGCAGGTGGAGCCTGGGAGACCAGCCACAGCGACGCCAGGCACCCGGCGAGGTGCAGCGCTGGGATGCGGCTCATCATACGCGCTCCTGGCGTCCGCTTGGTGGGGCGGGGAGGGCGAGCGATCGGCACGATCACCCGCTCCGCTCGCCCGAGTGTAGCAGGCGCCACCACGGAGCAGCAAGGTTGGTGCCTCTACCCGGGACGCGCCCGGGCTCCGACCGGTCTCAGTCGACGACGGGGATCAGCCCCTCGAGGCCGACGCGCGCCAGCTCGCGGCGGAACTCAGGCGAGACGTGACGCAGGTAGACGCGCCGCTTCCCGTCGAGCATGCAGCGCCCGTAGAGCCGCACCAGCGCGGCCAGCCCGCCGCCATCCAGGTCCGGGTCGCAGGCCAGTGAGATAGCCAGCACCTTCTCGCCCGACTCCTCGGCCTCGGCCACCAGCTCCACCAGAGACGGCTTGCGGGCCGGGCGCAGGTACTCGCGGGCTTCCGCCCACTGGGAATCGGCGTCGGCGTCGGCGCCCTGTCCGCGACCGCCGTCGCGCGCGGCGTCGTTCGCGAACGCGCCGGGAGGCAGCGAGTCGTCGCCGTCCGCGCCCGTCACGAGCTTCTGGATTTCTACCCGGCTCAGCATTTCATTGGGCGCCCTTGCCATACCAGACCACCGAGACCGTGCGAAGGAGTACACGAAGCTCCATCCG
The DNA here is from genome assembly GCA_020632695.1 of Deltaproteobacteria bacterium. Taxonomy (GTDB): domain Bacteria; phylum Myxococcota_A; class UBA9042; order PHBI01; family JACKFB01; genus JACKFB01. Next base: position 76,600 of record JACKFB010000018.1, read on the forward strand.
CAAGTAAGTAGAAAGTCGATAAAGATGCGCGACGTAGGCGAGGTCGTGCAGGACCTTGTCGCCCACGCCGTCGAAGGTGGTGTCGTAACCGCACTGGACCTGGGCCCAGCCGGTGATGCCCGGGCGGACGGCGGCCAGCCGCTCGCCGTAGCCGGGGACCTGCGCGGAGAGCGTCGCGACGATGCTCGGCCGCTCCGGGCGAGGGCCGACCAGGGTCATCTCGCCGATCAGGATGTTGAAGAGCTGCGGGAGCTCGTCGAGGCGGTGCTTGCGGAGGAAGCGACCGAGCCGGGTCACGCGCGGGTCGTCCTTGGCGGCCCACACAGGCCCGGACTGAGCCTCCGCGGCCTGGCACATCGTGCGGAACTTCAGCATGTAGAAGGTCATCGGCGTGCCGTCGGGGCCCCACCGCGTGCGGTCCTGGCGGTAGAACACGGTCCCGCGGCTGTCGAGCTTGATCGCGACCGCGATGACCGCGATCACCGGCGCGGTCACCAGGAGGCCGACGCTCGCCGCCGTCAGATCGAAGGTGCGCTTGGCCGCCCGCACCGACAGCGGAGGCTTGGGCCACTGGGCCGCGAGCGAGGTCACGGGCCGACGCCACAGACCGTCGCGCCGGCGGGTGATGAAGCGGAAGGTGCCTTCGAAGTACGCGAGCTGGGCGGCGAGGCCGTAGCGCATCCCGCGCAGCAACCGCACACGACCCAGGGCCGTGCCCTGGAGGGCGAAGGGCAGGGCGGCGCCCAGCACACCTGCGCCGGCGCAGATCAGCGCCGCCCACGGGCCGCGCCAGGTCCCGGCGGTCCACACCGCCGAGAGCGCGAGGCTGAAGAGCAGCACGGGCCCGAGGGTCTTCAGGGCCTTGCGGGCCAGCGGAAGGGCCAGCCGGTCGTGCCTCACGGCGCTGCGGTAGCGCCAGAGCATCTGATAGTTGCCGAAGGCGATGCGCGCCCAGCGGCGATAGAGGGTGCCCAGGCTGTCCGTCGGCGCGTCCCAGGCCACCGCGTCCGGGCAGAAGGCGATGCGGTAGCCGGCCAGGCGCACGCGCAGCGGGATGACGAAGTCGTCGTTGATCGTGTCCTCGGGCAGCACGCTCACCAGCGAGCGCCGCACCAGGTAGGCCGCTCCGGCGACGCCGATGAGCAGGTCGCGCTCGGCCTCGGCCTGCCGGAGGCGCTGTTCGGCGTCCCAGTAGGCGACCTCGGCGCCGGCGGTGGGGTTGACGCCGACCACCGCGTAGCGCGGAGAGGCCAGCCCCACCCGCGGGTCCACCATCGCGCCGACCAGCACGTCCAGGGCGCCCGGGCTCAGCGTGGCGCTGGCGTCGGTCATCAGGAGCAGATCGCCCGACGCCTCGGCCACGAGCCGGTTCAGCGTCGCCGGCTTGCCCAGGCGGATGCCGTTGACCAGCAGCCGCACGCCGCGATCCGCATAGCCGCGGACGATCTCATCGGTGCCGTCGGTCGAACCGTCGGAGCAGACGAGCACCTCCACCGGGATGCCGCCGTCGGCCATCGCCAGCGCGCCCTCGATCTTCGCCGCGATGTGCTCGGCTTCGTTGCAGGCCGGCACGAGGATGCTCACGCGGGGGGCCTGGCGCGCGTCGTCGCCCGCCGCCGCCGTGACGTCGCGGGAACGCAGGCGCCGCACCAGGATCGGGTACAGCACGTACGGCGCCGCGAGCAACAGCGCCAGCAGGAACATGATTGAGATGGGCGCGATCAAGCTCATTAGGCCTCGTGGCTTCCGGCGAGCCCGAGTGGAGGACGCTTACCAGTTTCCGTCGGACGATCGCGCCCCCGCCTTTAGCGGTGATGCGACCGCGCCCGACCCCCCCTAGCGCAGCCCCTCGTTGAGGTGCCGCTATGATGACAGACGCGAGCGGCGCGCGTCACGGCTTTTTTCCGACCCATGTAATTACCCGGCACGAGCGAACCGAGTAGCATCGCAGGCGACGAGCGCGATGGGGCGTCCGTTCGGCCCGACGCCGCGCCACGTACCCCGGCGCCGGCAGGGACCGACGGAGCGGACCAGGATGGGCAGAGGCGAGCACGAGGTGGGGGCAGCGGCCGGCGGCGGGTCGGGGGCAGGCGATCCGGGCTCCCTGGTCCAGCGGTTCCGGGCGGCCGTGGATCGGGATCCGGGGGCGCTCGCGTTGGTCGCTGGCGAGCTCCGCCTCACCTACGGCGAGCTGGAGGCGCGGGCCGAGCGCCTGGCGCGCGAGCTGCTGGCGGCCGGGGTGGAGCACGAGACCCTGGTCGGGGTGCGGCTGGATCGCTCCGCGGATCTGGTGGTCGCGGTCCTCGGTATCATCATCGCCGGCGCGGCCTATCTCCCCCTGGATCCCGAATACCCCGCCGATCGCTTGCGCTTCATGCTGCAGGACGCGGGCGTCGGCATCGTGGTTACGAGCGTCGCGTATGGCGGCACTTCACCGGACGTCGCCGAATGGGTGTTGGAGGAGGGTCGCGCGGCCGCACCGCTGGCGTCCAGCGACCGCGTCGAGCGCCGCGGCGGCGCGCGCAGCCTCGCCTATGTGATGTACACCTCGGGCTCCACCGGGGTGCCGAAAGGCGTGCTGATCGAGCAGCGCTCGATCGTGCGGCTGGTCTGCGACACCGATTATGCCCGGTTCGGCCCGGGCGAGCGCTTCCTGCTCTTCGCCCCCGCCAGCTTCGACGCCTCCACCCTGGAGATCTGGGGCCCGCTGCTCAACGGCGGCGCCCTGGTGGTCGCGCCGGCGGGCCTGCCCTCACTGGGTGCGCTGGGATCGGTGCTGAGGCAGGGCGGCGTGACGGCGATGTGGCTCACGTCGGCCCTCTTCCACGCCATGGTGGACGACCACCTCGAGGATCTGCGCGGCCTCCGTCAGATCCTGGCGGGTGGCGACGTACTCTCCCCCGAACGTGTGGCGCGCGTGCTCGACGCGTTGCCCGAGTGCGCGGTCATCAACGGGTACGGTCCGACGGAGAACACCACCTTCACCTGCTGCTTTCCCATGCACCACGGCGACCCGGTCGGCGCCACCGTGCCCATCGGGCGGCCGATCCCGGGCACCACCGTGCACCTGCTGGACCCGGAGGGGCGAGCGGTGGCCGACGGCCAGCCCGGAGAGCTCTACACGGGCGGGCTGGGCGTGGCGCGCGGGTATCTGGGGCGCCCCGAGCTGACCGCCGAGCGCTTCCTGCCCGACCCCTTCGCCGACGCGCCGGACGCGCGGATGTACCGCACCGGCGATCTGGCGCGGCGGCGGCCGGACGGTGTCATCGAGTTCCTCGGCCGCATCGACGGTCAGATGAAGGTGCGCGGGTACCGCATCGAGCCGGGCGAGGTGGAGGCAGCGCTCAGGGCCCATCCCGCCGTGCGCGACGCCGTGGCCGGCGCCACCACCTGGCGGGGCGAGAAGCACCTGACGGCTTGGATCGTGCCGCCCCACGGGCAGGCGGCGCCCGATCTGGCGGAGCTGCGCCGCTTCCTGGGCGCGCGCGTGCCGGCCCACCTCATCCCGACGCGGCTGGTGGCGCTGGACGAGCTTCCGGTGACGCCCAACGGCAAGGTGGACCGCCAGGCGCTGCCCGAGCCCGCCGAGGTGCGAGGGCTCGGTGCCGGAGCGCCCCCGCAGCGCCCCGGCAGCGGCGCGCGGGTGGCGGCGCTCTTCGCCGAGCTGCTCGGGCTGGACGGGGTCCCGGGCGACGTGAGCTTCTTCGACCTGGGCGGGACCTCGCTGCTGGCGATGCGGCTGGTCGAGCGTCTGGAGCAGCAGCTCTCGCGCCGCGTGCCGGTGGTGACGCTCTTCGATCATCCCACCGCCGACGCCCTCGAGGCGTGGCTGGGCAGCGATCCCTCCGCGGCCGGCCCCGACCCCGTGCTCGCCGCCCAGCTGCGCCGGCAGCGGCGCACCGGCGCGGGCGCCCAGGAGGCCATCGCGATCGTCGGCATGGCCTGCCGCTACCCCGGCGCCGCCGATGTCCGCGGGTACTGGCGCCTCCTGATCGAGGGGCGTGAGACCACGCGCTTCTTCGAGCCCGGCGAGCTGGACCCGGGTGTGGACCCGGCCGAGGTGGCCGATGCGCACTACGTCGCGGCGCGCGGCGTCCTCGACGACGCCGACGCCTTCGACGCCGCCTTCTTCGGGATGACGCCGCGGCTGGCCGAGCTGACCGATCCGCAGAACCGCGTCTTCCTCGAGACCTGCTGGGAGGCGCTCGAGGACGCCGGCTACGACCCGGCGCGCTTCGACGGCCTCATCGGGGTCTGGGGCGGGAAGGTCTACAACTCCTATCGCCCGGCCGCCATCGACCCACGCCCGGAGCTGCTCGAGCAGGTGGGCGCTCTGCAGCTCCGCCTGCGAAACGAGAAGGACTACCTGCCGATCTGGGTGGCCCATGCCCTCGACCTGCGCGGCCCGGCCGTCGCCGTGCAGACCGCCTGCTCGACCAGCCTCGTGGCCGTCGTCAACGCCTGCTTTGCGCTCCAGACCGGCCAGTGCGACATGGCGCTGGCCGGCGGCGCGGCGGTGACGGCGCCCATCCGCAGCGGGCACCTCTACGTGAGCGGCGGGATGCTCTCTCGTGACGGCCACACACGCCCCTTCGACGCCAGCGCCACGGGCACCGTGTTCAGCGACGGAGTGGGCGTGGTGACGCTCAAGCGGCTCAGCGACGCCGAGCGCGACGGCGACACCATCCACGCCGTCATCCGCGGCATGGCGCTCAACAACGACGGCGCACACCGCGCCAGCTTCTCGGCGCCCAACGTCGAGGGTCAGTCGGCGGTGGTCGCGATGGCCCTGGCGCGGGCCGGCTGGGACGCCGACACCGTCCAGTACGTGGAGGCCCACGGCACGGCGACCCCGCTCGGCGATCCCATCGAGGTGGCGGCCCTGACCCGCGCCTTCCGCCAGTGGACCGAGCGCTCCGGGTTCTGCGGGTTGGGCTCGGTGAAGGGCAACTTCGGACACACCACCGCAGCCGCCGGGGTGGCGGGTCTGATCAAGACCGCCCTGGCCATCGAGCACGGCGTCCTGCCCAAAAGTCTCAACTTCCAGCGCGCAAATCCCGAGATAGAATTCGAGATGACTCCATTCATCGTTCAGAGCCAGCCCGCCGAGTGGGCGCTGCCTCGGCGAGCGGGCGTGAGCTCCTTCGGCGTCGGTGGCACCAACGCGCACGTCGTGCTGGAAGCGTTCGAGCGCGCGAACGACCCGGTGCGTCCGAGCCGGCCGCAGCAGCTCGTGATGCTCTCGGCGCGGACGGCCTCGGCGCTGGACGCGGCGAGCGCGCGCCTGGCGGAGCACCTGCGCTCGGCGCCACAGACCTCCCTCGCCGACGCCGCCTACACGCTGGCCATGGGCCGCCGCGCCTTCGCCCACCGGAGGATCGTGGTCGCCGCCGACAGCGCCGAGGCCGCGGCGCTGCTCGAGACGCAGGCGCCGCTACGCACCGCCAGCGGCACGGCGCCCGAGCAGGCTCCGGAGATCGTCTACATGCTGCCGGGGCAGGGCTCCCAGTCCCCCGGAATGGCGCGCGCCATCTACGACGAGGAGCCGCTCTTCCGCCAGACCCTGGACGCCTGCGCGGAGATCGCCCGGGCGCGCGGCGGCATCGATCTGCTGGGCGCGATGTACCCGCCCGAGGGCGCGGACGCCGCCGAGGCCGCCGAGGCCCTGCGCGACACCTCGCTGACCCAGCCGGCCATCTTCGCCGTGGAGCTCGGCCTGGCGCGCCTCTGGACGAGCTGGGGCGTGCGCGCGGACGCGCTGGTGGGCCACAGCGTGGGCGAGTTCGTCGCGGCCTGCGTGGCCGGGGTGATGGAGGTGGAGGACGCCCTGGGGCTGGTGCTGGAGCGCGGGCGGCTGATGAGCGGCCTGCCGCGGGGCGGCATGATGTCGGTGCGCGCGTCGGCCGAGGCGCTGGTGCCGCTGCTGGGGCCGGAGCTGGCGCTCGCCTGCGAGAACGCCCCGGAGCTCTCGGTGGTCGCGGGTCCCGACGCGGCGCTGCAGGCCCTCGCCGGGGAGCTCGGCGCCGCCGGCATCGCCGCGCGCCCGCTGCACACCTCCCACGCCTTCCACTCGGCCATGATGGACCCGGTCGTCGAGCCCCTGCGAGCGCTGGCGGCGCGCGTCCGCCTGTCACCGCCGCGGATCCCCATCGCGTCCACGGTCACCGGCACCTGGCTGAGCGACGCCGAGGCCACCGACCCCGGCTACTGGGCCGCGCAGGCCCGCGCCACGGTGCGCTTCTCGGCTGCGCTGCGCACGGCGTGCCGCGACGCGTCACCCCGCCTGCTCCTCGAGGTCGGGCCGCGGGTCACCACCACGACCTTCGCCCGTCAGACCCGCGCCGCGCTGGGCCCGACCACCATCGTCGCCTCCCTGGACACGGACGCCGCCGGTGGCGACGCTTGGATCGCGCTCCAGGCCGCCCGCGGGCGCGTATGGCTCGCCGGAGTCGACCTGGACCTCGGCGCTTGGTATGCGGCCGAGTCGCGGCGCCGAGTCCCCTTGCCCACGTATCCGTTCGAGCGCCGCCGTCACTGGCTGGAACCGGTGGCTTCGAGGCCCGTCGGCCCCGGGGCCGCCTCGCGCGATGTGGAGCGCATGTTGGAGATGCAGCTCGAGATCCTCTCGACCCAGATGAGGTTGATCCGTGAGGAGTGATCCCCACCCCGTGCCAGCCACGCTGGCTCGCGTCCGCGCCATCGCCGCCGATCTCTCGGGCTTCGACGAGGACGAGCTGTCGCCGACGGCCACGTTCATGGAGCTGGGCTTCGACTCGCTCTTCCTGACGCAGCTCAGCCAGGCCTATCAGCGTGCCTTCGGGGTGGAGGTGAGCTTCCGCCAGCTCGTGGAGAGCACGCCGACCTTGGAGTCGCTGGCGCGTTCCCTGGACCCGCGGGTGCCCGTGCTGGCCGCGGTGCCGCCCCCGGCCGAGGCCGCCGCGCCGCAGGCCAGCGTGCCACCGGCAGCCGCGCCCGCGCCCGCCCCGGCGTCGGCGGAGGGCGCGCGGCGCCTGGTGCCGGCGGGAGAGCGCGGGCCCATGCTCGATCTGATGGAGCGGCAGCTCCAGGTGATGGCCGAGCAGCTCGCCATGCTCGGAGCCCGCTCCGCCGGCCAGGTGGCGCCCCCGGCCTCGGCGCCGGCTGAACCGGCCCGGTCCGCGCCTGAGCCCGCGCCCCAGGCCGCGCTGGCCGCGTCCCCACCGCCCCCGACCGTCGAGGAGGCCGAGCCTGTCTTGCGCTCGGTGCTGCCGGCGGCTCCCCGCCAGGTGGGCCTGCGCGACGCCTCCGAGCTCAACCGCCGCCAGGGTGCCCACCTGGCCGCCCTCATCGATCGCACGCTCGCCCGCACCGGCGCCTCGCGCCGCCACACCGCCCAGCACCGTCGCCACCACGCCGACCCACGCACCGCCGCCGGCTTCCACCCGCTCTGGAAGGAGCTGTGCTACCCGTTGGTGGTCGAGCGCTCCCAGGGTGCCTGGCTCTGGGACCTGGACGGCCACGGCTACGTCGACATGCTCAACGGCTTCGGGCCGAACATCTTCGGACACCGCGCCCCCTTCGTCGTCGAGGCCATCCAGGCGCAGCTCGACCGCGGCTTCGAGATCGGCCCCCAGACGCCCCTGGCCGGCGAGGCCGCGCGCCTGGTGTGCGAGCTGACCGGGCAGGACCGCGCGAGCTTCGTGTGCACCGGCTCCGAGGCCGTGCAGGCCGCGCTGCGCTGCGCCCGCACCTTCACCGGCCGCGACACGGTCGTCACCTTCGCCGGCGACTACCACGGCAACTTCGACGAGGTGCTGTACCGCGGCACCGCGGGGCGCAAGCGCCGCACCCTGCCCGCCGCGCCCGGCGTCCCGCGCAGCGCCGTGTCCAACCTGGTGGTGCTGGAGTACGGCGAGGAGGCGTCGCTCGACGTCATCCGCGAGCTGGGCGACAGCGTCGCCGCGGTGATGGTCGAGCCGGTGCAGAGCCGCCGCCCCGAGTTCCAGCCGGGCGAGTTCCTGCGCGCCCTGCGCGAGCTGACCGAGGCCCAGGGCTCGCTCCTGATCTTCGACGAGGTGGTCACCGGCTTCCGCAGCCACCCCGGCGGCGCCCAGGCCGTCTTCGGCGTGCGCGCCGACCTGGCGACCTACGGCAAGGTGCTCGGCGGCGGCATGCCGGTGGGGGTCGTCGCCGGGCGCAAGGACGTCATGGACACCTTCGACGGCGGGCACTTCGAGTACGGCGACGACTCGGCCCCGACCGCCGGCGTGACCTTCTTCGCCGGCACCTTCGTGCGCCACCCGCTGGCGATGGCCGCGACCCTGGCCTGCCTGCAGCGCATGAAGGACGAGGGCCCGGCGCTGCAGGAAGGGCTGACGGTGCGGACCGAGGAGCTGTGCCGGCGCCTCAACGCGCTCTTCGTGGAGCACGGCGCGCCCTTCGAGCTGCCGCACTTCACGTCGGTGATGTACCTGCGCCAGACCGAGCCTCACGACCTGTCGCGCCTGCTCTTCCACCACCTGCTCCTCGAGGGGGTGTACCTCCAGGAGGGCTTCCCGGCGTACATGACCCTGGCCCACGACGACGAGGCGCTGGAGCACGTCGTCGCCGGGTTCGGCCGCGCGCTGTCGGCCATGGTCGACGGCGACTTCTTCCCGCGCGGCAAGCTGGCCAAGGCGGCCGCGCCGCCGCCGCTGGCCAAGGAGCCTCCGGTGCCGGGGGCCCGGCTGGGGCGCGACCCCCAGGGTCGGCCGGCCTGGTTCGTGCCCGACCCGGCGCGGCGCGGCGCCTACCTGCAGGTGACCGAGCGATGACCAGCCCCGAACGCAACGACCGCGACGGCGCGGCCTCCGCGCTCAGCCCGGTGGACTTCGATCCCTTCGCCGGCGGCGCGCTGATCCGCACCGCGCCCGCCACCGCGCTCCAGAAGGAGCTGTGGACGGCCAGCCAGATGGGCCCGGACGCCTCCTGCGCCTTCAACGAGTGCCAGAGCCTGGTGTTCGAGGGCCCGCTGGACGAGCGCGCCCTGGAAGGCGCGTTGCTGGCGTTGGGCCAGCGGCACGAGGCCCTGCGCACCACCTTGAGCCCGGACGGCGAGCTGCTCTGCGTGAGCGACGCCGCCGAGGTGGCCTTCGAGGTGGTGGACGGCACCGCGGCGGGCGACGCCGAGCGGCAGGCCAGGTTGGAAGCCGAGGTGACCACGCCCTTCGACCTGGAGCGCGGCCCGCTGTGGCGCGCCACCCTGGTGCGCGGCGGCCCCGACCGGCACGAGCTGATCCTGACCGCGCACCACATCGTGTGCGACGGCTACTCGATCGGGGTGCTCCTGCGCGAGCTCGGCGCCCTCTACACCGCGGCGCATCGCGGCGAAGCGGCCGAGCTGCCCGAGGCCGTCCCCTACAGCGTCTACGCCGACCATCTGGCCACGCGCGACGAGACCCGGGCGATGACCTGGTGGCGAGCCCGCTTCGCCGGCCGGCCCCCGCGCCTGGACCTGCCCACCGACAAGCCCCGCCCCCCGATGCGCTCCTTCGAGTCGGCGCGCGAGGACCGCGTGCTGCCGCCGGATCTCATGGCCGGCCTCGAGCGCCTGGGCGCGAAGCACGGCGCCAGCCTCTTCGTCACCCTCTTCGCGGCGTGGAACACCCTGTTGGCGCGGATGTCGGGCCAGGACGACCTGGTCGTGAACGTCCCGTCGGCGGGCCAGCCAGCCTTCGGCGCCGACCGCCTCGTCGGCCACTGCGTGCACTCGCTCCCGCTGCGGCTGCACGTGGACGCGGAGGCCTCCTTCGCCGACCTGCTCAGGGCGACCCGGGGCGTAGTCCTCGACGCCTTCGAGCACCAGGAGGTCACCTTCGGCGAGCTGCTGCGCGCCCTGGAGCTGCCGCGTGACCCGTCGCGCATCCCGGTGGCCTCGGTGCAGTTCAACCTCGACCGCGCCCTGGAGGGCCCGGAGCTCGGCTTCGAGGGCCTCGAGGTGCGCTTCGTCTCGAACCCGCGCCGCTTCGAGAGCTTCGAGCTCTTCCTCAACGTCATGCGCTCGGCGCGCGGGCTGCTGCTCGAGTGCCAGTACGCGACGCAGCTCTTCGAGGGCGAGACGATCCGCGACCGCCTCGCCGGCTTCGAGACCCTGTGCCGGGCGGCGGTGGCCGAGCCGGACGCGCCGCTCCACGCGCTGCCGATCCTCTCGCCCGCCGAGCGCGAGCGCGTGCTCTCCACCTGGAACCAGACCGCGGTGCCCGTGCCTGGGGACCAGACCCTGCACGGCCTCATCCTGGCCCAGGCCGAGCGCACGCCCGAGCGCGTCGCCGCCCGGGCTGGCACCCAGGAGCTGACCTACCGCGATCTGGCCGCGCGTGCCCGTCGCCTGGCGCGCCACCTGCGCGGTCTGGGCGTCGGCCCCGGCGTCGCTGTCGGCCTGGCCACCGCGCGCGACCTGGACATGCTGGTAGGCGCGCTGGGCATCCTCGAGGCTGGCGGCGCCTACGTGCCCATCGACCCCGAGTACCCGGCCGACCGCATCGCCTGGGTGCTCGAGCGCTCCCGCGCGCCGGTGGTCATCACCCAGGCCGCGCTCGAGGACGCGCTGCCGCCGGGCACCTACAAGCGGGTGCGCATGGACGCCGACGCCGCGGCCATCGCCGCCCAGGACGACGCCCCGCTGGCGCCGCTGGCGGGTCCCGGCGACCGCGCCTACATCATCTTCACCTCGGGCTCCACCGGGCGCGCCAAGGGGGTGCCCGTCCCGCACGGCGCGGTGGTGAACTTCCTGCAGAGCATGGCGCGCACGCCGGGCCTGGGCCCCGACGACGTCCTGGTGGCGGTGACGACGCTGGCCTTCGACATGTCGGTCCCCGAGCTCTACCTGCCGTTGACGGTCGGCGCGCGGGTGGTCATCGCCGCCTCCGATGTCGCCGCCGACGGGCGCGCGCTGGCCGCGCTGCTCGACGAGGCCGGCGCCACGGTGCTCCAGGGCACGCCGTCCACCTTCCGGCTGCTGCTGGCCGCCGGGTGGCAGGGGCGCCCCCAGATGGTCGCCATCGCCGGCGGTGAGGCCTTCGGCAGCGAGCTGGCCCAGGCGGTCATGGAGCGCACCGCCGCCTTCTACAACGGCTACGGTCCCACCGAGGCCACCGTCTACGCGACGATCCACAAGCTCGAGCGGTCCCAGGCGCCGATCCCCATCGGGCGGCCCCTGGACAACCTGGCCTGCTACGTCCTGGACCCCCACCGCCAGCCGGTCCCCGTCGGGACGCCGGGCGAGCTCTACGTCGGGGGGCTCGGCGTGGCCGAGGGCTACCTGGAAGAGCCTGCGATGACCGCCGAGCGCTTCGTGGCCAACCCATTCGGGGCGGGCCGCCTGTATCGCACCGGCGACGTGGTGCGCTGGCTGCGGGACGGGACCCTGGTGTTCGAGCGGCGCATCGACACCCAGGTCAAGGTGCGCGGCTACCGCATCGAGCTGGGCGAGGTGGAGACCGTCCTGGCCGAGCACCCGGCGGTGGCCCAGGCCGTCGCCAACGTGTACGTGCCCGCCGACGGCGACGCGCGCCTGGCAGCCTACGTGGCGCTGCGACCCGACCACGGCGTCGAGATGGCCGCGCTGCGCGAGCACCTGCGCAAGAAGCTGCCCGCCTACATGGTCCCGCAGCACCTGGTGCGCCTGGAGCGCATCCCGTTGACCCCCAACGGCAAGGCCGATCGCAAGGCCCTGCCGGCGCCCGACCTGTCGGCGCGCGAGCAGCTCACGCCCTTCGTGGCGCCGCGCACGCCGACCGAGCGGGCGGTCGCCCACATCTGGAGCCAGGTGCTGGGCGTCGCGCGCGTCGGCGTCGACGACGACTTCTTCGAGCTGGGAGGCCACTCGATCCTCGCCACCCGCGTCATCGCGCGGCTGGTGACCGAGCTGGGCGTCGAGCTGCCGCTGCGCTGGTTCTTCGCCAGCTCGACCCTCGGCGCGCTCGCCGAGCGGGTGGAGGCGCTGCAGCTCGTGGGCAAGGCGCCCGCGGCGAGCGACGACGGCGACCGCGAGGAGCTGGAGTTCTGATGGCCGCCGAGGTCGTCACGCTGCTGCGCGCCCTGCATGACCGCGGCATCGAGCTGCGCATGGACGGCGCGGCGCTCAAGGTGAGCGCGCCGCGAGGCGCCATGGACCCTGAGCTGGCCGACCGCATCCGCGCGCAGAAGCCCGAGCTGATGGAGTTCTTGCGCCAGGCGGCCACCTCCGGCGCCGGGGGCGACGACTCCATCGCGCGGGTGGACGACGACGCTCCCATCGTGCTGACCCGCGCGCAGGAACGCTTCTGGGCGCTGGCGCAGCTCCACGCCGACGGCTCGGTGTACCACGTCCCGGGCGCGTGGCGGCTCGCCGGCCCGCTGGACGCGACCGCCTTCGGCGAGTGCCTCGAGGCGTTCCTGGCGAACCACGAGGTGTTCCGCTTTCGCCTGCGGGAGGAGGCGGGCGCCGCGAAGGTGACCCTGGCGCGCGACGCCACGGGCGCGACGGCGTTCACCGACATCTCCGAGCTGCCCGACGGCGAGCGGGCCTCAGCGCTCGAGGCGCTGCTCGAGCGCGAGGTGGACCGCCCCTTCGACCTGGCCGAAGCGCCGCCGGTGCGCCTGCATCTCGTCCGGGAGTCCGAGACCTCCCACGTCATCCTCGCCGTCGCCCACGCGCTGATCTGGGACGGCTGGTCCTTCGACGTCTTCCTGGGCGAGGTGGCCGAGCGCTACGCCGCCTTCGTCGAGGGCAGGCCCGCGGCCATCGCGCCGCAGCGGGTGCGCTTCCGCGACTACACGGCGTGGGCCCGGGCCCGCGAGCAGGGCGAGGTGGTCGCCGAGCGCGCCCGCTGGTGGCGGCAGCAGCTCGCCGGCCCGCTGCCCGCCATCGCGCTGCCCTTCGACCGGCCGGGAGCGCGCGACCACGAGCGCGACGGCGCCCGCGCCGGCCTGGACTTCGGCCAGGAGCTGAGCGAGGGCGTGCGCGAGCTCGGGCGCAAGCTGGGCGTCACCACCCCGATGGTGCTGCTCGCCGGCTACGCGACGGTGCTGGGGCGCTACGGCGGCGTGGACGAGGTCGTCATCACCATGCCGGTGCGCGGGCGCCACCACGCGGAGCTGGAGGGCCTGGTCGGCGTCTTCACCAACACGATCTTCCTGCGCATCCCGCTGGGCGGCGACCCGAGCTTCGCCGAGCTGGCCCGGCGCACCCGCGAGGTGGTGCTGGAGGCGATGGACCGCGACGACGTGCCGGCCGACGCGGTGGTCGAGAGCCTGGGCCAGACGGGGGCGGGCGGTGAGGGCCGCGCGCTCTTCCAGGTGCAGTTCAGCTACCAGCAGACCGAGTCGCGCCCGCGCACGATGGGCCCCGCGGCGCTGTCGGCGGTGCACCTGAGCGTGCGCAGCGTGCACATGGACCTGATGGTGTGGTTTCGCGACCGGGCGCCGCGGCTGGACGGCGGCGTGGACTTCCGGGCCGACCGCTTCGACGCGGCCACCATCGGGCGCTTCCGGGACCACCTGGCGGCGACCCTGCGCCAGGCCATCGCGGACCCGGAGCGGCCTGTGTCGGGCATCGGCGTGTTCGCGCCGGGCGAGCGGGAGCTCGTCGACGGCGGCTTCGACGGTGGCGCGCTGTCGGCCGGCGCGCCGGAGCTTCCGGCGCTCGGGCGCGGCGCTCGCCTGCGGGCCGGCGCTGAGCGGCTGGACGCGAAGGCGCTCGAGGCGCGCATCGGGGCGATGGGGACCGCGTTGGAGCGGGCCGGACTCCTGGCTGGCGAGGTCGTGCTCGGCTCGGCCGAGGGCAGCGTCGGCGCCGTCGCCGGGATGCTGGCGGCCTGGCGCGCGGGGGCCTGCGTCGGCCTGGTGCCTGCGGACGCGCCGGCGGGCTGGCTCGGCCGCGCGGCCGAGGTCGCTGGCGCCCGGCTCAGCCTGTGTCAGGACCTGGAGACGACGCTGCCGGACGGGCTGTCCCGGGTGGAGCCCGCGCCGACGAAGGGGAGGCGCGCCTCGACTGCCGGCGACGTGGCCGGGCCGCGGCTGCTGAGCTTCGAGGAGGCCGACCCGGGCCAGGACGCACCCACCGCCCTGTCGCCGCAGGCGATCGGCCGCGCCGTCGCCGCGCTGCCTGCGCTCCAACGGACCGACCGCGTGCTGCTGCTGACCTCGATGGCCACGGCGCGCGGCGTGGTGGAGCTGCTGGCCACGCTGGCGGCGGGAGCCGAGGCCATCCTGGCGAGCGCGGACGAGCGCGGCTTCGACTGGGCGCTGGCCGAGCTCTTCGCGGCGGCGGCGCCCACGGTCGTGATGGGCCCCGCGCCGCTGCTCCGCTCCTTGCTGGCCGTCGCGCCGGGCCCGGTCGCGGGGCTGCGTCGGGTGGTGGTGTCGGGCCCCGGGGTGGACCAGACCCTGGCGCGCGACCTGGGCGAGTGGGCCCCCGAGGCGGAGACGACCGTGGTGTGGGGCCCGCCCGCGGCAGGCGGCGTGGCCTGCGCCTTCGATCTGCGGGGCTGCGAGTCTACGGCCGACACCCTGGGCGCGCCGCTCCCCGGGCGCCGGGTGCGCGTGCTGGGAGCGCGGGGCGAGCTGCTCCCGCTCGGCGTGCGCGGTCGCGTGCACGTGGATGCTGGAGACGGCACCTTCGAGCCGACACCCTTCGAGGCCGCCTGGCGGCCCCAGGGGCGGCTGGCCGAGGGGCGCCGCCAGGACGATCGGGTCACCATCGACGGCCAGGCTCGGGACCTGCGCGGGCTCGCCAGCGCCGTCGCCAGCATGTCCGGCGTGCGTGAGGCCGCGGTGGCGACCCTCGACGCCGCGCCGGGCGAGCCGGTGGTCGTCGCCTGGGTCGCGTTGGAGCCGGGCGTCGAGCTGGTGCCGGACACGGTGCGCGGTGCGTTGGGAGCCTCGGTCCCGCCGAGCTGGCTGCCGGCCCTGGTCGTGGAGGTGTCCTCGCTGCCTCGCGACGCGGCGGGCGCCGTGCAGATGGCCGCTCTGCCGGTGCCCATCGAGCAGGCGGGCGTCGAGGGCGGCGGGGTCCTCGAACCCGGCCTGGAGACGCTGCTGGCGGGCATCTACGCCGAGGTCCTGGGGCTGTCCCGGGTGGGGCCCCACGACGGCTTCATCGAGCTGGGCGGCAGCTCCCTTCTGGCGCTGCGTGCCCTGGCGCTCATCGAGCGCCGCACCGGTTGGCGCCCCAGCCCGCGAGCCCTCTTCTTCCAGACGGTGCGCCAGCTCGCCCAGCGCGCCGAGCTGGACGGGGCCGCGGAGCCCGGCGCGGAGGCCGCACGATGAGCGCGATCCCGATCCGGCTGGGCCCCGCAGCGCGCCGGCTCTACGCGGTGCACCACCCCGCCGCGGGCCGCGGGCGCGGCGGCCTCGCGCTGCTGGTGTGCAACCCCTGGGGCGCCGAGGCGCTGCGGGCGCACCGGTCGCTCCGGGTGCTGGCCGACTCCATGGCGCGCTCCCGCTGGCACGTGATGCGCTTCGACTACCACGGGACCGGCGACTCCAGCGGCGGCCTGTGCGACGGGTCGGTCGACGGCTGGGTGTCCGACATCCGCGCCGCCGCGGCCGAGCTGCGCGCGCTCTCGGGCGCGTCCCGGGTGGTGCTCGCCGGCCTGCGTCTGGGCGCGTCGCTGGCCGCCCTGGCCGCCGCCGACGACCCGCGCACGGGCGGGCTGGTGCTCTGGGACCCGGTGGCCTCGGGCGCCGCCTGGCTCGAGGACCTGATGGGCCCGGAGGCCACGACGCTCCCCGGCACCCTGGAGGTCGACGGCCTGCCGATGACGGCGGCGCTGCGCGCCCAGCTCGCCACGATCACCCCCGAGCGCCTCGCCGCCGGCGCCCGCGGCCGCGTCCTGGTCCTCAGCAGCACGCCATCTCCCGGCCAGCCGGCGCTCCGTCGCGCCCTCGCGGCCCGCGTCCCCTCCCTCGACTGGCGCCAGGTCGAGGCCCCGCCCGCCTGGGTCGAGCAGGGCTTCTTCGGCCCCGGCCCCGTGGCCGCCCCCGTCATCCAGACCATCGCCGAGTGGGGGGCCCGATGACCGCCGCCATCCGCGAGAAGGCCCTCGCCTATGGCGAGTCGACGCCGCTCTCCGGCGTGCTGACCCTGCCCGCCGGGCCGCTGCACCCCGAGCGCCCCCTGGTGGTCTTCCTCAACGCCGGCCTCCTCCACCACGTCGGCCCCAACCGCCTCCACGTCACCCTGGCGCGCGCGCTGGCGGCGGCGGGCCACGCCTCCTGCCGCTTCGACCTGGCGGGCGTCGGCGACAGCCCGTCCCGGGGCGACGGCCTGCCCATCCCCGACGGCGTGGTCGCCGACATCACCGCCACCCTGGACCACCTGGAGGCCAGCCTGGGCGTGCGCCGCTTCGTGCTCTTCGGCCTCTGCGCCGGCGCCGACAACGCGCTGGCCACCGCCACCGATCCGCGCGTCGTCGGCTGCGTGCTGCTGGACCCCAGCATCCACCGCACCCGCGGCTGGTACCGGCACTACTACGCCGCCCGCGCCCGCCGCCTCGAGAGCTGGAAGAGCGTGCTCACCGGGCGGCACCCCGCGTGGAAACGCCTCACCGACCGCGCCGCCCGCGCTCTCTCGCCGGCGCCAGTGGCCTGCGACGCCCCGACCGCCGACGCGCCGCCCGAGTACTTCCGGTCCGGCCCCATCACCCCCGAGGCCATCGGCGCCCGCTGGCGCGCGGCCCTGGAGCGCCACGTCCGCTTCTTCGTCGTCTTCACCTTGGACTGGAGCGTCTTCTACAGCTACCGGGACCAGCTCCACGACTGCTACCCCGACCTCTCCTTCGCCGGGACCACGCTGCACCATCGTCCCACCACGCGACACACCTTCACCACCGAGGCCGACCGCGACTGGCTCATCACCTCGGTGATCCAGTGGTTGGCCGACCTGGACGCCGCGCCCGCTCAGGAGGCTCCTTGAACCCTCGAAAGCTCATCCGCGACGCCGAGGGCGGGCCCCTCGCCGTCCTCAAGAAGGCGTACCGAGTGACCCAGCGGGCCAGCCTGGGCGGCCCGCACGCGCTGTGGGCGCCCGCCTGGGAGGGGCTGCGTCTGGCCCGCAACTCGGCCTGGCGCGCGCGCGCCGCGCTCTTCGTGGCGCCGATGTACCGCGGCCTGTGCAAGGAGATCGGGCCCGGCTTCAGCACCGGCATCTACCTGCCCTACGTCGCCGGGCGCGGCGACATCTTCATCGGTCCGGACGTCTCCATCTACGGACAGGCGGACTTCCACTTCGGCGCCACCCTGGACGCGGTGCCGCGCCTGGAGATCGGCGGTCACAGCGTCGTGGGGCACAACGCGTCGTTCTCGGTCTCGGGCCACATGGTCATCGGCGAGCACTGCCTCATCGCCACCGGCGTGAGCTTCGCCGACTGCAACGGGCACTCCCTGTCGCCCGACAAGCGGCTGGCGCACCTGCCGCCCGAGCCGAAGGACGTGCGCAACGTGGTCGTCGGGCGTAATGTCTGGATCGGCTCTGGCGCGCACATCCTCCCGGGCGCCAACGTGGGCGACGACTGCATCATCGCCGCCCACGCCCGCGTCCGAGGGGAGGTGCCCGCCGGCCACATGGTCCTGCCCGCCGACGGGAAGATCGTGCCGCTGCGCGCGGACTGATCGCCCCGCCGTCTGCCCCCGCCTCCGTCCCGCGTCGAGGTCCCCCGTGCGGTCCACCGCCAAGAAGCTGCTGAGCCGCGTCCCCCCACTGCGCCATGCGCTGGAGCGACGCTACCGGCGGTGGTTCGCCACCCCCCAGGCCACCGGCGCCTGCCTGGGCGCCTGGCCTGACTTCGCCGCCGCCCGCGCGGCCGTGCCCCGGGGCGTGCACGGCGACTACGACACCCCCGAGGCCGCGACCAAGTACGCCGACCGCATGGGGCAGATCGAGAGCGACGACTACCCGGCGGTGTTCTGGCTGTCGCGGGCCCTCGACGGCGGCGCGCGGTCGGTGGTGGACTTCGGAGGTCACGTCGGCGTCGCCTGGTACGCCTGGCACGAGACCCTCGGCGTCGACGACCTCCGCTGGACCGTCTGCGACGTGCCGGCCGTGGTCGCCGAGGGGACGCGCCTCGCCAAGGAGCGTGGCCACGACGGCCTCCGCTTTACCACCGACCTGGCCAGCGCCGCCGGCGCGGACGTGTTCCTCGCGCAGGGCTCGCTGCAGTACGTCGAGCCCACCCTCGGCGAGCTCCTGGATCTGGCCGGGCGGCCGCCGCACCTGCTGATCCACCGCACGCCGGTGCGCGCCTCGGGCCGCACGGTGTGGACCCTCCAGAACATCGGCTCGGCCATCTGCCCCTACGCGCTGCACTCGCGCGACGAGCTGCTGGCCTTCGCCGCCTCGCGGGGCTACCGCCTGGTCGCCTCCTGGCACAGCGCCCGCGGGCTGCACGTGCCCTTCCACCCCGAGCTCGGCGACGTGGCCTACTCCGGCTTCTACCTGCAACGCGACACCAGCGCCGCCGCCGAGCCGCCCGCATGAGCGACGGCCCGTGGACCGTGCCCCCCGTGTCGCCGCCGCCCCGCCTCGCCGGCTTCCTGCGCGAGGCGCTCGGTGAGCGGCCGTGGCGCGAGGTCAAGCGCTGGATCAGCACCGGCAAGGTGCAGGTGGACGGCGAGGTCGAGCGCGATCCCGGGCGGACGCTGCGTGCGGGTGACCGCGTCGCGCTGCACATGGAGACCCCGCGCCGGGCCGGTCAGCAGGACGAGATCCCGGTGGTGTACTGGGATGCCCACGTCATCGTCGTGGACAAGCCCGAGGGCGTGACCAGCGTCCCCTACGACGAGGACATGCGGGACACGGCGCTCAGCCGCGCGCAGACGTGGCTGCGGTCGCGCACGGGCCCGGCGCCGCCGCTCCGGGTGGTGCACCGCATCGACAAGGACACCTCGGGCCTGCTGGTGTTCGCGCGCACGCGGCTGGCCGAGCGCGAGCTGGCCAACCAGCTCCGCTTGCACGCCATGGAGCGGCGCTACCTGTGCGTGTGCCACGGGCGCGTCGGGCCGGCCCGCATCGAGAGCATGCTGGTGCCCGACCGTGGCGACGGGCTGCGCGGCTCGTCGACCCGCGGGCAGGGCAAGCGCGCGGTGACCCACGTCGAGCCGGTCGAGAGCCTGGCCGGGGCTACGCTGTGCCGCGTGCGCCTGGAGACCGGGCGCACCCACCAGATCCGCATCCAGCTCGCCGAGGCCGGCCACCCGCTGGTGGGCGAGCGGGTCTACATCCGCGATCACCTGCGCGCCGGGCGGGTGGCCCTGGAGGCCGAGCGGCTGCTGCTGCACGCGGCGACCCTGGGCTTCGCGCACCCGGTCGGCGGCGCCCCGCGTCACTTCGAGGCGCCGCTCCCGCCCGCGTTCGAGGCCGCGCTGGCCGCGCTGCGGCGACCCTGACGGCGCCGCGACCTCGCGTCGGCACGCTCAGGCGCGCTCGGCGTACCAGGCGGCGATGGCCGGCTCGGCGGCGATGCGCTCCTGGTGGGCGCACAGGTTGTCGGCGCAGCTCTCGACGATGGCCGACGAGATGTGGTCGAGCACCCCGGAGCGCAGGTGTCTCACCCAGGCGAACACCTTGAGATCGGCCATGGTGAGCCGGTCGTCGGCGAAGTAGCGGTCGCCGCGGGCGCGGAGCTGGGTGCCCAGGCGCCCCAAGAAGAGCGGGATCGGCCCGGCGACCAGCAGCTCGCGCTGCGTCCGGCGGGCGTCGGTGGACATGCGGAAGGTGGCGCCGATCTGCGTGCTGATGTCCTCGACGCTCTCGAGGATCTCGTCGCAGAGCGCCGCCTGCCAGAGGTCGGTGGGGTACAGCCCGGTGAGCTGGCCCACGTAGCGGTTGATCGCGTTGGACTGGGTCAGCGGGTAGCCGTCCACCTCGAGCACCGGCAGCGTGCCGAGCGGCATCTCCGACTTCAGGTCGCGCCAGTCGCTGAGCACCACGCGCCGGTCCTCGAAGGGGATTCCGGCCAGGGTCAGCGCGAGCCGCGCGGGCTCGCCGCGGCCCCCGTGGATGTCGAAGTAGGTGAGGCGAAGCTCGGGCATGGGGCCTCCGTGGCCGTCCAGAGGGGTGTGACCACCGCAGCGTACGCCACCGGCCGGCGGCGTCGAGCGCTGCGGGCAGCTCCAGGCGTCAGCGGGCCGACGCGCGGCGCATCTGCTGGCAC
The DNA here is from genome assembly GCA_020632695.1 of Deltaproteobacteria bacterium. GTDB lineage: Bacteria > Myxococcota_A > UBA9042 > PHBI01 > JACKFB01 > JACKFB01. The sequence continues at coordinate 96,750 of JACKFB010000018.1, forward strand.
GCGTCGGCGCTGGAGGCGGCGAGAGCGGCGAGGTCCACGGCGGGGGAGCGCCCCTCGCGGTAGCTGCGCTCGAGGGCGCGCGCCTGCTCGGACAGCGACACCGCGCCCAACATCAGCGCCGTGCTCTTGAGATCGTGGCAGGCGCGCGCGGCCGTCTCGGCGTCGCCCGCGCCCACCGCCTCGGCCAGGCGCGCGACGCCGTGCTCGACGGCCGCGATGCAGTCGTCGACGATCGCCTCGGCGCCTTCGTCGGCGCCCAGGCCGGCGCGGAAGCGGGCGAAGATGTCCAGGTCGACGGTGTCGCCGGCGGCGGCGTGCTCGGCCGCCCGCGCCGCCGCGACGCGCGCGAGGATGGGGAAGAGCTCGTCGGCGCGGACCGGGCGGGCGATGCAGGCGGCGATGCCCGCGTCGCGGAGGGCTGCGCCGCGGTCGGGCGGACCGGAGGAGGCGCCGAGGGCCACCAGGGCGGGCCGCGCCGCAAGCGGGAGGTTGTCGCGAACCGCCCCGGCCAGATCGCAGGCGTCGAGATCGGGCAGGTCCAGATCGACCAGCACCACGTCGAAGCGGCGGATCATGAGGGCGGCGAGCGCCGCGCGGCCGTTGGCGGCGAGGTGGCTGTTGTGGCCGCGCCGCTCGAGCAGCTCCAGGGTCGCCGCCTGATCGGCCCGCTCGCCTTGCGCCACCAGCACCCGCAGCGGGCCCGCCTGCTGCGGCTCAGGGCCGGTGCCGCGCTGGGGGCCCGTGGGGACCACGGCGCTGCGCTCGGCCATGGACTGCGTGTGGTCGTCTTGCACGAGGGGAGGTCCGCAAGGTGGGCGCGACGTGTGCGCGAACGCACAGCATAGGACAGCCACTCGCCCCCGACGAGTTCGGGGTCCACGAGCGTCGCGTTATCGAGAAAGGGGGACGCCTCGCGCCCCCCTCCCCGCGGGAGAGCCCGCCGACGCGGGCCGCGTAGCTGCCCACGCGCCCGAGACAGCCTTCATGCCTCGGGAAGCGGCCAAGGCGCATGGGCGGCTACTGACAGCAGCAGCCCTCGTCCACGCATGCGATGGCGATGCTTATCGTGTAGCTGCCGGTCCCGTTGTCCGAGGCGTGGCGCCCATCGACCACGATCGTGTACCAGCCATCTACCGTGGCGACGTGGCTGAGGGTCTCGTTGCCGCCGTCCTGGTTCTTCTGGAAGCAGCCCACGAGATCCTGCTCCCAGTTCGATTTGCAGCTCGTCCCCCGGTACAGCTTCATCATCGGGTCGAAGCTGGAGGCCACCTTGGTCAGGTTCACCGTCAGGGTCTCGCCGGCGAAGAGCCAGACCCGCCAGAACGCGTCGTACTTGGCGTCCCAGCACACCGTGCCCATGTCGGGCAGGTCGTCGTTGTCACCGAAGCTGGTCGTCATCTGGGTGGCCAACGTGTAGGTGTTCATCGCGGCCGTGCGCCCGACCACCTTGGCGCTGCTGCACTTCTTGCCGTCGGGGCTGAGGTCGCTCGCGCAGCCGCCGGGCTGGCAGTCGGGCACGCAGGCGCCGGACTCGCAGTGGTCGGCGGCGGCGCAGTGGCTGTCGTCGAGGCACGCGACGCAACCCGAGCCGCCGGCCGCGCAGTAGGGCGTGGCGCCTCCGCAGGGCTGGCACGAGGCGCCGCACGCCGACGGGGTGTCGCAGAGCACGCAGCCGCCCAGGATGCACTGCGCGCCCGCGCCGCAGGACGCGCCGCTGCAGGTGCAGGTCCCGGAGATGCAGGCCGGCGTCTTGCCGCCGCAGACGTTGCAGCCGGCGCCGCAGTGCTGCGGGTCGTCGTCGCCGCAGCTCACGCAGACGCCGCCGTCGCACCAGGTGCCGCCGCCGCAGTCCGTGCCGTCGATGCACGCCACGCAGACGCCGTCGTCGCAGACCGGCGTCGCCGTGTCGCAGGGGGCGCACGAGGGGCCGCAGTGGGCGCCGTCGTCGCAGGGGAGGCAGGCGCCGCCCTCGCAGTGCGCGCCGGGGCCGCAGTCCTCGGAGGTCCCGCACTGGCAGCTCCCGTCGATGCAGAGCGGCGTCGCGCCGGAGCACACCGCGCAGGAGGCGCCGCAGTGGCCGGGATCGCCGTTGCCGCAAGGCTCGCAGGCGCCGCTGAGGCACCACGCGCCCGGGCCGCACTGGATGTCGGCGGTGCAGCGGCACTCTCCCTGGACGCAGACCGGCTGGGAGGTGGCGCTGCAGTCCACGCAAGACGCCCCGCAGTGGGTGTCGGTGTTGCATGCGGCGCAGGCGAGGTTCGAGCACCAGGTGCCGCCCGGGCACGAGGAGCTGCTGCACACGCAGTTGCCGCCGATGCAGGCCGGCGTGGTCCCGTCGCAGGCCTCACACTCGAGGCCGCAGGCGCCCGCGCTGTTGCAGGGGCTGCACGAGCCGCTCTGGCACAGGTAGCCCGGCTGGCACGGGGCGCCCTCGGTGCAGGCCACGCAGGCGGTCCCCGCCGGGTTGCAGACCTGGCCGAAGCCCACGCAGTTGGCGCAGGTCGCGCCGCAGTGGGTGTCGACGACGCAGGGCTGGCAGACGCCGGCCGCGCAGAAGGCGCCCGTGCCGCAGGAGGGGCCGGAGCAGACGCAGACGCCGTCGTTGCAGAAGGGGCGGTCGGCCGGGCAGCTGCCGCAGCCGGTGGTGGTGGTGTCGGGGGCGGTGTCGGGGGCGGTGTCCGGGGCCGTGACCGAGTCCGAGTCCGTGACCGAGTCCGGGGCCGTGACCGAGTCCGGGGCCGTGTCCGTGTCCGTGACCGAGTCCGGGGCCGAGTCCGGGGCCGTGTCCGGGGCCGAGTCCGGGGCCGTGACCGTGTCCGTGTCCGGGGCCGTGACCGTGTCCGTGTCCGTGTCCGTGACCGAGTCCGGGGCCGTGACCGTGTCGGGGACGGTGTCTGGAGTCGTGACGGTGTCGGGGGTGGAGGTGTCGGTGGGGACGAAGACCGTGCCGTCGGGGGGCAAGGGCGGGAGCTCGGCGTCGCGGGCGGGGCCGGAGTCCGGGTCGGCGGGGCCGCTGTCGGCGGTGCAGGCGGCCAGGGAGGCGGTGAGCAGACAGGCGACGAGGAGCGGCCAACGCGGATGACGAGTCATGCGGGATTCCTCACGGGCGGGGTCGGGACGTCGCCGGTCAGTCGCGCGCGGTGTGGTCGGGTGCGCCTGCCCTTCGGCCTCACGGTAGCAGACAGCGCGGGTCGCTTGTATGGGGTTTGCGTGCGGCCGCGCACGTTTGCGTGCCGCGGTGCTCGATGGCGGCGCCTTGACCACGGGCGAGCCACGGTGCTTGACTGCGCTTCGTCACGGGCGGTGGCCGCGGGGGCGGCGCTCGGCGAGCTGGGAGGGCTACCTCCGGCGGAGGTTTCCCACTGAACGGACCGACGACGAGAGGCTGGCGACGCTTCGTCGCGGTGGGCGCGGTGGCGGTGACGCTCACGGCGCTCGGCGCGGCCGCTGTGCTCGCGGACGAGGGCAGGCCGGCCCAGGACGAAGGCAGGCCGGGCCAGGACGAGGGCAGCGCTGCGGCGGCCCTCAGCCCGGAGCAGCTCGACCGCATCCGCGGGATGCTGCTGGGCCAGCGGAAGGCCGACGCCCGCGCCGAGCTCGAGCGCCTGCGGGTACCCTCGGATCCGTGGCTGATGCAGCAGCTCGCGGCGCTCTGGGCCTGGGCCGGCGACACGCAGCGCGCCCGCTCCATCGTGGCGCCGCTCGCCGGATCCAAGGCGCCCGAACACATCGTCGCTCGCGCCATCCTCGGCGAGCCCGACCCCTACGGGCCCGGCCCGGGCGAGCTGCAGGGCGACGCGGCGTGTCAGCTCGCGACGCTGGCTTCCTATCTCTACGACATCTCCGAGCCGGAGCTGGCGGCGCGGCTCGCCCACGACGTGCGCACCCGCACCGAGGGCTGCCGTCAGGCCTGGATGATCGAGCTCAACGCGCTCTCGAGCGCCCACCGCACCGATGAGGTCCACGCGGCGATGGACCAGGCGCTGGCCGCGCTGCCCGATGACCCGATCGTGCTGCGCGCGGTGGCCAATCAGCTACGCGCCGAGCGGCGCACCCTCGAGGCCTCGGCGCTGCTCGAGCGGGCGGTCCGAGCCGACCCCGAAGCCCAGGGGGTGCTGCGCGAGTGGCTCAGCGCGTCGCTGCACGACCCCGACGAGCGCGAGGAGGTCACCGCCCGCATGGAGGCCGCCCTGGCGAAGGACCCCAACGACGCGATCGCCCGCTTCTTCCTGGGTGTCACCCACCACTACACCAACGACTTCGAGCTCTCCAACGAGCTGCTGGCGCCCCTGGAGGCCTCCTTCGGGCACGAGGAGCGCTTCCACATCTACCGGGCGATGAACGACTTCAACCTGGGCGACCGCGACGCCGCGCTGGCGAGACTGCGCAGCCAGCTCACCCGGCCCTACGTCGATCCCGACGTGTTCTATTGCATCGCCGAGATCCAGCGTGACGCCAACCGGCCGGAGGCCATCGCGCTGTTGGGGCGCTACGTGCGCGAGAGCGAGTCCAGCCCCGTCGCCAATCACGAGAAGCTCGAGCGCGTCCGCTCGATGATCGCGGCGCTCCAGGAGTGCGAAGCCGAGGGGACCGCCGTCTGCGACGGCCCCTGGGAGCACCCGCGCCGCGCGATGATGCGCAAGCAGGTCATCCACTACGCGCTCATCGGGCTGGCGGTGCTCCTGCCGCTGGCGGCGTTGGGGTGGTGGATGTGGCGCCGGCGTCGTAGAGGCCGAGCCTGAGCACGCCGGCGGCCGGGTACATCGGCAGGGAGATCGCGTCCGTGATCGGCACCTCGCGTTCGATGAGCGGGGACGCGGCGGCGGAGCGGGCGCGCTGGCAGATCGGGAAGGGCTCGGCGATCGGGGGCGTGGGCTCGCCGTGGTCGCGGATCTGGGCGTAGCAGCGGGTGCCGAGCAGCACCAGGCGCCGAGGGCAGCCCGGCCGCGCGGTCTCGAGCTGCGAGAGCGGCAGCACGTGCCAGTCCGGCCGCCGCGCGCGCAGCAGGTAGACCGGGTTGTAGCGCGCCGTGTGCTGGGGATCGGGCGGGTCCGCGTAGCTCATGGCGAAGAGGCAGCCGCCGCCGTCGGGGAGCGCCTCGATGCTGTCTCGCCACAGCGCCTCCTCGGCGTCGGACAGGGTGGGGCGGAAGTGCTGCCAGGCCTCGAAGGCGCACGACGACAGCCAGGAGAGCGCCAGCAGGGCGGCCGCTGCGCGGAGCAGGGGGCGCGCGGCCGAGCGGCGGGCGCGGGCGCGGGCGAGGAGCGCCGACATCCCGGTGGCGGCCAGCGGCAGCAGGAGCAGCACGGGCGGCTCGTGCAGGCGGGGGACGCTCACCCGGGCGAGGTCGACGCTGGTGATGACGATCCAGCCCAACGCCAGCCCCATCGTGGCGAGGGCGGGACGGCGGGGCAGGTGCCAGGCGATGGCGAGGGCGAGGAGCGGCCACAGGCCAACCGGCGTGAAGGCGGGATCGCCGAGGGCTCCCTGGTTCGCCAGCGCGGCGATGGCCGGACCGACAAGCTGGGACGGGCCGAGCAGCGAGTCGCGGGACGCCATCTCGCTGGCAGTCGAGGCGAGATGGAGCGCGTAGAGCGCGGCGAGGACGGCGGCGGCGCCGAGCGGGATGGCGAGCTGACGACGGGACACGCGGGGCGCCCCGGCCCGACACAGCCACGCCCACAGCGGGACGGTGGTCGCCATCACGGCGGCGTCGGGGCGGATGAGGCCGCTGGTGATGAGGAGGATCACCGCCGCCGCCAGCTCGGGGCGCGCAGGGCGTACCAACAGACGCAGCGCGGCCAGGAAGCACAGCGCGGCGGGGACGACGATGCTCTCGGAGGCGTGGGCGCGTAGCAGCAGCGGCGAGGTGGCCAGCGCGAGCGCCGAGAGGAGGCGCGCCGCAGGGCCCTGGCGCCAGAGCACGCGCCCGAGATCCCAGGCCACCACGACGCAGGCCAGGCCGAGGAGGCGGTTGAGCGCCACCACCCACGCGTGGTCGTGGCCGGCCAGCCAGAGCAGCGGACCGTAGGTGGCCACTGCGCCGGGACCGTAGCGCGGCGGGATGCCGGCGACGAGGTGGGCGACCAGGTCGTAGCCCCCGTACACCATCGTCATGCGCCCGGGCACCAGGGCGTGGGCGAGCGCGCTGAGGCCCAGGATTGCCAGCAGGGTCCAGGCCTCGCGGCGGTGGGACAGCAGGGCGCGGCGTGCCAGCAGCAGGGCGCGGGCGGCCATCGCCAGCAGGATCACCAGGCTGGCTGCGACGGCCCCGACGGCGATGCGCAACCGGGCGAGGGAGGCGGGCGCGCGGTCGGCCAGGTGTGGCCAGCCGTCGGGGTGTGGCGGCGGCGCGAGGGCGCGGTCCAGACGCCAGCCGCTGCGTTCGGCGGTCTCCAGGTCGGCCGCGACCGCGGCGACGGCGTCGCGGAGCGATGGAGACAGGGCGTCGCGGCCTGCCACCTCGAGGGCGTGCTGGGGAGTGCGGAGGTAGGCGGCCGCAGCCGCGGCGGGGAGCACGCGCACGACGCGGGTGAGGCCGTCGCAGCGGATCGGGACCGTGAGGGCGGTGTCGGTCAGGCGCGCGGGGCCCCGTTGGCAGGCGCCCAGCTCGGATGGGGCGACCAGGGCGGCGGGCACGTCGGGCAGCGGCACCGGCGCGCCCAGGGGCAGCCCGATGGCGCAGGCGGCGCCCACGATGAGGGCGACCGCGGGCGCTCGGGAGCGCGTCTGGCGCGCGCTCCAGGCGAGCAGCGCGGCGGCGGCGAGGCCCGCGGCGATCCAGGGCCAGGCGGGGGGGCGCGGATCCGGAGGCGCGGGGAGGGCCGGACCGGGGGGCGGGAAGGTGTGCCAGCCCAGGCGCGCGGCCAGCTCGTCCAGCCAGGCGTCATGGGGCGAGAGCTGAAGCGCCGGCAGCACCCAGCGGGAGGCGCGCTGGAGCTCACCGCGTTCCAGCGCGCGTGCCGCCCGGAGCGCGAAGAGGCGCGGCTCCAGCGGCCACGCGTCGACGGCCTCGGGAACCGGGCGGTCCAGGGTGCCCCCAGCGGCCAGCCACACCGAGAGCAGCCCCGGCGGGCTGGCGTGCGGCGGTTGGAGACGCGGGGCGATCGCCTGGGGATCGAGCCGCCCGGCGGCCAGCAGGTCCATCGCCTCGCTCACCGGGGCGGCGTCGGCGTCGACGCCGGGCGGGGCCGGGGGCGGCGCGTCGGCCGCGTGGGCCGCGGGGGCGGGCGTCGCCAGCGCTCCGGCGAGGCAGAGCAGGAGCAGCGAGCACGCGCGCAGAGGGGCCCGGGGTTCGACGGGGAGATGCTTCAGTGGCCGCATCCGCGGCACATTGGAACAGCGCGTGCGCCGCGGCAAGCGCGAGCGGAGGGAGGCGAGGGGCGAGTCGGTGACCGGGGGGCGGTGGTGGTGGCGGTGGCCGGGGCCGG
>JACKFB010000019.1 GCA_020632695.1 Deltaproteobacteria bacterium
ATGTCGGGCAGGTGCTTGTCCTGGCGCCCGCTGGCCGCGCCCGTGCCCAGGCTGGACGGCCGCACGGCCACCCCGGCGCCGCCCGCCAGCTTCGCCTCACGCGCGCGGAGATCCTCCCACTCGCCGCCCGCCGTGCGCACCCAGGTGTGGTCGTCGGTGCCCACCCGGCGCAGCTCGCCCCCGGCGATCGCCAGGGTGCGCCGGACCAGCACCTCGCCGCTGACGTCGCGGTCGGCGATCTCCAGGTCGTACTCGTCGCCTTCGGCGTACTGGTAGAAGATCCGGCTGATGGGGGCGTTGCGCCAGTCGACGATGCGTACCCGGTCCGACAGGAAGGTCTCCTTGCCGATGAGCACCGAGCGGCGGCCGTGGTCGTCGTCCACCACCAGGTGGCCGAAGTAGGGGCTGTCGCGGTCGATCTTCCCGCGCATCGACTGCTGCTGCTGCGCGCGCAGGGCGGCCAGGCGGTCCATGTCCTCGACGATGCTGGCGATGTCCTCGTCGAGGCGCTCGTCGGCCAGCACGTCGCGCAGCTCGACCAGGCGCTTGTCGTGGTCGGGGGCGGCGGGCGCGCTGTCCAGGCGCGCGATGTTGGCCCGGACGATCTCGAGGAGGTCCAGCTCTTCGCGCACCTCGTCGGGAGGCGCATCAGGTGGGTGGCGGCGGGCCTGCGACATGGCGGGGGACTATGAGGTGGCCCCGGGCGCGAGGCAAGCATCCGTCGTCGCCGCGGACGGACCGCATCAGATCTTTGCAACCTCCCGAGAATCCGACTCCAATCGATGGCACGGACTGTGCTAGGCTCGCAGCCCGGAGCATCGCCCGGACCGGGCGTGCCCACAGGGAGGGGATCGATGGCTCGTCTTTCTGCCGTGCTTCCGTCGGCACTGGCGTTGGTGACGTGTATCCAGGCTGTGGGCTGTACGGGCTCGGGCGTGAGCGGCAACGTGGCCGACCGGGTGGTCAGCGCGGTAGAGCCGACCCAGGTGGCCGCCGGGTCGCCCGCGAGCGTGACATGCACCGTCTTCGACGACCATGACCGGGTCGTCGTGACGCCCACCACCTTCGAGGTGAGCCCGGCCGAGGGCCGCACCGTCGAGGGCGCCACGGTGCTCCCCACCAAGGTCGGCACCTACACGGCGGTCTGCTCGGCGCCCGCCTTCGAGATGGTCGACCCCACCGGCGCCACCCTCGAGGTCGTGGCCGGCGACCCGGCCCGCGTCACGGCGATCCTCGACCATCCGCAGGTCGCCGTCTTCGAGAAGACCAACGTGACCTGCGCGGTGGAGGACGCCTACGGCAACGTCATCGAGGGCGGCACCCAGGTGGTCGCGCCCGAGGGCGTCGCGGTGGCCGACCACCAGGTGAGCTCCGACGCCGTCGGCGAGTACAGCATCGGCTGCGCGGTCGCGGGCTTCGCCGACATCGAGGTGGTCCCGGCGACCCTGGTGGTGACCGCCGGCGACCCGGCCACGGTCGAGCTCATCGCCACGCCCATGCGCGAGTCGTACATCGTGGGGCTGATGACCAACCTGAGCTGGATCGTGCGGGACGCCCACGGCAACGTCATCCCGAACGTGCCCGGCACGCTGACCATCCCGCAGCCGGGCATCACCGTGGTCGACGAGGCCCTGCACCGCGTGCGCTTCGATGCGGAGGGACGCTACACCTTCACCGTCCGCCTCGACGCTCCCTGGGAGGCGCTCACCGACGACCTGACCCTCATCTCGGACGAGAGCGGGCCGGTCATCACCATCCCCTGGCCCCAGCGCGGTGAGACCGTGCAGGGGCAGGGCGGCTTCCTCACCATCGAGGGCACGGTCATCGACGCCTTCGGCGAGGTCGACTCCTTCACCGTCAACGGCAAGGCCGTGCCGGTGGCCGCCGATGGCTCCTTCAGCCTGCAGATGCTGCCGCGCTGGGGCGTCAACCTCATCGACGCCCACGCCGCCGACGGCTTCGGCAACGTCACCAAGCTCACCCCCACCTTCGCCTACAGCTCCGAGTACCTCAGCTACGTCGAGAAGGACGCCCAGGGCGTGAAGCAGGACGACGGCCTCGAGCTGCTGGTGGGCCAGGACTTCCTGGACGACGGCGACCACGACCCCACCCACGTCAACGACCTGGCCACCATGCTCGAGGTGCTGCTCGGCGACCTGGACCTGCTGCAGCTCGTCCAGGGCTTCGGCAACTTCGACCTCGCCAACCAGTCGCTCTTCCAGCAGAACTTCAGCCTGGGTCCCCTGCAGATCGTCCTGGACGGCACGCTGCAGGTCACCGCCTCCATCGTCGACCCGACCGACATCGGGCCCACCATGGTCACCATCGACAGCCGCCTGGGCGGCATCGACTCGTCCATCGAGATCGGCGACGCCGTCGACCAGGCCCTGGTCCTGACGCTGCAGCTCGAGGCCAAGGTCCCGGTGACCCTCGACATCTCGGTGTTCGGCTTCAACGTCGACACCAGCCTCACGGGCGGCGCCACCCTCTACACCCAGGTCTCCCTCGACAGCCTCCTGCTGGCCCCCAAGATCGACATCCAGAAGACGCCGGGCGGCCAGCTCGTCGTCGAGGTGGTCCAGTTCGACACGGGGCTCACCGGCCTGGAGATCGACCCCATCCAGGACGTGGTCCTCAGCTTCGACCTGGTGCTGCCCCAGTTCCTCCAGGACCTGGGCCTGGGGCCGTACACCTTCTCGTTCGCCCTGTCGCAGCTCATCGACCTGACGCAGCTCACCGACGCCATCCTGGACCCGATCACCTCGCAGTTCCTGCCCTTCGTCATCGACCTGGTCGAGCCCTTCATCCAGGGCTTCGTCGACGACATCCTGGTGACCCTGCTCGAGGCGCTCAAGCTCGAGACCAGCATCGACCTGCCGGAGCTGCTCGGGCCCAAGCCCCAGCCCATCGCGCTGGATCTCTACACCGACCTGACCAGCGTCCAGTTCACCGACGACGGCGGTCAGATCGGCCTGGGGCTCGGCCTCTACGCCGACAAGGGCGTCGAGCGTGAGCCGCTGGGCGCCATCCAGCGCGACGGCTGCCTCACCGGCACCGTCGCCGACTTCGCCTACGGCTGGCAGAACACCCTGGGCGGCGCCATCAAGACCGACGCGATCAACTCGGCGCTCTTCGCCGTGTGGTGGTCCGGGTTCCTGAACGGCCCGCTGGACCTGGGCGGCCTGCTCGGCGGTGGTGGCGGCGGCGGCATCGGCGGCCTGCCGATCAACCTCGAGGACTTCATGCTGGACATGGACTTCCTGCTCACGCCCATCCTGAGCGACTGCACCGCCGAGGGCGGCTCCATCACCGTCCAGGTGGGCGATCTGCACGCGTTCATCGCCGGTGACCTGCTGGGCGCGCCGCTGGACGCCGAGGTCTACATCGACCTGGCGCTGCCGCTCGAGTTCAGCGGCGGGGCCGACGGCCTGAGCGTCACCGTCGGTCAGTTCGAGTTCTTCGATGTGGAGGTCATCGACTCCACCGAGGACGTGCTCGGCCTCTTCGACGTGCGCGACCTCCTCGAGAACCAGCTCGGCGGCATCCTCGGCAGCTTCCTCACCGGCCAGACCTTCGGGCCCATCGCGCTGCCGCCCATCGACCTGGGCGGGCTCATCCCGGGCCTGCCGACCAGCCTCACCCTGGAGCTCGGGGACCTCGACGTCTCCAAGGACCAGGGCTACGTCGTGATCAGCGGCGACCTGAAGTAGCGTCCTGGGCGGCCCTTCCGGCGGCCGCCCGGCTCACTGCATCGTCAGGACGCCCAGCCGCAGCTCCCCTTCGGCCGTCGTCGCCAGCGACAGGCTGAAGGGGCGCGCCGGCTCACGGCCGGCGGTGATGGCGCCCGTCAACTCGGGCGCGTCCAGGCTGGCGCGCTGGAAGGGGGTGCCCCGCAGCGACTCGCAGGTCGCCCGCGCCTCGGCGGCGAAGCGCGCGATCAAGGCGCGCGTGCCCTCGGGCGGCAGGTTGTGGTCGGGCGAGGCGGCCCGCACGTCGGCCACCGTCAGCACCGGCAGGCGATCGCAGCGTCCGGCGGCCGCCTCGCCCATGATCTGCTGGACGAGCGCCGTCAGCGCCTTGCCGGCCGCGTCGGTGCGCTCGGGGCCGCGCCGCACGACGAACGCGCGCCGCTCCACGGTGCCCGGCCGCAGCCGCAGCAGGCGCAGCTCGCCCTTGCCCACCCAGAGCATCAGCTCGGCGCGGGCCACCGGCACGATCCCGAACCAGGCCGTGGCGACCACGGTCACGCCGGTGAAGTGTGCCTCGGGGCGGGCGCGCTTCTTCTGCGGCAGGGTCTGGCGGATCGTCACCACGTCGCCGATGAGCTGGCCCCGATCGCGGGCCAGCGCCAGCAGCTCGGCCTGCGGCGGGGTCTCGCTGCGCAGCGCCCCGGTGAGGTTCGAGGCGACCCGGTCCAGCCAGTCGATCAGCGCCTTGGCGGCGTCGCGCTGGAGCGGGACCGGCTCCGGGCTGGCGGGCCCGGCGGCCCGGCTCGAGCTGAGACCTGTGCAGAGCAGCAGCGCCAGAATCGCGGTCCGCTTCACCGGGGGGCTCCTCGTGGGGGTCGTGGCGTGCGCCCGCCCACCGCGGCCTCGGGCGCGCCTCTGTGTACCGTCGGCGGCGCGGGAGATCCAGCCGCGGCCCCCGGCGTCAGGCGGTGCGCTGCCCTGCCCCCGATGCGCTCAGGCGAAGCGCACGTACTCCATCTCGAGGGGCTGGCCGTTGATGCCCTTGCGCGGCGGCGCGATCCAGCCGGCCACCTTGCCCGGCTCGTAGACCGGCTGCATCAGCGAGCGCACCCAGGCCTCGTCCTCGGGCGAGGGAAGCCACTCGCCGCGGCGCGCCTCCCAGGTGGCCTCGTCGATGAGGCGCCCCTCGGGGTCGAAGTGGTGCTCGGCGTAGAGCCCGATGTGCCGGTGGAACTTGCGATCGGGCAGCCGCAAGCGGTCGCTCAGCCCCGCCTGCTCCAGGGTGCGGTTCCAGCGCGTCATCGCCTTGGCGCAGTCGTCCAGGTAGGCCTGCCGCAGCACCTCGTTCATCGCGTTGCGCAGCGGCACGTCCTCGGTGACGACGCGCCCCTCGACCACCCGCTCGATGGGCAGCGACTCGCCGAGGCAGGTGTGCTCCTCGTAGCGATCCTCCTTCCACCGCCCCTTGAGGCCCGTGGCGAAGTAGTCTGCGGCGTTCGAGCTCACCTCGCCGCCGAAGAGATCGATCGACAGCGACACCCACAGGAAGATGTAGCGCTGGATGATGTCCAGCGGGATGCCGCCGGCTGCGCGCACCCCGTCGTCGCCGTGCTCGCGCATCAGCTCGGCCGTGCGCTGGATGACGCGGTCCACGCCGGTGTCGCCGACGAAGAGGTGGTGCGCCTCCTCGGTCAGCATGAAGCGGGTGGTGCGCGCCAGCGGATCGAAGGCGCTCTCGGCCAGCGCCCCGAGCTGATACTTGCCGTCGCGGTCGGTGAACATCGTGAAGCAGAAGAAGTGCAGCCAGTCGGTGATCGGGTAGTTGAAGGCCTGCAGGATGCGCGGGTGATCCTTGTCACCGCTGCGCCGGTCGAGCAGCTCCTCGGCCTCCTCGCGGCCGTCGCGCCCGAAGTAGCTGTGCAGCAGGTAGACCATCGCCCAGAGGTGGCGCCCCTCCTCGACGTTGACCTGGAAGAGGTTGCGCAGGTCGTAGAGGCTCGGCGCGGTCTTGCCCAGCAGGCGCTGCTGCTCGACCGAGGCCGGCTCGGTGTCGGCCTGGGTGACGATGATGCGCCGCAAGATGTTGCGGTACTCGCCCGGCACGGTCTGCCACACCGGCTCGCCCTGATGGTCGCCGAAGCCGATGGTGCGCTGCTCGTCCTGCGGCTGCAGGAAGATGCCCCAGCGGTACTCGGGCATCCGCACGTAGTCGTAGTGGGCCCACCCGCTGGCGTGCACGCTCACCGCCGTGCGCAGGTAGATGTCGGAGGTCTGGAAGCCCTCGGGCCCCATGTCCTTCCACCAGTCCACGAAGCTCGGCTGCCAGTCGCAGAGCGCGCGCTGCAGGCGCCGGTCCGAGCTGAGGTCGACGTTGTTGGGGATGCGCTCGTCCGAGATGTTTCCGGCCATCGGGGCTCTCCGGGTCTCGAGGGGTAGGGTGGGGCGCGGGCCCGGCCGGGCTCAGGTACGGCGCCAGTCGAACTGCGGTCGCTTGGGGTCGCCGTAGAGCGTCAGCGCGCCCTCGTCGCCCACGGCGTTCGGGCGCTGGAAGATCCAGTTCTGCCAGGCCGACAGACGCCCGAAGATCTTGGTCTCCAGGGTCTCGGGGCCGGCGAAGCGCAGGTTCTGCTCCATGCCGGTCAGCGCGTCGGGCGACAGGCTGCGGCGCTCCTCGATGGCGATGCGCACCGTGTCCTCCCAGTCGAGGTCGTCGGGCGCGTCGGTCACCAGCCCCATCGCGTCGGCCTCGGGGGTGTCCATGCGCTCGCCCTGGCGCGCCAGCAGCTCGGCGGGGCGCTCGGGCTCGCCGAGAAAGCGCGTCTCGAGCCGCGACAGCCCGTTGGCCATCGGGTAGGCGCCGCCGTTGAGCGGCGAGATGGCCACCTCGACCAGCCCGTCGGGGTCGTCGAGCATGTAGACGCGGTCGGCCAGCAACGCCAGCTCCAGCAGCGTCCCACCGAAGGCGCTGCCCGTCTCGATGAGCGCGATGAGGCTGCGCGAGCTGTTCTCCAGCCGCTTGAGGGTGCGCCGGATGAGGTGCCGCGTCTCGCCGACCAGCCAGTCCGACGCCAGCGCCTCCAGCGTCGCGTCCATCGCCAGCGCCGCGTCGAGCGCGCCCTCGGTGCGCAGGATCCAGGTGCCGATCTCCGGTTCGTTCACCCGCAGCCTCAAGATCGCGTCGTCCAGCTCGCGGAAGGCCCGCAGCGGCCACCAGCTCGCGCCCAGCGCCCGGATCGCCGCCGCGTCGTCGGGGCCGCCCTGCTCAGGCAGGCGCAGCGTCAGGGTGGCGGTGCGCTCGTCCCGGTCCAGCACCACGTCCAGGTGCCGGTAGCGCCACGCGTCGCCCTCGACCTCCGGCTCCACCGGGTCCAGCCGGATCCCCTCGGCGGGGCGGTCCCCCGGCGCCGCGTCCGCCAGCCCGCGGGCGGCCTCGGCCACGGCCTCGTCCCAGCGCGACAGCGGCGCCAGCGCGTCGACGAAGCCCCACTCCAGCGCGCGCTTGCCCTTGAGCCCCTCGGCGGTGGTCGAGAAGAAGTCGGCCCGGTCGCGCCGCACCTTGCGCTTGTCCACCACCCGGGTCAGCCCGCCGGTGCCCGGCAGCACCGCCAGCAGGGGCGTCTCCGGGAAGCTCACCGCCGAGCTGCGGTCGTCGACCAGCAGGATGCGGTCGCAGGCCAGCGCCAGCTCGTAGCCACCGCCCGAGGCCGTCCCACGCAGCGCCGCCAGGCTCTTGAGCCCGGCCGTCTCCGACGCGTCCTCGAGGTGGCAGCGGGTCTCGTTGGTGAACTTGCAGAAGTTCACCTTGAAGGCGTGGGTGGACGACGCCAGCATCCGGATGTTGGCGCCCGCGCAGAACACGCGGTCCTTGGCGCTGTCGATGACCAGCACCCGCACCCCGGGGTGCTCGAAGCGCAGGCGCTGGATGGCGTCGGCCAGCTCGATGTCCACCCCCAGATCGTAGCTGTTGAGCACCAGCTCGTGCTGGCCGCCCAGCGACGCCTTCTCGTCCACGTCCATGGTCAGCGTGGCGACGGTGCCGTCCACCGCGAGCCGCCAGTGGCGGTAGCTGTCGGGGTGGCGGGTGAAGCTCTCGACCCGGGGCGATTCCGCGTGCGCCATCCTCTGCCTCCTGTCTGCGACCGGGATACTCGAATCGCCCCCCGCTCGCAAGCAGCATACTGCGCGGCTGTCACCGCGCTCGGCAGTATAGTGCTTGCCGCCCCCGATGGCCCGCGCTAGGCTCCGGGCATGGACGATCTCCTTCGCGGGCTGGGCGAGCGAGTTCGGGCCTCGCGGCAAGCTCGAGGCCTCACGGTGAAGGCGCTGGCCGAGGCATCGGGCCTCTCGATCCGCTACCTGGTCGAGCTCGAGAACGGCCGCGGCAACATCTCCGTGGGCCGCCTGGGCCAGGTGGCCTCGGCGCTGGGCGTGGGGCTGGGCGCGCTGGTCGATCCTCCCCACACCGCCGACGCCCGGGTCGCCCGCCTCAGCGCGCGCCTGATCGGGCTGGACGCGGCCTCCCTCGACCGCGTGGAGGCGGCGCTCGACCACGTGGTGCCCGGGGACGACGCGCCGCGCCGGGTGCTGGCGCTGCTCGGCGTCCGCGGGGCCGGCAAGTCCACCGTGGGCCGCGCGGTGGCAGACCGCCTGGGCCAGCCCTTCATCGAGCTGGACGGCCTCATCGAGGAGCGGGCCGGCCTCGCGCTCTCCGACATCTTCGCGATCCACGGCGCCGACTACTATCGCCGCGTCGAGCACGACGCGCTCGAGCGCTTCCTGGCCCTGGACTCGCCGGCGGTGCTGGCCACCGGCGGCTCCCTGGTCACCCACGCCGAGAGCTGGGCGCTGCTGCGCCGGAGCGCGACCACCGTGTGGCTGCGCGCTCGCGCTCGCGACCTGTGGGCCCGCGTGCTGGCCCAGGGCGACGATCGCCCCATGCGCCGGAACCCGCACGCCTTCGCCCAGCTCGAGGCGCTGCTCGCCGAGCGCGAGCCGCTCTACCAGATGGCGCACCGATCGGTGGACACCAGCGCCCAGCCCATCGGCGCCGTCGTGGAGGCCGTGGTCCGCGTCGTCGACGGGCGCGCGGTCGGCCGTCCCGGGGCGGCCGCGGCGCTCAGCGCCCTCGACTGAAGGGGCCGCGCCGCGGCGGCATCGGCGCCGAGCCGACCACGTGCAGCATGCGGGGCCTGGCCTCCGCCGCCTGGGACGCGGCCGCGACCGGACGGCCATGACGCACGGACTGACGCCCCTGCTCCCAGCGCTTGTCTTCAGCGCCTCCCTGACCGGCTTCGTCGATACGCTGCATGGCTTCGCTCTCCTTCGAGGCGTGGTGTGCCACCGATGACGCGCCGCGTCAAGGGCCGGGCAGGTCGTTGAAAGCGGGCGCGCCCTCGACTATGACGGGGCCTGGCTTCTCCTCGGCTCCTACCCGGGTCCTCCCATGCGCCTGCATCCCTTCTGCGCCCTGCATCCCCGCCCCGATCTCGCCGCCGAGGTCGCCAGCCCGCCCTACGACGTGGTCGACGCGGCGGAGGCCCGCGCGCTGGTGCTGGGCCGCCCCGACTCGTTCCTCCGCGTGGTGCGCTCCGAGGTGGGCCTGCCGCAAGACACCGATCCCTACGCGCCCGAGGTGTACGCCGCCGCCGCCGAGCGCCTGCGCGCGATGATCGCCGACGAGGTGCTGGTGCGCGATCCGTCCCCCGCCATCTGGGTGTACCGCCTCGACTGGGGGCTGCAGACCCAGATCGGGTTCGTGGGCTGCGTCGAGGTGGACGACTACCTCTCCGGGCGGGTCAAGCGTCACGAGCACACCCGCCGCGACAAGGAGGACGATCGCACGCGCCACATCGACACGGTGGGCGCCCACACCGGCCCGGTGTTCCTGACCTGCCGCGCCCAGCCGTCGCTGTCGGCGCTCCAGTCGCGCCTCACGGCGGATGCGCCCACCCTCGAGGTCACCGCCCGCAGCGTGCGGCACCGGCTCTGGCGCGTCGCCGACCCCGAGCTGCTCGGCGTCCTCGAGCGGGCGATGGCCCAGCTCGACGCCTTCTACATCGCCGACGGCCACCACCGCGCGGCCAGCGCCGCCCGCGCCCGCGACCTGAGGCGAGCGGCCCACCCGACGGCCCCGGCGGACGCTGGCTTCGAGCGCTTCCTGGCGGTGGTGTTCCCGGCCGACCAGCTCCGCATCCTGCCCTACAACCGCGTGGTCGCCGATCTGAACGGCCTGTCCGAGGACGCCTTCCTCGAGCGCATCGATGGCCCCTTCGAGGTCAGCCCGCCCGGCTCGCCGGCCGCGCCGGTGTCGCGTCACGAGATGGCGCTCTATCTCGGGGGGAAGTGGCGCATGCTGCGGGCCCGGCGCCACCTCATCGACGAAGACGACCCCATCGCCCGCCTGGACGTGGCCATCCTGCAGGACCACCTGCTGGCGCCGGTGCTGGGCATCAGCGACCCGCGCTCCGACAAGCGGATCGACTTCGTGGGCGGCATCCGCGGCACCGACGAGCTGTCGCGGCGGGTCGACGCCCAGGGCGGAGGCTGCGCCTTCTCCATGACGGCCACCTCCATCGAGGAGCTGCTGGCCGTGGCCGACGCCGGCCTGGTCATGCCCCCCAAGTCCACCTGGTTCGAGCCCAAGCTCGCGAGCGGGCTGCTGGTGCATCCGCTGGATTGACGCGCCCATGACGCGCGTCCGACGCGCCGATGACGCGCCCCGACGCGCCGATGACGCGCCCCG
Source organism: Deltaproteobacteria bacterium (assembly GCA_020632695.1). Lineage (GTDB taxonomy): Bacteria > Myxococcota_A > UBA9042 > PHBI01 > JACKFB01 > JACKFB01. The sequence goes on from JACKFB010000019.1 coordinate 10,432, forward strand.
ACGCGCCGATGACGCGTTCCGACGCACCGATGACGCGCGTCAGCCGGAGCGGCGCAGAGGGTGCACCGTCCGCCCGCGCTGCACCGAGGGAGGCCCGACGAGCTGGAAGGCCGCGCCGCCCTCGATCTGGGCCTGCAGCGCCTGCATCCCGTCGGTGTCCTCGGCGTCCAGGTAGAAGTCGGGCTCGGGGCGCTCGAGCCGCACCGCGGGGTCGCCGGCGGCCGCCCGCAGCTTCTCCTCGGTGACGTCGAAGGCGTAGGTGAGCGTCGCCGGGATGCTGTGCGCCGGCGTCCAGGTCGTGTGCAGGTCCAGCACGCCGAACTTGGTGTGGATGTAGAGGGCGCGGCTGGTCCACTGGGTCGCGCCGAAGAGGCGCTCGGTGCGGTAGGCCTTGATCGCCATGGCCTTGGTCATGGTGCCCAGGGCTTGGAGGCGCCGCTCGGGGAAGGTCAGGTTGAGGCTGGCGAGGTTGTGGCCGAACCAGGCGCCGGGCTCGGCCATGGGGATGGCGATGTACATCGACAGCGGCACCGGCCCGTCGTAGCCGACCGGCAGGTCGAAGATGACCCGCTCGTGGGTGGTCATCCGGGAGGCCTCGATGGCGAAACCATAGATGAAGCCCGGCAGCTCGGCGCAGTCGTAGAACACCCACAGGTCCATCGGCATCCCCTCGGGGCCGAAGGTGAGGGCGTCCAGCCGCTGCAGCAGCGCCAGGAAGGTGGCCGACTCCTGTCGGGTCGGGTCCAACTCCCAGCGCAGGTCGAGGCCGAAGGGGGAGCGGTCCAGGTGCTCGAGGTTGGCGCGGGTACCGACGACGAAGGTGCCGTAGTCCTGGATGATCGCGTCGTTGGCGGTGTGGATCATCCCTGGAACCGCCGCGTGAAGCCGACGCCCGGCTCGGTGGCGAACTCGCCCGAGGCGGCGCTGACCTGCAGCGGCACCCGGGTGTCGGAGCCGCGGATCTCCGCCGGCCCGACGACGGCGACGCGGGCGCCCGCCTCGATGTCGTCCTGCAGCGCGCGCATGGCGCGTGTGTCGTCGGCGTCGATGTAGCGGTGGATGCCCTCGGGGCCGAGCAGGTCGCCGCGCAGCAGGCGCTCGCGCGCCAGGGCGTCGGTGGTGACGCGGAAGGTGCAGGTCGCCGGGTTGTCGTGGGCGGGCGTCCAGGCGGTCTCCAGCCGCAGCGGGCCGAGCCCGGCGTACAGCCCGAGCTGGGGCGAGCGCCACTGGCAGGTCGCGAGCATCTCGGTGAGGCGGAAGGCCTGGGTGCCGGCGGCCAGGGTGAGGCGCCACAGCCCCTCGGGGGCGGTGCCGGGGGCGATCTGGTTGACGCTGCACAGGGTGTAGACCAGCGCGGCGGTGCGAGCGACGGTGGGGATGCAGATGAAGATCGAGACCGGCACCAGGCCGCGGTAGTCGTCGGGGACGGCCAGGGCGCGGCGCGACCAGCTCTCGAGCTGATGGGCGCGGCGCGCGAACCCGAACACCGCGCCGGGCATGACCGCGCAGTCGTAGAAGACCCAGGCGGGCATCGAGAGGCCCACGGGGCCGTAGGCGAGCTGGTCGACGTGCTTGACGAGCTGGATGAAGGTGCTGCCAGCCACGCGCTGCGGGTCGAAGACGTTGGCGTCCGGGATGTCGAGGCCCAGCGGCTGCTCGTCGAGGCCCGAACGCACGGGAGGGCGCGCGATGAGGTAGGGCTCGCAGGTGTCGAGCACGCGCTGATAGGGGCGCAGCAGCATGCACCGATGCTACGCGCGGGGCCGGCCCCTGGGAAGCTGCGGCACCCGGTCTCGCCCGGGGCGCGGGGCGGTCAGCCCGGGTCGCCCAGCAGGGTCACCAGCACGGCCTTCTGGGCGTGGAGGCGGTTCTCCGCCTGGTCGAAGATGATCGAGCGCTCCCCGTCGCACACCGCCGCGCTGACCTCCTCGCCGCGATGTGCCGGCAGGCAGTGCATGAACACGCCGTCGCCGGCCGCCCGTGCCATCACCCGGTCGTCCACCTCGAACCCGACGAAGGCCTTGCGCCGCGCCTCGGCCTCCTCCTCCTGGCCCATGGACGCCCACACGTCCGTGTAGACGACGTGCGCGCCCTCGGCCGCCTCGAGTGGATCGCTGGTCTCCAGGATCTGCGTGCCCGCCCGGGCGGCGTCCTGCCGCGCGTCGGCGACCAGCTGCCGGTCCATCGTGTAGCCCTCGGGCGCAGCGCAGGCGAAGTCCATCCCGGCCTTGGCGCAGGCGAACATCAGCGAGTGCGCCATGTTGTTGCCGTCGCCGATGTAGGCCAGCTTCAGCCCGCGCAGGCGCCCGAAGCGCTCGCGGATCGTCTGCAGGTCCGCCAGCGCCTGACATGGGTGCAGCAGATCGGTGAGGCCGTTGATCACCGGCACCGTGCCGAAGCGGGCGAGGTCGAGGACGTCCTGGTGGGCGAACACCCGCGCCATGATGCCGTCGACGTAGCGGCTCAGCACCTTGGCCGTGTCGCTCACCGGCTCCCCGCGGTGGAGCTGCACGTCGCGCGAGGACAGGAAGAGCGCCGTCCCGCCGAGCTGCCACATCCCCACCTCGAAGCTCACCCGGGTGCGCGTCGACGCCTTGAGGAAGATCATCGCCAGGGACTTGCCCTCGAGTGCGCGCGCGAAGGTGCGCGGCGCTCGCTTGAGCTGATCGGCCAGGTCCAGCAGGCGGGTCAGCGCGTCGGCGTCGACGTCGTGCAGGGAGAGGAAGTGGTCCATCGGGAGTCCTCGCAGCGGCAGGGGCCCAGAGCGGTCGGGCGGGGCGCGTCGGGCCCCTCGAGCCCGTTCAGTCTTCGAAGTCGGTGTCGTCGGGCTCCTCGCCCTCATCGGTGGGGAAGAGCGCGAGCTGCCGGCGCACCGAGGTGGGCTCGTCGTCGCGCAGGATGCGCGTTCCGGCGCGATCCGCCAGCGCGGCGACCAGGCGCTGGGCGCTGGTGATGATGACCGTCGACCCGCCGTCGTCGAGGAAGTCCAGCGCCGCCTCGATCTTCGGGCCCATGCTGCCGTCGGGGAACTGGTCCGCTTCGAGCTGCTGGCGCACCTCGTCACGGCCCACCCGCTCCAGCGCGCGCTGGTCGGTCTGGCCGAAGTTCAGGTAGACGTTGTCCACCGGGGTCAGGATGACCAGCAGGTCCGCGCCCAGGTGGTTGGCCATGAGCGCGGCCGTGCGGTCCTTGTCGATGACGCCCTCGAGGCCGCGCATGGCGCCCTTGGCGTCCACGGCCACCGGGACGCCGCCGCCGCCACCGGCGATGACGACGTGGTCCAGCGCCAGCAGCGCCTCGACCGCCTCGAGGCCCAGGATGTCCACCGGGCGAGGGCTGGCCACCACCTGGCGCCACCCGCGGCCCGCGTCCTCCACCAGCCGCAGGTTTCGCGTGCGCGCCAGCTCGCGCGCCCGCCAGGTCGTATGGAAGGGCCCCACCGGCTTGGTGGGCTCGTCGAAGCCGACGTCGGCGGGGCTGACCAGGACCTCGGTGAGCAGCGCCGAGACCTCGCGCTTCATGCCGGCCGAGCGCAGCGCGTTGCGGATCGCCACGCTCAGCAGGTAGCCCATGGTGCCCTGGGTCGCGGCCACGCAGACGTCCAGCGGCTGCGGCGGGAGCTTGGTGGAGGCCTCCTCGTTGCGCACCAGCTCGCGCCCGACCTGGGGCCCGTTGCCGTGGACGACCAGGACCCGCGTGCCCTCGCGGGCCAGCGCGACGACGCTGGCGGCCAGCTTCCGTGCGGCGCGCCGCTCCTGCTGGGCGGTGCCCGGCTCGCCGCGTGGGAGCAGGGCGTTGCCGCCGATGGCGAGGACGGCCAGTCGGCTGGGGCGTGGGGCGTCGGTGGCGTCGGCGGTCATGGTCGCGCACGGATAGCACATCACCCCAGGCCCTTCCATCGCAGCGCGCGGCGGCCGCGTCCCAGCCAGCCCGGCGGCGCCGAAGTGCCCGTTGTCCCGTGCCTTCCCTCCTGTTACGGTGTCGCGCGGGCGCAGGTACCGCTGCCGCCCGAGGAGGGGAGCATGAGGGGATTCTTCGTCGGGCTCGGGTTCTCGCTGGCCTTCATCGTCGGCGCGCTCTGGGCGCGGGACGTGGAGCCGCCCGCTCACGCGGCCTCGCCGCCGGGCGCGGTCGAGTCGATGTGCGTGAGCGCCGACATGGCCAAGGTGAAGCTCACCGCCGCCAGCAACGACCTCACCCGCAAGGGGGGCTGGAACCAGGCGCTGGAGCGCTACGCCGACGGCGGCTGGGAGCCGGTGCAGTTCATCCACGACCGCGACACCATCGCCGCGGTCTGCTTCAAGCGGATCAACCGGGGGGAGCGCTACCGCGAGCCGCAGCCGGTGGTCGAGGTACAGCCTCCGCCGCGAGCCGCCGAGCCGCCGCCCAAGGTCGAGCGCGGCGGTCGCGCCAGCACCCCGCCGCCGGCCGCCCGCGCCCCGGAGCCCGAGCCGGCCCGCGTCGCCGAGCCGGCGCCATCGCCCGAGCCGCCGCCGGCCATCCCCGCCGACACCTGTGAGGCCGACTGTCGGCACTTCGGCGAGCTCGCCGGCGCCACCGACATGATCCGCAAGGTCGTCGCCGACAAGTGCCTGGTGCGCTGCTCCGCCGGCGACGAGCGCTACCAGGCCTGCGTCCGGGTGGCTCGCGGCTCGGGCGACGTGCAGCGCTGCAACGCGATGGAGTGAGGGTGCGCTTGCGCGGGACGGCCGCCGGCGGTCTCATCCTGGTGGTGGCCGCCTCGCTGGCCGGGTGTCAGGAGCTGGCGGACGTGTGGAACGGGGCCTCCGCCCAGGGCGAGGAGGACCGGCTGGCGCGGGAGCGCTTCATCAAGGAGCGCGAGGCCCAGCGCACGCACGACCTGGAGCGTGTCGCCCAGAAGGCCGCTCGACAGCAGGGCACCCCCGAGGCCTCCGTGGAGCTGGTGCCGGGCTCGCCCGCGCAGAAGCTGCGGGACCTGCTCGATCGCCGGCTCGCCTGCGCCAGCGATGAGTGCCGCAAGGCCATCCTCGACCAGATCCGCGGCGACGCGGCCATCCTGCTGCCCGGCATCCGCGAGCTGGTGTCGCGCCAGCCGGAGCCGGTCGTCGTGGAGGCGATCCGGTTGGCCGGGCTCTTCCGGCACGTCGGGTCGATCGAGGCCCTGGGGCGGGCCGCCATGGTGGGCGGCGTGCGGGTGCGCTCCGAGGCGGTGTGGGCCCTGGGCGAGATCCGCGACCCGCGCGGCCTGGTGCCGCTCGACCACCTGTCGCGCGTCGACGCGTCCATCGATCTGGTCGTGGCCCTGTGTCGCGCGGTCGGCACCATCGGCGTGCCCGCGGGCGCCCCGATCCTGGAGCGCCTGGTCGACGCGGGAGACGCCCGGGGCCGCGTCGAGTGCATCCGCGCTGCCGGCGACATCGGAACCAGCGACGTGCTGCCGGCGCTGAGGCGGGCGGCGGCCAACGGCGACGCCGAGACGCTCGAGGAGACCCGTCGCGCCCTGGCGGCCATCCCGGGTGCCGAGGCCAAGAAGCTGCGGCGGAGGCTCCGGGCACGCTGAGCGCCGCGGGTCGGCTGATCGTCGCGCGCGCAGTCGGGGCGCCCTCCGGCGCCGCTGGCTGCGTCTGCAGACCCCACCGAACGGGCGCTCGCTCTTTTCTCGGTACCGGCCGTTGACTCGACCCGGAGGCCCTGCCACGGTGCCTGCATCCTGCGGGTTCGGAGGTCATCATGCTGCACCGGAGTCTGCTCGGGATGGCCCTGCTGTGCGCGGGCGCCACTTCGGCGTCGGCGGTCGTCGTCGCCGCACCGGAGGCGGTGCCCCGGGGTCATCGCGACCTGGTGGCCGAGCGGCCGGTCCACGGCCTCGCCACCATGCAGCGTCGCCGCGCCGCCCAGGCGCTGCGGGTCCAGCCCCTCGCCGTGACCACGCCGGGTCCGGCGGTGCAGCGCGAGGTGTACGGGTATCTGCCCTACTGGGAGATGGACTACGACTTCCCGCACTGGGAGCTGCTGACCACCGTCGCGTGGTTCAGCGTCCAGCTCGACGCCAAGGGCGACGCGGTGGACTGGAACGGGTGGGGCGGCGACGCGACCGAGCTGCTCACCGCCGAGGCCCACGCTCACGGCGTGCGTCTGGTGGTGACGGTGACCAACTTCAGCTCCAGCGACATCTCGGCGCTGGTCAACGACCCTGCCCGTCGCGCCCACGCCATCGAGACCTGCCTGATGTTGATGGCGGTCCACGGCGCCGACGGCGTCAACGTCGACTTCGAGTTCGTGCCCTCGTCGGGGCGCTCGGGCTTCGTGACCTTCATGCGTGAGCTGAAGCAGGCGGTGGCGGCTGCGCAGCCCGGCGGCACCGCGGGCCACGTGACGCTGGCCGGCCCCGCCATCGACTGGAGCGGGGCCTACGACTACGACCAGCTCCTCGTCCACACCGACGGCATCATGGTCATGGCCTACGGCTACCACTGGCAGGGCGGAGACCCGGGGCCGATCTCTCCGCTCTTCGGCGGTGGCAAGTGGGGCAAGCACTCTGTGGCTTGGACCATCGACGACTACCTGAAATACGGCGGGGTCGAGAACGCCCACAAGATCATCATCGGGCTTCCCTGGTACGGCCGGAGCTGGCCGGTGGGCAGCACGGCGATCCCCGGAAAGGCCACCGCCGACGGGGCCTCGATCGTGTTCGAGAAGTCGGTGGTGGAGGCTGCCGACAACGGCGCCGGCTGGGACGACGACTCGCAGACGCCCTACTATCACAAGGGTGCGGGCTCGGGGCTGCGCCAGGTCTGGTACGACGACCAGGCCAGCTTCGGTGCCAAGCTGGCGTACGTGGGCGAGCAGAAGCTGGCGGGGATCGGTATCTGGGCGCTGGGCTACGAGGGGCCGCGCGAGGACTACTGGCTGGAGCTGCGCGACCAGTGGACCGACCTGACCGGCGAGCCCGATCCGACCACCGAGCCCGACCCGACGACGGAGCCCGACCCGACGACGGAGCCGGACCCGACCACCGAGCCGGACCCGACCACCGAGCCGGACCCGACGACGGAGCCCGACCCGACGACGGAGCCGGACCCGACCACCGAGCCGGACCCGACCACGGAGCCGGACCCGACGACGGAGCCGGACCCGACGACGGAGCCGGACCCGACCCACCAGCCCGGCGAGCTCGTGCCGAGCGCCCCCATCGTCGCCGCGCCGAAGACGGCGGCCAGCGCGCACTCCTTCGTCCAGGACGAGGGCTGCCAGGGGGGCTCCGGCGCCCCGCTCTCGCAGGCGCCGTTGGCCATCGCCCTCGTGGCCTTGGCGCTCACGGCGTGGCGGCGGCGCGGCGACCTTTCCCCCTGAGGTCGAGGCTGGGGCGAGCGACGACGTCGGCCGCCCCCCGCGCCTTCGCTGCGCGCTGAGCCGAGGAGCGTGTAGCCGATGGATGATTCGTCGGCTCGGGCGCTCTCGGGCGCCTCGGCGTGCCAGAGCCGTTGCGGCAAACCCCTTGGTTTGCCTCGGGTCCTGCAAACGGCTTCGCTTCGCCGGGCCTCGCCGAATCGCCTCGAGAGCACCTCGGATCCACCTGGATCCCTTGCCCGCCACACGCTCCTAGCGTCGCCACATCGGGCGCGGCTGGGCATCGCTCACAGCCAGCGGCGAGACCGGGCCGATCGCGACCAGCGCCTCCGCTCGCGGCCGGACGTCCACCCCGCGGCGCACCACGATGCCGCGGCCACGAGCCACGATCTCGTGGTGGCCGACCGCGACGTCGCGCAGCAGACGCGACTCCCCGGGAGCGAGCGCCGGGTGGCGTCGGCCGTCGACACGCAGCTCGAGGCGGCGCGGCGTCGTGTTGAGCACGCGCAGGCTGCCGGCGAGCGCGACCATGGGCTCCCAGCGCTCGCGGGCGCCGGGGCGCAGCACCACGACCTCGTCCGCGAGCACCCGCCCGCGCGCCTCGAGGCTGAGGCGGTAGCGCCCGGCGGCCTTGTCGCGCAGGGTCATGGCGCGTCCGGGCCGGAGCTTGCCGACGCGCACCCCGTCGAGGAACACGGAGACCCGGCGAGGGAAGGGGTTGAGCACCTCCAGGCTGGCCGCGCGCGCGGCCAGCTCCACGCGGGTATCGTCGCCGGCCGCCACCTCGAAGCGCTGCTCGCGAACGGGGGCGTGGCCGTGCCGGTGGGCTGCCGGGCCTGCCCGGCGGGCGGCCGCCGAATGGAGGCCAGGACGCAGCGGGCCCGAGGGCAGACTCTGCCCCGGCCCGACGACCCCGAGAGGCCTCCCGTCGACGATCAGCCGCAGGGGCGCGGGGCCGTTGTTGGTGAATCGCGCCGACCCGACCAGGGCGGCTGCTCGGAGGAAGGCGCGGCCGCCGGCCGGGACCCGGACACGCTCCACCTGCGGCGCCGCTCCGGCCGAGTCGATGACGACGCGCCGAAGGCCGTTGGGAACGCGCGGGAAGACGCCGCGATCGCCGGCCGCCACGAAGCGCGGGGCCGCGCCGTCGATGCGGACGCTGACCGGGACGAGGCGAGCGTTCTCGACGACGAGCGTGCCATCGAGGCGGGGGTGGGCCGAGGCGGTCGCTGGCATCAACGCGACCAGCGCCAGCGCGGCGGTGATGATGCGGGTGAGGGCGCTCTGCATGTCCTGTCTCCTTGTCTGCGGCATTCGCCAGGGTCAGGACCTGGACGCCCTCGGGCTCCGGAAATTCGCTTTCGAATCGGATGGTTGCATGGTCAGGACGCAAAAAGGCCGAGCGAGGACTCACCCTCGCCCGGCCTGGGACGGCGCACCCGCTGTCAGGGGCTCAGCTCTGCTCGAGCGTCCCCTTCGAAGGCGCGGGGAGCTTCGGCGCCGGCAGGGGCAGGTCCGGCGCGCCATAGCCATGGGCCTCGTAGGCCGCGCCCCAGATCGCGATGCGGCTGCCCTTGCCGTCCGCCGCCACCTCGACCACGTAGTGCTTGTCCCCGCGCGCCAGGGTGAAGGTCCAGGTCTTCGACTGGGTCAGCTTGGCGTAGCCGATGACGCGCGCCTGACCGCCGATGTCGCTCGAGGTGCGGAAGGCCGTCTGCAGCCGCTCGATGACCTTCTTGGCTGGCGTGGGGCTCATCAGCGTCAGGTCGCGCCGCCCCTTCTTGGTGATCGTGACGCGCTCGGAGCGGATATCGAACTTCGCCCGCTCGAGGGCGGCGCGCAGGGTGGCTTGGGTGCTCGGGATGGGGGCCGGCGCGGGGACGTGGGGGCGCGCGGAGGCCACGCCCGCGGTCAGCGCGGCGGCGGACAAGGCGAGCGAGATCGCCAGGGTGCGTCGATGCGTCATTGGAACTCCGTGGTCGTTTCGGCCGGCCCCGGAGGGCGGCATGTGGAATGATAGCACCGGCCAGCCAGCCGGACACGCCCCCTCCGACGCACCGAATCCCGGGACATTCAGGGCCTCGGGCGATCGACCGGCCCGGTGACGGGCATCCTGGGCGGAGTTGACGCCAGGAGGGCGTCGGGTTACGCCATTCGCACCCCACAACCCCCGTTGGGTGGAGGCGTATGATGAGGACGGCACGAATCGCGGCGGTGGCGTGGGTCATGGCGCTGGTCGCGGGTGGCTGCTTCGACAAGGAGGAGCCCACCTGCGAGTACTGGGTGCCGAAGCTGACGAGCGCCCAGCGCGGGGACAAGGCCATGGAGATGGTCGCCGAGCTGAAGTGCGCGGCCGCCATCCCGACCCTGTCGCAGATGTTCGACGACGGTCAGTACCCTGAGCGCATCCTCCGCACGCTCAAGCAGATCGACGACAAGGCGGCGGCGACGCCGATCCTCAAGCGCGCGCTGCTGACGAAGGACACCGGCAAGCTTGCGGCGTCCATCGTCGCCGACTGGAAGGTGACCGAGGCCCGGCCGGAGCTCGAGCAGGTGCTCACGGGCACCGCGCTGCCCAAGCAGCGGATGGAGGCGCTGGACGCCCTGCTGGCCATCACGGAGCCGAAGGAGATCGAGGACCTGCTCATCAAGCTGGCCGGAGACGACCCGAACCTTCAGGGGATCGAGGTCAATCGCCGCGCGGTCGAGCTGCTCGGCGAGATGGGCTCCGAGAAGGCCGCGCCCGTGGTGATCCAGGCGGCGTTCATGCGCGACAACAAGGGCGGGATGGCCTACCAGGCCTCCCGCGTCGCGCTGGCCCGGATCGGGCCGGTGACGGTGCCGCTGCTCATCAACACCATCGAAGGCAAGAACGACGCGCTGAAGGCCGCCGCGCGGGACAACGGCGTGCTCGACTGGGAGTGGCAGGCCGGTCCCGAGATCGTGCAGCTCCTCTCCGACACGCTGGACCCGCGGGTGGGCCCGCCCCTGGTCGCCAACATGGCGCTCGAGCTGGAGCCGCCGGCGGGCGTGAGCCAGGGCATGGAGGAGAAGTGGCGCGTCGGGCAGCTCAACCGCCTGAAGGTGACGATGTTGGGCCTCGGCCACGTCGGCGCGACCAACGCCGTCGAGGGCCTGGTGAAGATCCTCCGCGATCCCCTGGCCGACGCCGTCAATCAGCGCCTGCACGCGGCCACGGCGCTCGCTCTCATCGGGACGCCGGAGGCCCAGGACGCCCTGCTGACCTACTTCGGCGAGGAGACCGACGCGCGCTTCCGCGCGCCGCTGCTGCGCCCCGTCGCGCTGGCGGTCGACGACGAGCACCTGGAGAAGCTCAAGGAGCTGACCTCCAAGGAGACCGAGGGGCTGGTGCCGGAGGCGCTGAAGGCCGAGAACGTGGCGACCTATCTGGCGGTGGCCGAGACCTGCAAGAAGGACGTCTCCTGCCTGATCAAGAAGCTCCAGAGCGAGAACAAGGACGAGGTCGTCAAGGCCGCCGTCCTGCTGGCGCGCGGGCTGGGTGATGCCCCCACGGTGCGGGCCGCGCTGATCAAGCGGTTCGCGACCACCCCGGCCTCGGAGATCGACATCAAGCGCTTCAGCCTGATGGCGCTCACGCGCATCGGCACGCCGGCGGACGGGGACGAGCTCATCAAGATCGCCGACAACTCCGATCCCTCCGACCGCTACTGGCCGGACGAGCTGCGCGTCTACGGCGCCTCGCTCGAGCACCGCAAGCCCTGATCCGGGCGACGGGCTGGTGGTGCCGGTGACGGTCCCCGGGCTGTCCCACCGGACGTGTCCCACCGGGCACGGACCTGTGTCCCGTGGGACACGCGGCGCGATGCTGGCCTGGTGCAACCCGCTGTAATCGCAGGCTTCGGCGTGTTGGCATGCCTCCTGCTCTCCTCCTCATTGCCCGACAGCAACGAGGAGGTGGGCGATGAGCAGAGCATGCGCAGTGGGATGGATCGCGTTCTGGGGTGTCGCGCTCGGACTGCCGGCGCCGGGACACGCCGCCGCGCGGCCGAGGATCGACGTCGCGTTCGTGCTGGACGCCACGGGCTCGATGGGGCCGTGGATCGACGCCGCCCGCCGGCGGATCTCCGACATCGCTGAGGAGCTGGCGGCCGGCGACCCCAAGCCCGAGGTGCGGTTCGCGCTGGTCGCCTATCGCGACAAGGGCGACGAGTTCGTCACCCGGATCACGCGCTTCACGCCGCACCTGCAGGAGATGAAGGACGCCCTCGACGGCACGAACGCCGCGGGCGGCGGCGACACGCCGGAGGCCGTGCTCGAGGCGCTGGAGGCCGGCGTGCACGGCCTCGATTGGAACGACAGCGACCCGAGCACCATCAAGCTGCTCTATCTGGTCGGTGACGCCCCGCCGCACATCCACCCCGACTCGCCCGACGAGGAGACCCTGCTCGGACAGGCTCTCGAGCGTGGAATCGTCATCCACACCATCGCCTGCGGCGACATGGACAGCGGCGGGCGTCGCTTCTTCGAGCGGGTGGCGCGGCTCTCCGAGGGGCGCCCCTATGCCCTGCGCGACGGCGTCCCGCACGGCGGACCGGCGGCCTCGGGGCGCGGGCGCGAAGCTGCGGGCGCCACGACGGCGAGCAGCCTGGGTGCCGTGGTGAGCGACAGCGCGCGAGCCTACTCGGGGGCCATCGGCGTGACCTACGCGCCGCGCCCCCGGGCCGAGGTGAGCGTCACCCCGATGTACGCGCCGCCGGTGCTGAGGAGCGGGCTGCTGGGGCCCCACCTCCGCTGGGTCGCCGACGCCACCACCTGGCGCGATGTCTGGGCCGCGCATCGGAGCCTGGATCCCGGCGGGCCGGTGGCGGCACCGCCGGTGGACTTCGAGCACCAGAGCGTCCTGGTGCTCGGGGGCGCCGACGCCGGCTTGGAGCTGGACCGCGTCGAGTCCGATCGCGGGGTGCGCTTCGCCATCGTCCGCCCGAGCCGCAGCCCGGGTGTCCGCTTCGTCCTCATCGACGCCGGGGATCCGGTCGTCGCCGCCGCTACCGCTGGAGGTACCCGATGAACGCGCTCCGAATCTTCATCTCGTTGTCCCTGGCCCTCGCGGCGTCGCAGGCGAGCGCCGCGGGCTTCGCCACCAGCGACCGGGGCCCGCTGCGCACCGCATACTCTCGAGCGGAGGTCCGCGTGGACGGCGACGTGGCCACCACGGTGGTCACCCACGTCTTCACCAACGATCTCGATGAGCCGGTGGAGGTGACCTACGCCTTCCCCCTGCCCGACGACGCCTCGGTGGTCGGGTTCGCCGACTGGCGCCAGGGCCGACGGGTGGAGGCCCGCGCGGAGGGCCGGGAGGCGGCCGAGCGGGAGTACGAAGACGCCGCGGCCGAGGAGCGGTCGGCGGCGCTGGTGGAGACGACCGCCGACGCGGGCTTCCAGATGCGCCTCTCCACCGTGGCGCCGCACGGCTCGCGCCGCGTGGAGCTTCGCTACGTGCAGACCCTGAGCGTGCTGGGTGGTGAGCGCACCTACGTCTTCCCCGCCGACGCGCGGGGGGAGGTCCCTCGTCCCAGCGTCATGGACATCGACGTGAACGTCACCTCGGCGAGCCCCATCCAGTCGATGCGCAGCCTCAACCAGCGGGACGTCCGCCTGGCCTCGCTGGACGCGTCCCACGCCGCGGCGCACCTGAGCCGCGCCGGGGGGCTGGGCCTCGACCTGGTGCTGCGCTGGCGCACGCAGGTGCAGGCGCTGGACCTGGCTGCGCGGGCGGCGCGCCCCGACCCGGAGCAGCCCGGCTACATCGAGACTCGCTTCGCCTTCAACGAGGATGCCTTCGACCGCTTCCGGCCGGCGCGCGACGTGGTGCTCGTGGTCGACCGGTCGCTGTCGATGGCGGGCGAGCCCATGGCGCGCGCTCGGGCGATGGCCGAGGGAGTGCTGGCCGAGCTCGGACCGGACGATCGCTTCGAGCTCATCGCGTTCAACGAGTTCGTCATCCAGAGCTTCGGGGGGCTGGTGCCGGCCGACGACGACGCCGTGCTCGAGGCCTTCTCCGATCTGGGCGCCCTCGAGGCCTCCGGCCGTTCCAACCTCGCCGCGGCGCTCGACGCGGCGGCCGACGCGGTGCGTGCCGACGCGGGCGCGATGGTCCTGCTCATCACCGACGGTCAGCCCACCACCGGCGCCGGCTACGGCCTGCTCGGCCTGCCTGCGGACACCGCCTTCTGGGGTGAGCACCGGGTGATGGTGGCGCACATGAACTACCCCAGCCGCGACGCCTCGCTCATGGGGCTCTTTCCCAACGTGGCCCTGCGCTACCTGCCTGACGGCCCGGCCGGCGACGAGGTCATGGAGGAGATCATCGGCCAGATCGTGGCCCCGGGCATCGAGGCGCTCCACATGGACGTGGTCGGCCCCGACGTGAGCGCGGTCGAGGGGCGGGTGCCCAGCCGGCTGACGCTCGGCGACGGCGTGCGGCTGGTCGCCAGGGCCGAGAGCGACGCGCTGGTGGTCGTCAGCGGGTTGTTGCACGGCCTGCCGGTGCTGCTGCAGCAGCCGGTGCGGATGCCCGCCAGCGACGAAGGTCACCAGGGGCGCGCGCTGTCCATCGAGTGGGCCCGGCTGCGCATCGCCCGGCTCGAGGCGGCGCTCGACGCCGGCGCGAAGGGGCTGGACGCGCGCGCTGCGGAGGCCGAGGTGCGCTCGCTCGGCGAGGGCTTCGGGCTGGCGACCCGCTTCACCAGCTACGTGCTGACCGACGCGCTCTCGCCCGACCGCATCAAGCCGGGCGATCCGGAGATCCGCATCCGCGCGCCCCGGTCCGCGTCCGGCGTGCGCGCCATCCTCCCCTGGGGCGAGATCGTGGAGTGCCAGTGGCAGGACGACGAGGCGCTGTGGCTGGGACGCTTCCTGGTGCCGCGTGGGACGGCCGACGGCATGTACCGGATGCGCGTCTTCGTGGACGGGCAGGACACGACCGAGCTGCGCGGGACGCTCTTGTTCCGGGTCGACAGCGAGGCCCCCGAGATGGAGCTGCTGCGGGCAGATGACGCCCCGGTGGTCGCCGGTGCGCCCTTCAAGGTGTGGGCCAGGCCGCTGGACCACGTCTTCGAGGGGGGGCTGCTGGCGGCGGTGGGTGACGTCGTGGTGCGCGATCGCATCGATCTCAAGCGCATCGTGCTCCGCATCGGGGAGCGCGAGATCCCGATGGTGCGGGTCGGCTTCGGCGAGCTGTGGGAGGCCACGGTGCCGGGTGACCTCGCGCCCGGAGACTACAACCTGCGGCTCCTGGCCGTGGACTATGCGCTGAACAGCTCCGAGGCGACCCTCGACGTGGCGGTGCAGCCGTGAAGCGCGCGAGCTCCGCCCTCGCCCTCGCCCTCGCGCTGGGGGCAGCGGCCTCAGCAGGGGCGAGCGCCCCGCCGGCGCGCTGTCCGGTGCCCGAAGGACCCGTGCGGGCGCGCGTCACCCTGCCGGGTGGCGGTGAGGCCATCGCCCGGGACGGCGCGCTCGAGCTGCCCGGGCGCGTGCTCACTCGCTGCGACGGCCTGCCCGGGGCCTTCCCCCTCGCGCTGGCGGTCGTGGGCGGCCGCCTTGCCGTGGGCTTCCGCAGCGCGGGGCTCCACGTGCTCGATGGCGCGCGCTTCAGCCGGGTCGAGGGCCTGCCCGCGGACGCCGTGCGCGCCCTGGTGGCCACCGACGGTACGCTCTGGGCAGGCACCGGCGCGTCGGGGCTGTGGCGTTGGCGCCCGGGGACGCCACCGGAGCGCCTCGCCCACCGGGTGCTGGGCGTGCGCGAGATCTCCGCGCTCGCGGTGGGCGCCCGGGGCGAGCTCCGGGTGGGCGCCGGCATGTACGGCGTCTGGTCGGTGTCGGCGTCGGGCGCGGTGCGTCGGCTGGCGCGCGGCGTCTACGCCGGGTGCTTCCGGCGAGGCGGCGACCGGCTGGTCGCGGAGGCGCCCGGGCGTGGGTGCGCGCTGGGACAGGCCCGGCCTGCGTCCGGGCTGCCGTCGCCGCACGTGACCGCGCTGGCGGAGCTCGAGGGGCGTCTGGTCGTCGGGACCTTCGACCGGGGTCTGGCGCGGCTCGGGGACGACGGACGCTTCGAGGCGGTGTCCGGGAGCCCGGCCTTCATCAACGGGCTGCTGGCCGACGGGCCCGCCTTGTGGATCGCCACGCCGAAGGGGCTCTACCGCTGGCAGGGAGAGCAGCCGGTCCGGCGCGTGGCGCTGCCGCTGCCCTCCGAGCACGTCAACGGCATGGCCATGGCCCCCGACGGGACCCTGTGGCTGGCGACCGGCGAGGGGCTGGCCGGGGTCGGCCTGGACGGCAGCGTGCGGGTCCTGGACGAGCGGCACGGGCTGCCCTCGCACATCGCGTATTCCGTCGCCGTGACGGACGACGGCGCGGTGTGGGGCGGGACCGCGGGTGGCGTCGCGCGCTTCGGCCCCGACGGGGTGACCCGCTACAGCCAGGCCGCGGGGACCTTGCCCCATGACTGGGTCAACGCGCTCTTCGCCGACGGGGACCAGGTGCTCGCCGGGACCTACGACGCCGGCGTGGCCCGCCTGTGGCCGGACGGGCGGGGGCTCGCCGACGCCGAGCTGCAGCGCCTGTGGGTGAACCCGGGCGGCCTCGCCTACCTCGGCGCGGGCAGGCTGGCGGTCGCGACCCTGGGGGACGGGCTGGTCGTCAGCGACCGCGCCGGCCGCCACGCGGTGGGCCCGCTGCCGTCCGACGACGTCACCTCGGCGCTGGTGGTCTCGGGCGTGCTGTGGGTCGGCACGCGCGGTGGCTTGTGGGCTCGGCCCGAAGGGGGCACGCAGCGCACGCTCATCGGCAGACGGTGACCGCCTTGGACTTGGAGCAGCCGAAGTCGTCGCAGTCGGTGAAGCCGTTGCCGTCGTTGTCGATGCCGTCGTCGCACCGGGCGTCCGAGCCCTCGCACGAGGCGACCGTCGGCGCCAGGGCGCAGTCGCTGTCCTCGCAGTCGATGAAGCCGTCCCAGTCGTCGTCCAGACCGTCGGCGCACGCGGCGGGGGTGTCCTCGGCGACCTTGGTTGGCGTGCGGCAGGCGCTGGTCGCGCGGCAGCCGAAGTCGCCGCAGTCGGTGAACCCGTTGTCGTCGTTGTCGAGACCGTCGGCGCAGCGCTCGGCGACGTTCTCCGGGCCGCGGGCCATGCAGGCGTAGGCGGTGGCGCAGTCCGGGTCGTCGCAGTCGGTCAGCCCGTCCTCGTCGTTGTCGGTGGCGTCGAGACAGCGCGCCTGGGCGGCCTCACCGCAGTCGAGGCACTCGGACGCCAGCCAGGCCGGGGTGGTGCTCAGGGTGCTGTCGCAGGTGGCGGCTGCTGCGATGGCAGCCAGCAACAGCGCGACGCCGACGGGCCGGGTCACGACAGTCCCTCCTTGCGGGCGGCGATCGCCTTGAGGAAGCCGTTGAAGTAGGCCCCCGCCGAGGCGAGGCTGAACACCATGGAGAGCAGCAGCAGCCCGAAGCCCAGCGCGTTGAAGTCGACGATGCGGCGGGCGAAGCCGAACTCGACCCAGTACCGGTAGTGCACGATGACGCCCACCAGCCCGACGAGCTGGAGCGCCGTCTTCCACTTCCCGGTCTCGAGCACGTGGATCATCAGGCCCTCGCTGGACGCGATCGCGCGCAGGCCGGTGATCGACAGCTCCCGGGAGAGCAGGAGCACCACGAACCAGCCCGGTATGCGGTGCAGCTCGGCGCCGATGACGAGGGTGGCCATCACGATGAGCTTGTCGGCCAGCGGGTCCAGGAGCTTGCCCATCAGGCTCTCCTGGCCGCGCCGCCGCGCGAGCCAGCCGTCGAGCCAGTCGGTGGCCGCGGCGATGCCGAAGAGGATGGCGGCGAAGAAGCTCGTCTTCGGCGTATCCCAGACCATCAGCGCGATGACGGGCACGATGAGCACGATGCGCAGCAGCGTCAGGACGTTCGGGAGGTTGGTCAGCTCCTCGAGCGTCGAGCGGCGCACGGTCCGCTTGTCCAGCGGCAGGTCCTGAGCGGGCGTGGTCGGCATGGGGGCGGCACTCTACGTCAGGTGCCGCCCGAAGGTACAGGCTTCCGCGCTCGCGCGAGTAGCCTTCGCGTGCCCATACGACTACGCTTCGGCTGTTCTCGGACGGCGCGCGGCCGCGGTCGGGACGGAGGTCATTCGATGATGTGTTGCCGCCGGGTCTCGCTGGTGCTGGTGGTCGCGCTGCTGGCGGCAAGCTCGGGTTGCGAGAGCTTCTTCCGCAAGAAGATCGAGGGCAACCTGCCGCGCTTCGACGCCGTCGACGTGTCGACGGACGTGGCCGATGTGGACGAGCTCGGCGGCGCAGGCGTCGGCGCCCCCTGCAGCAACGGCGCCGCCGGCCTCAGCGATTGCCGGGTCGGGCTCATCTGCGCCTCGGGCACCTGCCGCGCCGTGGGCACCAGCGGCGAGAACATCCCCTGCATCCTCAGCGACGAGTGCGGCGACGGATTGTACTGCGGTTTCACCGGAACCTGCCTGCCCTCCGGGGACGGCGCGGCGGGGGATCCCTGCACCTCGGGCGCCCAGTGCGGCGCCGGGTCGTACTGCCGCCTGCTGGGCTTGAGCGGCGTATGCGCGGAGGCCGGCAGCGGCGACCTGGGTGAGCCGTGCACCACGCCAGGGGACTGCCTCGGGGGGCTCATCTGCGGCGACGAGGGGACCTGCGCGGTCGGGGGGCTCGCCTTCGGCCTCACCGCCTGGCAGGGCGTGAGCTGCGCCGGCGACGACACCGGACCGCCGCGGGTGCTCTTCGAGATCCCACGCGCCGGGAGCACGGCCGACTTCTTCGCGCTGCCCTTCCCCAACGACATCCGGATGATCGGCGGGCGCCTCTCCCTCGAGGGCTTCCCGACGCCCGGGCCGGGCGTGATCGGCTTCGACCCGGTCGCGCGGGTCGTCGCCGCCGCCGAGCAGGTGCAGCGAGGCTTCTCCCGCGAGCCGGTCGTGTACTTCCGGTTCTCGCAGCCGCCCGACTTCGCGTCGGTCGAGGGCAACCCGGCGAACACGGCCGGCAACCCGGTGACCCTGCGCTACCTCAACATCGACCCGGATGGCGGCAGCGTCGGCGCAAAGCAGAGCTTCGGCTGGACCACCACCGACGGCGGCGGCCGCTACATCTGCCCGCGCTTCGTCGAGGTCCGCGTCCCCTGGGAGGCGCCGCTCCTGGAGGGCACCACCTACGCCGTCGTGCTCACCCGCGGCGTGCGCACCGTCGACGGCGTCGAGATGCAGCCGGACGCGGACTTCACCCGCATGCTGGCCGAGGCCCGCCCCAGCGACGCGGACGTGGCGGCGGCCTGGGATGCCTACGCGCCGCTGCGCGCCTGGATGGCCGAGGACGGCATCGCCCCGAGCGAGATCATCGCCGCGGCGGTGTTCACCACCCAGGTCACCTCCGAGCTGCCCGGGCGCATCCGCGACGCCGTGCGGGCCCAGCCGGCGCCGAGCCCGGAGGCGCTCACGCTCTGCGACGGGGCGGCGGTGAGCCCCTGCGACGACGGCCTCAGCGGTGAGGCCCACCTCCGCGGCTGCTTCGCGCCCGGCGCGGAGGTCGACGAGATCCACCTGCGGCTGGCGCTCCCCAAGGTGCAGAAGGGCACGCGCCCCTATCTGGAACCGTCGGACGGCGGAGGCCTCGTCGTGGACGGGCAGGGCGCCGTCGAGCTGCAAGGCAGCGAGCCCGTCTGCGTGGCCCTCACCATCCCCAAGCAGGGCACCATGCCCCCCGCCGGCTGGCCGCTGCTGCTCTACGGCCACGGCACCGGCGGCAGCTTCCGGTCGGGCGCCGCCGTCGTCGGCGATCTCGTCTCCGCCATCCCGGTGGGGGCAAGCACGGTGCGCTTCGCGACGGCAGGCTGGGACGGCCCGATGCACGGCTCGCGCCGCGGCGCCGACCTCGACCCGGAGCCGCTCTATTTCAACGTCGGCAACCCGGTGGCCGCTCGCGGCAATGCCTGGCAGGGCGCCGCCGACCTCTTCGCGCTGGTCCGGACGCTGGGCACGCTCGAGCTCTCCGCCGCCGAGAGCCCCACCGGCAAGGCCCTGCGCTTCGACACCGCGCACTTCGCCTACCTGGGCCACAGCCAGGGCGCCCAATACGGCCCGCTGGTGGTCCCCTACGAGCCCGGTATCGGGCTCCTCGCCCTCAGCGGCGCGGGCGCCGGGCTGGTGCGCGCGACGCTGGCCAAGACCAGCCCGGTGGACGGGGCGTTGGGCGTCGCGGTGGCGCTGCAGGAGTTCACCAACCAGGGCATCCGCGAGGTCAAGGAGAGCCACCCGGCCCTCTCCCTGCTCCAGGGCCTCTTCGACGCGGTCGATCCCCTCGACCACGCCCAGCTCGTACAGCTCAGGCCGCTGGCCGGCGCCGCGCCCCGCCACGTCCTCCACATCTTCGGCCAGGGCGACACCTACGCGCCGGAGGGCGCCGGCGACCTGCTCGTGCGCACCCTCGCCGTGCCCGTCGCCCACACCGGCGCGGGGGCCCCGCCCCATGCCATCGGCGGTACCGAGGTCGTGGCGACGCCGGTCAGCGCCAACCTCTCCAAGGGGACGGTCACCGGGGCCACCCTCGAGGCGCTGCCGGCCACCGGCGACGGGCACTTCGTGCTCTTCGAGGACGCGGGCATCCGCGAGCAGCTCCGGCAGTTCCTCGGGACCTGGGTCAGCGCGGGCACGCCCGTCGTCGTCGCCCGCCCGGGGTCCTGAGGGTGCGCCCGCTCGGAACCGCCCTCGGGACGGCGCTGGTGGCCTGCGTGCTCGCCAGCGGCGCCTGCACCCCGACGCTCGAGCCGGAGGCCTCGGACGCCCCCATCGCGCCGCCTGGGAACCTGCCGGGCACCACCGTGGGTCCGGTGGATCCCGTGCTGATGCGCGACAAGCTCGCCGGGTCGTGGGTGGTGCGCCGCGCCCGGCGCGTGATCCTCGAGTTCACCCTGGACGGCGACCACATCGCGCTGGTGGATCACCGCTTCCCGACGCCCCGCAAGCTCGAGGGGACCTTCCGCGTGCGCTCGTCGACCGGCTTCGGCGTCGAGACCGCCGACGGGACGACCTACTGGTACGCCGTGGGCTGGGACGGGCCGATCGTCCACATCGGGCTGGGCACCATCATCGAGGTCGGCGACGCGACCCGCTTCACCGCCCAGCTCGGCGCGTGGGAGCGCCTGGTCCGCACTCCCGACGGCTGCACCTACGTCCGGACCTGGGGCGGGGACGAGCGCAGCACCGAGGTGCCTTGCGAGGTCGTCGAGCGCGGCGACCGGAAGATCTTCACCTTCGAGGCCGAGGATCCCTACCGCCCCGATCGCCTCAAGAAGGTCGAGCTGGACCTGGTGGGCGGCTACCTGATGGAGCGCGAGCTGGGCGACTCCATCGCGGTGCCGCGCGTCGTCTACGAGCGCGAGGCGACCGACGACGCGGGCGAGGAGCCCGAGGCGCCGGCCGAGGACGAGCCCCCGGCGCGGCCGCTCTGACCTGAGGGCGCCGCGCCTCCTCGCGGCTCGCTCGGTGCGGACGCGTGACCCCGTGCGCGACCGCTCGACTTGGCTTAGGATGGCCCCGCCGCGTGAGCCGCCGCGCCTGCACCTTCGCGCCGCGCAGGGCGTCACGGGCGAGATGGAAGAACCAGGAGTCCACCGTGCACGTAAGCCCTGTTCGCTCGATCCTCGCGTCCGCTTCGGTGTCCGCGGTGTGCGCGGTCATGCTCCTGGCCGGCTGCAAGGATGACGCCCAGCAGACGTGGCCGACCCAGGCACCGCCGCAAGCGCGGCTCGCCGACACGCCGGTGCCGCAGACCGACGAGACGGTCACCTATCCGGCGGCCGGCGAGGAGCAGCCCGTGGCGCCGGAGCAGGCGCAGCCGGTGCCGCACGAGAGCAAGGGCTTCCGCGTGGTGGTGACCGCGTCCTTCTCGGAGCTCCCCGAGGGCGCGCGGATCATCGCTCCTTCGCCGCGAGACCGTCGCTACCAGAAGGTCTCCAAGAGCGAGCACTCCGGCGCGGCCGGGGCCGTGATGCCCGCGGACGACAACGAGAACCTCTTCTTCGTCAGCGACCCCATCAGCGGGCCGACGGCGACCTACACCGGCTCCTTCGAGGTCGTCCGGCGCGTCGGAAGCCCCGGGACGCTTCAGGCGGCGCAAGGCCAGGACTTCGACGGCAACGCGCCCCCGGTGGGCGACGTCTCCACCGACGCCGGCGTCGTCGCCGCGGCCCAGGCGCTGGGCGCCGAGAAGAAGCAGGCCTATGACGAGCTCCAGGCCGTCATGGACGCCGCCATCGCCATCAAGCCCGACGCCGCGGGGCCTGCCACGGCGGCGGAGGCCATCGCCCAGAAGAAGGCGAACACGCTGGGCCTGGCCCGCGCCACGGTGGAGCTGCTGCGGTTGCGCGGCGTGCCGGCGCTGGTGGTGCAGGGGATCGAGCTGGGCGCGGTGCCGTCGACCGTCGAGACCACCCACGCCTGGGTCGACGCCAACCTGCCCCAGCTCGGCTGGGTCCCGCTGGATCCCGAGAAGCGGCAGGGGATCGACGAGGTGGCCAGCGACGCGCGCTTCCGCGGCATGCTGCCCATCGACCGCATCGACCTGGCCTACGGTGACTCCACGGTGCTGCCGGCCGACGGGACCTTCCCCGAGACCACGCTCACCGGGGACCTCGCGGCCCCGATGGCGGTCAAGGACGGCGCCCGCGTCGGCAAGGTGACCTGGTCGGCCAAGGTCGAGGTGCTGCCCGAGGCCGCGCCGGAGTAGGGCGGCACGCGCAGCGTCGGGGCGTGCGCTCAGGCGCTGCCGCCTGAGGAGCGGGACCAGAGGGCGTGGTCTGATGCCTGGCCGGCGCGATGAGCGCGAAGGGCCGCGCGTAGCCAGAGCACCACCTCGCGGGCGAGGTCGCGCCCGGTCGCTGCCTCGACGCCCTCCAACCCCGGGCTGGCGTTGACCTCGAGCACCCGCAGCCGGTCTCCCGAGGGCAGCAGATCGACGCCACACAGCGGCAGGTCCATGGCCCGCGCTGCGCGCCGGGCGAGCTCACCCGCCTCGGCGTTCAGCTCCGCCGCCTCGGCGCGGCCGCCGAGGTGGAGGTTCGAGCGGAACTCTCCGGCAGCGGCGACGCGCCAGACCGCGGCCTGGGGCTCGCCGCCGATGACGAGCACCCGCAGGTCCCGGCCCCGTGCGGCCTCGACCAACGGCTGGACGAGCACCGCCTGGCCGCGGGCCGTGAGGCTCCCGATGAGCCTGCGCGCCTCGCCGTCGTTTCGCGCCAGCAGCACCTGGCGGCCCTGGGAGCCTTCGCGCAGCTTGACCACCACCGGCGCCCCGCCGAGCGCCTCCAGCGCGCGGTCGGCGTGGGCCGGCTCGCGCACGGCCACGGTCGGCACCACCGGCAACCCCGCCGCCGCCAGTCGCTGGGTGGTGGCCAGCTTGTCCTGGGCGCGCCCGATCGCCTGCGCCTGCGCCGCGCTGAAGCTGCCCGCGTCCACCAGCCCCTGGACCAGCGCCAGCCCCCACCCGGTCAGGCGCGCGCCGATCCGAGGCACCAGGAGCTCCGGCGCGGCCAGCGGCGCTCCGTCCTGGAAGAGCGGACCCGGGCCGCCCGACGCGCTCAGCGTCACCCGCACCGGGTCGATGAGGCTGGCGGCGAGGCCCACGGCGCGCGCGGCCTCCAGCAGCCGCCGCGTCGAGTAGAAGCTCTCGGAGTGCGAGAGGATCGCCAGGCGCTCTGCGCTCACGTCTCGAGCAGGGTGGCCTGATCGGAGAGCAGCTCGGTGTAGATGCCGCCCCGGGCCGCCAGGGTCTCGTGATCGCCCACCTCGACGATGGCGCCGTGCTCCAGCACCAGGATGCGATCGGCGTTGCGCACGGTCGACAGCCGGTGGGCGATGATCAGGGTGGTGCGCCCCTCCATCAGCCGCAGAAGCGCCGCATGCACCAGGGCCTCGTTGGTGGTGTCGAGGTGGCTGGTCGCCTCGTCCAGGATCAGCAGCCGCGGATCGGCCAGCAGCGCCCGCGCGATGGCGATGCGCTGGCGCTGGCCGCCGCTGACCCGGACGCCGCGCTCGCCGACCTCGGTGGCCAGCCCATCGGGCAGCGACGCGATGAAGTCGCTGATGAGCGCGTCGGACGCGGCGCGCTCGATGTCCGCCACGCTGGCCTCGGGCGCTCCGTAGGCGATGTTCTCGGCGATGGTGCCCGAGAACACGATCGGGTCCTGGTGCACCGTGGCCAGGGCGCCGCGCAGCTCGGCGAGATGGAGCGTGGGCAGCGCTCGCCCGTCCAGACGCACCGTGCCCTCATCCGGGTCCCAGAAGCGGTGCACCAGCGCGGCGATGGTCGACTTGCCGGCGCCCGAGCGCCCCACCAGCGCCACCCGCTCGCCGGGCGCGATGCGGAACGAGACCCCGCGCAGGACCGGCACCCCGGGCCGCGCAGGGTAGGTGAAGGTGACGTCGTCGAACTCCAGCTCGCCACGCACCTGCCCCAGCGGCCGGGCATCGGGGCTGTCGCGGATCGCCGGCTCCTCCTCCATGAGCGCGAACACGCGGCCGGTCGCGCCCACCGCCCGCTGCAGGTTGCTCCACACGTCCGCCAGCGAGCCCATCGCGCCGCTGACCATGATGGCGTAGAGCAAGAACGCGGCCAGCTCGCCCGCGCTCAGCGTCTGGGCGACCACGCGGCGGGCCCCGAGCCAGAGGATCAACGCGAGGGCCGCGTAGCCGGCGATCTGCACGGCCCCCATGAAGGCGCCGCGCGCATAGGCCAGCCGCACCGCCGTGCTGAACACCTCCCCCACCGAGCCCGCGTACCGCTCGGCCTCGCGCGCCTCGGCGGTGAACACCTGCACGGTCTCGATGCCGGTCACCGCCTCCTCCAGGCCCGCGTTGGCGTGGGCCATCACGTCCTGGATGTGGCGCGCGCGCCCGCGGATGCGCCGCCCCACCCAGACGGCGCCGACGGTGACCGGCGGCAAGGTCGCCAGCATCACCAGGGTGAGGCTGGGGCTCGTCATGACCAGCAGCGCCACGCCCCCGACGATCGTCAGCGTCGAGCGCAGGGCGATGGAGATCTCGGTGCCGACCGCGTGCTGGAGCATGCCGATGTCGGCGGTGAGGCGGCTGAGCAGCTCGCCCGAGCGGTGCTCGTGGAAGAAGCCCGGCGGGTGCTCGAGCAGGCGGCGGAAGCTGCGCTCGCGCAGATCGGCGACCACGCGCTCGCCGAGCCAGGTCATCAGCACGTGTCGCACCATCACGAAGGCGCCGAGCAGGGTGAAGACGACCATCGCCAGCGCGACGAGCCGATCGAGGTAGGCGAGATCGCCGCGGGCCACGGCCTGGTCGAGCGCCAGGCGGACGCCCTGGGGCAGGAGCAGGTTCAGGGCGCCGCCGCCGAGCAGCAGCAGGGTCGCGAGGATCCAGCGGCCCAGGTAGGGGCGGAGGAGGCCGGCCATGCGGCGGAGGGGTTGGCGGCGCATGGGCGACTGGGTACTCCGGCGAGGGCGCGGCGGCAAGCGCGCCGGCCGCGCTCGCTCAGCGGCGCGCAGGCGGAGGGCCCAGCCCGAAGGGGAGCACCAGGGCCGGAGGACCGCTCAGCTCGATGCGCCGCCGGCCCTCGCGAAAGGAGGCGCCGGCAGCGTCGAGCACCACGTGGTCCGCGGCCTGCAGCGGGGCGAGGGCCGCGGCGGCGTCGTCGCCGAGGGGCGCCACGCCGGCGAAGCGGAGCCGGGTGGGGCCGTCCCAGCGCGCATCGACGAGCGCCGCCTGCGCCGCGTCGTTCAGGTAGACCCGCGGCTGCCCCAGCTCGGCGTCGATCGCGCGCACGAGATCGGGCCAGGTGCGGGCCAGGTGGGCGGCGGCCAGATCGGCGATGGCGGCCGACGCCTCGCAGTCGTAGCGGCAGGGGAACCAGGCCAGCCAGGCGAAGCGGTGCAGCGCGAGGTTGTTGAGCCGCGGCAGGAAGATGCGGGTGCGCCCCATGGCCGCCTCGATGGGGCGGCGGTTCGGCCAGCGACGCTCGAGAGCCGCGAAGGCGCGCGCGCAGCAGGCCGGGTAGCCGAGCAGGGCGCCCAGCGTGGTGGCGTCGCCGGCGCCGGTCCCGTCCGAGGCCATGCGGTCCAGGGCCCTCGCCCGCTCCGCCAGGGCCAGCTCCCGCGACGCGTAGACCACCTGCCGGGCTCGCTCGGGGCCTGCCGGGGGCCTGGCCACCTCGACGGGAGCCTGCTCCGCGCCCAGCCGCTCGCAGAGCCAGCGGTGCACCGGGCTCTGGGGGTTCAGAAGGACCTGACGGGCGACGGGCCCCCCCAGCGCCACCGCTCGCTCGACCAGCGGGTGGGTGGCCAGCGGCCGCACGGTGTGCACGCTGTCGACCTCGGTGACCATGGCCTGGGTCTCGACGTCCTCGCGCACCGGCTCGCCCACCACGGTGACGCAACCCAGCGCCTCCCAGCGCGCCCGCGCCGCGTCGACGTCCTCCAGGTCGTGCAGCTCGCGCACCACCGGCTTGTGCCCGATGGCCATCAGCAGCTCGCTGGCCAGCCCCGCCGGCAGCACCTCGCCCGGGCCGCCCGGCGCGGCCTCGTCGCCGCCGCCACGCCCGCTCCCATCGGCGCCCGCGCCCCTCACGCCTGCCTCCGCGCGGCTGGAGCTTGACCTCGCCGCGTCCCCGGGGCTATCGGAACGCCCCATGCCGCTCGGACACTTTGCCATCGACGCCCTCCAGATCAAGCCGGGGCTGGTCCTCGCGCCCATGAGCGGCGTCACGGACTCGCCCTTCCGGCGCCTGGTGCGCATGGCCAGCGGCGACGCGGTAGGCCTGCTGGTGAGCGAGTTCATCTCGGTGGAGCTGCTGACGCACCGGACGATGCAGGCCATGGTCCGCATGGCCTTCCACCCCTCCGAGCGCCCCGTCTCCATCCAGATCTACGGCTCCGAAGCGCACAAGATGGCCGAGGCCGCGCGCATCATCGAGGACGCCGGCGCCGACGTGGTGGACATCAACTGCGGCTGCCCGGCCCCGAAGATCGTGCGCCGGGGCGGCGGCGCGGGGCTGCTGCGCGATCTGCCGCGCCTGGGCGAGATCATCGAGGCGGTGGCCACGGCGGTGTCGCTGCCGGTGACCGTGAAGATCCGCAACGGCTGGTGCGAGGACAGCCTCAACGCGATGGAGACCCTGCGCATCGCCGAGGAGTCCGGCGCGCGGGCCATCGCCGTGCACGGGCGCACACGCATGCAGCTCTACACGGGCAGCGCCGACTGGGAGGTCGTGCGCCGCATGGTGGAGGTCGCGCGCATCCCGGTGCTCGGCTCGGGCGACGTGCTGACCGCCGCCGACGCGCTGCACCGCTTCGAGACCACCGGCTGCGCCGGCGTGATGATCGGGCGCGGCGCGGTGACCAACCCGTGGATCTTCCGGCAGATCGTCGACGAGGCCTCCGGTCGCGTCCCCACCGAGCCGAGCTGGCGCGAGCGCATAGCGGCGCTGGAGGCCTATCTGGGCATGCTCGGCGACACCTATCCGGCGCGCGTGCTGCCCGGTCGCCTCAAGATGATGCTCAGCCGCCTCATCAAGGGCATCCCCGAGGCGCCGGAGATCCGCCTGCGCTGCCTGCGCGCCTCCGACCCCCACGCGATGCTGGCGATGCTCGGCGCCCACTGCGCTGCCCACGGCGTGCTGGACCACGCTCCGCCCACCGACGGGTCGCTCGCCGCGGCCTGAGCGTCGAGTCGCCGCCCACCGGGTTCACTTCGCGCACGCACCCCGTTGTCCGGCGCGCGCCCGCCGCGTAAGCTCCGCCCATGGCGCTCCTCTTCGGTGACAAGAAGACCCCCCTGCAGCGCCTCAAGCGCGGCGACTTCAAGACGCAGGACGAGCTGCGCGAGTTGATGTCCGCGGTCGCCGAGGACCCGGGGCTGCGCATCCAGGACTTCCTCTGGGCGCTGACCGATCCGCGTCGTGACCTGCGCAGCCTGGCACATCAGCTCATCATCGCGCGCAATCTGCCCGGCACCTTCCAGGCGATCCTCCGCGAGGCGACCACGCAGCCCGACGGCCCCGAGCGCCGGCTGCTGGTCGGCCTCCTGCCCCGGGTTCGCGACCCGCAGGCCCTCGACGTGCTGACGCACGCCATGGAGAAGACCAAGGGCGAGCTTCGCCTGGTCGCGTCCGAGGTGATGCTCAGCTACCCGCTGGACCAGATCCACGCCTACGTCGCGCGCTTCCTGCGGCTGGGCGACGAGGAGCTGCGCCTGCGCGCCCTCGCCAAGCTGTCCGACGACCTCAAGGAGGGCGCGCACATCGATGGCGGTCTGCGGAAGATCGTCAACCAGCTCTGCGTGGATCCCAGCGATCGGGTCCGCCTGCGGGCCTTCCAGGTGCTGGCCAAGGACCCGGACTCCGACTTCATCCGGCTCATCCTGGACCGGCTGCGCCACGAGCGCTTCACGATCAAGCAGCAGCTCATCCGCATCCTCGAGACCACGACCGTGGGGCAGGACAGCGGCATCCTCGACGAGCTGATCCCGCTGCTCGGCGAGGGCGACGACCTCATCCGCAACGCCGCGCTCAAGATCGCCACCCGCGCCGGCGACCCGGGCGAGGTGATCCGGCGCATCATCCTGTACTCGAAGACGCTGATGGGGTGGATGCGTGAGCGCATCCATCAGACGATCGCCGAGTTCGGCGACCAGCTCCTCGACCCCATCATCGAGCTGATGGGGCATCGCGACCCGGGGATCCGGTCGAGCGCGCTGCTCTTCGCGGTCAACCACGACAGCCCGCGCCTCATCGCCCCCATCGTGCGGCTGCTCGACGACCAGGACTGGTGGACGCGCGTCGTGGCGATGGACGCCCTGGGCCGCCTCAAGGCCGTGCCCGCGGTCGAGCCGCTCATCCACGCCCTGGCGGATCCCGACGTGCGCTGGTCGGCCGTCGAGGCCCTGGCCAGCATCGGCGACCCGCGCGCGCTGCCGGCGATCGCCAAGCTGCTCGGCGACCCGGCCACCGAGGTGCGCATCGAGGTGATCAACGCGCTGGAGATCTTCAACGACCCTCGCGGGCTCAAGCTGCTGCAGCAGGTACTCCAGCGCGACTCGGAGCTGGAGGTGCGCGAGCGGGCGATGGAGGCCTTCAAGAAGATCAGCGCGGCGAACGCCATCGAGATCGACGAGGCCGGCCTGAAGGCGGATCTGGCGATCACCTCGGGCACGGACAAGCAGATCGATCGCCTGCTGGTCCAGACGCGCAAGATGGGGGCCTCGGACTTCCATCTGTCGCCGGGCACGCCCGCGGCGGTGAGGCGCAACGGTGAGCTGGTGCAGCTGGGCGAGCGGATCTTCACCGCCCAGGAGACCGGCGGGCTGATCCGGGAGATGCTCAACGACCACCAGCGCGAGAGCGTCGGCACCATGCGGCAGCTCGACTTCTGCTACGACATCCGCGGCGCGGGTCGCTACCGCACCAACGTCTACGAGGAGCGCCGCGGGACGGGCGCCGTGTTCCGGGTCATCCCCAACGAGGTCCCGACCTTCGAGTCCACGGGGCTCCCCGACCAGCTCACCGACATCGCCGCCCTGCACCAGGGCCTGGTCATCGTGTCGGGGTCGGCCGGCTCGGGGAAGACGACCACCCTGGCGGCGCTGGTCAACCTCATCAACGAGTCGAGGCGCCTGCACATCATCACGCTGGAAGACCCCATCGAGTACGTGCACCCCTACAAGAACTCGCTGATCAACCAGCGCGAGGTGGGCACGCACACCCGCGGCTTCCCCGAAGCCTTGCGCGCGGCCCTGCGCGAGGACCCGGACGTCATCGTGGTGGGCGAGATGCGCGACGCCGAGACCATGCGTCTGGCGATCACCGCGGCCGAGACGGGGCACCTGGTCATCGGCACCATGCACACGACATCGGCGCCCAAGTGCGTCACGCGCCTGGTCGACTCCTTCGCGCCGCGCGAGCAGGCGCAGATCCGCATCATGCTCAGCGAGACCCTGAAGCTGGTGGTGAACCAGGCGCTGCTGCCGCGGGCCGACGGCCAGGGCCAGGTGGGCAACTTCGAGGTGCTCATGGTGACGCCGGCGCTGTCGAACCTGATCCGCGAGAACAAGATGACGCTCATCCCGTCGCTGATGACCATCGGCAAGAAGATCGGGATGCGGCCCTTCGACGACGGCCTGATGGAGCTGGTGAAGGCCAAGCTCGTCACCCCGGAGGTCGCCTACCAGCGGGCCCGCTCCAAGGACGACTTCGAGCCGCTGGTGAGCGCGTCCTTCCTGGAGGGCATCGATGCCTGAGCCGACCACGCGCCGGACCGAGGGCTACACCCACCGCATCGACCGCTTCCTCCACCTGATGCATGACTCGGGCGCCAGCGACCTGCACTTCGCCGTCGGCAACCCGCCGATGCTGCGCCTGCACGGCCGCATGGAGCCCATCCGCTACCGGACCCTCAGCCCGCGCGACTTCGATGGCTACATCGCGCAGATCACGCCGCCGGAGCTCTGGAAGGTGTTCCAGGAGACCGGCGACATGGACTTCGCCTACGAGGTCGAGGGCCTGGCCCGCTTCCGCGTGAACATCTTCCGCCAGCACCGGGGCTCCGGGGCGGTGTTCCGGCAGATCCCGACGCAGATCCTCACCATCGAGCAGCTCGGGCTCCCCGAGGTGGTCTACCGCTTCGCCCGCTTCGAGCGCGGCCTGGTGCTGGTCACCGGCCCCACGGGCTCGGGCAAGTCCACGACGATGGCGGCCATCACCGACGAGATCAACGAGCGCCGCAAGGCCCACATCATCACGATCGAGGACCCGATCGAGTTCGTGCACCCGGGCAAGACCTCGATCATCACCCAGCGCGAGGTGGGCACCAACGCGACCTCGTTCGCGTCGGCGCTGCACGCGGCCATGCGCGAGGACCCCGACGTGGTGCTGGTCGGCGAGATGCGCGACCTCGAGACGATCACCGCCGCGCTGCAGGCCGCGGAGACGGGGCTGCTGGTCTTCGGCACCCTGCACACCAACTCGGCCGGCAAGGCCGTGGACCGCATCATCAACGCCTTCCCGGCCGATGAGCAGCCCAACATCCGCTCGGTGCTGGCGGACACCCTGCGCGGCGTGCTGGCGCAGCAGCTCGTCCGTCGGAAGGGCGGCGGACGCTTCGCCGCGCTGGAGGTGCTCTTCGGCTCGCCCGCGCTGGGGACCCTCATCCGGGAAGGCAAGACGCACCACCTGACGAACTACATCCAGATGGGCAAGGCGCAGGGCATGCGCGCCATGGACGACGCGCTCATGGAGGCCGTCCACAGCGGGATGGTCGAGATGCTGGACGCCTACGACAAGTCCATCGACAAGAAGGACTTCCGCGCGCGCCTGCGCAAGGAGTTCGGCTTCGCGGTGCCGGGCGGCGACGACGAGGCCGAGGCGATGATGGCGATGGGCGAGACCGCGTGACCGAGCCGGCGCCCGAACGCACGAACTACCTCCTCCCCGGCGTCGAGCGTTGGCCCGCGGACCCGGACAAGCCGGTCATCCGCCTGCGCGGCGTGGTGAAGGGCTTCGAGGACAAGATCGTGCTCGATGGGGTGGATCTCGACATCCCCACCGGGTTGACCACCGTGATCTGCGGTCAGTCGGGCTCGGGCAAGAGCGTGCTGCTGAAGCTGATGAACGGGCTGCTGCTGCCCGACGAGGGGGTCGTCGAGCTCTTCGGCCTGGACACGCGCCAGCTCGACTCGCAGCAGCTCGTGGCCGTGCGAAAGCGCGTCAGCATGATGTTCCAGAGTTACGCGCTGATGGACTCCTTCACCGTGCAGGAGAACATCGCCTTCCCCATCTACGAGAACACGTCGATGCGCTGGGAGGAGATCTCGCCGTTGGTGCGCGAGCTGCTGGAGCTGCTCGATCTCGCCGACGCCGGGCAGAAGATGCCGAGCGAGCTGTCGGGTGGCATGAAGAAGCGCGTGAGCCTGGCTCGTGCGGTGGTCTCCAACCCGGAGGTCGTGCTCTTCGACGAGCCGACCACGGGCCTGGATCCGGTGATGATCGAGTTCGTCGACGACATGATCGTCAAGACGCGCGAGCGCTACGGCATCACCTCGGTGGTGATCAGCCACGACATGACCTCCACGCTGCGGCTGGCCGACCGGATCGCCATGCTCGACGGCGGCCACATCGTGGCCTACGGCTCGGTCGACGAGGTGCTGGCCAGCGACGCCCCCATCGTGAAGGTGTTCTTCGAGGGCGCCGACCGGGTGCGTGGCCTCGCCGGGGGCGCGGCGGGCGGTCCGCCAGCGCCGGCCGAGCCCGACCCGTCGGTCCTGACCGACGCCGAGGCGGCGGTGCCGGCCGATGAGGAGCCCGCGGTCGAGCTCGTCGACGTGCACAAGAGCTTCGGCGAGCACAAGGTGCTGACCGGGGTCAGCATCCGCATCCCGAAGAACGCGATCACGGTGCTCATCGGCGGCTCGGGCAGCGGCAAGTCCGTCATCATGAAGCACGTCATCGGGCTCTTCCGCCCCGACTCCGGCGTGGTGAAGGTGTTCGGCCAGGACCTGGCCAGCCTGGACTCGGACGGGATGCTGCAGCTGCGCACCCGCTTCGGGATGCTCTTCCAGGGGGCCGCGCTCCTGGACTCGCTGAGCGTGCGCGAGAACGTGTCGTTTCCGCTGTGGGAGCGCGGGATGAAGCACTCCGACGTGCGTCGCGAGGCCGACGCGATCATGGAGCAGCTCCAGATCGCCGACATCGGCGGCCGCTACCCGTCGGCGATCTCCAACGGCCAGCGCAAGCGCGTGGGGCTGGCCCGCGCCATCGTCACCAAGCCGGAGATCATGATCTACGACGAGCCGACCACCGGCCAGGACCCGGTGATGACGCGCTACGTCGACGACATGATCGTCGAGGCCCAGGAGCTCTTCGACATCACCTCGCTGGTGGTCAGCCACGACATGGCGTCCGCCTTCCGCATCGGCGACCGCGTCGCCATGCTCCACCGCGGCGAGATCCGCGCCTACGGCACCCCCGCCGAGGTGCGGGCCAACCCCGATCCCTGGGTGCGCCGCTTCATCTACGCCGGCACCCCCGAGGGCGAGCGCGCCTCGGAGGAGCTGGGCCTGGTGTGACGGACACCCGTCTGCGGGCGACCCCTGCGGTCGGCGGTCTGGCGCTCTTCGCCGCCTTGTTCGCGTGGTGCCTCCGCCCGGCCTGGGGCATCGACATCTTCTTCCACGTGGCCATCGGTCGCGAGATCCTCGCTCACGGCGTCCCGACCACCGACGTCTTCTCGGCGGCCCACCCCGACGCGGCCTGGGCGCCCTTCCAGCTGGGCTACGAGCTGCTGGTGGCCCTGCTCGACCGCGCCGGAGGCCTCGACCTGCTGCGGGTCTTCCACGCCGGCGTCTTCGCTACCGCGCTGACCTGGCTGGCCGTACGCGCCCGCCGCGCCACGGGCAGCGTCGCCGCCGCAGCGCTCATCCTCGCGCTGACGCTGCTGCTCTTCGACGAGCGCCTGCGCATGCGGCCGCACGCCCTCAACCTGCTCTTCGAGGTCGCCGTGCTGCTCCCGTTTGCCGCCGGGAGCTGGCGCCTGGACCCCGGCCGCGCACGCCTGGTCGTGTTCGCCACCGCCGTCCTCTGGAGCTTCGTGCACGCCATGGGCGCCCTCTGGCTGCTCGCGGTGGTGGGCACCGTCCTGGTGGCGGGACCTGGCGCGACCGACCGCCGATACGCGGCGACCACCCTGGCCCTCGCGTCGGCCGGCGTCCTGCTCGCCCCGGGCGCGGCGGCCGGCATCGCCCACGTCCTCAGCATCCAGGACCGCTGGCTCCCCTTCGTCCCGGAGCTGCAGCCCTCCTGGACCTGGTTCCGGCTGTGGCAGGACGGCGGCGGCGCCTACGCCCTGCTCGCTGGCCTGCTCCCCTGGCTGGGCCCGCTCGCGGTGGTGCTGGCGCTGGCCACCCGACCGCCACCGGCGCGCCGTCCGACCTTGCTGGCCGCTGCCGGCCTGGCCCTGGGCGCCGTGCTGCTGGTCCGTCTCAGCTACTACGCGGCCTTCGTGCTCGTCCTCCTGGCCCCCGAGCTGCGCACGCTCACCCGCCGCCTGTGGCGCCCGCGCCTGTGGGCGCTCGCCCTCTCGTTGGCGCTGCTCTCCGTCCTCGCCGCCCACGTCCTGCCGCGCTGGGCCTCGACCAACCCGTGGACCACCACCCTGAGCCCCGGCCTCTTCCCGGTCGCCGAGGCCCGCGTGCTGGACCGCGCCGGCATCCGCGCCCGCATCTGGAACGAGACCGACTGGGGCGGCTACCTCCTCTACGTCCTCCACCCCGGGGCGACCGTGGCCAGCGACGGGCGCATCACCTTCGCCCCCGACGTCGCCGAGCTGCTGCGCGCCGACGAGCACCCCTCCCGCCGACTGGCCGTCGCCGAGGCGGCGTACCAGCGCTACGGCATCGACCTGATGGTGCGGCGGCGCGGCGCCCTGCCCGAGAGCCCGCAATGGGAGCTGCTGCTGCGCGGGCCGACCGCCGACGTCTGGTCTCGCCGCGGCCCGCTGAGCGAGTCCCGCAAGTCCGCGATCTCACGCGTTCTCGAGAGCACAGCCGCCGGCTCTTGACCGCGCCGGTTCGTGCTTATCCTCCCCCCGTCGTGGCGACCCCGACCCTGCGGATCGAGGTCGACCCGACGCGCGGCGGACTTCGAACCCGCCCCCATCGACCTTCGGCGCCCCGTCTTCGGCGCAGGCCGCGGTGCGCCGCCAGCCTCCACAGGAGTACGCCATGTTCATGCCCTGGAACGACTTCGATCGCACGCTGGCCGTCGTCGACGCGATGCGCCGGCGCATGGATCGCGCCTTCAGCGACCTGGCCGTGTCCGACGTCACCCGCTCGGGTGACACCGCCCAGGCCTCGCTCCACGACGTCGGCACCGAGCTGGTGCTGTCGGTCGACGTGCCCGGCTACAAGGAGGACGACCTCGATCTGAGCGTCCACCGCGATGTCCTGACCCTGAAGGGCCAGCGGCAGCTCGAGGCACCGGAGGGCTACCGCGCCCACCGCGTCGAGCGGCGCAGCCAGACCTTCGCCCGCAGCTTCAAGCTCAGCGCCCCGGTGGACGCAGAGAAGACCCAGGCGAAGCTCCAGAACGGCGTGCTGACGGTCCGCATGACCAAGTCCGCCGAAGCCCAACCCCGCCGGATCTCGGTCAAGGCCTGACCCACCGGCACACGCACCCAAGGAGGAACCCGACATGCTCACGACCCATCCCAACCCGAGCCCGCAGCGCAAGGACGACGGCATGGAGCAGACCCGCGAGCGGCCGACGGTGGCGCCGCTGGTGGACGTCTACGAGAACGACTCGGAGCTGCTGCTCATCGCCGAGCTCGCCGGTGCGACCCGCGAGTCGGTCGACCTGAACCTGGAAGAGGGCGCGCTCACCCTGAGCGCCACGCGCGAGCGCACGGTCGAGGGCGCGATCCTCGGCGACGAGATCGGTGACGCCGACTACCGGCGCAGCTTCCGGCTGCCCCGGGGTCTGGACCTGGAGAACGTCTCCGCCGAGCTCGACCACGGCACGCTGCGCATCCATCTGCCCAAGGCCAAGGAGTTCCAGCCCCGGCAGATCGCGATCACGTCGGCGTGACTCCGGGCACCGCGGGCGCCGCGCCGCCATGGACGCGGACCGGCGCCCGCGTGTGCTGCCTCAACCGAGCGGCGATGCCCTCGAGCGCCTCCAGCGAGAGCGCGGTGCACGCCGGCTCGGCCGGGCGCCGCGCCACGGTGTAGACCTGCACCTCGCGCAGGGTCCCCGCCGCCTCGATGGCCACGACGCGCTCGATCCAGGCGTCGATCTCCGCGTCCGGCGGCGGCTGGCCCTCCCAGGCGAAGAAGAGGGACTGTAGCGTCAGGGGCCGCTCGGCCGCCGTGAGCGCCAGGTTCCGCAGCACCCGTCGGAAGGGCACGCGCGTCCTGGCCACCTTGGCGTAGAAGGCCTCGGTGCCGGCGTCCAGCTTCGCCCACACCTCGCCCCGCGCGCCGTCCATCAGGGCGAGGCCGCGACGCACCCGCGCGTGGTGCAGGCACGCCGCGTCGGTGATGAGGACGATCTTGACCTCGTCCAGGCCGCGGGCGGCCTTCAGGCGCACCAGCTCCGCCACCACCGCCTCGAAGTGGGGCGAGGTCGTCGGCTCGCCGTCGCCGGAGAGCGCGAAGTCCTCGAGGCGGCGATGGGACTGCGGCGTGCTGGCGAAGCGCGGTTGCTGCCAGAGCCGCCCCGACGCCAGGGCGTCGAGCATCTCGACCAGCTCGGCCGCCAGGACGTCGCGATCCACCTCCGTCACCTGGGGCGCCACCCGGCGATCCACCTGGCAGTAGACGCAGTCGAAGTTGCAGATCTTGTCGGGGTTCAGGTTCACGCCGATCGACAGGCCGCCGGCGCGCCGGCTGATGACCGGGTAGACGTAGCGGAACGTGTCGAAGCGCCGCCGGTGGTCGAAGAAGGCCGGCACGGCGGGGGTGGCGGCCGGTGCGGCGGGCGGCTGGTTCTCGGTCTTCATCGCCTGGACCCCATAGCCGGCTCGCGGCTCCGCTTCAAGCCGGTGCGGAGCATGACCGCAGGCGCTGCCCGTGTTAGGCACGGGCGCGCCCACGGTCCCGGAGCCGTCCCATGCCCATCCTCGCTTCGCTGTCCCATGGCCTCCTCGGAGCCTTGCCCTACCAGACCATCCCCCCGCTCGAGCTGGGACCGGCCAAGTTCTATCCCTTCGGGTTCCTCGTCGGCATGGCGATCATCGTCGGGACGATGGTGGCGACGCGCCGCGCGCGCCGGGTGGGCCTCGACGACGCAGTCATCTCGGAGCTGGCGCTCTGGGCCGTCATCCCGGGCATGATCGGCGCCCACCTCTACTCGGCGATCTTCTACTTCCCCGAGAAGATCGCCGACGACTGGCTCTACCTGCTCAAGTTCTGGGACGGCATCAGCTCCTTCGGCGGCTTCCTCGGCGGCACCATCGGCGTGCTCTACTACCTGCGCCGCGAGCGGCTCCCCGCGTGGCCCTACGCCGACTGCATCGCCTACGGCTTCGTGTTCGCCTGGATCTTCGGGCGCATGGGCTGCACCGTCGCCTTCGACCACCCCGGCAGCGTGACCGACTTCGCCCTGGGGATGCCCTACCCGCACACGGTGGCCGGCGACCCCGCCGCCGCGGGCGTCATCCGCCACAACCTGGGCTTCTACGAGATGCTCTGGTCCGTCGGCATCGCCAGCTTCTTCTTCGCCGTGCGCAACCGACCCCACTTCGCCGGGTGGTTCGCGTCGGTGGCGCTGCTGCTCTATCTGCCCTTCCGCTTCGCGCTGGACTTCCTGCGCGCCATCGACGAGCGCTACTTCGGCCTGACCCCGGGCCACTACGCCGCGATCGCGTTCTTCGTCGCGGCCATCGCGCTCTACCGCCGCCGCTCGGCCGTCGGCGAGATCATGGTGCCGGATGGGAAGGTGCACGTCTTCGCCGACGGGACGCCGGCCGTGCCCGCGAAGCTGCGTCGCGACGCGGTCGTGGCGGCCAAGCAGGGGCAGCGCGGCAAGGCGGCGTCGAAGAAGCCCTGACCGGCGCGCCCCGGCGCGGTGCTCAGCTCGCCTCGAAGCGCGCGGGCGAGAGCGCCGCGGCCAGGTCGCCGGGTAGCGCGCCGTCGAGGATGCCCTGGGCGGCCAGGTCGCCCACCGCGGCCGAGGTGGTCATCCCGTGCCCCCCGAGGCCGGCCACCCAGAACAGTCCGCCCACGCCGGGGTCGGGGCCGATGACGAAGCGGTCGTCGGGGGTGAGGTAGCGCACGCACGCCCAGGCGCGGCTCGGTCGCGCGTCGCGCAGGGCGGGCAGGTGCTGGGAGAAGCGCTCGGCCAGGCGCTCGCGCTCGCCGGGGTCGACCGCGGGCGCGCCGGCGGGCCAGGGCGTCTGGTCGCAGGCGCACATGAGGAGGCCCCGCCCCTCGGGGCGGAAGTAGACCCCGGCGCTCACGTTCCAGACGAAGGGCCAGCCGGGGTCGACGTCTCCCAGCGCCTCGGTGGTGAAGAGGTGGCGCCGCACCGGCCGGAAGGGCAGGGGGCCGGCGCCGGCCATGGCCGCGGTGCGGTTGGCGGAGAAGCCCGACGCGAGGACCAGGACGTCGCAGGGCAGCTCGCCTGTCGGGGTCAGCGCCGCCACCACGCGCCCGCCCTCGGTGCGGACGCCGGTCAGGGGGCGCCTGAGCCATAGCCGGGCGCCGCCGTCGCGCGCCTCGTCGAGCATCGCCGAGAGCAGGGCGTGGATGTCCACCACCCCGCAGCCGTGGCTGAGCAGCGCCGCCTCGGCGCTTGCGCCGCGCAGCGCGGGGACGCGCCGGGCGGCCTCGGCGATGGTCAGGCGCTCGGTGCTGGCGTCCAGCTCCGGCACCGCGCGGGCGCGCGCCTCCAGCGCCTCGACGTCGGCGGCGTCCCCGATGACCATGCCGCCCACGGGCCGCAGCAGCTCCACGCCCCGTCGCCGGCCCAGGGCGACGATGCCCGCCAGGCCGTCGGTCGCCATGCGGCAGGTCACCGGCTCGGCGATGATCCGGCGCGCCATCGCCGCGTTCTTGCCGCTGGCGTGGGCGCCGTAGAGCGGCTCCGCCTCGAGGATGGCGATGTCGCGGGCCCCCCGGGCGCAGAGCGCCGCCGCGGTCGCCGCCCCGGCGAAGCCCGCCCCCACGATCACCACCTTCGGCCCGGCCATGCGCACTCCTCGAACCGCCATCGGTTCCATGGTACCGGCCGGGCGCCCCACGATGCACCTTCGCCTTTGGTCCTTCGCGCCGGACACGGTAGAGTCCGGGACCATGAACGTCCCGCTCCACGCCGTCACCGTGTCGGGCCGCGCTCTCGCGCTGTTCGGCGTGCTCCTCACCGCCAGCTCGGCTCTTGCCGCGGAGCCTGCCTCCCCGGCCGCCGACGAGAAGGCCGACACCCGCGCCCGCCTCGACGGAGGCGAGATCATCGTCCAGACCACGCCGGTCGAGGGCAGCGGCGTGCCGAAGATCAAGGCCATGGGCGTGGTGGACGCGCCGCCGGCAGCCATCTGGGCGGTGATCGAGCGCTGCGGAGACTACAAGAAGACCATGATCCGCACCGCCGAATCGGTGGAGCTGTCGCGCAAGGGCAACGTGGTCCGCTGTCGCGTGACCATCGAGCTGCCCTTCCCGCTGAAGAACCTCACGGCCACCACCGACGCCATCCACACGGTGGTGCCGGGCAAGAAGTGGCAGCGCCGCTGGACGCTGGTCGAAGGCGACTACGTCCGGAACTCCGGAAGCTGGACGCTGCTGCCCTTCGACGACGAGGGGAAGCGGACGCTGGTCATCTACGAGGTCAACGCCGAGCCGAAGATCGCCATCCCCGACAGCATCCAGCGGGCGGCGCAGAAGAAGTCGTTGCCGAACCTCTTCGAGCACCTGCGCGAGACGATTCACTGACGCGGCCGTCGGCCCGGGCTCCCCGCCGCCTCCTCGACCGCGTGGCCGTGACCGGGGCGCGCGGCCCGGTCACGGCCCAGGTGGCTCCTTTTTTAGACGCGATCCTGTCTCACCCCTAGCGTGCCCCTGGCCGCGTGACCGCCGTGGCGATCCAGGGGAGGGCGAGATGTCGAGCGTCAGGACGAGCTCACGCACGTCGGTGCTGGCCTACGGGGCGCGGCTGCCCACGCGGGACGTCGTCGTGCTCCGGCGCAGGGCGGACAGCGGGAGCTGGGACATCCTCCGCGTGATCGTCGAGCGCTTCGCGGACCGGGGCGTGGTGCTCGCCTACCTGGGAGAGCGGGTGGACGCGGCCGGGGTTCGCGCGGTGCATCAGGGGATCTACGACGCCAGCCGCGGGATGGCCGGGCCCATGTCGGTGGAGCTGGCGCGCGCACGCGTGGCCCGCGCGATGCTCGTGGACCGGGCGGCCGGGCGTGCGCTGCCCGACCTGCTGACGGCCGACCCCGAGTGGGTGACGCCGTGGGAGTCGGTGGTCGGAGACGTCGAGAGCCTCTACGACTGCCCCACGTGCGGTGAGGCGCTGCCTGCGTCCTGGCAGCTCGCCCGGGTGGAGGGGCGGCTCAGCGAGGACGACACCCGCGCCTGCCCCGAGTGCGACACGACGGAGGTGAGCCGTGAGCGGGCCGACGCCATGGCCATGCCCCACACGGTGGCGATGGCGCGGCTGATGCTGGCCGCAGGCGAACCGCGCCGAGCGCTGGTCTTCGTGTCCCGCGGCCTGGACTCCGGGCTGAGCGCCGCGGAGCTGGCCGGGCCTCGCGGGGCGGCGCACCTGGCCCTGGGCAACGCGGTGCAGGCGGCCGTGTATCTGCGAGTGGCCGTCGCGACCGAGCCGGAGCAGGTGCGCTGGCGAGCGCGGCTGGTGGAGGCCGAGGCGCGCTGCGGCCTCATCGCCTCGGCCCTGGCGAACCTCGAGCTGGTCGGCCGGGCCCAGCCGGACGCCGCCCAGGAGGTGGAGTCGGCCCGCCAGGCGCTCTCGCCGATGGCGCCCGAGGCCTCGGACGGCACCGACGCCTTCGAGCTGCGTTGCCTGGAGGCGCTGGCGCTGCTCGACGCGGGCCGGCCCACCGAGGCCCGCGACCGGCTCGACTTCACGCACCCCTTCCCGACCAGCCTGCCCGCGGGCAAGCTGGCGCGCCTGGCCCTGGCCACGGCGGGTCCCCGGCCGGCCACCACCGCCGCCGTCGAGTGGGCGCGGCAGGAGCTGACCCCGCTCGCGGCAGGGAGCCTCGCGCTGCTGAGTCAGCGCCTGGCCTGCTGAGTCAGCGCCTGGCCTGTTGAGCAGCGCCTGGCCCGTCGAGTCGGCGGCCGAGCTGTGACCCGCGCGCCCGCGGTCAGCGGGAGATCGTCGCGCTCTTGGCGCCGGCGAGTGCCGTCGACGGCTTGTCGACGATCGCCTTGCAGCGGGTGGCGAAGACCTGGATGACCCGGAAGCTGCCCACACCCTTGACGCTGCCCGACTGGCCGACCTTGACGCCGTGCTTCGAGCCCTTGTTGAGGATGATCGAGGTCTTCGCTCCCATGGGCGTCGCCTGGATGATGCTGGCCGAGATGGGGCCGTCGTCCGAGGGCTCCGGCTCCGGCTCGGTCTTGGTGCTCACGCAGCGCGTGCCCTTGCAGGTCTGCCCCGCGCCGCAGGCCGGGTCGCAGCCCTTCTTGGCCCGCGCGTAGCACCGCCCGCGCGAGCAGTACTCGCCCCGGCCGCACTTCTTGCCGGCGCACGCATCGGCGACGCACTCGTTCAGATCCGTGTCGCACACGTGGCCCCGCGGGCAGCCATCGGCGCAGGCCTTCTCGCACTTGCCGTCCACGCAGAACTTGCCCGAACCGCACTCGGGGATGCAGTCGATCTCGGGCATCTCGATGGCCACGCAGACCCCCGCCTTGCACTCGGTCCCGGCGCCGCACCGCATGGCGGCACAGGGATCGGCCGGCGTCAGCGAGAACTCGGTGATGTAGGGGGCCTTGCCCTCGGTGGCCGCGACCTTGACCAGGTAGGTGGTGTCCGCCTTGGCGGGCCACTCCAGCTCGTACTTCATCACGTTGGGCTGGATGGGCGTCTGGGCGAGCTGATGGGCGTCCAGGGTGAACACGGCCAGCTCGCCCTTGACGTCGTGCTTGCCCTTGAAGGCGTCGCCGACCCGCACGACCAGCTTCGCCGTGCCATCGGCCATCGGCACCACCGACTTCCAGTCGAGCTTGTCGCCCACCTTCGCATCGATCGTGTCGTCGATGGCGAGATCGGCCGGCGCCGGGCGAGCGGTGGCGGGCGTGTGGTCGTCGTCGACATACTTGGGACCGCACCCGAAGGCGCACAGCCCCAGCGCGAGCGCCAGGGACCAGCGGGACGACAATGACGACGACAACATCCGAGGCCTCCGAGTCCGAGCTCATCAGGCCGCCCGCGGGACCTCGCGAGACTCTGGCGCCACGAGCGACTCGGCCTGGGAACTAGCACAGTTCCCACCTTCCTTCCAGGGGCGCCGGATGCCTTGAGGCCCCTCGGGGCGTGTGCTACGAACCTGCGCCCATGGACTACGCGATCACGTTGATTCCTGGCGACGGCATCGGCCCCGAGGTGAGCGAGGCGGCGGTGCGCGTCGTCGACGCCGTCTGCCCGGGCATCCGCTGGCGGCGTGTCGACGCCGGCGCGTCGGCCGTCGAGACCCACGGCACGCCCCTGCCCGAGGGGGTCATCGAGGCCGTGCGCGAGACGCGCGTCGCCCTGAAGGGGCCCTGCACGACCCCGGTCGGCAAGGGCTTCTCCAGCGTGAACGTCGCGCTACGGCAGGCGCTCGAGCTCTACGTGAGCCTTCGCCCGGTGGACACGCTGCCCGGCGTGAAGACGCACCACGAGGACGTCCAACTCGTCGTGTTCCGCGAGAACACCGAGGGGCTCTACGCCGGCATGGAGCACGAGCCGGTCGAGGGCGTGGTCGAGAGCCTGCGGATGGTGAGCGAGCACGCCAGCCGCCGCTTCGCCAAGTTCGCCTACGAGTGGTGCCGCTTCGAGGGCCACCGCAAGGTGCACCTGGTGCACAAGGCGTCGATCATGAAGCTGTCCGACGGGCTCTTCCTCGACGTCGCCCGCGAGGTCGCCTCGGACTACCCCTTCATCGAGACCGACGACATCCTCATCGACCACCTCTGCATGTCGCTGGTGCTGGACCCCACGCCCTTCGACGTGCTGGTCATGGAGAACCTCTTCGGTGACCTGCTGAGCGACCTGTGCGCCGGCCTGGTCGGCGGCCTGGGGCTGGTCCCGGGCGCCAACATCGGCGACCGCTACGCCGTGTTCGAGGCGGTGCACGGCAGCGCGCCGGACATCGCCGGCAAGGGCATCGCCAACCCCATCGCGCTGATCCGCTCGGCCGCCATGATGCTCAAGCACATCGGCGAGCGGGACGGGTCGGCCCGCGTCGAGCGCGCCGTGCGCACGGTCCTGGAGAAGGGCGAGGCCCTGACCGGCGACCTGGGCGGCTCGGCGACGACGCGGCAGATTACCGACGCCATCATCCGGGAGCTCTGACGATGCTCAGGACCGTCACGCTCATCCCCGGCGACAGCGTGGGCGCCGAGACGGCGTCCGCGATGCGGCGCCTGGTCCGGGCGGCCGGCGTGGACATCTCGTGGGAGGAGATGCCCGCCGGCGTGGACGCCTACGAGCGCCTCGGCTCGCCGATGCCCGCCGAGACCATCGAGTCGGTGCGCCGCAACGGCTATGCGATCAAGGGGCGCATCATGACGCCGGTGGGCGAGGGCTACGAGAGCCCGAACCTCACCCTGCGCAAGGCGCTGAACCTCTTCGCCGGCGTGCGCCCGCTGCGCCACTTCCCGGGTGTGCCCAGCCGCTACCAGGACGTGGACGTCGTGGTCATCCGCGAGTCCACCGAGGACGTCTACGCCGGCATCGAGCATCGGGTGTACCCGGGCGTCATCCAGGGCCTGCGCGTCACCACCCGCACCGCCTGCGAGCGCATCGTGCGCTTCGCCTTCGAGTACGCGCGCCGCAACGGCCGCGCCAAGGTGACGCTGGTCCACAAGGCCAACATCCTGAAGATGTCCGACGGCTTGTTCCTGCGGGTCGGCCACGAGCTCTCGGCCAGCTACCCCGATATCGCCTTCGACGCGATCATCGCCGACAACGCCTGCATGCAGATGGTGCGGAACCCGACGCGCTTCGACGTGCTGGTGTGCCAGAACCTCTTCGGCGACCTGCTGAGCGACCTGGGCGCCGGGCTGGTGGGCGGCATCGCGGCCGTGTGGGGCTCGATGCGCAACGACCAGGGCACGGTGGTGTTCGAGGCGATCCACGGCATCGCGCCCAGCCTGGAGGGCAAGGGCATCGCCAACCCGATGACCTTCATCATGCCGGCGCTGGCGCTCCTGCGGGAGCTGGGCGAGATCGACGCGGCCCGGAACATCTCCCAGGCCATGGGAGACTGCCTGCTGGCCGGCGTCTCGACGCCCGACTTCGGCGGCAGCGAGACCACCGAGAGCTTCGTCGACGCCGTCATCGCGCGCCTGCCCAAGGGCTGAGCCGCCGCGTGGGCGAGGGCGGCGCGGGGCCCTTCTCGCACGGAGGGGTCGGTCTCGCGGCGGGGGAGAGGAGGGCGCGTACGGCGTGCTCCCACGACGCTCGGAGCGCGCTCGGCGGACGCTCGGGTGAGCCGTTGCTGGGGCGAGGACGCCGCGCTCGGCGCACGCCCGGCCGACGCTCGGGTGAGCCGTTGCTGGGGCGAGGACGCCGCGCTCGGCGCACGCCCGCCCGACGCTCGGCGGACGCTCGCGGGGAGCCGCTCCTGGGGCGCTCGGGGAGCCGCCCGGCCGGTCAGTCCGTCAGGCCCTTGGCCTGGCGTACCTTCTCCATCGTGCGCTGGTACTCGATCTCGAAGTCGTCGGTGCCTTCCTCGAGGTTCTTGATGCGCTTGCGCACCTCGAGGTCCAGCGACGTGTCCACGCCCAGCTCGCGCTTCAGGATCGGCGCCACCACGCGGCGGATGTCGTGGTCCTCGCCGTAGACCTCCTCGACGTTCCGGCTCTGCAGCAGGATCTCGAGGATCTGGCCCACCAGCCACTCGATGGCGTCCTCGCCCAGCCCGAAGCGCTGCTTGGCGGCGAGCTGCGCCTTGATCTTGTGGGTGTGCGAGTAGTCGAGGCCGCGAGCCGACACCTGATCGCGAGCCGTCTCGGACAGCTCCCAGTCGGTGCGGCGGTATTCCTGTAGCACGCTGGCCACGTCCAGCTCGACTTCCTCTCGTTGCTCGGCGTCGACCTCGAGCAGCTCCTCGTCGAGCAGCGCGCTCACGATGCTGGTGGCGATGGGCCCGATTCGCTCACGATAGATCCGCATGACGAGACCTCTTCCGGCGCCGATTCGCGTGGGCTGTTAGCACAGCGCCGCGCCGGTCCACAACAGGCAAGCCGCCCGGCGACTCACCGGCGACGCCGCCGTGGCCAGCCGCGCCCGCTCGCGCTACCATCGTCCGCATGCATCGAAGCCGCCCCCCGCTCCTCGTCTGCGCCGTCGCCCTGCTCCTGGGAGCCTGCAACCAGGGCTCGGGCTTCGTCGGGGGCGCCCGCCTCGAGCTCAGCTCCTGCGACGAGCTCGAAGAGCCCCGCGTCTTCGAGCCCTTCGAGCTGCCGCTCACCTTCCTGGGGCTCCAGCGCCAGCAGGATCGCGTGCTGCTGCGCTTCTCGCCGAACCACCGGCTGGTCTCCGCCGCCGATCAGCTCGTCATCACGCTGCCCCACGTCGACGACGTGCAGCAGGCGATCCGCGCCGACGGCGAGGCGGTGCTGCCCCTGGGCGATCCCGACGGCGCCGCCCTGGGCGTCAGCCTGCACGAGACCTGCGACTGGTTCATCGAGGCGCTGACGGCCACCACCG
Source organism: Deltaproteobacteria bacterium (assembly GCA_020632695.1). Lineage (GTDB taxonomy): Bacteria > Myxococcota_A > UBA9042 > PHBI01 > JACKFB01 > JACKFB01. Next base: position 55,198 of record JACKFB010000019.1, read on the forward strand.
GCGAGGTTCGCTTCACCCACCTGGGCACCACCAAGGGCGACCCGGTCACCGGCTCCGTCACCTTCGACCTGGTGGACATGCGCAGCGGACGCGTCGCGGGGACGGGGTTCTCCGGTACCTTCGACTTCGACGTCATCGTCGGCATCCCGGCCCAGCTCTTCTCCGATCCCGCCGCGCTCTCCGGCCACTGAGCCCCCGGCCGCGCTTCGGACCGACGCAGATCGAGGAGATCGTTCGGCTCCTTCCCAGTCGCGCTTTGCTTCGCGCGCCCGGAGCGGCTAGATTGCCCGACGGACTGAATCCGGCGGTGCATCTGTGCGGCGTGGCCTGACCCTCACCCTCTGTTCCCTGGCCTTGCTGGGCTCGCTGGGCTCACTGGCCGGCTGCTCCGCGTCCGGCGACGGCGCAGGCTCGGATCTCGGCGGCGACGGCGGGCCCGGGCCGGTGTCCGACGCCGCCTCCGACCTCGGCCCTGGCGCTCCCGACGGCGTGGGCTCCACCGACGTCCCGCCCGGGCTGCTCTGCAACCCCGGTGACCGCGTGTGCGCCGGGCCCCAGGAGCTGTCGACCTGCGACGGCGCGGGCGCCTCCTGGGTCGAGACCGTCTGCCCCGCTCAGCAGGGCTGCGCCGACGGCGCGTGCATCGCGCGCATCTGCTCGCCCGGGGCCTCCTCCGGGCTCTGCACCGACGGCAGCAGCTACGAGCGCTGCAACGACTCGGGCACGGCCAAGGAGATCGTCCACTGTGGCGAGGGCGCGTACTGCCTGGCCGGCACCTGCATCACCCAGCTCTGCACGCCCGGCGCGAAGATCTGCAAGAACTTCACCCAGCTCAAGGTGTGCACCGACGGCGGCGACGCCTGGGTCGACGGCCCCGTGTGCCCCGACGGCGGGGCCTGCTTCGACGGCGCGTGCCTGAGCCCCTGCGAGGTCAACATCAAGGACGGCTCGTACCTGGGCTGCGACTACTGGGCGATGGACCTCGACAACATCGAGGGCGCCGAGTTCCAGACCGTGGGCATCGTCGTCTCGGTGCCCGCCAAGAACGCGCCGACCAACGTGGTCATCACCAACAACGCCACCGGGCAGCCGCTCACGGTGGCGGAGATGGGCGTCGACAACACCTTCGTGCCGGCCGGGCAGGTCAAGGTGTTCAAGCTCCCGCTGGGCTTCGACATCAACGGCACCCAGCTCACCAAGCGCACCTTCCGCATCGCGACCACCTCGCCGGTGGCCGTGCATCAGTTCAACCCGCTCAACGGCGAGGGCGTCTTCACCAACGACGCGTCGCTGCTGCTGCCCTCGAAGGTCACCGGCCAGGAGTATTACGTCATGGCCTGGCCGCATCGGAAGAGCGGCGGCGAGACGCTGCGGGGCTACGCGACGGTCGTGGCCACCCAGGAAGGCCAGACCGTGGTGTCGGTGCGCCCGACGGCGGCGGTGGTGGCCGGCGGCGGCATCGGCGCCCTGCAGGTCGGCAGCCAGTACCTCTTCGTGTTGGAGCAGGGCCAGGCGCTCAACCTGGAGTCGGACGGCGAGGAGGGGGCCGACCTCACGGGCACCTACATCAAGGCCGACAAGCGCATCAGCGTCATCGGCGGCCACGAGTGCGCCAACGTCCCCCTGGGCGTCAACGCCTGCGACCACCTGGAGTCCCAGCTCTTCCCGGTCGAGACCTGGAGCACCGACTACGTGGCCGACGCCTTCGAGCCTCGGAGCGCCGCGCAGGTCGACATCTGGCGGGTGATGGCCGGCGGCAACGAGGTCACCGTCGAGACGGTGCCTCCGGTGAAGGGCTACGAGAAGTTCAAGCTGCAGCGGGGCGGCTGGCTGCAGTTCGCCAGCTCCGATTCGTTCCTGGTGAAGGCCGACGGCCCCATCATGGTCGGGCACTACCTGACCGGCTCCAGCTACCCCGGCGCCGAGATCGTCTGCGTCAACACCGGCGTCGGCTCGGACACGGCCATCGGAGACCCCGCCTTCACCCTGGCCATCCCGACCAAGCGCTACCTCAAGGAGTACTCGGTGCTCACGCCCACCGGCTACCTGGAGGACTACCTCAACATCATCGCGCCGCCGGCCACGAACATCACCATCGACGACCAGCCCCTGACGACGGCGCTGGTGCCCATCGCCGGCACGAGCTTCGCCGTCGCGCGCGTGACGGTGCAGCCGGGCGTCCACACGGTGAAGGGTGACCAGGTCTTCGGGCTCACCGCCTACGGCTACGACTGCGACGTGAGCTACGCCTATCCTGGAGGGTTGAAGCTCCAGGCGCTGACGGGGAATTGATGGTGCACACACTCGGCCCAGACACCCTGCGCGGACCCGGCGCGCTCGCTGCCGGGTTTTCCCGTCTCAGCATCGCGCTGCTCGGCGGCGCCCTCATGCTGGCCGGCGCGTGCGGCGGCGACAGCGTCCAGACCTTCCCCGGCGGCGACACCGGCCGCACCGACACCGGCATCGGCGCCTGCGAGCCGAGCTGCTTCTTCAAGACCTGCGGCGACGACGGCTGCGGCGGTACCTGCGGCACCTGTGGCGCAGGCAGCACTTGCGAGTCCTTCCGCTGCGTGGCGGGCGACGGCGCGATCACCGACCCGACGGACGCCAGCGGCTCCGACGCCGGGGTCGGCAGCGAGACGGCGTCCCCCGACTCGGGTGGTCCCATCAGCCCTCAGGACAACGACGGCGACGGCGTGCTCAACAACGTCGACAACTGCCCTGAGATCTACAACCCGAACCAGGTCGACCAGGACAAGGACTTCCTCGGCGACGCCTGCGACCCGGACATGGACGGCGACGGCGCCATCAACGAGCAGGACTGCGACCCGCTCTCGCCGGAGGTGCGGCCCGGCGCGCTCGAGCGATGCGACAACGGCATCGACGACAACTGCGACGGCAAGACCGACGACGCCAACGCCTTGGGGTGCACCGACTACTTCGTCGACGGCGACAATGACGGCTCGGGGCTGCCCGGCAGCAGCGTGTGCCTGTGCCAGAAGGACACCGACCACACCGTGCTGGTCGGCGGCGACTGCGACGACGGGAACGCGGCGGTCGGCGCGCTGGCCAAGGAGACCTGCGACGGCGTCGACAACAACTGCAACCTGCTCACCGACGAGGGCTGCGACGACGACGGGGACGGCTACTGCGACAGCGCGATGACCGTGGTCGGCACGCCCGCGGTGTGCCCCATGGGCCCCGGCGACTGCCTGGACTACTCGCCGACCGTGCACCCCGGGGTCGCCGAGATCGACGGCAACGGCATCGACGACGACTGCGACGGCACCAAGGGCGGCGAGGCCGGCGGCCCCATCGCCGAGAAGGACTGCCCCCTGGTCTGCCAGGGCGGCACCGTGGAGGCCGCGCTGTGCGCGATGGACCTCTGCTATCCCGATCTCGTGAAGAGCGCGAAGTGGCAGTCGCCGACCAGCAGCACCGTGTCCAAGGCCTGGCAGGCGATCACCCACTACGGCAACAGCAACAACGACCTCAACCCCTTCGCGCCGCCCTCGTACCTGCTGATGGGGACAGGGAAGTGGACGGACAAGGGGCACGAGCAGCCGGGGGCGCTCCCGGGACCCGACCCCTTCGTCATCGACTCGTTCTCGAAGGACGCGTCGGTCATCCACGACGCCGTCGAGTTCTCGGTCGACCTCGTCGCGCCGGCGGGTGCGACCGGCTTCTCCATCGACTACATCTTCATGTCGGCCGAGTACGAGGAGTACATAGGCAGCCAGTACAACGACAAGTTCTACATCCTGCTCACCGCTCCGCAGACGACCAGCGGGAAGCAGTCCGTGATCAACAGCACGGTGTGCTCGAACCCCAACTCGTACTACGACGGCATCGATCCCTCGAGCGGACAGAAGTTCTGCTACATCGCGATCAACACGGCCTTCTCCGAGAGCTGCTTCAACGTGAAGACCAACATCTCCGGGACGGGCTATCAGTGCGGGCTGACCGGGGGCAGCTCGACGGGTTGGCTGACCACCACCTGGCCCATCCAGTCCGGCGAGGCCTTCAACCTGACCTTCCACATCCACGACACGGCCGACTCCGACTGGGACTCGAGCGTCCTGTTGGACAACTTCCAGTGGATCGGTGGCGGGCCGGTGTCGGGCGGGACGGCGTCCCACAACTGACGCAGCGCGCGCGGCCCCGTCAGGCTCCGATGCAGTAGAAGGTGCCGCCCGCGGTGCCGATGTAGATGCGGCCGTCGACGATGCACGGCGTGCTGTGGGTGCGGGCGTCCAGCTCCAGCGCCCACACGGTCTCGCCGGTGGCCGCGTCCAGGCAGTGCAGGCGGCCGTCGCTGGCGCCCAGCACCACGCGGTCCTCGATGACGCAGGGGCTGGACCAGGTGCGCACGCCCAGCTCATGGGTCCAGTGCAGCCGCCCGGTGCCCGCGTCCAGCGAGTGGATGGTGCCGCCGGCGCTCGCCGCGTAGACCCGCTCGTCGGCCACCGCCGGCGTGGCCCAGAACCCGCCGACGACGTGGAACTGCCAGAGTCGCTCTCCGGTGATGCGGTCGAAGCAGTGCACGTACGGGGCCTTGTCCTGGCTGGCCGCGAACACGCGGTCCTGCCAGATCACCGGCGAGGCGTCGGTGTCGTCGCCGGTGAAGGCGCGCCAGCGCCGCGTGCCGTACTCGGCGTCGATGCAGTGCAGCCAGCCGTCGTAGGTGCCCGTGTAGACCTCACCGTCGGCGACCGCCGGCGAGGTCTCGCTCCCGTAGGAGCCCGTGTGCTCACCCGGCGACAGCCCCCCGACGAAGGTGCGCCAGCGCAGCGCGCCGGTGTCGGGGTGCAGGCAGCGGACGTGGCCGTTCTCGCCGGCGATGTAGAGCCACCCGCCCTCGACGCAGGCCGACGAGTCCAGATCGCGGCCGGTGTCCAAACGCCACACCACGCGCCCCGTGGCCAGGTCGATGCAGCGCAGCCAGTCGTCCACGTTGCCGACGTAGAGCCGGTCCCGGTACAGGCACACGCTCGACTTGAACATGGCGCCGGCGGCGTAGCGCCAGCGGATCGCCCCGCTCTCCTTGTCGAGCGCGTAGAGGCTCCCGCCCTGGCTGCCGATGAACACGACGTCGCCCAGCACCGAGGCCTGGCCGGTCCAGCCGGTGCCGCGCCAGGTGTGGGGCTTGCCGTAGTACGACTTGGGCATGTCGATCATCCGCACGCTCCACAGCACGCGCGGGCGGTCGGGCACCGGGCCGGTGCCGTAGAAGGTGTGCGAGGGGTTGCCGCGGAACATCACCACCGTGTCGGTCGCGGCCGAGCGGTCGCCGTAGGCCCAGGTGGGCAGGCTCAGCGGCGCGTCGGGCGCCTCGGCGGGGCGGTCGCGGCTCCCGGCGTCGGCGCCAGGGTGCACCGGCACGTCGCTTCCTCGCGCGGACCACGCAGGCTCCGGCAGGCACAGGCTGGCGGCACCGACGGCGGCGCCCTGCAGGAGCCGGCGCCGCGAGAGCTTCGATTCTCGCCTGGGGGGAGGGCGCTCCATCGCACGGTATCCATGCCATGGCCCCGTAGCTCTTTCCATTTTCCCGCGAGGTGGGCTAAACCCGTGACCGATCCGACAACCCGTCACGGACCCGGAGGAGACATGGCGCTCACGGTGATGCAGGTGCTCGACCGCACCGCGAACAAGTACGGCGATCGTGCGGCCATGGCCGTCAAGCGGAATGGCCAGTGGGTGAAGACCTCCTGGAACGAGTACCGCGCCGCCGCGCGCCGGGCCGCGCGTGCCTTCATCCACCTGGGCGTCGAGCCCAAGACGGGTGTCTCCATCATCGGCTACAACAGCCCCGAGTGGTTCATCGCCGACGCGGGCGCGATCCTGGCGGGCGGCTTCCCGGCCGGCATCTACACCACGAACTCGGCGGAGCAGTGCCAGTACATCGCCGACCACTCCGACTCCGCCGTCGCGGTGGTCGAGGACGCCACCCAGCTCGCCAAGTTCCAGAGCGTGCGCGACGGTCTGCCCAAGCTCAAGGCGATCGTCCTGATGAGCGGCGACGACCCTGCGGACGACGTCTACTCCTGGAAGGACTTCCTCGCCCTGGCCGACCAGGTGCCGGAGTCCACCCTCGACGAGCGCATCGCCGCCCAACAGCCCGACGACGTCTGCACGTTGATCTACACGTCGGGGACCACCGGGCCGCCGAAGGCCGTCATGATCTCCCACGACAACATCACCTTCGTCGCCCAGTGCGTGTCCGACCTGGTGAGCGGCGGCCCCGACGACGTGATGCTGAGCTACCTGCCGCTCAGCCACATCGCCGAGCAGGCCATCACGCTGCACGGCCCGATGTGGATGGGGGCGACCACGTACTTCGCCGAGAGCCTCGATCTGCTGGGGGACAACCTGCGCGAGGTGCGGCCGACCGTGTTCCTCGGCGTGCCGCGCGTCTGGGAGAAGATCCAGGCCAAGATGGTGGCCGCCGGCAAGCAGAACTCGCCGCTCAAGAAGAAGATCGCCGCCTGGGCACGCAAGGTGGGGCTGGCGTCGCGCTACGCCGAGCAGGAGGGCAAGCCCTTCCCCTTCACCCACGCCATCGCGTCCAAGCTGGTGTTCTCGAAGGTGCGTGAGCGCCTGGGCCTGGACCGCTGCCGGCTGCAGGTGACCTCGGCGGCGCCCATCTCCAAGGACACGCTCGAGTTCTTCCTCAGCCTCGACATCCCGCTCTTCGAGGTCTACGGGATGAGCGAGTGCACCGGGCCGGCCACCATCTCGCTGCCCGGCCGCTACCGCACCGGCAAGGCCGGCTTCTGCCTGCCCGGCGCGGAGCTGAAGATCGCCGAGGACGGCGAGGTCTGCATGCGCGGCCGGCACGTCTTCAAGGGCTACTACAAGAACCCCGAGGCCACCGCGGAGGCCCTGGACTCCGAGGGCTGGCTGCACTCGGGCGACATCGGGGTCATCGACCCCGACGGCTTCCTGCGCATCACCGACCGGAAGAAGGACCTCATCATCACCGCGGGTGGCGAGAACGTCGCGCCGCAGCTCATCGAGGGCCAGATCAAGGCCATCCCCGTGGTCGCGCAGGCGGTGGTGATCGGAGACCGGCGGAAGTTCCTGAGCGCCTTGCTGGTGCTGGACTCCGAGCAGGTCGCGGCCACCGCCGAGGCGCTCGGCAGCCCGGCCCGCACCTCGGCTCAGGCGGCCGAGTGCCCGAAGTTCCGGGCGCACCTCCAGCAGGAGCTCGACGAGCTGAACAAGTCCCTGGCGCGGGTGCAGACCATCAAGAAGTTCACCATCCTGCCCGAGGAGTTCTCCATCGAGGGCGGCGAGATGACGCCGACCATGAAGGTGAAGCGCAAGGTCGTGAACGAGAAGTACTCCGGCGCCATCGAGACCATGTACGCGTGACGGTGCGGGCTCGGCGGCGGCCGGCTCGGCGGCGGAGCTGGTCGCCCGGTCGGCCACGGGCGGGCGCGGTCGGCCACGGTCGGCCGGCGGCCGTGCTCGCCGACCTCGTCAGAGCCTGCCCGCCACCTCGCCGGCGCGCTCGAGCATGAAGGCGTCCGGCTCCAGGGCGCGCTCGCCCAGCCAGACGCTCATCGGCTCGCGGGCCGCCTCCAGGTCCCCGCCGCGGATCAAGGCCTCGGCGAGCCCGCCCAGCGCGTCGCGGTCGCCCGGTCGATCGCGCAGGGCGCCCTCGAAGGCTCGCCGCGCCACCTCGGAGAGCCCCATGGCCAGCGCCGCCTCTCCACGCCAGAGGCTGGACTCGTAGTCGTCGCGACCAGCGAGCAGCGCCAGCGCCTCCGCGGCGCCGCCCTGCCGCAGCACGGCGCGGGCCCGTGCCACCGGGTCGTCGACCGGTGAGGCCTCCAGCCGGAGCTGGCCGGCCCGCGCCATCATCATCTGCACCAGCGCGGCGTGGCGGTAGAGCAGCTCCCGGGCCGGCGCCAGCGCCAGGGCCTCCCGCCAGGCCTCCAGCGCGCGCGAGCCGTCACGCATCACCGCGCGCGTGGCGCCCAGCGCGTACCACAGGGTGACGTCTCGCGGCTGGGTGGCCAGCTCGCGCCCGTAGGCCGCCGCCGCCTCCCCGAAGCGCTGCGCCCGGTAGGCTCCGTCGCCATCGTGGACCGCCTCGGCGGGCGTCGGATCGGCCGGGTTGGCCAGGGCGCCGGGCCCGAGGAGGGTGAGGGCGAGGCCGATCGGGAGGAGCGTGCGCACCCGGGCAGCTTCGCACGAGGCCCCGTCCTGGGCCAGATCGGCGATGCCCGCCGGTTGCCGGGGCCCGGAGGCGGTGCCTATGATGCCCCAGCCGCCGCGCCAGGCGGCGTGACCAGGAGCCCCCTGTGACCCTTCCGGATGCCCGCGGACACTTCGGCCCCTATGGCGGGCGCTACGTCTCCGAGACGCTGATGCCGTGTCTGCTGGACCTCGAGCGCGCCTACCGCGCCGTGGTCCCCTCCGAGGCCTTCCAGGCCGAGCTGGCCTCGCTGCTGACCCACTACGTCGGCCGCCCCTCGCCGCTCTACCTCGCCGAGCGCCTGAGCGAGCAGGCGGGCGGCGCGCGCATCTGGCTCAAGCGCGAGGACCTGAACCACACCGGCGCCCACAAGATCAACAACTGCATCGGCCAGATCCTGCTGGCCAAGCACATGGGGCGCCGGCGCATCATCGCCGAGACCGGCGCGGGCCAGCACGGGGTGGCCACGGCGACGGTCGCCGCGCGCTTCGGCATGGACTGCGTCGTCTACATGGGCGAGGAGGACATCGCCCGCCAGCGCCTCAACGTGTTCCGCATGAAGCTTCTGGGCGCCGAGGTGCGCGCGGTGACCTCGGGCTCGCGCACCTTGAAGGACGCGATGAACGAGGCGATGCGCGACTGGGTGGCGCGGCCCGACGACACCTTCTACGTCATCGGCTCGGCCGCCGGCCCGCACCCGTACCCGGAGATGGTGCGCGAGTTCCAGTGCGTCATCGGGCGCGAGGCCATCGGACAGTGCACCGAGCGCATCGGCCGCATGCCGGACGTGCTCGTCGCCTGCGTCGGCGGCGGGTCGAACGCCATCGGGCTCTTCCACCCCTTCCTCGAGGCCCGGGTCGGCGACCGGCCGGTGCGCATGGTGGGGGTCGAGGCTGCCGGGCACGGCGTCGCGTCGGGGCGACACGCGGCCACGCTGTGTGCGGGAGAGGTCGGCGTGCTGCACGGCTCGAAGAGCTACCTGCTCCAGAGCGAGTCGGGCCAGATCATCGAGACGCACAGCATCTCGGCGGGCCTCGACTACCCGGGCGTGGGCCCGGAGCACGCGTGGCTCAAGGACAGCGGCCGCGTCGAGTACGTGTCGGTGACCGACGACGAGGCGCTGGCCGCCTTCGAGAGCCTCTGCCGGCTGGAGGGCATCATCCCGGCGCTGGAGTCGAGCCACGCCATCGCCCAGGCGATGACCGAGGCGGGCCAGATGGGCGAGGACGAGCACGTCGTCGTGAACCTGAGCGGCCGGGGCGACAAGGACACCCACACGGTGGCCAGCGCGCTGGGCGTGGAGGTGTAGCGTGGCGGAGAGCGCAGGCGACCGCGCGCGGAGCGACTGGGAGCTGGCCGGCGGCGAGGCGGTGCTGAGGCCGGCAATCGCCGAGTTCGTCGACCGCATGTTCGACGACGCGATGATCGGGTTCATGTTCGACGGGCGCTCGCGCACGCGCATCGCCGAGATGGAGCTGCGCCTGGCCTCGGCGCAGCTCGGCGGGCCGCTCCGCTACACGGGCCGCGACATCGCCGAGGTGCACCGCCGGCTGCCGATCATGGGGGGCCAGTTCGCGCGGCGGCGGCAGATCCTCCTGAACACGCTGAGAGCGCGCGGCGTGGATGAGGGGGTCATCGAGCGGTGGATCGCCCACGTGGACGCGCTGCGCGAGCACATCATGGGCAGCGGCGCCGTCGAGCACTGCGACCACGCGGCGCAGGCGGCGAGACTCGCGCCGCGGGCGGGCACCGAGGGCTCGCGGTGAAGGCGGCCGCCGCGATCGGGCTGGCGGTCGCGTGCTGGCTCGTGGCTCCCTGCGCCGCGGCAGCCGAGCTGGTCTTCGCGGACCCGGCGGGTGATGACACGGGCCCCGGCACCTACGTCTACCCCAGCGACGTCGCGTATCTGCCGGGCAGCTTCGACCTGCGGCGGGTGGAGCTCCGCGACGTCGGCGATCAGGTCGAGGTGCGGGTCACCCTGGGCGCCGAGATCCAGGATCCGTGGGATTCGCGGGCTTGGGACGGCAACGGCTTCTCGCTCCAGATGATCCAGATCTACCTCGACACGGCGCCCGGCGACGGCGTCCGCGATGCCCTGCCGGGCATCGACGCCAGCTTCGCGGCGGACGACGCCTGGGATCGCGTCGTGCTGATCGCCCCCCAGGGGGTGCGGCGGCTGCGCGAGGAGGTCGCCCGGAAGGCGCCGGGGCTGCGCGACCGCATCGTGTTGCCGAGCAAGGTCAGCGTCGACGGCCGCGCGCTGCTGGTCCGGGTCCCGCGCAAGGCCCTCGGAGGCGGCGTGAGCGCACGCTGGGGCGTGCAGGTGCTGGTGTGCGGCGACGACCCCTTCGTCGGCGAGGGCAACCTGCTGGTGCGCCCCGTGAACGCGCTGGCCGGGCAGCATCGCTTCGGCGGCGGTGTCGACGCGGCCTGCGAGCCCCAGGTCCTCGACCTGCTGGCCGCGCCGGCCGTCGGCGGCGCGGCCGAGGTAGCGGCGCAGCGGGCCATGCTGGCCTACGCCTGTGCTGCGGGGGGAGCCGAGGCCCGCAGCGCCGTGTTGACCATGGTCCGGCAGCAGGCGAGCGTGCCCAAGGGCCGGTGAGCGCCGCGTGCACCGGCGGGGTGAGGCGGCCCCGACTCAGCTCCCCGCGCCGGCGCCAGGATCGGCGCCTTCGCGCCGCAGCAGCAGCCGCGCCTCGACGCCGCCCCCCTCGGCGGCGGCCAGGCTCAGGCTGCCGCCCACCCGCTCGGCCAGCGCGCGCGCCAGGGTCAAGCCCAGCCCCAGGTGGCCGGGCCCGCGGCCCACGCTGACGAAGGGCTCGAAGAGCCGCTCGGGGGGACCCTGCGGCAGCCCGGGGCCGGCGTCGACCACGCGGAAGCAGACGCGGTCTTCGCCCGCCGCCTGCACCTCCAGGCGGGCGCCCTCAGCGCCGCCGGCGTCGACGGCGTTGTCCAGCAGGCGCGCCAGGATGCGCTCCACGTCGCGGCGACTTCCGCGCACCCGCGGGGCGCCCTCGACGTGCAGGGCGAGCGCCCCGCCGCCGCCCGCGCGCTCTCCGACCTCGGCCACGGCGGCCCGCGCGGCCTCGACCGCGTCGACCCCGCCGGGATCCTCGGGCACCGGGTCTCCGAACTCCACGATCGCCGCCACGATGCGCCCGATCCGCGCCGCCCCCGCGCGCGCGTCGCTGAGGGTCTCGAGCAGCTCCGCCCCGAGCGCGGCCGCCTGGTTCGGCGCGGCGTCCCCCCGCTCGGCGAGCCCCTCCAGCGCCTTGGCGTCGCCCTCCGCGTGGCCCAGATTCTGCGTGATGATCCCGAGCGGGTTGTTGATCTCGTGGGCCAGCCCGGCCGCCAGCGAGGCCAGCGACGCGGTGCCCTCGGCCTGGGCCGTGCGCACCTGCTCGCGCTGGAGCGCCTGCAGCGACTCGCTCAGCGCCCGGTTGGCCTCCCGCGCCTCCCGATGCAGCCGCTCGACGTTGCGCCGCACCGCCTCGCGCTCGGTCACCTCCTCGAAGAGCAGCACCGTCCCGCCGTCCGGCAGCGCGTGGGCTCGCTCCTCGAGCTGATGCCCCGGCATCGCCGGGCTGTCGAACACCCGCGGCCGCAGCGCGGGCTCGTCCAGCGGGCACCCCAGCGTCACGTGGTGCGCCCACACCTCGCAGCAGGCGCGGCCGGGCAGCGCGCGCACGTCAGCGGCCAGCATCTTCGCCAGCGCCCGGTTCACCCGCCTCACCCGGCCGTCGGGCGCCACCACCGCGATGCCGTCACGGATCGCGTCGAAGGTGCCCTCCCACTCGAGCTTCGCGCGCTCGATCCGCGCCAGCAGCGTGTCCGAGGCCGCCGTCGCTGCCGGGTCTTCTGCACCTGCCATCGCCGCCTCCCGCACGCCCGCGCCCAGGCTATACGCCTCCGACCGCCCGAACCAGCCGCGGAGCGCGCGCCGCGTTTGCAGGCCGCGGGGCCCGTTGTACGGTGAGCTGACCATGGAGCAGTCGCCCATCGCGGACGAGGCCCTCGAGGCCCTCGCCGAGCGCATCTCCCGGCGTTTCCGGCTGGTGCGCGCCCGCGCGCCGAAGGAGGTGACGCGGCGCGTGCTCGCCACGATGGAGGGCGTGCACGCGGCGGTGCACGGGTCGCCGGGGGCCGACGTCGCCGAGCGGGTGGCGCTGATGCGGGCGCTCGAGGAGCTGGACGCCGAGCTGGCCGGCCGCACCGCCTTCGAGGCGACCCTCTACCGCGAGGGGCGCCTCGGGGTGATCCGCGCCTTCGACCCCATCCGCATCCGCGAGGTGGTCGACGATCGGCGGGTGCGGCATCATCTCGAGCGCTACGTCGCCCGAGCGCAGCGCGCAGAGGACCGGATGCGCTGGTTCTACCGGCGCGCCGGTCTCGAGGTGGACCCTCGTCCGGCGCCCAAACCCTGGCAGCTCCCCTACGCCGGGCTGCAGGAGACGCACGAGCTGCTCTGGGGCAATGTGGCGAGGACCTGAACGTGCGCGCCCCTGGCGGGGACGCCTCGACGGAGATGGGAACGATGCAACGATTGGAGAGCTACCTGGGCGGTCGCTGGGTCGCCGGCAGCGGTGACGGGGCGGTGCTGGTGAACCCGAGCACGGAGGAGCCGCTGGCGCGCACCTCCAGCGAGGGGCTGGACCTGGGCGCGGCGCTGGCCCACGGGCGCCAGGTCGGCGGAGCCGCGCTGAGGGCGATGACCTTCGCCGAGCGCGGCGCGATGCTGGGGGCGCTCTCCGAGGCGGTGGTGGCGGCGCGCAACGAGCTGCTCGACCTCTCCATGCTCGACAACGGCTGCACCCGCTCGGACGCCAAGTTCGACGTGGACGGGGCCTCGTTCACGCTGGCGGCCTACGCGGAGCTGGGCCAGAGCCTGGGCGATCGCCGCTACCTGGTCGACGGCGAGGCGGTGGAGCTGGTGCGCTCGCGCCGCCTGGGCGGCCTGCACATCAAGGTCCCGCGACCGGGCGTCGCCGTGCACATCAACGCCTACAACTTCCCGGCCTGGGGGCTGTGCGAGAAGGCCGCGGTGGCCTGGCTGGCGGGCATGCCCGTGCTCTCGAAGCCGGCGACGTCGACCGCCTCGACCGCGCACGCCCTGGCGCGGGCCCTGGTGGGCGCGGGGGTCCTGCCCGAGGGTGCCTTCGGCTTCCTGGCGGGGCCCGCGGGCGACCTCATCGACCGCATGGGGTACGGCGACGTGCTGGCCTTCACCGGATCGAGCCAGACGGGACGCACGCTGCGCACCAGCCCCGGGCTGGTCGCCGCCGGCGTGCCGGTGAACGTCGAGGCGGACAGCGTCAACGCCGCGGTGCTGGGGCCGGATGTGGTCCCCGGGGACGCGGCCTGGGACCTGATGGTGCGCGACGTGTTCCGCGACATGACCCAGAAGACGGGGCAGAAGTGCACCGCGATCCGGCGCGTGCTGGTGCCGGAGGTGCACGCGGCGGCCATGACCGAAGCGCTGGTCGAGGAGGCAGGCCGGCTGCGCATCGGCGACCCCCGGGAGGACGGCGTGCGCATGGGGCCGGTGGTGTCTGCACGGCAGCGCGACGACGTGCTCGCGGGCATCCAGCGCTTCGACGGGCCGCTGAAGCGGGTACGCGGCCAGGGGCGCCCCGCCGAGCTGAGCGGCGTGGAGGGGGAGCGCGGCTACTTCGTCGACGTCCACGTGTTCAGGGCGCGCGACGCGGCGGCTTCCCACGAGGCGAGCTGCGTGCACGACGAGGAGATCTTCGGGCCGGTGGCCACGGTGCTCCCCTACGACGGCACCGTGGAGCAGGCCGTGACGTTGGTGGCGCGCGGTCGAGGCAGCCTGGTGACCTCGCTCTACAGCGAGGACCGTGACGTCTGCCGCGAGTTCACCCTGGGCGCCGCCGCGTGGAACGGGCGCGTGAACATCGGCAGCGAGAAGGTCGCCGAGGTGGCGCCGGGGCCGGGCACCGTGCTGCCCCAGCTCGTCCACGGCGGCCCGGGGCGGGCCGGCGGCGGCGAGGAGCTGGGAGGCCTGCGCGGGCTGGACCTCTACATGCAGCGGACGGCGATCGAGGGCTACCGCCCGCTGCTCGAGCGGCTCTTCGACGGGACCTGATCCTCTGCCCGGATGAGCTCGTAGGCGCCGTGGGCCTCGATGAGGAGCCGCTCTTCGGCCAGCACGCCGCGCCACAGCGCCTCGAGCTCGCGAGCGCTGACCGGGCGCGGCGCCACCACCGTCACCCGTCGGTCGCCCAGGGTCTGCGGACTGAAGAGCAGCGAGCGCTCCAGCGCGCAGCTCACGAGGCGGGTGACCGAGCGCAGCGGCACCTCGCGCCAGTCGACGTCGAAGCGTTCGCCGGGGGCGGCCGGGACGCACGGTCTCCCGGCGCCCTCTGCCGGCGGCGCGGCGCCTGCGACCCCGGCGAGCAGCAGCGCGACCAGCCCCGACGCCAGGGCCGCCCGAGTGCCGATGTCCCTGTGCGTCAAATCCGGCCCCCTGGTATCCTGGGCTGCGCCCCCGCACCCCGGTCCGCGTGCCCCGACGGTATAGCGCGACCGTGCCCCCCAGCCCAAGGAACGCGATGATCGGTCAGCGACTGGCCTTCCCCTGGCTCGCCTGGCTGCTGCTGGCCACCACCACCTCGCTGCTCGCCTGCGCGTCGGACGGGCGGCGCAAGAACGGCGGCATCTGCGACGACCAGGAGCAGTGCGAGTCGGGCTTCTGCTACCGCGACCGCTGCCTGGACCCGGAGGCCGACGAGGAGCCCGACGGCCTCATCAACAAGGTGGAGGCCATCCTCAACACCGACCCCTTCGCGCGGGACACCGACGGCGACGGGCTGGACGACGCGACCGAGGTGGGCGCCGACTTCCTGCACCCGCTCGACGCCGACGGCGACAACGATCCCGAGCTCAACCTCAGCCACGACGCGCTGGAGAGCGCGCTCATCGACCACGACCACGACTGCATCAAGGACCAGGACGACCCGCTCGACGAGGTCGCCGAGACCGACGTGACCGTGCTGGCGGCACAGGCCTGTCTGCGCCGCGGGGTGTGCGCGGGCGCGCCGATCACCGCGTCCTGCGACGCGGCGGCGGCGGCGACCGAGGAGCCGACGCTGCGCTGCGACTACGCGGCCGTCGATGGCTACGACGCGGGCATCGAGGTGCGCTGCGACGCGCGCGACAACGACTGCGACGGTCAGACCGACGAGCTGATGACCTACCTGGACCGCGGCAGCGAGCGCGGCGTGGGCAAGAGCTGCCGCGGTGTGGGCGCGTGCTCGGAGGCCGAGGGCACCGTGGAGTGCGGGCCCGGGGCGCGGGCCATCTGCTCGGTGAACGCGGGTGGCAGCACGTTCCAGGGCGCCGCGGCCGAGATCCCGTGCAACAACATCGACGACGACTGCAACGGCATCACCGACGACGGCACGGTGTGGCTGGCGCCCGACGGCAGCGAGATCGCCTACGGGCAGCCGTGCACCGCGGCGGGGGCCTGCGGGCTGACCGAGGGGGTGGTCGAGTGCGAGCCGACCACCGGTTCGGGCATCTGCTCGACCGAGCCGACCGGGACGGACGACCAGAGCACGGCGGAGATCTGCGACGGCGCCGACGACGACTGCGACGGCGAGACCGACGAGGGGCTGGCCTGGGTGGGCCCGGACGGCAGCACGGCCAACGTGGGCGAGCCGTGCGGGACCGGCGCCTGTGAAGGCGGCGAGGTGATCTGCGAGGGGGGTGAGGCCACCTGCTCGACCCTGGAGCAGGGCAGCGGCGGCACCGAGGCGTGCAACGGCATCGACGACGACTGCGACGGACTGACCGACGAGGTGGCCGGGCTGGCGCTCTCGTGTCCCGATCTCGGGGTGTGCGGACAGCTCACGCCCAGCAGCGTGTTCTGCGTGGAGGACCTCGTGGGGTGCTCGTACACGGGGGTGCCCGGCTTCGAGTTCGGAGACGAGGTGAGCTGCAACGGCCTCGACGACGACTGCGACGGGCAGACCGACGAGGGGCTGGTGACCCAGGAGGGGTTGCCGCTGGGCGCGGCCTGCACCGGGAAGGGGCTGTGCGTGGGCTCGACGGGCAAGGTGGAGTGCGATCCCGACCCGACGCCCGGCACGCGGCCAATGGCCGTCTGCGTGGTGGACGCCGGCGGGGCGCCCGAGCTCTGTGATGGCCTCGACAATGACTGTGACGGGCTCACCGACGACGGGGCCATCCCGGCGCCGGACGACATCGAGTGTCCCCTGAAGGGGGTGTGCGCCGCCTACGCAGGCTATCCCGTGGCCTGCCAGGGGGCGGACTGGGTGTGCGCCCATCTGGGGGACCCGCTCTACGAGGCGAAGGAGACCTCGTGCGACGGGCTGGACAACGACTGCGACGGGCTCACCGATGGGGGCCTCCCCAAGCTGCTGAGCGGCGAGGTCAGCGAGCGGCGCGACGCCCAGCCCGCCGGCCGGCTGCACCTGGAAGCGGCCGTGCCCGACGACGGCCGGCCGATCGTCTATGGCGGCGTCGCGGCGGTGCCCGGCGTGGACGGCGCGCCGCCGGTGGGCGCGACCCTGGGCGACACCTGGCGCTTCGACCCGGCCGACGACGGCTGGACGCCGCTGGGGATGGTCGGGGCAGGGGGACCGCCGGCCCGGGCTGGGCACGCGATGACGTGGGAGCCCAAGACCAAGCGCGTGCTGATGCACGGCGGCGCCTCGCTGCCCGAGGGCGGCGGGCCGATCGCGGGCCTGGTCAGCGGTGAGGGCGTGGTGCCGCTCGACGATCTCTGGGGGCTGGATCCCAGCACCGGCACCTGGAGCGAGGCGATCCAGGACGTGAGCGCCCTGGGCGGTCAGCGCCCCCAGCGGCGATTCCACAGCCTCACCGCGCTGGGGGGCGGGCGCCTCGTGCTGCACGGCGGGCTGGGCAGCGACGGCCTGGCGGCGACGCTCATCGGCACGGTGTCCCTGGTCGGCGGGGTGGTGCGCGTGGTGTGGGACGATGCGGTCCCGCAGGCGGCGACCCGCACCGGGCACGCGGCCCTGGCGCTGCCTTCGGGCGGGCTGGTGCTGGTGGGCGGGCAGGGCGGAGCGAGCTTCGCCGAGCGCTGGACGGGGAAGGCCGGCCAGGAGTGGGAGCCCTTCGGGGCGGCGGCCGGTGCGCCCTCGGACCGGGTCAGCGCGGCCGTCGCCATCTTCGGCGACGCGCTGGTCGTGGTCGGCGGGGCCGGCGGCGGCGGCGACGCGCTGGTCAGCGGCGCCGAGCCCCTGGCAGACGCGTGGCGGCTCCCCTTCGACGAGGCGGCCTGGAGCGCCGACACCCCGCCCGCCGATCTCGGGGCGAGCGCGGGCGCCCTGGCCTTCGTGGACGCCGGCGGCGCCCTGGTGCTGACCGGTGGCGTCGGGGCCAGCGGGCGCGCGCTGCGGCAGGTCTGGCGTCGCGCCGAGCCCGGCGCCGGGTGGGCGACCGCCTCCCCGTGGGCCGGGCCCGAGCCGAGGGTGGGGGCGGCGCTGGCCGTGCGCCGCGACACCGGCGCGACGTGGCTTCTGGGCGGACACCGGCGACCCGGGGGCATGCCGCTCCAGGACGCGTGGGGCCTCGACCCGGAGACCGGGACCTACGCCGAGCAGGTCGCCGCGCTCCCGGCCACGGCCGCCGACTACGACAAGACGCGCCCGGCCGTGGCTGGCGCGGCCGCGCTCTGGGATCCGGTGGGCAAGCGCGTGCTCCTGTTCGGCGGCGAGCTCCCGGGCGAAGGCGGAGCCTCGGCGGCGCTGTGGACCTACGATCCGGCGTCCCAGGCCTTCGCGAGGCCTGACGTCCAGGGCACGCCCCCGCCGGCGATCCGGCGACCGGTGCTCGACGTCTCGCCTTCGGGCACGGTGGCCTGGATGGCCGGCGTGGAGGACGGCGGCGACGTGGTGCTCTATCGGCTCACGCTTGCCACCCTGGGCTGGGAGGCGCTCTGGTCGAGCGCCCAGGACGGAGACGGGCCCATCGACGCGGTCCAGCTGGCCGGCGGAGCCATCGCCGACGGCCTGCGGCTGGCCGCCCGCGACGCCCAGGGGAGCCTGACGGTGTGGCGCTACGATGGCGCCTGGACGCCCGTGGGGCAGGCCACGCCCGCGGTGTCGCCGATCGCGGCCTTCGCCTACGACGCGGCGAGCGCGACCGCGCTGCTACTGCACGGGGGGAGCACCCTCACCGCGGTGGATCTGGCCGCCGGTAGCGCGGCCCCGCTTTCGGCCACGGGTCCGTGGCCGGCCTGGGCGGAGGGCACCGCGATGGGGCTCCACCCCTCGGCGGGAGTGCTGCTCTTCGGTGGGGCGCTGCCGCCTGGCGTCCCGACCGCGGCTGCGCTCACGCTTGCCGAGCCATGCCCGTGATCTCCTTGACGCGGTCCACCAGCGGCGCCTCCACGGTGAGCGTGAGCAACTCGAGCGCCGGGTCGGCCGTCAGCGTCGCCAGCAGCTCCGGCACGCTGCGCTCGAGCGGCGTGGGGAGGCGCTCCATCCCGAAGAGGCCGCAGGTGATGCGAGCGGCACCGAGCGCGATGGCCGCCGCCATCCCCTCGCGCGCGAGCAGGCAGGCCCGGTCGGTGCGGTGCTGGGCGCGGGGGCCGAGCCCCAACAGGAAGAGCTTGGGGTGACTCAGGCGCCCGCGGGTCGGATAGAGCACGCGCTCACCGGCCTCTCCGGTCACGAAGCCCTCCAAGAACCAGCGGCTCAGCGCGCCGCACAGGCGCCAGTCGGCGAGCCCGGCCAGCCCCGGCAGGGGGCGCTCGTCGGCGAAGACGGTCAGGATCAGCAGGTCGCCCGGGCAGTCGTCCAGCCGCCTGAGATTGGCGACCTCGACGTCGATGCGGGCGCGGCGGCTCACGGCCGCGGGAGGGAGGCGATGCGATCGAGGATGCCGTTGATGAAGGCGCCGGAGTCGCGCGAGCCATAGCGCTTGGCGATCTCGACCGCCTCGTTGAGCGTCACCTTCGGTGGGATCTCCCGCAGGTGCCGCAGCTCGAAGGTCGCCATGCGCAGGATGTTGCGGTCCACAAGCGCCATCCGGTGCACCTTCCAGTTGGTCGAGTACTGGCCCAGCATCTCGTCGATGGCGTCCCGGTTCTCGAGAACGCCGCGCACCAGCCCCTCGGCGAACTCCTGCACGTCGGTGCCGCCGCGGACCAGCGTGCCGAGGTCCTCATCGTCGCTCGGCGGCTCGGCGGCTCGGCCGCGCATGTCCTCGATCGCCTCGGCGAGCGACCGGTTGCCGAACTCGAAGGCGTACAGTGTCTGCAGCGCCAGCTCGCGCGCCCTTCGTCGGTTCCCCACGCGGTCTCACCCTTCCAGCGCGCCGAGGAGGTCGACCATCTCGATGGCCGTCGTCGCTGCCTCGAAGCCCTTGTTGCCCGCCTTGGTGCCGGCGCGTTCGACGGCCTGCTCGATGGTGTCGGTCGTCAGCACGCCGAACCCGACCGGGACGCCGGTGGCCAGGCTGACCTGCGCCACGCCCTTGGAGACCTCGCCGGCGACATAGTCGAAGTGCGGCGTGGAGCCGCGGATGACGCAGCCCAGCGCCACCACCGCGTCCACCGTGCCGCTCTGGCACAGGCGCTGCACCACCAGCGGGACCTCGAAGGCGCCGGGCACGCGCACGACGGTGACGGCGTCATCGGCCACGCCGTGCCGCTTCAGCGCGTCCAACGCCCCCTCCAGCAGCCGCTCGGTGATGAAGCTGTTCCATCGGGTGACCACCACGCCGAAGCGTCGACCCTTGGCGTCCAGATGTCCTTCCACCGTGCGCATGGTGCCTCCCTCCCGCGGGCGCCGGCTCATACCACAGCCGACCGCTCGCATCATCCCCCATCGCGGCTCGCCCGTCATCGGCGCGCCTGCGCCCGGCGGCCTCCGCGTCGCCTGGGCGCCCCCCGCTGCGGCTCCTCGCGAGGCTACGGCGCCGCCGCTGGCGGCAGCCTACATGAAGCCCGCCCTGGTCAGCGCCTCCACGTCCAACCCGCCGCCGCCGCCGCCGCCGGGCCCGCGGCGCTCCAGCGCGCGGCGCACATACTTCCCGATCATGTCGGTCTCGATGTTCACCGCGGCGCCCGCGGCCTTGCTCGTCAAGGTCGTCCGTGCCGCCGTGTGCGGGACGATGGCGGCGCTGATGCACGCGCCCGACAGGCTGGCGATCGTGAGGCTGACCCCGTCCACGGCGATCGACCCCTTCTCGACGACCGTATCCAGGAGCTGCTCCGGCAGCTCCCACCGTACCTCGAAGCCGTCACCGACGCGGCTCACCGCCAGCACCCGGCCCACCGCGTCGACGTGACCCTGGACCAGGTGACCTCCCAACCTGTCTCCGAGCCGCAGCGCACGCTCCAGGTGCACCCGCTGGCCAGCCCGCGCCGCTCCCAGGGCCGTGCGCCTCAGCGTCTCCTCGCTGACGTCCGCCGCGAAGCGCTCCGAGCCCAGCTCGACCACGGTCAGGCAGGCGCCGTCGACGGCGATGCTGTCACCGAGGCCGACCTCGCTCAGGGGCAGCGACGTCATCACCGTCAGCCGCGCACCGCGCGGTCGCGGGGCGATGGCCTCGACCCGGCCCAGGTCCTCGATCAAGCCGGTGAACACCTCAGCCCGCCTCCTCGCGCCGCGCTCGGCGCGCTTCGATGCACACATCGTCGCCGACCCGTCGCACGGCGTCGATGCTGAAGCGCGGCGCGGCGGCCACCGCATCGAGCCCCAGCGCGCCGACGCTCGGGACGCCGTCGCCGCCGATGAGCAGCGGCGCGACGTACAGGCGCAACGCGTCCACCAGGTCGCCAGCGATCAGCGCGCCAGCCAGCGCGCCGCCACCTTCGACCAGCAGCGAGGTCACCGGCCGCGCCGCGCGCGAGCCCAGGGCGTCCATCAGGGCGTCCAGGGCCACCCGTCCTGCCGCGGCGCCTCGACCGGGAAGCGAGAGCACCTCGGCCCCCGCCGCGCGTCGCGCCAGGGCCTCCGGTCCATCGGCCGGCTCGCGGGTGGCGACGACGAGGCCCGCCTCGGCCGTGCCCTCGAAGAGCCTGGCGCCGAGCGGCACCCGCAGCGCCCCGTCCACCAGCACCCGCAGCGGCTGTCCGCCGGGCGCGGGCGCGTCGCGCACCGTCAGCCGCGGGTCGTCGGCCAGCGCCGTGCCGCTTCCGACCATGACGGCGTCGCTCTCGGCCCGCAGCGCGTGCACCTCGGCGCGCGCCGCCTCGCCACTCACCCACCGGCTGTCTCCGCTGCGGGCGGCGATGCGCCCGTCCAGGCTCTGCGCCAGCTTGAGCGTCACGAAGGGGCGGCCGCTGACGATCCAGCGCCGGAACGCCTCGTTCTGCGCCTCGCACTGCTCGGCGAGCAGGCCGGTCTCCACCTCGACGCCCGCCGCGCGCAGCCGGGCCACGCCGCCTCCGGCGACGCGCGGGTTCGGGTCCATGGCTCCGACGACGACCCTCGCGATCCCCGCCGCCAGGAGGGCCTCGGTGCAGGGACCGGTGCGACCCGTGTGGCAGCAAGGCTCGAGCGTGACGAACATCGTCGCACCGCGCGCCGCCTCCCCGGCGGCCTCGAGCGCGACGACCTCGGCGTGGGGCCCGCCGGCCCGCGCGTGAAAGCCCGTAGCCAGGATCGCTCCGTCCCGGACGATGACCGCGCCCACCATCGGGTTCGGGCTCGTAGTGCCGCGGCCGCGCTCCGCCTCGTCCAAGGCCAGGCGCATCCAGCGGGCCTCTGCGCTCACGTCCGCTCGGCGGGTCGCTCGCTGCCGGCCTCCTCCTCCTGGAAGCGCCGCAGCTCGGCCATGAACTCCTCGACGTTCTTGAAGGAGCGGTACACCGAGGCGTAGCGCACGTAGGCGACCGGATCCCGCTCGCGCAGGAACGCCAGCGCGCGATCGCCCACCTCCTGCGAGGTCACCGCCCGGCGGGGCAGCGCGGCGAAGCGCGCCTCGAGCTGCTCGACGAACGCGATCAGATCATCGAGCGCCACCGGCCGCTTCTTGCAAGCCAGCCGCAGGCTCTGCAGCACCTTCTCCCGGCTGAAGGGCTCGCTCTGGCCGTCCTTCTTGAGGACGTCGGGCCGCGACTCCTCCACCTCCTCGTAGGTGGTGAAGCGCTCCTGGCAGCTCTCGCACACCCTGCGCCTGCGGATGGCCCGGCGCTCGCGCGCGATGCGCGAGTCGACCACGCGGTTGTCCGGGGAGGCGCAGAAGGGACAGAGCATCGTCAGGACCCCGCTTCGAGCGCCGTGATCTTGTCCAGGCGGGCCTGGTGGCGCGCCTCGAACGCCGTCTGCAGCCACACGTCGACCAGGTCCACCGCGTACTCGAGCGCCAGCAGCCGGCCGCCCATGCAGAGAACCTGCGCGTCGTTGTGCTCCGCGGCCAGCCGCGCGGTCACCGGGTCGTGCACCAGGGCGGCTCGGATCCCCGGGACCTTGTTGGCCGCGATGCTGACCCCGATGCCGGTGCCGCACACCAGCACTCCTCGATCGGCGCGCCCCTCGGCCACCGCGCGCGCCACCGCCTCGGCGGCGTCCGGGTAGTCGCTCCGCTCGCCGGCCTGGGGCCCCACCTCGTCGACGCTGTGACCGCCCGAGCGCAGATGGCGCACGATGGCCTGACGCAGCGCGATGGCGGCGTGATCGCTCCCGACCCAGATGCGCAGAGGAGGCGCCCCCACGTTCAGCTCGCGGCGCCGTCGCCCTCGATCTCGGCGGCCACCACGCGCTGCGGGATCGCGATGCGATCCTTGTACCAGCCGCACGCCGGGCAGGCGCGGTGGCTCAGCACATCGGCGCCGCAGTTGTCGCAGATCGACACCTGCGGCAGCGTGATGCGGTCGTGGTTGGCGCGACGCATATCGCGCTTGGACTTGCTCTTCTTGTTCGTTGGGACGGCCATCTCGGCCTCCTTGCGGCAAAGGCCGAACCACGCCGGGGCGCAGCTCAGCTCAGCTCGATGTCCTTCAGCTTCGCCCAGCGAGGGTCGACATCCTTTCCCCCGCTGGACCAGATCGCTTCCTCTTCAACCGGCTCCGGCGCCTCGTCGGCGGTGGGCCATGGGTCTTGCGCCAGCACGATCTGCTCGCGCAAGAAGGGCTCGACGTCCAGCCGGCCGTCGACGATGTGGTAGGGCTCGTCGCCGTCCAGCGCGTCGGAGTCGACGCCGGCGCGGAGGTTCAGCGCCTTCGTGTTGCCTCGCTCGAAGAGCTCGTGCAGGTCGAGATCCAGGGTGGTGGTGCCGGGCTCACCCGTGCGGCTGCACACGAACCCGAGCTGCGCCTGCACCTTGGCCTGCACGTGCACGGCGTCGCCGACGCGTCGGGCCTCGAGGTCCAGGGAGACCGGAGACAGGGCCTGGTACGGGGGAAGCAAGCTCTCAGCCACCCAACTCGCTGGAAGATCGGCGCGCACGAGCCAGCCGGCGTCGGCAATCTCGTCCACAGCGATGCTCAGTGAGGGTATCTTCATGATTCGCAAGGGGTTTCCGGCGAGATGCGCGGGGGCCCGGAGCCGCAGCATGATAGAGACGAGGCCGCAGACGGTCAATGGAAATCGGGGCGGCGCACGGGTCCCGGCCGGCGGCGGTCGGGGCCGGCTCCGGCACAGGCAGTGCGGGGGCGTCGAGGCTCTTTCGCTTGCGAAAGGCGGGCGCCCTCCGCATCGTGAAGCCCAGCACGCGCGGGTCGACCGCGAGGAGGAGAGGATGGCACGGCCGGACGGAGGGGACACCAGGGACTCAGAGGGGGCGGAGGCGCCCTCGAACGACGCCAGGGCCGGCGTGCGTGAGGTCGGGGCCACCGAGAGGGCGGCGTCGCAGAAGGCAGGGCGCGGGACGGGGCCGCAGGGTGCGCGAGCGCGCGACACGGGACCTCGCGAGGCGGCCGCGCGCGACGCGCAGGCCAGGGCCGAGGAGGCGGCGCGCAGCGCGGCGGAGGCCGAGCTGGGTCGTGACGGCCGCGCCGGCGTGTCCGAGGGGCTACGCAAGGCGCTGGCCTCCGGCATCCGGATGGCCCTGTCCGCGGACGACGTCATCCGCGACGCGGTGCCGCGCGAGGTGCTCTCGCACGTGATGCGGCAGACCGACAGCGCCAAGGACGAGGTGGTGCGGGTCGTCGGGGTCCAGATCCGCAAGTTCCTGGAGAACCTGGACATCGCGGGCGAGGTCCAGAAGATCCTGACCTCGGTGAGCTTCGAGGTGCGCACCGAGATCCGGTTCATCCCCAACGACCAGGGGGTGATGCCCAAGCCGCGGGTCAAGGTCAGGAGCGCCGCGCGCGGCCAGGGGGCCCGCGCCGATGAGGCGGCGGGTGAGTCGGCGCGGGGGGCCGCCAAGGCCGACGCCAGCAGAGGCGGCGACCGCCAGAAGAAGAGTCGCCTTGGCGCCGCGGTCGACAAGGCGCTCGGCGTGTTCACCCGGGAGCTGGAGAGCGACGAGGACGAGCCGGAGACCGAGGCGGGCGCCCCCGAGGAGCGCTGAAGGGCTCGGCCCGCCGGGCCCGGGGACTCCTCACTCGGCGGCGCGTCGCAGCACCTCGACCTTCTCGAGTCGCACGGGATCCACGGGCCGCGTGGGGGTCTTGCCGCCCTCGACGGGCTTCTTCTCGGCGTCGGCGATGGTGCGCACGACCCCCAGGTCCCCGCAGCGTCCGAACGGCGTGTAGCGCCCGCTCAGGCTCTTCGCCGGGCGCAGCGTGATGAAGAACTGGCTGCCGTGGGTGTCGTCGCCCGCGTCGACCATGCCCATGATGCCCTCGCCGTCGTAGGCGTCGGGGATGCCGGCCTCGCGGGGGATGCGCCAGCCCGGGCCGCCCGCGTGGCCGCCGGGGTTGCCGGTCTGCGCGATGTAGCCTGAGATGATGCGGTGGAAGTCCAGGCCATCGAAGAGCGGCGTGTGCATCAGCTCGCCGGTGTCCGGGTCCCGCCACGGGCGCTGGGCCGTGGCCAGGGCGACGAAGTTGGCCACGGTCTGCGGCGCGGCCTCGGCGTCGAGCGTGCAGTGGATGTCGCCTCGCTCGGTGTGGAGGATGGCGCTCAGCACGGGGCCCTGACCCGGCACCGCCGCGAGGATCGCCTGGATCTCCTCATCGCTCAGCGTGCGCACCTCCTCCTCGCCGGCCTTGGGGACGACGGTCGCGTTGCCGGGGCTGGCGGGCTCGGGCTTCGCCGGCTCCGGCGCCGGCGCGGCCGCCGGGGGAGCCTCGGTGCCGGTCGGGACGGCCGCCTCGGCGACGCGGCGCTCGAGGTCGGGGTCGCGCGGCGCCCGACACGCCGGGCTCAGGAGGAGGATCGCCGCGAGCGCGGGCGTCACCAGCCGCTGCGCGGGCTTGCGCGCGGTGAGGGGGGAGGGGGGGGAGGGCAGGATCACTGGCGAACCGTGGGATCGGGGACCCGGTGTGTGTGCCATAGGGGGACAGGTGCGGCAAGGGCGGGAGGACGCGCGCTCCGGGGCCGCACGCGCGACGGGGGCGCGCCGCTCACGAGTCGCTCGGCGCCGAGCGTGCGGCCAGCGCACGGGACTGACGGTCCAGCAGCTCGGTGACGTGCTGCATGGGGAAGGGCTTGCTGAGCAGCGCCACTCCCGGGTGCCGACGCAGGGTCTCCTCGATCGCTTCGGTGAGCTTGCCGCTCATGATGACGACCTGGGGACGCGGGCTCATCGTCTG
Source organism: Deltaproteobacteria bacterium (assembly GCA_020632695.1). GTDB lineage: Bacteria > Myxococcota_A > UBA9042 > PHBI01 > JACKFB01 > JACKFB01. The sequence continues at coordinate 81,057 of JACKFB010000019.1, forward strand.
CATGCGCTCGAGCAGCTCCAGGCCGCTCATCACCGGCATCAGCACGTCCAGGAAGACGACGTCGTAGTGGCGCTGGGCCAGCAGCTTCCAGGCTTCGCTGCCGTTGACCGCGGGGGTGGCCACGTGGCCGCGGTGGGAGATGATGTCGGCGAGCAGGGTGCGGATGACCGGCTCGTCATCGACCACCAGCACCTCCATGGTGACGCCGCCGGCCCCGCGGCCGCCGGGCGGCACGTGGAATCCGCTCTCCCCCCCGCGCCGCGGCGACTCCACCCCCTCGCGGTCGGCGACCGGGCAGGTCAGCAGCGCCCGCGGGAACTCCCCGCGCCCCGGGAGGAACTCGAGCTGGGACCCGATCGCCTTGGCGACCAGCGCGACCACGTGCAGCTCACGCGCGAGCCCGTGCGCCGGCGTCACCCGCGGTACCGGCGGTGGCGTCTTCGGGTGCCGGTCGCCGGGCTCGTCGGAACTCACCTCCACGCGCACCCGATCGCCGGACACGCGCCCCTGGATGCGCACCGTGCCGCCGGCCGCCGGCATCGCCTCGATGGCGTGCTGCACCACCGTCAGCACGATCTGCTGCAGCGCGTTGCGCCGCCCGGACACCCGCGGCAGTGCGACCATGTCCAGCTCCACGCGGACCCGCCCCGACCGACTCATGATGCCGACGAGCGCCGAGACCTCCTGGGCGATCTGGCCCAGGTCCACGGCCGCGCCCTCGGGCTCGACGCGACGGCGCCCCCGCGAGAAGCGCATCAGCGCCGCCACCTGGCGGTGCGACTGGGCGCCGGTCTCCCGGATGATGTTGAAGGCCCGCTCGCGCGTGGCGGGATCGCTGGCCTGCAGTCCGAGGTCGGCGTAGCCCAGGATGCCGGTGAGGGCGTTGTTGAACTCGTGCGCGGTCGCCGCGGCCAGGCGGCCCAGGCTGGCCAGGCGCAGGCCCTGGGTCAGCGACTCGCTGGTCTCGCGGCTGGCGGCCTGGAGCGGCGTCGGCGCGTGGGCGGGTCCGCTGGGCGTACCGGACCAGGTCACCTCGAAGCGGTAGCGCCTTCGCACATCGCCCGCGCCCGAGGCCTGCACCGACACGTCGCAGCGTCCCCGCGCCAGGCGCCACAGCGCCGGCACTCCCTCGAGCAGCCCGAGCAGGAAGGCCAGCACGACCCCCTCCATCCCCCCGCTCGCCGGCGGCACGAGCTGGATCACCGCCCGGGTGGACTCCACCTGGGGCACCGTGAGCGTGGGACCGCGCACGAGGAAGGCCGCGAAGCTCGGGAAGGCCGCGTAGAGGTCCTCGGGCGCCTGGAAGAAGTCGACCAGGCCGGCCAGCGGCTCCAGCGGCGCGCTGGTCAGGGCGTGGAATCCGGCCTCACGGGCCGTGCTCTCCGGACGTTCTCCGTCGGTGCCCAGCGCCGCGGCCAGCGCCGCCAGCTCGGCGTCGTCCACCCACGCCGAGGTCGGCCCCATCGTCCAGCGGGCCAGCCCCGCCTCGAGCAGCCGCTCGTGCACGGCCTCGGCGCCGTCCCTGGCCACCGCAAAGTCCAGCAGGCCCGCGACCACACGTCCGTTGACGTTTCCGTTGCCTGCCCCATCCACTGGCGCGACCTCCCGCGGCGAGGCGCCGATCCGGCCGCTCGGCGGGGCCGAGGGCGTCGGTTCGAGCGCGGCGACAGCGACGTCTTTTCAGTAGCCTACGAGCAGGGCCGGCATGCTGGACGCGTGTGGCTGGCGCGCGAGCCGCAAGAAGACCTGCCCAGCCAGGCGCTCGGAGCATAACCCAGGATCCCCGCGCAGGGCGAGGGGACGCGCGGACCGGGCCCGGTCGCAGCGCGCGCCTGCCCGGGCATCCTGCGCCGCGTCACGCGGACGCGGACCCCTCAGGAGCGTCGGCCCACCACCACGGAGGCCGGGCGCAGCTCGCGCTCGCCCAGTCGGAATCCCGGTCGCACGGTCGCCACGACCTTGCCGTCCTGAGACGGGTCGCCCACCGGCACCACCGACAGGGCCTCCATCGAGTTGGGATCGAAGGTCTCGCCGGTGGGGTCCACCCGGACCAGGCCCATCTCCTCCATCCGCTGCAGGAACTGCCGTGCCACCAGCTCGACGCCGGAGCGAAGGCTCTCCAGGCTCCCGCCGCCCTGGGCCGCCTCCACCGTGCGGGCCAGGTTGTCGTGAACGTCGAGCAGTCGCTCGACCACCCGTGCGCGCCCGATCTCGATCTCGCTGTCGAGGTCCCGCTTGAGGCGATCGCGGAAGGCCTCGAGGTCCGCCTGGGCCTTCTTGTGGGCCCGGATGTACTCGTGCAGGGTCTGCTCGCGCTCGGCGAGCTCGCGCTCCAGCAAGCGGATGCGCAGGGTACGCGCGTCCGTGCTCGGCTCGGGCGCTCCCTCGGGTTCGCCTGCGCCGTCCTCGCCCTTGCGGCTCGCGTCCTCCGGGTTCGCCTCGGCGTCCTGGGCGGCCCGCTGGGCCTGCTCCTGAGCCGAATCCGCGACCTCGCTCGCCGCGCCGGCATCCGCCTTCGGATCCGCCGTCGTGTCGTCAGCCATGAGAGCCCGTCCCCATGTCGAGTCGGGGCGCGGGAGATCGTCGATCCTCCCGCGCCCCACCCGGCTACTCGTCGTCGCCGTCGTCCTTGGTGTGCGTCACGATCAGCGCGTCGGTGGTCAGCAGCAGACCCGCCACGCTGGCCGCGTTCTGCAGCGCGGTGCGCGTGACCTTCGTCGGGTCCAGGATGCCCGCCTCGATGAGGTCGCAGAACACGCCGTTGCGCGCGTCGTAGCCGAAGGCGCCCTTGCCGTTCTCCACCTTGTCGACCACGACCGAGGGCTCGTCGCCCGCGTTCAGCGCGATCTGGCGGAGCGGCTCCTCGACCGCGCGCCGCACGAGCTGGACGCCGAAGCGCCGCGCGTCGGTGAGCTCGAGGCTGTCCAGGGCGGCACGCACCCGGATGAGCGCCACACCACCGCCGGGCAGCACGCCCTCCTCGACGGCCGCGCGGGTCGCGTGTAGCGCATCCTCCACGCGGGCCTTGCGCTCCTTCATCTCGGTCTCGGTGGCCGCGCCGACCTTGATGACCGCCACGCCGCCCGCCAGCTTGGCCAGGCGCTCCTGCAGCTTCTCGCGGTCGTAGTCGCTGGTCGTGTCCTCGATCTGCGCACGGATCTGCGCGATGCGGCCCTTGATGCCCGTGTCGTCGCCCGCGCCCTCGACCAGCGTCGTGTCGTCCTTGGTCAGCACGGCCTTGCGGCAGGAGCCCAGGTCGGCGAGCTGGACGTTCTCCAGCTTGGTGCCCAGCTCCTCGCTGACGACCTCGCCTCCGGTGAGGATGGCGATGTCCTGGAGCATGGCCTTGCGGCGATCGCCGAAGCCGGGAGCCTTGGCCGCCGCGACCTGGAGCGTCCCGCGGAGCCGGTTGACGACCAGCGCCGCCAGGGCCTCGCCCTCGACGTCCTCCGAGATGATGAGCAGCGGCCGGTTGGCGCGCGCCACCTGCTCGAGCAGGGGCAGGATGTCCCGCAGCGTCGAGATCTTCTTCTCGACCAGCAGCACCAGCGGGTTCTCGAGCTCGACCCGCATCCCGTCCTGGTCGGTGATGAAGTAGGGCGAGAGGTAGCCGCGGTCGAACTGCATGCCCTCGACGAGGTCGAGGGTGGTCTCCATCCCCTTGCCCTCCTCGACGGTGATGACGCCCTCCTTGCCGACGCGCTCCATGGCGTCCGCCAGGATCTTGCCGATGGAGGCCTCACCGTTGGCCGAGATGGTCCCGACCTTCTCGATGTCGCCGTGATCCGAGGCGGGGCGCGACATCTCGTGCAGCGCCGGGACGATGGCCTCGACCGCGGCGTCGATGCCGCGCTTGATGCTCATCGGATCCACGCCGGCCGCCACGAGCTTGAGGCCCTCGCGGAAGATCGCCTGGGCCAGCACCGTCGCCGTCGTCGTGCCGTCACCGGCGCGGTCGGAGGTCTGGCTGGCCACGTCGCGCACCATGCGCGCCCCCAGACGCGCTGCCGCGTCCTGAGGCTCGATCTCCTTGGCGACGGTGACGCCGTCCTTGGTGACCGTGGGGCCGCCGAAGCTCTTCTCGATGACCACGTTCCGGCCCTTGGGACCGAGCGTCACCTTCACGGCGTTCGCCAGCTCGTCGACGCCGGCCAGCACGCGCTCGAGGGCCTGACGCCCGAACAGGATGTCCTTCGCTGCCATGTTCAGCCCTCCACGATGCCGAGGACGTCGTCCTCGCGCAGGATGATCCGGTCTTCGCCATCGATCTTGATGTCGGTGCCGCCGTACTTGCCGAAGAGCACCTTGTCGCCTACCCGGATGTCCATGGCGCGGACGCTGCCGTCCTCATGGATCTTGCCGGAGCCGACGGCGAGAACCTCGCCCTGCAGCGGCTTCTCCTTGGCCGAGTCCGGGATGATGATCCCGCCGGCTGTCTTGGTCTCCTCTTCCACGCGCTTGACCAGGATCCGGTCGTTGAGCGGCTTGAAGTTCATGGGTTCTCCTAGCGATTCGGGTCTGCGTTCGCGTCACAAACGCGCGAGATGGACGAACGAGCGATGTTCGTGATCGGAGCCGGCGGCCCCGAAGCGGGGCGTAGCATAGGCACGTGCCTCCGCGGGTCAATGGGCGCCGTGCACGAGGCGGACGATGGTCGCGGACCCCTGCAAAAGCGGGCCTTCGAGCGTTCGACCGGCGGGTGACAAGGGCTGGCCGGCGAGCTATAGCCTCGGGGTGCTCATCGTCCCGCGGCGACGGCGGCGCCCTGCATCGGAGGCGCGACCCGCCGTCGCACGATCCCGAGGAGGCTTGCGTGGCCCAGCGCGTCGAGTACGAGACCCTGCCGGGGACCCGCTACGATCAGTACATCCCCAAGCTGCGCCTCATCCTGGGCGCGCTCAACGCGCCCGACGGCAAGGATTTCAAGTCCTTCCGGGAGAACCTGCGGCGACTCGGCCTGTGGGACCGCGACCGCGCGGAGCAGATGCTCTCGCTCATCGACCTGCAGTGGGACCGCAAGTCGGTGCAGGTGGGGGCGCTGGCTCGGGCGCTCATGGAGGCCGGCGCCGACGACGAGAAGGTCAAGCGGCTGATCTTCCAGCGGCTGAAGAAGGACAACGTCATCCTCGTGAAGTACGTGCTGGAGGCCCTGGACGTCGAGGGCGGCGGCCGCCTGCACAGCGTGCACGAGCTGTATCGTATGGTGACCAGCTACGTGTATCCCGGCACGTACATCACCCTCCCCAACTTCCAGGCGTGGATCGACTGGCTCGCGGCCAGCGGGCACATCAAGCTGGTCGGGATCCGGTGGGCGCTCTCCGATCTGGGGCTCGCGGTCATCCCCGAGCTGCGGTCCATCGACGTCGAGGAGATCCTCGAGGACATGGCCGAGGAGGCCGAGGAGGAGGACGACGAGGATGACCTGCTGGCCGGCGTGTCGGCACCGGCACCGGCGCAGGTCGAGGCGCCGGCGGCGGCCGAGGACGACGAGGACGAGGAGTTCGGGGACCTGCCGCCAGAGCCCGCGCCGCCGAGCGCCGCCGCCATCGCGCAGGCCGAAGCCGCGTTCGAGGAGGCCTTCGAGACCCCCCTGGCCGCGCTGGTCCCGGAGGTCGAGCGCGGGGCCCCCTCCGCGGCTGCCGCGCCGCGCACTCCGCTGGCTCCGGCGCCCAGGCCGCGCCCGGCGCGCGTGGTCGCGGACGCCCAGGCCGTGGCGGGCCTCGTAGACCGCGCCACCGCGATGTGGCGCGAGCTGGGGGATTGGCCCTCCTGGACCGCGCCGGCGCTGGGCGTCGAGGGTGAGCAGACCACCGGCGACGCCCTCCTCGTCGAGCTGGGAACGCTGGCCGCTCTGGTGGAGGGCCTGCCCCCACAGCCGCAGGGCTTCGCCTTCGTCAAGCGCCTGCGCGGGGCCGGCTTCTTCACGATCCTGGCGGAGCACGGCTTCGGCGCGGCGCTCGCCGCCGCGGGGGATCTGGACAGCGAGCCCTGGGTGCGCGCGATGGCGGCCCGGCTGATGCCGGCCCATGGGATCAGCCGGCGCCTGGCCGCCGAGCCCGGTCTCATCGAGCGGCTGGGCGCGGCCGGTGGGGGGAGCGCGCCGGTGCGGGTGGTGCGCGCCGAGCTCTTCGGCGGTGCCGGCGAGGAGGCGCCCTTCTGGGTGTTGCGGGAGCTGGTGCGCCTGGGCGCCCTCGACGCCGCCGCGGCCGGAGACGCCCTGGCCGTGCCGACGAGCGCGCTGGTGCGCAACGCGTTCCGCCTGGGCCTGACCGGGCGCGCCGACGTGGCGTCCTTCGAGGAGCTGGTCAGCGTGTCGACGGCGGTGACCGCGCGCTTCGGGGCGGACGCCGGCTACGGCGAGGCGCTGGCGGCGCTCGATCGCGGGCTGGGCCTCACGGCCTGAGCAGCCCGGGCGGTCTCACCAGGAGCGCTGGACCGAGTAGCTGCCCTGGGCCGTGTCCATGGCCAGGTAGCTGAAGGCCCCCTCGGCGCAGGAGCCGCTGTTGAGGAAGAGGCGGTCCCCATGCTCGGCGCGGACGCCGACGTGGGTGTGGCCGGTGACGACGATGTCCGCGTCGCGCGCGCGGGCGCTCAGCATGGCGACCTGCTGGAAGCCGCAGCGCTCGGGGTTCTTCGACACCCCCGAGAGCAGGCCGTCCACGCCGTTGAAGAGGCGGAACAGAGGGTCCATCCCGCGGCGGAGCAGCGCCCCGCCGAGCCAGGCGCCGCTCTCGCTCAGCCAGCGGGCGTGACGGACCAGCCAGTCGTAGATGTGTCCGTGGGTGAAGAGCACGCGCGTGCCCTCCAGCCGCAGCATCAGCTCGTCGGGGGCGCCCTCGACGTGGCCGGCGACCAGGTCGTGGTTGCCGTGCACGAAGGTGTAGCAGTCGCGCTCGAAGCGGCGGCTGATCTCCGAGTGCGCCGCGCGGGCGGCGCGCAGCTCGGCGACGTGACCGAAGGGGCGTGGGCTGGTCAGGGTCTCGAAGATGTCGCCCAGCAGGACGATGCGCTCGAAGCTCTGCTCGAGGAAGCGCAAGAAGCGCAGGAAGTCGGTGTCATCGTGGCCGAACCGGTCGGCCGCGTCGCGACGACCGAGGTGCAGGTCCGAGATGACGGCGATACGCACGGGGGAGTCTCCTTTCGAGGGGCAGGGCGCGAAGCGAACTTCGCAGCAGGCCTCGCTCGCTCTCTACCCTGTTGTACGGTGCCGGCGGCCTCGAACTCAAATCTGGAGCGCGCCGTTCAGGGTGCCCGGGGGCGAGCGCTCGAGTGCAACGGCGCGTGATCCTTGCCGAAGGGGCCCGGGCGGCAGGTGCGAAAAAAATTGCGCACAGGTGCCGAGGTGCGTAGTCGGCTGCGCAGCTCAGCCGCCGGCCATCGCCCTCAAGCTGGAGACCTCGTCGGGCGCGAGGGGGCGCCAGGACCCGGGCGCCAGCCCTTCGAGGTCGACCGGGCCGAAGGCGGCGCGCCGCAGGCGGTTCACCGGATGGCCCACGGCCTCGAGGATCCGGCGGACGTGCCGGTTCCTGCCTTCGAAGAGGGTGAGGCGCAACCAGTCGTGACGGGAGCGGGTCGGGATGCGCTCGACCACCACCGGGAGCGTGGCCCTGCCGTCCAGAGGCACCCCGCGCTCGAGGGCGGCGATGGCGTCGGGCGAGAGCTGCCCGCGCACCTTCACGTCGTAGACGCGCGGGACGCGAGCGTCGGGCAGCAGCAGGGTGCGCGCCAGGTCGCCGTCGTTGGTGAAGAGGAGCACGCCCTCGGTCTGGTAGTCGAGGCGGCCGACGTGGGCCAGGAAGGGCCCGTCCTTGGGCAGGAGATCGTAGACCGTCCTCCGCCCCTGGGGATCCGTGCGCGCCGTCAGGTAGCCGGGGGGCTTGTGCAGCACGATGCAGCGGGTGCCGACGTCCTCGGCCACCTTGCCGTCCAGCGCGACGCGCGCGCTCGGCGAGACGCGGGTGCCGAGCTCGGTCACCCGTGCGCCGTCCACGGTGACCCGGCCCTCGGCGATGAGGCGGTCGCAGGCCCGGCGCGAGCCGAAGCCGAGCTGGGCCATCCGCTTCTGCAGGCGGATGCCGCGGCTGGCCTCATCGCCGCCCCGGGTCATCGCAGGCCGCCGAACACCTGCAGGATCTCGCCCGAGACCCACATGATGGGGCGCCCGATGATGCTGCCGGCGAAGAAGAAGACGAGGAGGAAGAGCGCCGGCCCGATCCAGCGGTGGCGCTCGAGGGTCCGGAGCATGGGGGTCGCCGAGTCGGGGAGCAGGCCGAAGGCGACCTTGCTGCCGTCGAGCGGCGGCACCGGGAGCATGTTGAAGAAGAAGAGGGCGACGTTGAGGATGACCGTCGTCGAGAGCAGGGCGTAGGAGGCCTCGTTCGTGGGCAGCAGGCCGAGCAGGAGCGCGGCGACGACGGCCAGCAGCAGGTTCGAGATCGGCCCGGCGGCGGCGGTGAGCAGGATGCCGTGCTTCATGCGGATGCGCCGGTTGAAGCGGACGGGATCGAAGGGCACGGGGCGGGCCCAGCCGAAGAAGATGCCCGAGCCGCTGAGGACCAGCAGGGTGGGGAGCAGCAGGGTGCCGATCGGGTCGATGTGGCTGATGGGGTTGAGCGTGAAGCGGCCCTGGCGATGCGCGGTGTCGTCCCCGAGCATCGAGGCGACGGCCGCGTGCGCGAACTCGTGAACCGTGAGGCTCAGGATCATCGGGACCAGGACCAGCGCGAGATGGAGCAGCAGTTCAGGCGTCATGGGCGCGACCTTGGGGCCGGTCGGGGCCCCGGTCAAGACCCGGAGTCGTCGCCGCTGCCGCGCGCCAGGGGGTGGGCGGCGTCGTAGGCGCGCTCGAGGGCGGCCTGGGACACGTGCGTGTAGATGGTCGTCGTGGAGAGGTCGGCGTGGCCCAGCATCGTCTGCACGCTGCGCAGGTCGGCGCCGCCCTCGAGCAGGTGCGTGGCGAAGCTGTGGCGCAGCTTGTGCGGGCTGACCGGGCGCTCGACGCCGGCGCTGCGGGCGTGGCGGGCGAGGTTCTTGGCGAAGCCCTGGCGCGTCATGCCGCGTCCGCGGGCGGTGACGAAGAGGGTCGACGGGAGGCGACGGAGCCCGCGGCGGGTCGCGCGATCGAGCAGCTCGGGGCGGCCCAGCTCCATGTAGAGGCGCAGGCGGCCCAGGGCCTCCTCGCCGACCGGGACCAGGCGGGTCTTGTTGCCCTTGCCGGTGGCGCGCACGACGCCGCGGTCGGGGTCCACGTCGCCCACGCGGAGGCTCACCAGCTCGCTCACGCGCAGGCCGGCGGCGTAGAGCAGCTCGATCATGGCGGCGTCGCGGAGCGCCCTCGGGTCGTCGGAGCCGCGAGGCGCGGTGGCCAGGCGGGCGACCTCGGCCTCGTCCAGGACGACGGGGAGGGGGCGTCCCAGGCGCGGCAGCGGGATGAGCGCGCTGGGATCGTCGGGGCGGAGGCGCTCTCGGACGAGGAAGCGGCAGAAGGTGCGCACGCCGCTGAGGGTGCGCGCGGCGGAGCGGGCAGCGAGGCCCTCGGAGTCGCGGAGCCAGCCGACGAAGCGCTCGAGGTCGCCGCGATCGAAGGCGTCGGGGCCGCGGCCGTCGCCGAGGAAGGTCTGGAGCCGCTGGAGGTCGCGGGAGTAGGCGGCGATCGTGTGTGCGCTGAGCCCGCGCTCGAGCTCGAGGTGCAAGAGGAAGCGATCGATGGCCTGGTCCATGGACCGACTATGTACCGGCGTGTGCCCGCCCGCGAAAAAGGCGGCCTGACCCGCTCAGGCCGGACCCCCGGCCGCGGGCTCCCCGTTGGCGGGCCGGGCTCGCTCCCCGCCGAACGCGTGTTCCAGCAGCGCCCAGAGCGCCAGGAGCAGCCCCGCACCGAGCGCCGCGAGATCGAACATGGCCCGGTCGCCGCGGGCGTCGGCGACCATGCCGAGCAGCGGCGGCAGCGTGAGCGCGGAGAGGTCCCACAGGCCGGTGTAGGTGGCCAGTCCGGCGCCGCGGCGTGGCTCGGGGACGCGCGAGACCACCTGGCTGGCGAGGACCGGGAAGCAGAACCCGTGGCCGACGCCGCCCAGCAGGCCCGCCAGGAGCAGGGCGCCGCCGGTCTGCGCGCCGCCGAGGGCCATGGCGGCGAAGGCGTAGGAGGCGAGGGCGGGCGCCACCAGGTTGCGGGGGCCGATGCGGTCGAGGATGCGGCCGCCTCCCAGGCGCACCACCGCCGCCCCGAGGGCGTAGGTGAGCCAGATGTCGGCCGGGTGGGCCATCCCGTGGTCGGCGGCGGCGACGGTGGCGAAGGCGAAGAAGAGCGCCACGAACCCGGAGAAGACGACGGTGGCGAGCCACACGGGCCAGAGTCGAGGTCGGCCGAGCTCCAAGAGGGCCGCGAGCGGTCGGATGGCGGCGGTGGAGCGGGTGCGCGGCAGCTCGGGGACGGCGCGCAGGAAGAGCAGCGAGGCCAGCACCACCAGGCCCATCGCCGGGAAGAAGGCGCGGAGGGCGCCGGCCGCCAGTCCCAGGCGCTCGGCGGCCGGGTTCACCAGCACGGGGACCAGGCCCGAGATGCCGAAGAGCGCCAGGCCTTCGGTGCGGCGCGTGGGCGGGACCAGGTCGGCGGCGAAGGTGAAGTACCCGGTGAACATGGCGCCGACGCCCACGCCGAAGACCAGGCGTGCGACGTAGACCAGCGGCGAGATGCGGGTGACCAGCCCCACCATCCCGAGGCCCACGGTCGCGAGCAGGGTCCCGGCAAGCAGCGTCGGTTTGCGACCCACGGCGTCGAGGGCCCACCCGACCAGGGGCCGGAAGAGCAGCCCGCCGACGGCGGACACGGCCATGATGGCGCCGATCTCGGTGCGGCTGGCGCCCAGGTGCTCGAGGTGGACGGGCAGCAGCAGCATGGACGCGTAGCCCAGCGCCTGCAGGAAGTGGGCGGCCGTCAGCCCCAGGAAGGCGCGGGTGACGATGGGCGGGTCCGGCGTGCGCGCGGCGGGGCTCACGCGTCCGACGCCTCGTCGAGGAGGGCGCGCAGCTCGAAGAGCAGGTCCAGCGCCTGCCGCGGGGAGAGCGAGTCGGGGTCGATGTCGGCGAGGCGGCTCTCGACGGCCGACGGCTCCGGGGGCTTGGGCGGCGCGAAGAGGCTGAGCTGCCAGCCGCCCGCGGGCGCCCCGGGGGCTCCGGCGGCGGTGCGGGAGAGGTGCGGGCGTCCGTCGCGGTCCACCGCCTGCTCCTCCAGCAGCTTCAGCACCTCCCGGGCGCGCGTCACGACGGCCTCGGGCAGGCCGGCGAGGCGGGCGACCTGGATGCCGAAGCTGCGGTTGGTACCGCCGGGGACCAGGCGGCGGAGGAACACGATCTCGTCGCGCCACCGCTTCACGGCGATGGTCATGTTCGCGATGCGCGAGCGGGTGGCCGCCAGCTCGGTGAGCTCGTGGTAGTGGGTGGCGAAGAGCGTGCGCGCGCCGACGCGATCGTGGAGATCCTCGGCCACGGCCCAGGCGATGGAGACGCCGTCGTAGGTCGAGGTCCCGCGGCCGATCTCGTCGAGGATGACGAGGCTGCGCCGGGTCGCCGTGGCGAGGATCGACGCGGTCTCGGTCATCTCGACCATGAAGGTCGACTGGCCGCGGGCCAGGTTGTCGGAGGCCCCGACGCGTGTGAACACCTGGTCGACGACGCCGATGCGCGCGCGGGCGGCGGGGACGAAGCCGCCCATCTGGGCCAGGATGACGATGAGCGCGACCTGGCGCATGACGGTGGACTTGCCGGCCATGTTGGGGCCGGTGATGACCAGGATCTGCGGGCCCTCGCAGTCGAGGCAGGCGTCGTTGGGGACGAACTCGCCGGCGGGGACCAGGGTCTCGATGACCGGGTGGCGGCCCTCGACGATCTCGAGGCGACCGCTGTCGTCGATCTCGGGCCGCACGTAGCCGCGCCGCTGGGCCAGCTCGGCCAGGCTGGCGAGGACGTCGAGGGCGGCGACGGCCTCGGCGCTGGCCCGGATGCGATCGCCGAAGGCGGCCAGCTCCGCGCGCAGGCTCTCGAAGAGCTCGGTCTCCAGGGCGATGCGGCGGTCCTGAGCGCCGAGCACCCGCTCCTCGCGGTCCTTGAGCTCGGGCGTGTAGTAGCGCTCCGCGTTGGCGAGGGTCTGCTTGCGCAGCCAGGTGTCGGGCACGAGGTGGAGGTTGGAGCGGGTGACCTCGATGAAGTAGCCGAAGACGCCGTTGAACCGGATCTTCAGGCTCTGGATGCCCGAGCTGGCGCGCAGGCCCTCGGCGTAGCGGTTGAACCAGGCCTTGCCGTCGCGCGAGATCTCGATGAGCTCGTCCAGCTCGGTGTGGAAGCCCTCGCGGAACACGCCGCCGTCCTTCAGGGTGGCGGGAGGCTCGTCGGCCAGCGCGCGTCCCAGCAGCGCGCCGACCTCGGGGACGGCGTCGAGGCGCGTGGCCAGCGACGCCAGCGCGGGGGCGGCGGAGTCGAGCAGTGCGGAGGCCAGGGCGGGGAGGCGCTCGAGCGACCCGGCCAGGGCGACGAGGTCGCGCGGGGTGGCGGAGCCGGCGGCGATGCGGGTGGTGAGGCGCTCCAGGTCGTACACGCCGGCGAGGGCCTCGCGCACCGTCGCGCGGAGGATGGGGTCGAGCACCAGCGCCTCGACCGCGTCGTGGCGCTCGCGGATGGCCGCCGGGTCCGTCAGCGGGTAGAGCAGCCACTGCTTGAGGGCGCGGGTGCCCATGGGGGTGCGGGTGTGGTCGAGGACGTGCAGCAGGGCGCCGCGGCGGTGCCCGTCGGCCAGCGTGCGCAGGAGCTCGAGGTTGGCCACCGTCTCGGGGCCGAGCCGCACCGTCGCCTCGAGATCCTGGCGGGCCATCGGGCGCGTGGGGAGCCGCTGGGCCA